>NZ_JBEXYE010000022.1:0-104861 GCF_040630785.1 Nocardia sp. NPDC005746
GCCCGGTCCCATTCCGAACCCGGAAGCTAAGGCCACCTGCGCCGATGGTACTGCACTCGACAGGGTGTGGGAGAGTAGGACACCGCCGGAACATCCTTCGCGATAAGGGGACCCTCTTGGGTCCCCTTATCGGCGTTTAAGCACCCGGTGCTGCGTTGACGCTCGAGGCAGCGTGATTGAATTTGGGGTAGGTGGATCGCCCACCCGCCCTCCTCACGCGCTCTCCAGCGCCGTGGCCGGGTACCGCAGGCTACAAAGTACAGAGAGGGATCACCGTGGCGGAGCAGAACGACGGCCGCAAACCCTTCCGCCGCAATGACGGTGGATCCGGACAGGGCGGCTACGGTCGACGCGAGGACGGCGGACGCCGGGACCAGGGCCGGCCGTCGTACGGCGGTGGTCCGCGTCGCGAGGGCGGCGGCGGCCGCGAAGGCGGCTTCAACCGCGGTGGTGGCGGCGGCTTCAACCGCGGCAAGGACAATGAACGCGGCGGTTTCAACCGCTCCGAGGGCGACCGCGATCGCGGCGGCTATCGGGGCGAGGGCCGGACCGGCTCCGATCGTGACGGCGGCAGCCGGAGCGGTTACAGCCGCGGCGACCGCGACGGTGGATTCAACCGGGACCGCGGTGACCGCCGCGAGGGCGGTTTCAACCGTGGTGGGGAGCGCCGTGAGGGCGGCTTCGATCGTGGTGGCGAACGCCGTGAAGGCGGGTTCAACCGTGGCGGTGGCGAACGCCGTGAAGGCGGGTTCAACCGTGGCGGTGGTGACCGTCGCGAAGGTGGCTTCAACCGTGGTGGCGGCAGTGGTCGTCGCGAGGGTGGCTTCGATCGTGGTGGGGAGCGCCGTGAGGGCGGTTTCAGCCGCGGCGGAGATCGTCGTGAAGGCGGTTTCGATCGGGGCGGTGACCGCCGTGAGGGTGGTTTCAACCGTGGTGGCGGCGGCGATCGTCGCGAGGGCGGTTTCGATCGCGGTGGTGACCGCCGTGAAGGTGGGTTCAACCGTGGCGGGGAGCGCCGCGAGGGTGGCTTCAGCGGCGGCGGTGGTGACCGTCGTGAAGGTGGCTTCAGCCGTGGTGGCAGTGGTGACCGCCGTGAAGGCGGGTTCAACCGTGGTGGCGAGCGCCGCGAGGGCGGGTTCAGCCGTGGTGGCAGTGGTGACCGTCGTGAGGGCGGTTTCGATCGTGGTGGGGAGCGCCGTGAGGGTGGCTTCAACCGTGGCGGTGGTGACCGTCGTGAGGGTGGCTTCAACCGCGGCGAGCGTCGTGAAGGCGGATTCGACCGGGGTCGTGGGGAGGATCGTCGCGAGGGCGGGTTCAACCGCGGCGGCGAGCACCGTGGTGGCGGACGGGGATTCGATCGCGACCGTGGTCCGCGTGAGGAGAAGCGGAGCTTCGCGCGCGACGAGGTCGACGCGACCGGTGGTGAGACCGCCCGCGAGGACAAGGATTTCGAGCAGACCGGGACCGGTTCGGGCGAGCGGTCGTTCGATCGCGGTGCGGACCGTCGCCGGGGCGGCGAAGGCGCGCGGGCCGGTGGCGGCCGGCCGGGCGAGCGGCGGTCGGGTCGTCCCGACGAGCCGGGCCTGCCGGACGACGTGCAGCCCTCCGATCTCGAGCCGGCGGTGCGGCGCGATCTGCTGAGCCTGGACAAGAGCAATGCCGAGACGGTGGCCCGGCACCTGGTGATGGTGGCGCAGCTGCTGGACGAGGATCCGGAGCTGGCGCTCGAGCACGCCCGGGCGGCCCGGCAGCGGGCCGGCCGGATCGCCGTGGTGCGCGAGACCGCCGGTGTCGCGGCCTATCACGCGGGTGAGTGGGCCGAGGCGCTGTCGGAGCTGCGGACCGCGCGGCGCATGTCGGGTGGTTCGGGCCTGCTGGCCGTCATGGCGGATTGCGAACGCGGTCTGGGCCGTCCGGAGCGCGCCATCGAGCTGGGCCGCAGTGATGAGGCCCGCGCCCTGCAGGGCGACGAGGCGACCGAGCTGCGCATCGTGGTGGCGGGCGCGCGCATGGACCTGGGGCAGTTCGACCAGGCCGTGGTGACGCTGCAGACCGCGGAGCTGGATCCGGCACGCTCGGGTTCGGCCGCCGCGCGGCTGTTCTACGCCTACGCCGAGGCGCTGCTGGCCGCCGGTCGCGAGAACGAGGCGCTGACCTGGTTCATGAACTCGGCGTCCGCGGACCACGACGGCGAGACCGACGCCGAGGAGCGTGCCGCCGAACTCTCCGGCGAGGGTGACGCCGACGGCGCGGACTGGACCGCGGCCTTCGACGAGGATGTCGAAGACGCCGAGGACGAATCGGATTCGGCTGCGGCGGAGCGGGATTCCGAAGACGATGGACCGGAGAAGTCGGCGAAGCCCGCCGAGGGCTCCGAGAACTAGGACCGGCAAGTGAACTCGACCGTGCGGCAGCGCCACAGCGCAGCCGCACGGTCGTTTCTGTTTCTGTGCACAGTGAGAGGGACGGCGTAATGCGATTGCGGGACCGGTTCGAGGCCTTGCTACTGGATCTGGACGGGACGCTGTTCCGCGGCCACGAGCGGATTCCCGGTGCGCCGGAAGCGCTGTCGGCGGGTGCGCCCGCGCAGCGGCTGATGTATGTCACGAACAATGCGAGCCGTTCGGCGGACGCGGTGGCGCTGCATCTGCGCGAACTGGGTTTCGACGCGCACGAGGACGAGGTGGTGACCAGCGCGCAGGCGGCCGCGCGGCTGCTGGCGCAGCGGATCCCGCCGGGGTCCACTGTGCTCGTGGTCGGCACCGACGACCTGATGTCGGAGGTGGAGAACGTGGGCCTGCAGGCGATCCGTCGCTTCGATGGCGCGTTGCCGAGCGCGGTGGTGCAGGGCCATTCGCCGCAGACGGGCTGGCCGGATCTGGCCGAGGCCGCCTACGCGCTGCGTCAGGGCGCATTGTGGGTGGCCGCCAATACCGACGCCACGTTGCCCACCGAACGCGGTCTGGCGCCGGGCAACGGGTCCATGGTGGCGGCGTTGCGGCACGCGTCGGGACTGGAGCCGATTGTGGCGGGCAAACCGTACGCACCATTGATGGAGGACGCGCTGGAACGCGCGGGCACCCGTGACGCGCTGGTGGTCGGCGACCGCCTCGACACCGATATCGACGGCGCGCACACCACCGGGCTGGAGTCGTTCATGGTTCTCACGGGCGTGAGCACGCTGAAGGATCTGCGCACCCAGCCCGCCGATCGCATGCCGACCTATGTCGCCGAATCCCTGGACGCCCTGAACCATCCGGTGGCCGACCTCGAACCGGTGGTGCCGGGGGAGGGCGATATCGCCGAGGTGATCGCCGACCGTCTGGCCAAGGCGCCCGGCCGCGCGATCACCATCCGCTCCATCTAGCACGCCGCGAGGGATACAGCCTCACAACGGTTTTCGCGCCTCGAACAAGGTTCGTGCCGAATGCGCGACGAAGGGGCCGTCGTGCACGATCTGCCGATGCAGGTCGTGCAGACGGTCCCGATACTCGGCGACGGTGAACCCGGGCACCATCCAGATGACCTTGCGCAGGAAGTACACCACCGCGCCGATGTCGTTGAACTCCACGCGAAGTCGTTCCGGCCGGGCCTGCACGATCTCCAACCCCGCGGCCCGCGCCTCGTCGGCCTCGGTGCCGGGATCACGGAGGCGGCGGGCGTCGGGCTGTGGTCCGAGGAAGTACTCGACGAGCTCGAACACACTCGCCGGATCGACATGCTGCGCGAAGTAGGCGCCGCCGGGTTGGAGAACGCGCGCGATCTCGCTTCACCAGACGGTGGCGGGGTGCCTGCTCGTCACCAGATCGAAGGCCGCGCCGGCGAACGGCAGGGGCGGTTCGTCCGGGTCGGCGACCACCACCGCGCCGCGCGGATGCAGCAGCCGGGTCGCCCGGGCCAGATTCGGCGGCCACGATTCGGTGGCGACCATGGTCGGCGGGAAGACGGCGGCCTCGGCGAGCACCTCGCCGCCGCCGGTCTGGATATCGAGGGCGGCACGCGCGGCCGCCAGTCGCGTCGCCTGGTGCCGCTGGTATCCCCAGGAGGGCCGCTGTTCGGTGGCGCGCCCGTCGAGCCAGGAGAAATCCCACCCGTCCACCGGGGCCGCGTCGGCCTCGGCGATCAGTTCCTCGAAGTCGCTGTCCATTTGCCTCATCCTGTCAGCCGCCCCCGATGGTGGCCGGCACGGCCGCCCCGGTCGGCGGTCGGATCGGGATGCGGCGGGGTACGTGTGTTCGAATGCGGGTTCGGGTAGCGTTATCGCCACGATGACTATGCCCACGCCTCGACCGCAGATTCCCGTGCTGGGACAACATCCCGGCACGCCCGGAGCGCACCCCGGTATGCCGGGTCCCCGCCCGGGCGCGCCGCTGCCGGGACAGCATCTGGCGGGCGCGAATCAGGAGTTCGCCGACCCGGATCGGGTCCGGACCGAGGTGGACGCGCTGCTGGCCGAATTGTCGGCGGGCGCGCCGAATCCGGGCTTCCCGGGCGCGCCGAGCGTGCACTCGGAGGGCACCGACATCGTGCGTCGAGCCAAGATTCTGGAGCAGGCGCACGAGGTACTGGTGCAGGCGCTGGCCACGGTGGACAAGATCTGAGGTGGCCAGGCGCGCGCGGGTGGACGCGGAACTGGTTCGCCGCGGATTGGCGCGGTCGCGGGAACACGCGGTCGAGCTGATCAACGCGGGCCGCGTCCTGATCAATGGGTCGGTCGCCACCAAACCGGCGACCGGAGTCGAAACGAGCACCCCCCTGCTGGTGCGGGAGCAGCCCGACGAGGTGCAGTGGGCCTCGCGGGGTGCGCACAAATTGCTGGGCGCGCTCGAGGCGTTCGAGCCGCAGGGCGTGTCGGTGGACGGCAAGCGTTGTCTGGACGCGGGCGCGTCCACGGGCGGTTTCACCGATGTGCTGCTGTCGAAGGGCGCGAAAGAGGTGGTGGCCGCCGACGTCGGCTACGGCCAGCTGATCTGGCGGCTGCAGAACGACGACCGCGTCCAGGTGCACGATCGCACCAATGTGCGGGCGCTGACGCCCGAACTCATCGGCGGCCCCGTCGATCTGGTGGTCACGGACCTGTCGTTCATCTCGCTGGGGCTGGTGCTGCCCGCGCTGGCGGCCTGCTGCGCGCCGGGCGCGGACCTGCTGCCGATGGTGAAGCCGCAGTTCGAGGTGGGCAAGGAACGGGTGGGTTCCGGTGGCGTGGTGCGGGATCCGGCGTTGCGCGCCGAGGTGGTGCGCGAAGTCGCCGCCGCGGCAGCGGCCCTCGGGCTGCGCACGCGCGGCGTGACGGCCAGCCCGCTGCCCGGTCCGTCGGGGAACGTCGAGTATTTCCTGTGGCTGCGCAAGGAGTCCGCGCCGGTCGAGCCGGATGCGGCCGAACCGGTGGCGACCGGCGTCGGAGCGGCCGCCTACGATGCTGACGAGGCGGCGCGTGTGGCGGCGCTGATCGAGCGTGCGGTGCAGGAGGGTCCACAGTGAACGCGGCGAGCCCGGCCAGGGAAGTGCTGCTGGTCGCGCACCCGGGACGCCCGGAGATCACCGATACCGCGCATCGGGTCGCGAAGATCCTGTGCGGGGCCGGGATCGGGCTGCGGGTGCTCGAGGACGAGGCCTACAGCACCCGCTTCGACCTCGACGACGACGGCACCTCCAACGGCTACCCGATGCGGGTGATGACGCATGACCTGGTCGCCGCGGTCGGCACCGAGATGGTGCTCGCGCTCGGCGGCGACGGCACGTTCCTGCGCGCGGCCGAACTCGCGCGCGCCGCATCGGTGCCCGTGCTCGGAATCAACCTGGGCCGCATCGGTTTTCTCACCGAAGCCGAGGCCGAACACCTCGACGAGGCGCTCTCGCAGGTGGTGCGGCGCGACTACACCGTCGAGGAACGGATGACCATCGACGTCTCCGTGCGCGTCGACGACACGGTCGTGGAACGCGGCTGGGCGCTGAACGAGGCCAGCATCGAGAACGCGGCCCGCATGGGCGTGCTCGAAGTGGTCCTCGAGGTCGACGGCCGCCCGGTGTCGGCGTTCGGTTGCGACGGTGTGCTCGTCGCCACGCCGACCGGGTCCACCGCATACGCGTTCTCAGCCGGCGGTCCGGTGGTGTGGCCGGAACTCGAAGCGCTGCTGGTGATTCCGTCCAATGCCCACGCCCTGTTCGCGCGACCCCTGGTGACCAGCCCGGATTCGCTGATCGCGGTGGAAACGGTGGCGACCGGACACGACGCGATTGTTTTTCTCGACGGCCGACGCACCCTCGCACTGCCGCGGGGCGGCCGGGTCGAGACGGTCCGCGGGACCGAACCGGTGCGGTGGGTTCGGCTCGATTCCGCGCCGTTCGCCGATCGGATGGTGCGCAAATTCCAGTTGCCCGTGACAGGCTGGAGAGGCCGACAGCGGACGGAGAGCACGAGTGCTGACAGAGATCAGGATTGACGGGCTGGGCGTAATTTCCACCGCCACCGCACAATTCCACGAAGGTCTGACCGTTTTGACGGGTGAGACGGGTGCGGGCAAGACGATGGTGGTGACGAGCCTGCATTTGCTCAGCGGCGCCCGCGCCGACGCGGGCCGGGTACGCCTGGGCGCGTCGCGAGCCGTGGTGGAGGGGCGTTTCACCGTCGACGAGGTGCACGACGGTGCACTCGGCGAGGTGGAGGAGGTGCTGGAATCCACCGGGGCCGAACGCGATGACGACGGCAGCATCATCGCCGTCCGCACCGTCGGCAGCGACGGCCGCTCCCGCGCCCACCTGGGCGGCCGGTCCGTCCCCGCCTCGGTGCTCTCGGATTTCACCGGTCCGCTGCTGACCGTGCACGGCCAGAACGACCAGCTGCGGTTGCAGCGCCCGGACCAGCAGTTGCACGCGCTGGACCAGTTCGCCTCCGACGCGGTGGCCCCGCTGCTGGCCAAGTACCAGAAGGCGCGAAAGGCCTGGCTGGACAAGCGCAATCAGCTGCTGGAGCGCACCGCGCGCAGCCGCGAGCTGGCGCTGGAAGCAGATCATCTGACCCAGTCGCTGGCCGAGATCGACGCCATCGCACCCGAACCCGGCGAGGACGAGCATCTCGTCGGCGAGGTGCGGCGGCTCTCGGATCTGGACTCGCTGCGCGAGGCCGGTTCCATCGCCCACGACGCGCTGGCCGGTCCGGCGGATTCGCCGGGCGAGGCGGCGGGCGCGCTGGATCTGCTCGGCACCGCTCGCGCGCGCATCGAATCCTCCGACGACCCGAAGCTGACGGCGCTGGCTCCCCGTCTGGGCGAGGCGATTTCGGTGGTGGTGGACCTGACCACCGAACTCAGCTCCTATCTCTCGGATCTGCCGTCGGATCCGGGCGCGCTGGAGTCCATGCTGACCCGGCAGGCCGAGCTCAAGACGCTGACCCGCAAGTACGCGCCCGATATCGACGGCGTCATCAAGTGGGCCGACGAGGCGCGCACCCGGCTGTCCTCATTGGACGTGTCCGAGGAGGCCCTGGCCGCGCTGGCCGCCGATGTCGAGACCGCCGCGGAGAAGGTGCGCGAGACCGCCCGCAAGCTGACCGCCGCGCGCGGCAAGGCCGCCGGCAAGCTGGCCAGTGCGGTGAGCACCGAACTGGGCGGACTCGCCATGGGCCGCGCCCGGCTCGAGGTCGGAGTCGGTCCGATCCTGGCGGGCGTACAGGATTCGGCGCCGCTGGTCATCGACGGCCAGGAACTGCACGCCGGATCGACCGGTGTCGACGAGGTGGAGTTCCGGCTGGCCGCGCACTCCGGTGCGCATCCGCTGCCGTTGAGCCGCAGCGCTTCCGGCGGTGAGCTCTCGCGCATCATGCTGGCGCTGGAAGTGGTGCTGGCCAGTTCCGAGCACGGCACCACCATGGTGTTCGACGAGGTCGACGCCGGTGTGGGTGGTCGTGCGGCGGTCGAGATCGGTCGTCGCCTGGCGCGTCTGGCGCGCACCCATCAGGTCATCGTCGTGACCCACCTGCCGCAGGTGGCGGCCTTCGCCGACACCCACCTGGTGGTCGACAAGCTCGATGACGGTCAGGCCGTGAAGTCGGGTGTGAAGGCGCTGACCCAGGACGAACGGGTCGTGGAGCTGGCTCGGATGCTGGCGGGCATGGGCGACACCGAGACCGGTCGCGCGCACGCGTGGGAGCTGCTGACCACCGCGCACTCCGAGAAGGTCGGCGCGGCCGCCTCCGGCGAATAGCGCGTCCCCGAACAGAAAACCGGCCGAGACCCGACAGGGTCCGGCCGGTTTTTCGTGCGTTCGTCGCGCCGGTCCTACTTCACGGCCTTGCGCACGCCGCCGATGAGGGCGTTGGTGAGGGCGCGCAGGCCGGGCTCGAGGATCTGGGCCGGAAGCGGGAGGCTCGGCTCGGATTCCATGGTGTAGACGACCCGGGTGCCGCCGGGAGCGTCGGAGAAGGCGATGGTGCCGACGTGCCGCTTGACCGGGGCGCCCGCGATGACGCGGTAGACCATGCGCTCACCGGGGACGAGCTCGGTGGTCTCCTCGGTCGGGCCGATGCCGGCGATGCCGAGCTGGTACTGGGCGCCGACGCCGGACGGGCTGCCGATGCCCGGCTTCTTCAGCGAGATCTTGATGGGCAGAAAGGGATTGAGGCTGTCGCGCTCGGAGAAGAGTTTGTACACGACGTCGCGGGGGGCGGGAATGACGGTGTCGACCGTGGTGCTGGCCATGACGGCATTGTCTCCTTTCGTGCCGGTGCTCGGAGCATATCCTTACCGGCCGGTAAGAAGATAGCCGCGAACCGGACAACCTGCGGCCGCCGGGACTCGAGCAACATTTCGGCGATCGAATGACGATGCTGACCGGCGCGCCTCCATCATTGGTTGAGGGTTTGGGGCGATCATCGGTCGCTATGAAGATGATGGGCCTGCTGTCGCGCAATACCGAAACGCTGCCGGGTCTGACCGGGATGGCCCGGGTGGACCGCAATACCAGGCGTTTGCTGCAGCGCGTGGGCCCGGGGGATGTGGTCGTCCTCGACGAGTGCGACCTCGACCGGCTCACCGCCGACCGCCTGGTCGAGGCCCAGGTCGCGGTGGTGGTCAACGCCTCACCCTCGATCTCCGGGAGGTACCCGAACCTGGGACCGGAAGTGCTGGTGGCCAACGGCATTCAGTTGCTGGACGCGGTCAGCTCGGACGTGTTCAAGAAGATCAAGGACGGCACCAAGGTGCGCGTCGAGGGCGGTGTGGTCTACGGAGACAAGCTCGCCAAGAAGGAGCCCGAGGCCCTCGTGGAGGGCATCGAACTCACCGAGGCGACCATCGCCGAGCGCATGATCGAGGCCCGCAACGGGCTCGCCGACCACCTGGAAGCGTTCTCCGGCAACACCATAGAGTTCATCCGCACCGAGTCCTCCTTGCTCATCGACGGCATCGGCGTGCCCGATGTCGAGGTCGAGATGAAGAAGCGGCATGTCGTGGTGGTGGCCGACGGTCCCGAGCACATCGAGGACCTCAAGCGCATCAAGCCGTTCATCAAGGAGTACGCCCCGATCCTGATCGGCGTGGGCCGCGGCGCGGACACCCTGACCCGCCACGGGTATCGCCCCGACCTGATCGTCGGCGATCCGGAGGAGATCACCGCCACCACGCTCAAATCCGGCGCCGAGGTGATCCTGCCCGCCGACACCGACGGCCACGCCAAGGGGCTCGAGCGCATCCAGGATCTGGGCATCGGCGCGACCACCTTCCCGTCCTCGGGCGCGCCCTCGGATCTGGCGCTGCTGCTGGCCGACCACCACGGCGCGTCGCTGATCGTGACCGTCGGCGCGGCGGCCTCGCTGGACGACTTCTTCGACCGCGGTCGCCGCGACTCCAATCCGGCGACCTTCCTGACCCGTCTCAAGATGGGCACCAAGCTCATGGACGCCAAGGCCGTGGCCTCGCTGTACCGGCACCAGGGTTCCGGCTGGGCGATCGCGCTGGTGGTGCTGGCCGCGCTGGTGGCCCTGGTGGTCGCGGTGCTGGCCACGCACATGGGCGGCGAAGCGGTGACCTGGATTTCCGATACCTGGGATCGCGGATGGCACTGGGTGGAGCGGCTATTGGACCGGCAGAGGTAGAGGACCGAATGATTTCTTTTCGCCACCACGCGATGTCGATCGCCGCGGTATTCCTGGCCCTGGCGGTGGGCGTGGTGCTGGGCACCCGGGCGCAAGGCAACGGGTTGTTCTCCGGCACAGGCGAGCGGCAGCAGGTCGGCGACCTGCGAGCCGAGAACGGACGGCTGACCGAACAGGTGAAGGCGGCCGACGCCTTCCTGTCCGGCGCGTCCGGCAAGCTGCTGACCGGGGCTCTGGCCAATCGGTCGGTTCTGATCTTCACCACGCCCGACGCGGACAGCGGCGATGTCGACGCGGTCAGCGCGGCGCTCACCACCGCCGGGGCCGCGGTCACCGGGCGGGTCGGGCTCACCGGCGCGTTCACCGACTCCTCCGAAGGCGATCGGTTGCGCACCGCGCTGGTGAATATGGTGCCCGCGGGCGCGCAGCTCGAGGTCGACGCCGTCGACCAGGGCAGCCTTGCGGGCGATCTGCTCGGGCAGGTGCTGCTTCTCGATCCGGGGAGCGGGCAGCCGCGCGGCACCCAGCAGGAGCGCGGCCTCGCTGTGGAGACGCTGCGCGGCGGCGGCTTCCTGAACCCCGCCGGCGACGTGCAGCCCGCCCAGCTGGCCGTGGTGGTCACCGGGGACGGCGCGCGGGCCGAGGAGAACAACCGGGGCACGATCATCGCCCGCTTCGCGGGCGCGCTGCGGTCCCACGGTGGCGGTGTGGTGCTGGCGGGTCGCTACGGGGCCGCCGAGGGGCCGGGCGCGATCGCGGTGGCCCGTTCCGAGCTCGGGCTGGCGGCCGTCACCACCGTCGACAACGCCGATCGTGAGATCGGGCGGATCACCACCGTGCTCGGGCTCACCGAGCAGCTGAACGGCGGTACCGGTCGTTACGGCACGGGTGCGAAGGCGACCTCGCTCACAGTCGCCGCCATGCCGCACTGACCGCGGTGAACACAAAGCCAACGCCGAGCACCGGAAAGGTTGCCCGCGACACGCGGAACCGAGTCGATCGCGGGCAACCGAACACGCGTGGCATGCGATCAGCCTCCACAATCCGTGTTACCGTGAAGACCCGTGGGTAATTCACGGATTCCGGCGCGCGCGGCCACGAAACACATCTTCGTCAGCGGCGGTGTCGCCTCTTCACTCGGTAAGGGTTTGACCGCCTCCAGCCTCGGTCAGCTGCTGACGTCGCGCGGTCTGCGCGTCACGATGCAGAAGCTGGATCCGTACCTGAACGTCGATCCCGGCACCATGAACCCCTTCCAGCACGGTGAGGTGTTCGTGACCGAGGACGGCGCGGAGACGGACCTCGACGTCGGCCACTACGAACGGTTCCTGGACCGCGATCTGTCCGGGGACGCCAATGTCACCACCGGCCAGGTGTACTCGAAGGTGATCGCCAAGGAGCGTCGCGGCGAGTATCTCGGCGACACCGTGCAGGTGATCCCGCACATCACCGACGAGATCAAGAGCCGCATCCTCGCGATGACCGGTCCCGATCTGCACGGGCAGGCGCCCGATGTGGTGATCACCGAAATCGGTGGCACCGTCGGCGATATCGAGTCGCAGCCGTTCCTCGAGGCGGCGCGCCAGATCCGCCACGAGGTGGGTCGCGATAACTGCTTCTTCCTGCACGTCACGCTGGTGCCCTACCTGGGCCCGTCCGGTGAGCTCAAGACCAAGCCGACCCAGCACTCGGTGGCGGCGCTGCGCAATATCGGTATTCAGCCCGACGCGCTGATCCTGCGCTGCGACCGCGATGTGCCGCAGCCGCTGAAGAACAAGATCGCGCTCATGTGCGACGTGGATGTGGACGCCTGCATCTCGACGCCGGACGCGCCGTCGATCTACGACATTCCGAAGGTGCTGCACCGGGAGGGCTTGGACGCGTACGTGGTCCGCAAGCTCGGGCTGCCCTTCCGCGACGTGGACTGGACGGTTTGGGGCGATCTGCTGGACCGCGTGCACAACCCGCGCGAAGAGGTCACCGTCGCGCTGGTCGGCAAGTACGTGGACCTGCCCGACGCCTACCTGTCGGTCACCGAGGCGCTGCGCGCGGGCGGTTTCGCCTCGCGGGCCAAGGTGAACATCCGCTGGGTGCAGTCCGACGAGTGTGAGACCGAGGCCGGCGCCCGCTCGCACCTCGCCGATGTCGACGCGATCCTGATCCCCGGCGGCTTCGGCATCCGCGGCATCGAGGGCAAGGTGGGCGCCATCCGCTTCGCTCGCGAGCACAAGATTCCGCTGCTGGGCCTGTGCCTGGGCCTGCAGTGCGTGGTCATCGAGGCGGCGCGCTCGGTGGGCATGAAGGACGCCAACTCGGCGGAGTTCGAGCCCGACACCAAGTTCCCCGTCATCTCGACCATGGCCGATCAGGAGCAGATCGTGGCCGGTGAGGCCGACCTGGGCGGCACCATGCGTCTCGGCGCGTATCCGGCTGTGCTGCAGAAGGATTCGCTGGTCGCGCAGGCCTACGGTGAGACCGAGGTCTCCGAGCGGCACCGCCACCGTTACGAGGTCAACAACACCTACCGCGACAAGATCGCCAAGAGCGGCCTGAAGTTCAGCGGCACCTCCCCGAACGGCCACCTGGTCGAGTTCGTGGAATACCCGCAGAACCAGCACCCGTTCCTGGTCGCCACCCAGGCGCACCCGGAACTCAAGTCCCGCCCGACCCGCCCGCACCCGCTGTTCGCGGCGCTCATCTCGGCGGCGCTGGATTACAAGGCCGCCGAACGCCTCCCGGTCGAGATCCCGGCCGAGGCCCCCGCGCCGGAAGCGGAGAAGGTCTCCAAGTAGTTCTCCGCCGAGGCTGAAAGCCCGAAACCGCCCGAGCGCCCAGCGCGCCGGGCGGTTTCGCATGTCGGCAGCTGCCCGAGATAGGGGAGCGCTGTCGCCCTGGCACCGGCCCTCCTATTCGGCGTGGTGAGGCATTGCCGCCTCGTGGACGGGCAGTCCCGCCTGAGAACGGCCGGTCGCACAGCCGCATCGACCTGGTCGGCCACGACTCGACGCCCGTTCGGCGGTGGCGTGCACCCAGCGTTGGGTGTGTGGCGCGCACTGGGGGTGGCGGCCGTCGCCGGGCGGGGTGTGTGGCATGCCGCGTCCGGGCGGTGGTAGTCGCCACGGGGCGGGGGTGTGGCAGGTACCACGGCCGCGTCGGCGGCAGGCCGGGTGTGTCCTGGCGGCACGGTGATTCGCGCTACGGTTCTCGGATGACGTCCTCCGGTCCGGTTCCCGGTTCACACGAATTCGATGTTCTGTCCAGTCGCACCGTGTATTCGGGAGCGATTCTCGCGCTGCGGCTGGACCAGGTGGTCATGCCCGGCGGCAAGGTGGCCGAGCGGGAGGTGATCGAGCACCACGGGGCGGTCGCGGTGGCGGCGCTCGACGAGGACGAGAATCTGGTGCTGATCAATCAGTATCGGCATCCGATCGGGCGGCGGTTGCTGGAATTGCCCGCCGGATTGCTGGACAAGCAGGGGGAGGATCCGCTGGAGGCGGCCAAGCGGGAGCTGGCCGAGGAGACGGGGCTGGCGGCGCGGGAGTGGGCGGTGCTGGTGGATGTGGCGCTGTCGCCGGGGTTCACCGATGAGGCGCTGCGGGTGTATCTCGCCACCGGGCTGTACGAAACCGACCGGCCTGACCCGGAAATGGAGGAGGCCGACCTCCAATTGCTGCGGATGCCCTTGGCGGAGGCCGTGCAGGCCGCGCTGGCGGGGGAGATCACCAATGCCACCGCGGTCGCCGGAGTCACCGCGCTGATGACGGCTCGGGCCACCGGGGCCGTGCTGCGCCCCGCGGACGCGCCGTGGCCCGGCATGCCGACCGCCTTCCTGGACCGTAAGGCACGGGGGCACGCGGAGTAGATCCCGATTAGGAAACTTGTTCTGTTTGCCGGGGTTTGGCTGGGGAGTTCGTCGGTGGCTGCTGCAATGATGTGACCCGTGCTGAAGCGGCAGATCGACGCGTACCTCGACCATCTGGCGGTCGAGCGCGGTGCCGCGCGCAATACGCTCAGCGCCTACCGCCGCGATCTGGGACGATACCGGCACTTCCTGTCCGAGCGCGGGGTGGAAACGCTTGCGCGCGTGGCTGAATCGGACATAGCCGACTACATGGTGTCGCTGCGGTCCGGCGACGCCGAGCATCCGGCGCTGGCGGCGTCCTCGGCGTCGCGGGCCCTGGTCGCGGTGCGTGGGCTGCACCGGTTCGCGACGGCGGAGGGGATCACCGACGCGGATGTGGCGCATCCGGTGAAGCCGCCGACGCCCGCCCGCAGGCTGCCGAAAGCCCTTCCTTACGACCAGATCTCGCGGCTGCTCGACGCGGCCGGCGGCGACATCGCCGACGGTCCGCGCGGGCTGCGGGACCGGGCCCTGCTGGAGTTGCTGTACTCCACGGGCGCGCGCATCTCCGAAATCGTCGGCCTGGACGTGGACGACATCGACACCGCCGAGCGCGCGGTCGTGCTGCGCGGCAAGGGCGGCAAACAGCGCATGGTCCCGATCGGCCGTCCCGCCCTGGCCGCCCTGGACAACTACCTGGTCCGCGGCCGCCCCGATCTCTCCGCGCGTGGCCGCGGCAACAGCGCCCTGTTCCTCAACCACCGCGGCGGCCGGCTGTCCCGCCAGACCGCTTGGCAGGTCCTGCAATCCGCGGCCGAGCGCGCGGGGATCGCGGCGCAGGTGTCGCCGCACACCCTGCGCCACTCGTTCGCGACCCACCTGCTCGACGGCGGCGCGGATGTCCGGGTCGTGCAGGAACTGCTGGGCCACGCCTCGGTGACCACCACGCAGATCTACACCCTGGTCACGGTCGGCACGCTCCACGAGGTCTGGGCGACCGCGCATCCGCGCGCCCGGTGAGAGTGCCGTGGGGTCCCGGAAGCCGTGGGTCTCGAAAGGCATTGTCGCCCCGAGGCTCTCTCGCCCGGTCCGCGGTCCGGGCGCGCCGGCACGCACGGGATGTCACTCGTGGACGCCCACGGGCGCCGGTGAGACCGCGTTGTCCTCAACCGGACTCCACCGACCGGGCTCGCGGCGCAGTTGCGCCATACCCGTATCCTCCAATTCCGCCGATTCCGGTTTATCCGGTGCTTCGGGCGCGGAACATGACCCTGAACCCGTAACCTGCTGTGCCACAGTGCAACGAGACGTCCCGGACCGGTCCTCGGCCTGGGTCGGGCGTCTGTACCGGGTCTGAAGTGCAGGTTTAGGGTGCGTGTCCGAACGTTGGTCTCGCGCGAACAGGCGGTAGCGTCTAGGAGGAACCCGATCGCACACGCGGCCGGGTGCTTCGTCCATTCCAGGCCGGTGGGCGGGGCAAGGGCAGGAACGTCGAAGGAGCAGCGGACGTGACGACTACCGGTGGTGCGGGCCAGCGGATCGAAACCGCCGCGCAAACACTGTGGGAGGCACCCGATGTGGTGTCCGACGGCAAAGAGGTCGGTCCCACCGGACGCCCGCTGCGCGAGATTCCCGAACCGCCCGAACCGGACCACACCGGCCCCGCGCTGATCGTCGCCATGTGCAATCAGAAGGGCGGAGTCGGCAAGACCACCTCGACCATCAATCTCGGTGCGGCGCTGGCGGAATACGGGCGCAAGGTGCTGCTGGTGGACCTGGATCCGCAGGGCGCGCTGTCGGCGGGACTCGGTGTGGCGCATCACGATCTGAACGTGACCGTGCACAACCTGCTGGTCGGTCCCGGCAAGGTGAATCCCGACGACGTGCTGATGAACACCAAGGTCGACGGCATGGATCTGCTGCCCAGCAATATCGACCTCTCGGCCGCGGAGATCCAGCTCGTCAACGAGGTAGGCCGCGAGCAGACCCTGGGTCGCGCCCTGGCGCCGCTGCGCGACCGCTACGACTACATCCTCATCGACTGCCAGCCGTCGCTGGGCCTGCTCACCGTGAACGCCCTGGCCTGCGCCGACGGCGTCATCATCCCGATGGAATGCGAGTACTTCTCGCTGCGCGGACTGGCCCTGCTCAACGACACCGTGGAGAAGGTGCGGGACCGGCTGAACCCGGAGCTGATCCTGTACGGCATCGTGGTCACCATGTTCGATGCCCGCCTATTGCATTCGCGCCAGGTCATGACGCGCGTGGTCGAGGTGTTCGGCGACCTCGTGTACGACACCGTGATCTCGCGGACCGTCCGCTTCCCCGACGCCAGCGTCGCGGGTGAGCCCATCACCACGTGGGCGCCGAAATCCGGTGGCGCGGAAGCCTATCGGGCCATGGCCCGGGAAGTCATCCAGCGGTCGGGCCGTTGAACGATCCTCTCGACTCGGCGTCCGGCCACGACCCCGCGGACGCGGACACGAGCATGCCCGGGGACGGGTCGCCCGTCTCGAGCGATATCGTCGGCGCTGGTGAGGACGTTGCCGGTGCGGACCTCGTCGATGCGGACCTGGCCGGGCAGGACCCGGCCGGTGTCGTCGCGGACATCGCCGGGGCCGGCGCGAACGCCGACAGCGCGACCGCGCCGGGTTCGTCGGTGGTGTCCGATATCGCCGGGTCCGGCGCTGTGGCGGCGGACGTCGCTACGGCATCCGAAAGTTCGGACAATGCGGGCAAATTCCACCTGAAGCTGGCCAACTTCGAGGGCCCCTTCGATCTGCTGCTGCAACTGATCAGTTCGCGACGCCTGGATGTCACCGAGATCTCGCTGCACAAGGTGACCGACGAGTTCATCGCCCACACCAAGGCACTCACCGCCCGTCTGTCCGAGGTGAAGGGCCTGCGGGCGGACAAGGTCCTGGACCAGACCACCGAATTCCTGCTCATCGCCGCCACCCTGCTGGATCTGAAGGCGGCCCGGCTGCTGCCCTCGGGCGAGGTGTCCGACGAGGAAGACCTGGAGTTGCTGGAGGCGCGCGACCTGCTCTTCGCCCGGCTGCTGCAGTACCGCGCGTTCAAGCAGGTCGCGGAACTGCTGGGCGAGCTGGAGGCGGCGGCGCTGCAACGGTATCCGCGCGCGGTGTCGCTGGAGGAGCGGTATCTGGCGCTGTTGCCCGAGGTTACGCTGGGGGTGGACGCCGCGGGATTCGCGGAGGTCGCGGCCACCGTGTTCCGGCCGCGTCCGCGACCGCGGGTGGGGCTGGATCACATCCACGCCCACGCCATCTCGATCGCCGAGCAGGCCGCGCTCGTGCTGGAGATGCTCAAGAACGCGGGCGCGGGCGGCTGGACGACCTTCCACGAACTCTGCGCCGACTGCGAGCTGCCGATTCAGATCGTGGCCCGCTTCCTCGCGCTGCTCGAGCTCTACCGCGGCAAGACCATCGAGTTCGACCAGCCCGACCCGCTGGGCCCGCTGTCCGTCAGCTGGATCGGCGAGCTCGAGGACCAACCCGCCCAACCGGTGACGATTGAAGAGGACTACGGGTGACCGAGGTGCACAACATGGATGACGACGTGCAGGACCAGCTCGCCGGCAGCCAGCCCGCACCCCGGCCGACCCTGGCCGAGCAGATCATCGCCGAAGCGGCCGCGGCCGCCAAGGCCCGCGCGGCCGGACCGGATGCGGCCGGGTCCGAGGCCGCCGCCGAACCCGCGTCCGAGGCTGCCGTCGAGACCACCGAGTCCGCGCCGGACGCCGAAATCACCGCGACAGCGGTCGAAATCACACCGGGCGAGGCCGAAATCACAGCGCCCCGGCACGCGGTCACATCGGCTGCGAACGAAGTCACAGTGCCCGACGCCGAAGCGGCGGATACGGGGGCGGTTGCCGCGCCGCCCGCTCTTGCGGTCGATCCGCAGGAGTTCGACGACGAGGACGAGCTGTCGGAGGCGGAGTTCCGGTCCGCGCTGGAGGCCATGTTGCTGGTGGTCGACGCGCCCGCGCCGACGGAACTGCTGGCCTCGGCATTGCGGGATCACCCGGTCCGGGTCGAGGCGGCGCTGCGGGAGATGTCGGCGGAGTTGACCGCGCGGCGCAGTGGCATGGATCTCAGGTTCGTCGGCGACGGCTGGCGGTACTACACGCGGACGGAATTCGCTCCCTATGTGGAACGTATGCTGTTGGACGGCGCACGATCGAAACTGACTCGCGCGGCTTTGGAAACCATGGCGGTGATCGCGTACCGTCAACCGGTTACCCGAGCACGCGTGAGCGCGGTGCGCGGCGTGAACGTGGATGGCGTGATCAGGACCCTGCTGGCGCGGGGGCTGATCGCGGAGGCCGGAGCGGACCCGGAGACCAACGGCACTCTGTACATCACCACCGAGCTGTTCCTGGAACGGATCGGGCTTGCGTCACTGGCGGATCTGCCGCCGTTGGCCCCGCTGCTCCCGGGCGTCGATCTGATCGACGAGATCAACGAGAGCTTGGAGACCGACCCCCGGTACACCAGGCTGAAGAAACCGGCCGAGGCGGATATCGACCTCGGCACCGAAGACTGAAACTAGGACAACGTGAATACACCCGCTCGCCGAGATGGCACACCGGATCGTAGGAAACGTGGCAGCGAACCGCCCCGCGGCGGTTCCCGCGCCGCCCGAGGCCGGACCGGAGACGACCGGTCCGCTGCCGGCGGCACTTCTTATGACGGAGCCCGTGGCGGCTCCACGTCGCGCGGCTCGCGCGGCGACTCGCCCTCCTGGGGTGGCAATTCCCGCGGTGACTCCCGCGGCGGTTCGGGTTCGTACGGCCGTGACTCGGATCGTTCGCGCGGTGGTGCTGGTTCGTATGGTCGTGATTCCGATCGTTCGCGTAGCGGTGCCGGTTCGTACGGTCGTGACTCCGATCGTTCGCGTAGCGGTGCCGGTTCGTACGGTCGTGACTCCGATCGCTCGCGTGGCGGTTCCGCTCCCCGCGGCGAAAGCCAGTGGGGCGCAAGCGGTTCCCGCGGCGGCGCGCCCGCTCGCGGCGGCTCGGGCTCCGGCGGCCAGAGCGGTAACTCCGCGCGCGGCAACCAGTCTCGCGGTATCGGCGGCGGTCGCCCGCTGGCCCCGCACACGTCGCCGAACACCGCCGGCAAGAAGAAGACCCCCAAGCCGGAGCGCAAGACCGTCGCGCCCGTGCTGATCAGCAATGCCAAGCCCGCCCGGCACCAGCACGTGGACTTCGAGGAGCGGACTCCGAAGAAGCTGCCGTGGGGTGAGGGTGAGCGCCTGCAGAAGGTCCTCGCCAAGGCCGGTGTGGCCTCGCGTCGCGTGGCCGAGGACATGATCGACGCCGGTCGCATCGAGGTGGACGGCAAGATCGTGCGCGAGCAGGGTCTGCGCATCGATCCCGAGACCGCGGTGGTCCGGGTCGACGGCGTGCGTGTGGTGATCCGCTCCGAGCAGGTGTACCTGGCGCTGAACAAGCCCAAGGGCTGGCAGTCGACCATGTCCGACGAGATGGGCCGCCCGTGCGTGGGCGATATCGTGGCCGAGCGGATCGCCGCCGGTCAGCGCCTGTTCCACGTCGGCCGCCTGGACGCCGACACCGAGGGCCTGCTGCTGCTCACCAATGACGGTGATCTGGCGCATCGGCTCATGCACCCCTCCTTCGAGGTGTCCAAGACCTACCTGGCCACCGTGAACGGCGAGGTCCGCAATCGTGAGGTCGGCAAGCAGCTCAAGGACGGCGTCGAGCTCGAGGACGGGCCCGCGTCGGTGGACAAGTTCCAGGTGCTCGAGGTCGGCAACGGCAAGTCGCTGGTGAAGGTGGTGCTGCACGAGGGTCGCAAGCACATCGTGCGCCGCCTGCTGGACGCCGTCGGGCATCCGGTGACCGCGCTGGTGCGCACGCACGTCGGGCCGATCGCGCTCGGTGATCAGCGGCCGGGCACGCTGCGCGTGCTGGGCCGGGACGAGGTCGGGAAGCTCTACGAGGCGGTGTCGTTGTGAACGGTGTGGGATCTCTGATCGATGCGGCCGGCGCCCTGACCGGTTCCGCGAAGCTGGTCGTGGCCATGGACGGTCCGTCGGGCACCGGCAAGTCGAGCGTGTCGCGCATGCTGGCGACCCGGCTCGAGGCCAGCTACCTCGACACCGGCGCCATGTACCGGGTGGCGACGCTGCGCGTGCTGCGCAGCGGCGTGGACCTGGACGACGCCTCCGCGATCGCGATCGCGGTGAAGGAACTGCCGCTGACCATCGGCACCGATCCGAGCCGGGAGGTCATCCTGCTCGACGGTGAGGACGTCTCCGGTGAGATCCGCGGCAACGCGGTCACCCAGGCGGTGTCGGCGGTGTCGGCGGTGCCCGAGGTGCGCGAGCAGCTGGTCGCGCTGCAGCGGGAGCTGTCGGCGGCGGCGGGGCGAATCGTGGTGGAGGGCCGGGACATCGGCACCACCGTGCTGCCCGCCGCGGACGTGAAGATCTACCTGACCGCGTCGGCCGAGGCCCGCGCGCAGCGCCGCAACGCGCAGAACATCGCCGAGGGGCGGGGTGACGATTTCGCGGGTGTGCTGGCCGATGTGCAGCGCCGCGACACCCTGGACTCGACGCGCAAGGTGTCGCCGCTGCGTCCCGCCGAGGACGCGGAGCTGGTCGACACCAGCGATCTGAACAAGGACGAGGTCATCGACGAGCTGTATCGCGTGGTGGCCGCACGGATTTCGGCGGGAGGCGCGCAGTGACGCAGGACACCTTCGCCGGCGATGGGATCTGGTCGGACGAATCCGACTGGGATATCGCCGAATTCGAGGGCGAGCAGGACGCCGAGCACGTTCCGCTGCCGACGGTGGCCATTGTCGGCCGCCCCAATGTCGGCAAGTCGACATTGGTGAACCGGATCCTGGGCCGCCGCGAGGCGGTCGTGGAGGACATTCCGGGCGTGACCCGGGACCGGATCTCGTATGAGGCCACCTGGGCCGGGCGCCGATTCCTGGTGCAGGACACCGGCGGCTGGGAGCCCGACGCCAAGGGCCTGCAGCAGTCGGTGGCGCGGCAGGCGCAGGTCGCCATGAACACCGCGGACGCCATCGTGGTGGTGGTGGACGCCACCGTGGGCGCGACCTCGGCGGACGAGGCGGTCGCGAAGACGCTGCGGCGCAGCAAGACTCCGGTCATCCTGGTCGCCAACAAGGTGGACAACCAGAAGCTCGAGGCCGACGCCGCCGAGCTGTGGTCGATGGGTCTCGGTGAGCCGTACATGATCTCGGCCGCGCACGGTCGCGGTACGGGTGATCTGCTCGACATCATTCTCGAGAAGCTGCCCGAGACGCCGCGCGAGGGCACTGGCCTGTCCGGCGGTCCGCGCCGCGTGGCGCTGGTCGGCAAGCCGAACGTGGGCAAGTCGTCGCTGCTGAACCGGCTCGCCGGCGAGGAGCGCTCGGTGGTCCACAATGTCGCGGGCACCACCGTCGACCCGGTCGACTCGCTGGTCGAATTGGGTGGCAAGCCCTGGCGTTTCGTGGATACCGCGGGTCTGCGCCGCAAGGTGAGCAATGCCTCCGGCCACGAGTTCTACGCCTCGCTGCGCACCAAGGGCGCGATCGAGGCGGCCGAGGTGGCGGTCATGCTGATCGACGCCTCGGAGCCGATCACCGAGCAGGACCTGCGGGTGATCTCCATGGTGGCCGAGACCGGCCGCGCCCTGGTGATCGCCTACAACAAGTGGGATCTGGTCGACGAGGATCGGCGCGAGATGCTCGAGCGCGAGATCGACCGTGAGATGGTCCAGGTCCGCTGGGCCCAGCGCGTCAATATCTCCGCGCACACCGGCCGTGCGGTCCAGAAGCTGGTTCCCGCCATGGAGATCGCGCTGGATTCGTGGGACAAGCGCATCTCCACCGGCCGCCTGAACAACTGGCTCAAGGAGGTCATCGCCGCCACACCGCCGCCGATGCGCGGCGGCCGCCTCCCGCGAGTCCTGTTCGCCACCCAGGCGTCCACCCGGCCGCCGACGTTCGTGCTCTTCACCACCGGCTTCCTCGAGGCGGGCTACCGCCGCTTCATCGAGCGGAAGCTGCGCGAGGAGTTCAACTTCGACGGTTCACCGGTCCGGGTCAATGTGCGTGTCCGCGAGAAGCGCGACCGCAAGAAGTAAGCCGACCCACCTCGGCATCGGCCCGGGCGACGGCATCTCCGTCGCCCGGGCCGACTCGTCTGCCTAGAGAGCCATCTTGCCGTTGTCGACGGTGTAGACGGCGCCGTGCACGGCGGAGGCTTCGTCGGAGCAGAGGAAGCTGATGATGTTGGCGACCTGTGCGGGTTCCATGAGGCCGCGGGGGCTGGCGGTCTTCAGGATGAGCTGGTAATCGGGGTCTTCGGGGAAGGTGAAGTTCTCGAGCATCGGCGTGGTCATGCCGCCCGGGCAGACCGCGTTGATGCGGATGCCGGCGCCGTCGAACTCCAGGGCCATGGCCCGGGTGAGGCCGATGAGGCCGTGCTTGGCGGCGCAGTAGCCCGCCGAGTAGGCCTGGCCTTCCACACCCGCGATCGAGGCCACGTTGACGATGCAGCCGGTGCGTTCGAGCAGGTGGGGGAGGGCGGCTCGGGAGAGGAAGAAGGGCGCGCTGAGGTTGACGGCGAGGTCGTGCTGCCATTCGTCGTCGGTGACCTGACCGGTGTGGCGCATGGTGTGCGCGCCCGCGGCGTTGACCAGGATGTCGAGGGCGCCGAAGCGGTCGACGCAGGCTCGCACCACCTGATCGGCCACCGTCGGATCGGCGAGATCGGCGGCGTGCCAGGCGGTTTCGGGTCCGTCGAAGGTGTCCTTCAGGCGCGCCTCGTCTCGGCCGGCGCCCAGCACGCGAGCCCCGCCCGCGATCAGCTGCCGCGCCACGGCCCGGCCCAGGCCGGAGGAGGCTCCGGTCACCACCGCGACCTTGCCGTCGAATCGACCGCCGCCA
This sequence comes from Nocardia sp. NPDC005746, assembly GCF_040630785.1. Classification (NCBI taxonomy): domain Bacteria; kingdom Bacillati; phylum Actinomycetota; class Actinomycetes; order Mycobacteriales; family Nocardiaceae; genus Nocardia; species Nocardia sp. NPDC005746. Next base: position 22,883 of record NZ_JBEXYE010000022.1, read on the forward strand.
TTGCCCGCCATACCCGTCTCCCATCGATCGCCGGGTGGCCGGAAGCCGCCGCCCGCTGAAACGGGTTCCAAATTAGCCGGGTGGCGCGGCCGGGGCGACCGCGCCATCCGGGGGTGCGGGTCAGACCAGTTCGGGGACGCGGAGGTGGGCGAGGGCCAGTTCGAACTCGGCGACCTCGGTGACGGCGATGCCGGCCTGCTCGGCGGCCCTGGCCCGCATGTCCGCGGCTTCCTGGGCGGTCCGGGCCAAGGCCTCGGCGCTGTCGAAGGTGGCGCAGGAGACGCCGCGCCCGGCGGTGCGATCGACCATCAGGCTGACGCTGCAGAAGCCGTCCATCTGCTCCATGGCGGGCATGGCCATCGAGCGGAAGACATTGATCGCCGAATCGATGCGATCGGCGTCGGCCCGGGTCCAGGTCACGCGGGCGCACGCGCCCTCGTCCGCGTGGTGCAGGCGGTGCAGGGCGACGATCTCCCACTCCTCGATGAGCGGGCCGTCACCGCCGAAGATGTCCCGGGCCCGGTTGCGCAGTTGGCGCACCCGGCTCGCGCTGTCGTGCATCGCGTTCTCGGACTCCCACGCGGTGGTGACGATGCAGCGGCCGGATTCCCGGTCCACCAGCAGCGACAGACCCACCCAGCCGGGCATACCGCCCAACTCGGACATCACTTCATCGCGCATGAAGGCAATCCCGGCATCGATAGAGGACAGCTGCGCCTGAATCGTGTTGGAGCGTGCGTACACGTTCGATCCACCTCCTCGGTTGCGGGGGCGACGCCCGGGGTGACGCCGCCGACGCCTCTCAGCCTGCTCCAGCCCGTTCGCCGTGGCAACACCGGGGCATACCTGGAGCAACCGGACAGGGTGAGGGGCCCCCGCGCCGGGTCGGCTCTCGCGAGGCGCCGGACGGTCGAGTACCCGCGGCCGCGGGCGATGACCCAACCCTCGCGGGGCGGCGTGCGAGCCCGTGCCGAGGAGCTGAGACGGCGGGTCCGAGCGGGTAGGGTTCGGGGGAATGTGCGGGGTGTGAAGGGCCGAATTGTGCGTGCGGGTACGGAATTCGCGGGGTATCTGATCGAGCGGAAGCTCGGTGGGGGCGGGATGGGGGAGGTCTTTCTCGCCCGGCATCCGCGGCTGCCACGGCTGGTGGCGATCAAGGTGCTGGCGCGGGAGCTGGTGACCCAGCTCGAGACTCGGTCCCGGTTCGAGCGGGAAGCCGAACTCGTTGCGCGGCTGGATCATCCGAATATCGTGGGCGTGCACGATCGGGGCGTGTCGGGCGGGCGGCTGTGGATCGCCATGCAGTACGTGGACGGCGGCGACGCCTCCGCGCTCGACCCGTTCACCCTGCCCGCCGCCGAGGCCGTGCGGATCATCGGGGAGACGGCCAAGGCGCTGGACTACGCGCATTCGATGGGCGTGATCCATCGGGACGTGAAGCCCGCCAATATCCTGCTCGGTCGTGACGCCGCCGGGCAGGAACGTCGAATTCTGCTGACCGACTTCGGAATCGGGCGGTTGCGCGATGATTCCGCGCAGATCACCCGGACCGGGACACTGGCCGCGACGATTACCTATGCCTCGCCGGAGCAACTGTCGGGGGCCGCGCTGGATCAGCGCTCGGATCAGTATTCGCTGGCCTGCACCCTGTTTCGGCTGTTCACGGGGTCCACGCCGTATCAGGCCGAGACGGCGGCCGCGATGGTCGCGGGGCATCTGCAGCATCCGGTGCCGAAAGTGACCGATCGGCGGCCCGAGCTGCCCACGGCACTGGACGCGGTGTTCGCGCGGGGACTGGCCAAGCGGCCGGAGGATCGGTTCGATACCTGTCGGGACTTCGCCGACGCTGCGGCGCGGGCGCTTTCGGGTGTCTCGGAGTCGACCGTACCGCCGCTGACGGCGGGAGCGGCGAGGATCGGGCCGACAAGCGCCACCGCCGCGACCGTCGCCATGTCGCCCGGCGGCGACCGCACTGTGCTCGACGACCCGCGACCGCGGCCGGAGCCGGTGACGGCCGCCCGGGTGGGGTCCGGTCGTCGGCTGGCGGTGGGAGTCGGCGCGCTGGTGGTCGCCGTCGCGGCGGCGGCGGGAATCATCTGGGCGGCACAGGGTTCCGGGCGGTCCGGCCTCGCCGGTCCGGCAAGCGTGGCCGGTCCCTACCCGGCCACGTATCCGGGTTTCGTGCCGCTGACCCAGATCGACGGACTCGGCGCCAAGGTGGTCGCGCCGGTGTCGGTGGCCGACCCCGCCAATGACGGCCGTCTGCCGTGCGACCCGGCGACCATCGCGGCGGCGCTTCCGCTGACCGGCTCGGACGCCGCGCTCGGCCGCACCGTGCTGGGTGCGGTGCGGCTGGCCGTCGATCAGTTCGTGAAGGGCGGAAACCCGCAGGGCGGCAACAAGGTCTGCCCGATCACGGTGCGCGAGTTCGATACCGCCGGGGATCAGGGGAAGGCGGCGCGGGTCGCCGAGCAGATCGCCGCCGACGACTCGGTGGTGGCGGTGATCGGTCCGGCGCTGTCGAAGGAGGTCATGGCCGCCGGGAAGACCTTCGACGCGGCCGGGCTGCCGTTCCTCACCCCGGTCGCGACGAATCCGCTGCTGGCGCAGTCGGGGTGGAGCGGTTTCTTCCGCGGCCTGGCCAATGACAATGCCGAGGGCCCGGCGTTGGGTCGATACCTCACCAATACCGCCCGGTTCTCGCGGGTCTGCGTGGTCCGGGACAGCGGAGGTGGGTTCGGGGTGTCGCTGGCGGGCGCGGTGGTGGAGGGCCTCGGCCCGGCCTCGGTGCCGGCCTGCGAGGTCAGCGTCGATCTCGGCGGCGATACCGTGCAGGCCGTGGCCGCCATCGCCGCCGTGAACCCGGACGCGGTGTTCTACGCGGGCTATCCGGCCGCCGCCGCGACCCTGCTGGCGAAGCTTCGGAAAGCCGATGTCACAGCCACTTTCGTACTCGGCGACGGCAGTTACGACCCCGCGTTCAAGTCCGCCGCCGGGTCGGCGGCCACCGGGACCCTGGTGGCGTGTCAGTGCGGGCCCGCCACCCAGCGCTTCCTCGACGAGTATCGCGACGCCACCGGGACCGCCGCGAACCCGTACGCCGTCGAGGCCTACGACCTCACCGCGATCGTGCTGCGGGGCATCGTGTCCGGGCACGGCGGCCGCACCGCATTGCGCGACTACCTGCACGGCTATCACGGCGACGGCCTGGCCCACACGTATGCCTGGTCCACCGGCGGCGAGCCGTCCGAGCCGCGGATCTGGCTGTACCGGGTCGCCTAGTCCGTTCGCTCGGATTCGGGGGCAAGGGGTTTCGGCTGCGACGGCTCGTCGCGTTCCGGCCGCAGGCGGCGCAGCACCAGCATGGCCGCCAGGCATCCGGCGCCCAGGCCGATGGCCGTCCACGCCGCGCGGTCACCGGCCGTGCTGACGCCATCGGGCAGGGACGGCAGCGCGTCGCAGCCCCGGTATTGCAGGGTGAGCGCCGCGGTCGGGACCAGCACGACGCCCAGTGCCAGGACGGTGCTCGCGGCCAGGCGGGTGGTGACCGCGCCGAAGCTGTATCCGGCCAGTCCCGCGTAGAGGCACGCGCCGAGCAGCGCGGCCCACGAATCATGGTGCTGCGCGCCGGAAGCCAGCAGCGCGAAGACCGACAGTCCGATGCTCGCCGCGGCGGCGGCCACCGGCTGCGGGCGGGGCAGCAGGACGCCGGCGAACAGTCCGAGCGCCAGGATCGCGAGCACCGGCGCGAGTTTCCAATGGGCGTGGACGGTCGCGAGGGCGCCGCCGGTCGCGGTGAGCGACACCGCGAGCAGCGTGAGGGTGCCGTCGCGGCCCGGCAGCAACAGGGCCGCGATCAGGGCGGCCGCGACGACCGCGACGAGCCAGGCGGTGATGGCGATCCAGCTGTGGGTGCCCGGGGTGAGGCGTTCGGAGGCCACCGCGATGGTCGTGATCACCACCGCCGCTGCCACGATCGGCGCGAACGGCAGCTGCACCGACGTCGGATGCGTGGTGCTGGTCCGCCCGCAGACCACCGCGCACACCGCGAGCAGTACCGCCGCCAGCACCGCCAGCCAGTCCGGCGGCAGATCCACGAAGGCGCGTTCGAGCACCGACAGGTTCCCGTTCTCGGCGGCGATGGTCTCGATGTGGCGTCCGAGCAGGACACCGGTGAGCCCGCCGAGCAGGTAGCCGACGGCGGGCGGCCGGTACCGCAGTGCCGCCGCCCCGGCCGCGCCGAGCAGCACGCCGCCGGCGAGCGAGTCGAGGAAGTTGGCGGTGGCCAGGGTGGCGGAGCTGGAGGCGACCAGCAGATGGTCGGTGGCGAGGACCAGCGCCGCGCACACGCCGGTGGCCCACGCGGTCCGGTCGCCGAGCATGCGCACGAGCACCGCGGCCACCACGGCGAACACCGCGCCGGTGGCGGTGGCCCGGGGCACGGTGATGGTCAGCACCGTCATCTGCATGACGGACGAGTCGGTGCCGCACCCGGCGTCGTAGGGCACGATCAAGGCCATGCCCGCGACCGCGGCGGCGATGCCTCCGCCCAGTGTGTCGAGGGCCGCGCGATAGCGCTGCACGGGCGGCTCCCTGGAGTCGAAGCGACAGAACAGTTACCGTTCGGCAACCGTAACAGTGCGTGGGCTCGCCGGGACAGTGCGCGGGCTCAGCGGGCGGGGCGGCGAGCCGCCCGGTCCACCGCGAAATCGCGGAACCGGCGTACCGCCTCCGACGGCGTCGCGGTCGCCGACCAGATCAGCCCCACATCGCGTGACGCCCCCGCGTCGGCGAGCGGGACCACGGCCAGGTCCGGCGGCGGCGGTTCCTCGGCGGGCACCAGTGCCACCCCGAGTCCGGCCGCGACCAGTCCGTGCACCGTCACCAGATCACTGGCCTCGAAGGCGATGCGCGGCCGGATCCCGGCCGCCGCGCACAGGTCGTCGAAGATGCGCCGCATCCCGAATCCCGGATGCATGGTGATGAATTCGGCGTCGGCCAGTTCGCTCAGCCGGGTCCGGCGCTGCCCGGCCAGGCGATGATCGGCGGGAACCGCCAGCACCAGCGGCTGATTCAGCAGCATGTGCCACCCGATGCCGGGCTCGCTCGGCCGCGGCGACACCAGCGCCAGATCGGCCTCCCCGTCGAGGACCTGGCGCGTGATCGCCTCGGCCGCGCCCTGGAACAGCCCGAAGTCGACCCGTCCGGCCCCGCGCCGGAATTCGGCGATCAATTCCGGCGCCAGCCGGCTGCCGAAGGAATGCAGGAACGACAGCCGCACCACCCCCTTGGCCGGATTGACCCGGTCGGCGACCGCCTGCTCCCCGGCCCGCAGTTCCGCGCGGGCGCGGCGCGCGTGCTCGTAGTACAGGCGGCCGTACTCGTTGAGCCGGATGCGCTTCCCGTGCCGATCGAACAGGGGAGCGCCCAGCCGCCGCTCCAACCGGGCGAGCATCCGCGACAGCGTCGGTTGGGCCAGATGCAATCGGTCGGCCGCCGCGCTCACGTTCTCGGTTTCGGCGAGTGTCGTGAACCACTCCAGATCCGCGCCGAGCACACCGCCTCCTCGCTATATACAGCCATGGCATGAGCCTGACGACCATCATGCATTTCCGATCTAAGCACCGGTCACGCACCCTGGATCTCGTACCCGATCCATTCTGGGAGGACCCGATGACCAGCGCCGATCAGCGGTTGAGCGCGCGAGGACCGATCGGCGCGCCCACCGGCCCGGCGATCGACGTGCCGGAAGATCCGGAGCTCACGCGTGCGCTCGCTGAGCCGGACGCGCGACTCGCCGCGACGGAACGAGCGGGACCGGCCGCGCCCCCGGCGTCCCATGGCCGCCCACCGGTCCGGCGTGCGACGGACGACGCGGACTCGGCCGGACGGGTGTCCGTGGCGGACCGGGTCGGGGCGGACCTGTCCGCCGAGATCGCCGGAGCCCACGAGAAGCGGGTCACCGTAGCGCTTTTCGCGGCCGGGCTGACCACTTTCGCGGCCATGTACTCCACACAGTCGCTGCTGCCGAGCCTGTCGGCGGCGTTCGGGGTGCCGCCCGCGCACGCGGCGCTGGCGGTGTCGCTGACCACGGGATTCCTTGCGCTGGCGATCATTCCGGTGGGAGTGCTGTCGGCCCGGATCGGCCGCACCCGGGTGCTGATCGGGTCGGCGATGGCGGCCGCGGCGCTCGGGTTGCTGCTGCCGTTGTGCCCGACCATGGACACGCTGCTGGCCGTCCGGGCGGTGCAGGGTGTCGCGCTGGCCGGGGTGCCCGCGGTGGCGATGGCGTATCTGGCCGAGGAGGTCGGCGCGAGCGGGCTGGGTTCGGCGATGGGGGTGTACATCGCGGGGACGAGCATCGGCGGGTTGGCCGGACGCTTGATCCCGTCGCTCACACTCGGGCTGACGTCGTGGCGGTGGGCGGAGCTGACGGTGTCGCTGGCCGTGGCGGCGGGCGCGGTGTGGTTCGCGCGGACCCTGCCCGCCTCACGCGGATTCGCCGCGCGTCCGGCCGGTGTCGGGACCCTGCTCGGCGATCTCGCCCGGCAGGCGCGCGCTCCGCGCCCGGCCGCGCTGTTCGCGCTCGCCTTCCTGCTCATGGGCAGTTTCGTGTCGATCTATAACTACCTCGGCTACCGGCTGACCCACCGCCCCTTCGGTCTGTCCGAGGCGGTGGTCGGACTGGTGTTCGTGCTGTACCTCGCGGGCACCGCGGCCTCGGCCTACGCGGGCCGGCTCGCCGATCGCCGTGGCCACCACCGGATCCTGGTCGTGTCCTTGGCGCTGATGGCGGTCGGCCTGGCCGTGACCATCCCGGATCACCTGAGCACGGTGCTGATCGGCATCCTGCTGCTCACCACGGGATTCTTCGGCGCGCACACCGCGGCCAGCGCCTGGGTCGGCGCGCTGGCCGAGAACCGCGGCGGCGCATCGTCTCTCTACATGTTCGCGTACTACCTGGGCAGTGCGGTGGTCGGCAGCGCGGCCGGGATCGCCTACGCGGCGGGCGGCTGGATCGGCCTGGTGGCCTGTGTGGCAGTGCTTTTCGCGGTCGCTGCGGTGCTCACCGCCACGCTGTCGCCCCGGAGCCCCGCGCGTGCCGGGACCCCGGAGCCGCGGCCGTCAGGGCAGCGGGTTGGCGTTCAGCAGTGACCACATGCGGTTGTTGACGTCGGTCGCGGCCGCCGAGCCCGGGGTGGGCCACAGGTGAGCCTTCGTCGCGTCATCGGTGGTGTGGTACAGCCGGTAGAGCACCTGGGTGCCCGACGCGCACGAGTAGCGCTCGCCCTTCACCACCGCGGTGCCGGTCTCCGAGGCCGGGGTGGCTCCGCAACTGTCCTTGGTGCGCCACAGGTCTCGATGCTGCTCGGCGACGATCTGCCACACGATGGGGTCGTTGTCGTTGAGCATCACGCCGAACGACAGCTTGCGGGTGGTCGGGCAGTCATTGGCGTCCCACGCGCCGCTCGGCCCGGCCCACACCGCGGCCGAGGCGACCAGATCCGAGGCGGAGCACGCCATCCGGGAGGTCATCTGCCCGCCGTTGGAGTGTCCGATGAAGTGCACGCGCTTGGGGTTCACGCAGTAGTCGTCGCCGATGGCGTGGACCAGGCTGCGCAGGAACGGAACGTCGTTGGCGGGGTTGGAGGCGCTGAACTCCCAGGCCCATTTGTCCGCGGCGCCGTCGTTCTTGCCGCCCTGGGGGTAGGCGACGATGAACTTCTTGCTCTGCGCGACCGTGGTCCAGCCGGTGGCGGTTTCGAAGTGCGTCGGGTTGTCCTGGCCGCCGTGCAGCGCGACCACCAGCGGCGCGGCGCCGCTCAGCCCGGACGGCACGAACAGCCGGAAGGGACGGTTGACCCCGTTCTTGTCGGGCAGGGTCAGCGCGAGGGTGCCGCCGGTGGCCGCGCTCGAGCATCCGGCGGGGGCGGGCGGCAGGGGGTCGTCGCAGGTCAGACCGCACGGGGGCAGGCCGACCGCGTTCGCGGGGGCGGCCGCGACACCGGTCATCGAGAGTGCGAACAGTGCTCCGACCGCGGCCGTCGCCAGCGCTCTGAATCCGAGCCTCACTGTAATCACCTGTCTGTCAAGCAGTTTCGTGGGACTGTAGCGACAAGAGATCTTTTCGGTCAGGCTCTCGGGCTGATATAGCTGGAATCTGCTAGGGCGCGGACGTGGGCCGATGGCTTACCGTGCGCCGGTGTTCGCGTCGATGAAGACCTGGTAGCCGTCCAGCAGCCGGTCCAGTGCGAACCCGAAATCGGCTTCCTCCCAGTGCATGTCGTCGCTGTCGAAGGCGCGGTTGGTGAGCGCGCTGGTGACGGCCGGGAAGCGGTCCGGGTCGAGGACGGCGGTGAGGATGCCGGTGTAGTCCTGCTCCTCGGTCTGGCGGATGGCGTCGCGCAGGAACCGGGTGCGGCCGATCACGTAGATCGAGAGATTCACCAGCAGCTGGAGTTTGAGCGACTCGGGGATGCCGACCTCGGTGAGGGCGTTCATGCCGGTCTCGAGCCAGGCCATATTGTTCGGGCCGAGCGGGGGAGTGGTCATGGGGATGTCGAGCCACCAGTCGTGGGCGCGGATGGCGTGGAACTCGGCCCAGGCCCAGGCTTCCAATCCGGCGCGCCAGCCGGCGGGCAGTTCCGGGGTGTGGTCGAAGATCCGGTCGTGCAGCAGCACCACGAGGGTGTCCTTGCTGTCGACGTAGCGGTACAGCGACATGGTCGTGAAGCCGAGCTCCTTCGCGACCCGCGCCATGGACAGCGCCGCGTAGCCCTCGGTGTCGGCGATGGTCATGGCCGTGTCGAGGATCTGCTCGAGGCTCATGCCGCGCCGGGGGCCGCGGCTGCCCGCCTCGTCCAGATCCCAGAGCAGTTTCACCGCTTTGGGCAGGGCTTGCGGCTCGGGCGTCATCGGACCTCCTGTCGTGGTGTCGGTTTCCATCTTGCGGCATCGAAGAAACTGTGTAGCCTATAAACAGAGTATATGGCATACACAGTTTACGAATGGAGCTCTCCATGACCACGTCCGGAACGGGGCCCGCCATCGAGGTGAGCGGCCTGGTCAAAGCCTTCGGCGACCAGCCGGTACTGCGCGGCATCGACGTCACTGTGCCCGCCGGGACGGTGTTCTCCCTGCTCGGCCCCAACGGTGCGGGCAAGACCACCATGGTCCGCATCCTCACCACCCTCGAACGCGCCGATGGGGGAGAGCTGCGGATCGGCGGCCACGACCCGGTGCGCGAGGCCGGCGCCGTGCGTGCGGCCATCGGCGTCACCGGGCAGTTCGCGGCGGTCGACGATGTCCTCACCGGCTCGGAGAACCTGCGGCTCATGGGGCGGCTGCTGCACCTCGGATCACGCGAGACCGCCCGGCGTGCAGCGCGATTGCTGGAGCAGTTCGAGCTCGCCGAGGCCGCCGGGAAGCGCGCGGGCTCCTACTCCGGTGGTATGCGCCGCCGCCTCGACATCGCCATGAGCCTGATGGGGCAGCCCCGCATCGTCTTCCTCGACGAGCCCACCACCGGACTGGACCCGCGCAGCCGCCGCGAACTGTGGCGGGTGATCCGCGGCCTGGTGGCCGACGGCGTCACCATCTTCCTCACTACCCAGTACCTGGAGGAGGCCGACCAGTTGGCCGACCGCATCGCGGTGCTCGACGGCGGCCGCATCGTGGCCGAGGGGCGTGCCGAGGAGTTGAAGCGCCTGGTGCCCGGCGGGCACCTGCGGCTGGGCTTCGCCGACGAGCGCGGGCTGGCGGCGGCCGCGCGAGCGCTGCCGGTGGCCGCGATCGACGGCGAGGGGCTGGCATTGCGGGTGCCCTCGGACGGCAGTATCGGCGATATCCGCAAGCTGCTCGACCATTTCGACGATCACGCCGTGGCCATCGACCACTTGTCCATTCACACACCCGATCTCGACGACGTCTTCTTCGCCCTCACCGGCAATACCGTGAAAGGCGCTGCGTAATGCGTACTCTCGTGCACTCCGCCCAGGACTCCGCCACCATGGTCGGCCGCAATCTGCGCCACACCCTGCGCAGTCCGGACACCATGATCATGACCATCGCCGTGCCGGTCAGCATTCTGGTGATGTTCGTGTACGTATTCGGCGGCGCGATGAATGTCGGCGGCTCCTATATCGACTACGTCGTGCCCGGAATCATTCTGCTGTGCGCGGGATTCGGCTCGGGCGCGACTGCGGTGGCGGTGGCCACCGATACCCACACCGGCATCGTGGACCGGTTCCGCGCGATGGCCGTCTCCCGCAACTCGGTGCTGACCGGGCACGTGCTGGAGAGCGTGCTGCGCAATCTGCTCACCAGTTCACTGGTGGTGCTGGTGGCCGTGGCGCTCGGCTTCCGGCCGACCGCGGACCCGCTGCGCTGGCTGGCCGTGGCGGGCGTGCTGGCCTGCTTCGTGGTGGCGCTGTCCTGGATCGCGGCCGCGCTGGGGCTGCTGGCCTCGAATCCCGAGGCGGCCAACGGTTTCATGTTCTTCTTCATGTTCCTGCCCTACGTGAGCAGCGCGTTCGTGCCGACCGGGACCCTGCCGAGCTGGCTGCGCGGTTTCGCGACGCACCAACCGGTCACCTCCGTCACCGAGACCGTGCGCGGTCTGCTGATGGGTTCGCCGGTGGGGGATTCCGCGCCGACCGCGCTGGCGTGGTGCGCGGGTCTGGCCCTGGCGGGGTACCTCGCGGCTGGCGCGCTGTCCCGTCGTCGGACGACCTGCTGAGATATGTCTACGCCGATATGCGCATCTACGCATGGCATCTCGGGTGAGCCATCTTAAGGCGAGTGCGGTGTGCGGAACCGGGGCAGTGAGATGAATGTTGGGTTTCGCACACTTCCTAACAAGCAAACGCTTGGGTGATAACGTCGATAGTGCAGGAGGACGGTGACGGGCATCTGTCGCAACGCAGCGACGTCCGTACGCTGAACCGGACCGCGCATGCGCGGCCGTCGGAGCTAATCAATGGGGATCTGACCCGGGGGCAATTCAATTCGGCTCGACGTTGTTTCAAAAAGCGTCGTGCGATGTCGTTGCGTGCTGCCCGTCCCCGGCAAAGCAATCGACAGGAATGGCTGATGACCGAGAACAAGGTAATCCCCGACCCGAACCACCCGCTGCTGCCGCTCGCGCGGGCCTACACCGGCTACTTCACTCCCACCGTGGTCGGCGTGGAGAATCTGCCGACTTCCGGGCCGGCGCTGGTGATCGGCAATCACTCGTCCATCTACTGGGCCCCGGAGGTGTGGATCACCTTCATGGCCATGCTGGAGCACCGCCCCGACGAGCCCAGCTACGGCGTCGCCCACGACATCCTGCTGCGCGCACCGGTTCTCGGTGACAGCCTGCGCCAGTTCGGCGTCATCGCGGCCTCGAAGGAATCCGCCGCCAAGGGGCTCAAGGACGGCGGCGCGGTCATGGTCTACCCCGGCGGCGACTGGGAGGCGTGCCGCCCGTGGACCGATCGCGGCAAGATCGACTTCGCCGATCGCAAGGGCTTCATCCGGCTCGCATTGGAAGCGGGGGTTCCGGTGATTCCCGCGGTCGCCAACGGCGGCCACGACTCGATCTTCGTGCTCAGCCGCGGCGAGCGCACCGCCAAGCTGCTGCAGCTCGACAAGCTGGTGCGCGCCAAGGTGTTTCCGTACACCCTGGGCCTGCCCTTCGGTGTCGCCCCGATCCTGCCGCAGCTGCCGCTGCCCGCCTCGGTGACGGTGAGCTTCCTGCCCGCCCTGGACTGGTCCACCGAGCCCGGCGATCCGGACGACACCGCTCTGGTCGACGACTACTACACCCGTACGGTCTCGACCATGCAGACCGAGCTGGACCGGCTGCGCGCCGAGACCCCGAACCCGGTGGTCGCGGGCCTCAAGAAGCACGCGGCGGGCCTGCCGGGACCGCTGAAGGGTCTCGCCGACCTGCTGTGAGCACGCGGATTCGCCCATAGGGGGACAGCGGATTTCGTCGGATGAGCCATCGAGGATGCCGCACGCGGACCGGAGCCGCGGACGGCATCCTCCCGGCGCTGCGGACACGTTCCGGCCGCCCGATGTGGTTAACTCGCGGCAAGCGCCCGGACGGCGACTGCCCGGGCCTCGGGCCGGGTGTCCGGAACGCATTCGCCGTCCCCGGACGTTGCCTCGGGGAGCCGAGAGGGTGGAAGACATGGCGCGCCTTGTGCATTCGGTCGGCCCCGTGCTGGCGGCGGTGGGGGCGCTCGCGGTGGCGCTGGTGGTGCCGCCCCTGGTGTCGGATGCCGTCCCGGCCCGCGTGACCGACCTGGCCGAGGGGACCGGCATCACGCTGACCGCCTCCGGTATCGGCGCGGTGCACGGCGGCGACGATCCCGCCAACGCCGTCTTCTTCCGGGTGCCCGAGCCGATGCGGCGGCAGGCGACCGGCGACGAATCGGTCGTGATCCTGAAATCCGAGGACGGCGAGCGGCGGCTGTCGGTGTCGGTGACCGACGGCATCACCGATTTCCCCACGGCCGCACCCCGCATGCTCCTGCCCCTGCGCGCGGCGGGCGTCGCCGCGCGCTTCGACGGGGGAGTCGTCGACGAAGGCGAATTCCACGGCCTCACCTGCGAATTGCCCGACAAACCCGGGGCGTGTGCGCGGTGGTCGCGAGCGGCGACGTGGGCGTCACCATCCTGGCCACCGGCCCCACCCGCGAAGCGGGCCTCCAGCTGATCGCCGAGGTGCTGCGGTCGAGCAAGGCGGTGGAGGCATGAGCGGCGCCCACCGGCCGGGTCGGCGGCGTTCCTCGCGGCGCGATCTCCGCTCGTGGCGGCTGGGCGGGCCGGTCGGCGAGTTCGCTCGGCGGGAAGGTGGTGCCGCATGAGCTGGTTCCAGCCGCGTTCGGCGTTGTTCTGGGTGTACTGCGTGGCGGTTGTCGTGGGGCCCTTGCTGTTCCTGACGCAGGCGGCGGGGCAGGTGTGGTTCGCGGGGGCGGCGGCGCTGGCGGCGCTGCCGATCACGGCGCTCACGCTGCTGGTGATCGGGCGGATCCTGTTCGCGCTGGACCCTTTCCGGGCGCGGCGGCATCTGATGGCTCCCCTGATGATGGGAGCGATCTGGGGTGCGACGGTGTGGACCGGGCTGGCCATGTGGGCCAATGATCATCTGAGCCGGGCGGTCACGAATCTGTTCGGGGACCGGTTCGCGATCAGCTGGAGCGCCGCGATCACCGCGCCGATCGACGAGGAGTACATCAAGGCGATCGGTATCGCCGTGGTGGCATTGTTGTTCCGGTCGCGGCTGACCCGGCCCATGCACGGGCTGCTGCTGGGCGCGGCGGTCGGGTTGGGCGCGCAGATCGCGGAGGACTGCCTCTACAGCACGCAGACCGCGTTGTCGTCGCCGCAGACGCCGGTGGCGGACGTGCTGCTGGTGGCGGTGCTGCGGCTGGTCACCGCGCTCACCTCGCACTGGGCCATGTCGGCGCTGGCCGGGGTCGGGATCGTGATGGCGCTGGTCCGTACGGACCGGTCGTGGCTGTGGCGGTTCGGGGTGTTCGCCCTGTTCTACGGGCTGGCGTTCACCATGCACGTGCTGTTCGACGCCCCGCGCCCGCCGGGCCCGCCCTTGGTCTCGACCTATCTGCCGATCCTGATCGATCTGGTCATCTTCGCCCTCGGGTACGCCTGGGTGCTGGCGGGGGAGCGGCGCTGGTTCCGCGGGCTCATCGCCCGCCCGGCGGCGCGCGCGATCGGGTCGGAGGCGGCCCTGGCCCCGCTGCTCACCTACCATCGCCGCCGCGAAGCCCGTGCGGCGCTGCGGCATTCGGCCGGCTGGACCCGCAAGCAGGCCCTCGCCTACGAACGTGATCTGGTGGATCGCGTCACTGATCTGGACATCTCCGGGCAATCCCGGTTGTCGGGTGATCTCGGCCCCGGATCAGGCGGGCTCCCGGAGGGTAGGGTGGTCCGTTACCACTGGTAGGTGATTTAACGCGTGCCGGTGACCTGGGCCGAGATAACTGGACGCTAGCGTGGTTCATTATGAGTGAGGGTCAGACGCCGCCCGCCGACCTCGTGCGTCGGCCGGTGGACGAGTTGCTGGAGCGTCGTCAGCAAGCGCTGTGCAACTACCTCGACGCGAGCGCGGACATCGCCGGTACCCGGATTCGCGCGAACTTGAACGGCTGGCAGAAGTGGCTGGGCAGGCTGCCCGGTTCGCCGATCGCGCGGGCCACCGCTCGCCGCGACGCGCTGATGCGGGACCTGGCCGTGCACGGTGTCGGCGCGGACGATCACCGCTGGGGTGTGCTGTCGGGCGGATTCGTGCGCAGTCTCGGCGCGCCGCTGTGCCTGGAGGACACCCTCGCCGAGGTGACCGAGCGCTACGGCGCCGAGCACCCGCACTGGACGCGCCGCCTGGAGGCGCTGGCGCGCGCGACCGGCGAGGCTCGCCCGATGGCCGCGGTGGGCGATCGCGCCGTGGTCGCCGACCTCACCGAGGATCTGCTCGCCATCACCCGCTCCGCCCCCGATGAGGCCGCGCGGCAACGGCTTTCCGATCACCTGCCCGGTGTCCTGCGGCCGGTGCCGTCCGGCATCGAGTCGCTGCGCCGCGACGACAGGCTCGCCGAGGTGGTCTTCGACATCTACGCCGACACCATCAAGCTCGACAACATCACGGTGAACCCGGAGCTGCGCGGCACCGGCCTGGGCACCGCGATCCTGCAGCACCTGTGCCGGGCCGCGGATGCCCATCACCTGTGCATCGTCGGCCAGCTGGTCCCGACCTTCCGCGACGACGACTCCGCCGTGCCGGTGCTGGCGAAATGGTGCCGCCACCACGGGTTCTCGGTCAACGAGCGGCTGGGTGGCCGCATCGTCCGCACGCCGATGAGCGTCCCGGGCGCCGCGGCGATGTAGTCCGTACGACCCCCGGGAACGTGGTCCGGAGGGCCCCCGAAACGCCGAACGCCGCACACCGATCGATGGTGTGCGGCGTTCCGCGTGCGAACGTGGGTCAGATGCCCATGCCCGAGGCCAGCATCGGCCACGAGTCGTGCAGGGCCTCTTCCCAGTACGGCCAGTAGTGGGTGCCCACCGGGTCGTAGCGGAAGGTGGCCGGGATCTGCAGCGAGTCGAGCTTGCCCTGCAGGTTGCGGGTGCAGGCGTTGACCGCGCCCTCGATGATCATGCCCAGCGCCAGGTTCACGTCACCCTGCACGCCCGGGGCGGACTTGGTGTAGAACTCGACGTCGCGCATGAGCGGGATGCCGCTGCCGCTGGAGACGTAGAGCTGGGTGCCGCGCAGCTTCTCGGCATTGATGACCGGGTCGTTGGCGGCCCACAGCGGGCTGTCGGCCGGGCCGTACATATTGGCGGTGTTGCCGCCCGCCCAGGTCTCGACGGCCAGCTTCACGAACTGGCGGCCCATCGGGTCGGCGATCTGCGCGCACCCGCTGTAGGCGGCCACCGACTTGAACAGGCCCGGCTTGGCCTCGGCCAGCTGCAGCACCGAGGTGCCGGAGGTGGACAGGCCCGCGAGCGAGTTCAGGCCGGTGGAGCCGAGGGTGGCGTCCAGCAGCGGCGGCAGTTCCTGGGTGAAGAACGTCGTCCACTTGTTGACGCCCAGCTGCGGGTCGGTCTGGATCCAGTCGGCGTAGTAGCTGCCGCGGCCGCCGATCGGCTGGATGACGTTGACCTGCTTGTCGGACAGGAAGCCCAGCGCGTTGGTCTGCGCGGACCAGCTGGCGGTGCCCTCGCCGGCGTCGAGGCCGTTGAGCAGGTACAGGTTGGGGGCGGGCTGGGACTCGTCGACCGGACGCTGCACGTCGACGGTGATGTCCCTGCCCATGGCCGCCGAGTAGACCTTCAGATGCCAGGTGCGGCCCTCCTTGGTCACCGAGGAGACCGAGGAGGCCTTGTCCTGGTCGGCCGATCCGGTGCCGGCGGCCAGGGCCACGGACAGGACGGCGGTGAGGGCGACCGCGGCGGTGCGCAGGGCGGTCCGGTTACGTAGTGCAGAGAGCTTCATCGAAGAGCTGATCCCAGTTCTCGGGCCGTGCTCGGCCGCATGTAGATCGGTGCCGGGGCCCGGATGTCCCGGTCTCCCCGCACGCTATGTCTTGTGTCAAGGCAAAACTGTTACCTGAGAAATCGTCCGGGCGGTAGTCCCCAATCCGCCGGGCACGCCGTCACGGGGGTGTCGGCCCAGCGTGCGACCATCGATGGGTGACGAGCAAACCCGACGAGGAGCAGCGCCTACGGGACCTGGCGCGCCTGCGGCGGGTGCGGGACCGGATCGATCGCGAGTACGCGCGGCCGTTGGACGTGGAGGCGCTCGCGCGGGACGCGCACATCTCGGCCGGGCACCTGAGCCGGCAGTTCCGGGCGGCCTACGGCGAGTCGGTGTACGCGTATCTGATGACCCGGCGCATCGAGCGGGCCATGGCGCTGCTGCGGCGCGGGGATCTGAGCGTCACCGAAATCTGTTTCGCGGTGGGCTGTTCGTCGCTGGGCACGTTCAGCACCCGGTTCACCGAACTGGTCGGTGTGCCGCCGAGCGTGTACAAGCAGCAGATGGCCGACGCGCCCGAAGGCATGCCGTCGTGCGTGGAGAAACAGGTGACTCGACCGATCAGGAATCGAGAAGCCCAGGCAAGCGGCTCGCAACTAGCCTGATCGACATGGACATCACCATTCTCTCGAGCTTCCTCCCGCACAATGACGCGGACGCGGCGCTCGCGTTCTACCGCGACGCGCTCGGCTTCGAGCTGCGCAAGGATGTCGGCTACAACGGCCTGCGCTGGCTCACCGTGGGCCCGCCCGATCAGCCCGGAACCTCCATCGTGCTGCACCCGCCCGCTGTCGATCCGGGCATCACCGAGGACGAGCGCAAGCTCATCGTCGAGATGATGGCCAAGGGCACCTACGGCAGCGTCCTGCTGGCGTCCAAGGACGTCGACGCGGCCTTCGAGCGGTTGCAGGCGAACGACGCGGTCGAGATCGTTCAGGAGCCGACCGACCAGCCCTACGGCGTGCGCGACTTCGCCGTGCGCGACCCCGCGGGCAATATGGTCCGTATCCAGCAGGTGCCCTAACCGCTTTCCCGCCCGACCGGTCCGCCCTCAGATGGAGACACGCATGGCCCCGAGCAAGTCCACGAAGAACGCCCTGCCCGCCGCCGACGCCCACGATCTGATCCGGGTGGTCGGCGCCCGGGTGAACAACCTCAAGGACGTCTCCGTCGACCTGCCCAAGCGGCGGCTGACCGTGTTCACGGGCGTGTCCGGTTCGGGCAAGAGCTCGCTGGTCTTCGACACCATCGCCGCGGAATCGCAGCGGTTGATCAACGAGACCTACAGCGCGTTCGTGCAGGGCTTCATGCCGAGCCTGTCGCGCCCGGACGTGGACGTGCTGGAGGGCCTGACCACCGCGATCAGCGTGGACCAGCAGCGCATGGGCGGCGATCCGCGCTCCACCGTCGGCACCGCCACCGACGCCATGGCCATGCTGCGCATCCTGTTCAGCCGCCTGGGGCAGCCGCATATCGGCTCGCCGCAGGCGTTCTCGTTCAATGTGGCCTCGATCAGCGGCGCGGGCGCGGTGACCGTGGAGAAGGGCGGCAAGCAGGTCAAGGAGCGGCGCACCTTCTCGGTGACCGGCGGCATGTGCCCGCGCTGTGAGGGCCGCGGTTCGGTCAACGACATCGACCTGACCCAGCTCTACGACGACTCGAAGTCGTTGCGGGAGGGGCCGTTCACGATTCCGGGCTACAGCATGGACGGCTGGTTCGGGCGCATCTTCATGGGCAGCGGATTCTTCGATCCGGACAAGCCGATCAAGAAGTACAACAAGCGCGAGATCGCCGATCTGCTGTACAAGGAACCGACCAAGATCAAGGTCGAGGGCATCAACCTGACCTACGAGGGGCTGATCCCCAAGATCCGGAAGTCGATGCTGTCCAAGGACATCGACTCGCTGCAGCCGCACATCCGCGCCTTCGTCGAGCGCGCGGTCACCTTCCAGATCTGCCCCGACTGCCACGGCACCCGGCTCAGCGAGCTGGCCCGCTCCTCGAAGATCGACAAGATCAGCATCGCCGACGCGTGCGCCATGCAGGTCAGCGATCTGGCCGACTGGGTGCGCGGGCTCCGCGACCCGGGCGTCGCGCCGCTGCTCGAGGCGTTGCGGCAGGTGCTGGACTCGCTGGTGGAGATCGGACTGGGCTACCTGAGCCTGGACCGCGCCTCGGGCACGCTGTCGGGCGGAGAGGCCCAGCGCGTCAAGATGATCCGCCATCTCGGGTCCGCGCTCACCGACGTCACCTATGTGTTCGACGAGCCGACCGTGGGCCTGCACCCGCACGACATCCAGCGCATGAACGATCTGCTGCTGCGCCTGCGCGACAAGGGCAATACCGTGCTGGTGGTCGAGCACAAGCCGGAGACCATCGCCATCGCCGACCACGTCGTCGACATCGGCCCGGCCGCGGGTTCGGGCGGCGGCACCATCTGCTTCGAGGGCACCGTCGACGGACTGCGCGCCAGCGGCACCATCACCGGCCGCCACTTCGACGACCGCGCCGCGCTCAAGGACTCGGTGCGCGAGTCCGCGGGGGCGTTGAAGATTCGCGGCGCGACCGCCAACAACCTGCAGAAGGTCGACGTCGACATCCCACTCGGCGTGCTGGTGGTCATCACCGGTGTCGCGGGCTCGGGCAAGAGTTCGCTGGTGCACGGCTCGATCCCGGCCGGTGAGGGCGTGGTGTCGGTCGATCAGGGCGCGATCAAGGGGTCGCGGCGCAGCAACCCGGCCACCTACACCGGGCTGCTCGAACCGATCCGGAAGGCCTTCGCCAAGGCCAATGGCGTGAAACCCGCACTGTTCAGCGCGAATTCGGAGGGCGCGTGCCCGACCTGCAACGGCGCGGGCGTGATCTACAGCGACCTGGCCATCATGGCCGGGGTCGCCACCGTGTGCGAGGAGTGTGAGGGCAAGCGCTTCCAGGCGGCCGTGCTCGAATACAAGCTGGGTGGGCGTGACATCAGCGAGGTGCTGGCCATGCCGGTCGCCGAGGCCCTGGGCTTCTTCGCCGAGGGTGAGGCGAAGATCCCTGCCGCGCACAAGATCCTGGAACACCTCAACGAGGTCGGACTGGGCTACGTGAGCCTGGGCCAGCCGCTGACCACGCTCTCCGGCGGTGAGCGGCAGCGCCTGAAGCTGGCCACCCACATGGGTGAGAAGGACGGCGTCTACGTCCTCGACGAGCCGACCACCGGTCTGCACCTGGCCGATGTGGAGAACCTGCTCGGATTGCTGGACCGTCTGGTCGATTCCGGGAAGACGGTCATCGTGATCGAGCATCACCAGGCCGTCATGGCACACGCCGACTGGATCATCGACCTGGGTCCGGGCGCGGGCCACGACGGTGGCCGCATCGTCTTCGAGGGCACCCCCGCGGACCTGGTGGCCGCGCGGTCCACCCTGACCGGCGAGCACCTGGCCGCGTACATCGGCTCCTAGTACACCGTCCCCATCGCCGCGCGCACCTCGTCGAGGGTGCGTTCGGCGATCTCGACGGCGCGCCGATTGCCTTCGCGGACAAGGCCGATCGCGAAGTCCGGGTCGGCGGCCAGTTCGGCGCGGTGAGCGCGGTGGGTGGCGAAGAAGTCGTTGACCGCGTCGGTGGCGAGCTTCTTGAGCGCCGAGCCGCCGCCGTCGCCGAGCTTGTCGGCCAGGGTCACCTCGTCACTGCCCAGGCACAGGGCCGCGGTGGTGAGCAGCGCGGACACGCCGGGGCGGGCGCCGGGATCGAAGGTGATGCGGCGGTCGGCGTCGGTGGGGGCGCGACGGATGAGGGCCGCGGTCTCGTCGGCGGTCATGGACAGCGAGATGGCGTTGCCGTAGCTCTTGCTCATCTTGCGCCCGTCCAGGCCGGGGATCTCCGGGGTGGAGGTGAGCAGCGCCCGAGGTTCCGGGAACACCTGGCCGAAGCGTTCGTTGAAGCGCCGCGCGATGACCCGGGTGAGCTCCAGGTGCGGCAGCTGATCCTTGCCCACCGGCACCAGATTGCCCTTGCAGAACAGGATGTCGGCGGCCTGGTGCACCGGGTAAGTGAGCATCAGCCCGCTCAGGGCCCGCCCCGACGCGGCCAATTCGGCCTTCACCGTCGGATTGCGGTGCAACTCGGCCTCGGTGACCAGACTCAGGAACGGCAGCATCAGCTGGTTGAGGGCCGGCACCGCGGAATGGGTGAACACGGTGGCCCGGCTCGTGTCGATCCCGGCGGCCGCGTAGTCAAGCACCGCGTTCACCACGTTCTCGCGGACCTGGCCGAGGGTGTCGCGGTCGGTGATGACCTGGTAGTCGGCCAGGATCACCCACAGGTCCACGCCCTGCCCCTGCAAGCGCACCCGTTCCCGGATCGTGCCGAAGTAGTGGCCCAGATGCAGCCTGCCCGTGGGCCGTTCACCGGTGAGGACGCGGAAGCGCTCGGGGTGGTCGTCCACCTCGGCGGCCAGGTCGTCGCTGCGCTCGCGGGTGGCGGCGAAGGAATCCGAAGGTGTGGTCACCGTACAACTCCTGGAAGTTCATCGAGGGCTGCACGAGCGGAGGTGTTCCGGTCGGAATCACGGGCCGCGTACAGCCCGTGGACATGGTTCAGCGGGCCGCTACTGCGACCGGCGCCATGTCTGCCGGATGTGAATCACCTGTCCACCATAACAAGTGGGGCGCTGCGCGGCTCAGGGGCGGGCCGGGGTGTCGCCCTTGCGGTAGCGCAGCGGCGGGGTGTCGTAGCGGCGGCGGAACGCGCGGCTGAAGGCGGCCTCGGAGTCGTAGCCGACCTGGTGGGCGACCGCCGTGATGGGAATCGTGGTGGTGCGCAACAGGGTTGCGGCGCGCGCCAGGCGGCGGTCGGCCAGATAGGCGGCGGGCGCGCGGCCCAGCCTGCGGGTGAAGCGGTCGGTGAAGGTGGTACGCGACATCGACGCCAGCGCCGCCAGATCCGAGACCGTCCACGGCGCGGCGGGTGCGCGGTGCACGGCGGTGAGGACGGGGGCGAGTGCCGGGTCGAGGGCGGCGGTCAGCCATCCGGGGGCGGCGGTGTCGGTGGACCAGGCGCGCAGCGCGTGGATGAACAGCAGGTCCAGGATGCGCGAGATCATGGCGGCCGCGCCCGGACGCGGATCGGTGACCTCGACCATCAGCAGATTCAGGCTCAATGGCAGCCAGTCGCGGGCGCGACCGGCGGCGTCGATGTGGATCGCGGGGGCGAGCACGGAAAGCAGTGGGGCGGCTTGGGGTTCGTCGACCAGGAATGAGCCGGTGACCCAGCGGGTGTCGGCGGTCAGCGGCGTCACGGTGTGGCCGTCGCCGCGGGCCAGCACCACCATGTCGCCGGAATGTGCTGTGGTGAGGCCGGATTCGCCGTCCACCCGGATCTCGACGGCGCCCTGCTCGACGACGTGGAGCACCCTTCTCCCGGCCGGAACCCGCACCGGAGCATCGGAGTCGGCGGTGTGCCGGGTGACGGTCTCGCCGCGCAGCCGCACCGTCTCCAGAATCTCCGACAAGGCGTCCGGCCCCGCCAGTTCCGCCGGGTCCGGCAACCCTGTATCCGGTGATTCGGCAAAGTTTTGCGGTGTTTCCGTCATGGTCTTTGCTCCATCATCCGAATAGCGTAGATCCCGCAACCCGGGAAGCACACGAGATCAGTACTTCGAGAGGAGATACGCCATGGCGGACAAACCTGCGATCGTTCTGGTACACGGATTCTGGGGTGGTGCGGCGCACTGGGCCAAGGTCATCGTGGAATTGCGGCGGCGCGGCTACGAGTCGCTGCACGCGGTGGAGAATCCGCTCACCGGGCTGGCCGACGATGCCGCCCGGACCCAGAAGATGGTGCGCCAGATCGCCGGGCCGGTCCTGCTGGTGGGTCATTCGTACGGTGGCGCGGTCATCACCGAGGCCGGTGACCTGCCCAATGTCGAGGGCCTGGTCTATGTCGCGGCCTTCGCGCCGGATGCGGGGGAGAGTCCCGGTCAGATCACCGAGCAGCTGCCTCCGGCGGCGGTCGCGGCCATCGCGCCGGATTCGGACGGCTACCTGTGGATCGCGCAGGACAAGTTCCGTGACAGCTTCTGCCGGGACCTGTCCGAGGACGAGGCCCTGGTCATGGCCGTCACCCAGAAGGCCCCGGTGGGTTCGGCCTTCGGTGACCCGGTCACCGCCCCGGCCTGGAAGGCCAAGCCGACCTGGTATCAGGTGTCCACCGAGGACCGCATGATCAACCCGGACAACGAGCGGCGGATGGCCGAGCGTATGGGTCCGCGCCGCATCGTGGAGCTGCCCGCGAGCCACGCCTCGCTGGCCTCGCAGCCGGGCGCGATCGCGGATCTGATCGATGCCGCGGTGGCGGATCTGGGGTACAGCTAGCCCCCAAACTGACGCGCGGTGCATTCTGTTGTTCGGGGATGCACCGCGGAGTCTTGACTTTCCTGCTCCGCGCCCGCATCGTAGGAATACTTAGCGAAGCTAAGTGATTGGGAGAAATCCCGGCGACCGAACCGGATTCGGGGCGTGCGGTCACTGGAGATCCAGGGAGGCAGTGATGGTCGAGGACGTCGCGCGTGCGGAGCTGACCCAGCGATTGGCGGATCGGCTCGCCCGCGCCGAGGCCGCCCGGCGCTTCGAGGCGCTGCTGGTCGACGATCAGGTCCGCGCGCTGGTGCCCTCGCCCGAGATCGCTGCCGCCGCTCAGGCGCCCGGACTGGCGATGGCCGAGGTCGTGGCGATCCTCATGGACGGGTACGCGGACCGTCCGGCCATCGCCGAGCGGGCCGGCGAGATCGTCACCGGCCCGGATGGCCGGCGCACTCGGCGACTGCTGCCCGAGTACCGCGCCATCACCTACCGCGAATTGTGGTCGCGTGCGGGCGCACTCGCCGCCGCCTGGCAGGCGGACACGCGGAATCCCTTGCGCTCCGGCGATTTCCTGTGCTCGCTCGGCCTGGTCAGCGGCGACCTCACCGCGGTCGAGCTGGCGACCGTCCGGCTCGGCCTGGTGAGCGTGCCGTTGCAGGCGAATGCCCCGGCCGCGCAATGGCATTCGATCATCGCCGAGACCGGCGCGCGGGTGTTGGCGGTGAGCCTGGAACTACTCGCTCCCGCCCTCGACTGCGTCCTCGACGGCACCCCGGTGGAATCGCTGGTGGTCTTCGAATTCGATCCCGGCGACGACGGCCAGGCCGAGACCTATGCCGCCGCGCGCCGCCGCATCGCCGAGTCGGGCGCCGCGCTGACGCTGGAAACCCTTGCCGCCGTGATCGATCGGGGCCGCGACCTGCCGCCGGTCCCGCCGTACGTGCCCGCCGACCCCGACGAGCCCGCGCTGCTCATCTACACCTCGGGCAGCACCGGCACCCCCAAGGGCGCGATCTACACCCACCGCCTGGTGACCGGAATGTGGCAGGGCCCGGCCCAGATCCCGGTCCCGGTGCTGAACTTCTGCTACATGCCGCTGAGCCACGTCGCCGGGCGCATGGTGGTGAACGGCACCTTCTCCCGCGGCGGCACCGCCTACTGCACCGCCTCGGGCGATATGTCGACCCTGTTCGAGGATTTCCGGCTGGCCCAGCCCACCGAGGCGTTCTTCGTGCCGCGCGTGTGCGAGATGGTGTTCCAGCGCTACCAGAGCGAATCGCAGCGCCGCCTGGCCGCGGGCGCGTCCGCCGAGGAGGCCGCGGCGGCCGCGAAAACCGCTTTGCGGCAGGACTTCCTGGGTGAGCGACTGGCCCGCGTCATGGTCGGCAGCGCACCCATCTCCGCGGAGATGAAGGAGTTCATGAACGCGGTGCTCGATCAGCCGCTCATCGACGGCTACGGCTCCACCGAGGCGGGCGGCGGCCTGCTCATCGACAACGAGATCCGCCGGCCTCCGGTGCTCGACTACAAGCTGGTCGACGTGCCCGAACTCGGCTACTTCGCCACCGACAAGCCGTACCCGCGCGGCGAGTTCCTGGTGAAGTCGATCCTGCAGGTTCCCGGCTATTTCAAGCGGCCCGAGCTGACCGCGGAGATGTTCGACGAGGACGGCTTCTACCGCACCGGCGATATCGTCGCCGAGGTCCGCCCCGACCACCTGGTCTACGTCGACCGCCGCAACAATGTGCTCAAGCTGTCGCAGGGCGAGTTCGTGACGGTGGCCAAGCTGGAGGCGGTCTACGCCACCAGCCCGCTCATCGCCCAGATCTTCGTGCACGGCTCCAGCGAACGCTCGCATCTGCTGGCGGTCATCGTGCCCGCCGACGCGGCCCGCGCGCTCGAACCCGCCGAACGGACCGCCGCCATCGCCGAGTCGCTGCGGCAGCTGGCCAGGGACGCCGACCTGGAGTCCTACGAGATCCCGCGCGAGTTCCTGCTCGAATCCGAGCCCTTCACCCAGGACAACGGGCTGCTGTCGGGGATCGGAAAACTGTTGCGGCCCAAGCTGCGAGAACGCTACGGCGACCGGCTCGAGGAGCTCTACCGGGCCCAGGCCCGGCGGCAGGAGGACGAGCTGGCCGCGCTGCGCGTCGCGGTCACCGACCGGCCGGTGCTCGAGACGGTGCGCAAGGCGGCGTGCGCGATCCTCGGCGGCGGTGAGCCCGCGGCGGACGAGCACTTCACCGATCTGGGCGGCGATTCGCTGTCGGCGCTGTCGTATTCGACGCTGCTGCGGGATATCTTCGGCGTCGAGGTGCCGGTCGGCGTCATCGTCAGCCCCGCCAACGACTTCACCGGGCTGGCCGCCTACATCGAGGCCGCGCGCGCCGGTGACATCCGCCCGACCGCGGCGACGGTGCACGGCGGCACCGAGATCCGCGCCGCCGACCTCACCCTCGACAAGTTCCTCGACGCGCCGACCCTCGCGGCCGCCCCCGATCTGCGGCTCGCCCCGCAGCCGCCGCGCACGGTGCTGCTCACCGGCGCCAACGGCTACCTGGGCCGGTTCCTGTGCCTGGAATGGCTGGAGCGCCTGGACGATTCGGACGGCACCCTGATCTGCGTGATCCGCGGCCGCGACGCCGAGTCCGCGCGAGCGCGGCTCGACGAGGTCTTCGACAGCGGTGATCCGGCGCTGCTCGCGCGCTACCGCGAGCTCGCCGCGCGCCGCCTGCGCGTGCTGGCCGGTGACATCGCCGACCCGTATTTCGGCCTGGATCATCAGGTGTGGCAGGACCTGGCCGCCACCGTCGATCTGATCGTGCACCCCGCCGCCCTGGTCAATCACGTGCTGCCCTACGACCAGCTGTTCGCCCCCAATGTGGTGGGCACCGCCGAGGTGATCCGGCTGGCCCTGACCACGATCCGCAAGCCGGTGACCTACCTGTCCACGGTCGCGGTGGCCGCGCAGATCGATCCCGCGGTCTTCACCGAGGACGGCGATATCCGTGAGATCAGCCCCGTGCGTTCCCTCGACGACGGCTACGCCAACGGCTACGGCAACAGCAAGTGGGCCGGTGAGGTCCTGCTGCGCGAGGCCCATGAGCTGTGCGGGCTGCCGGTGGCGGTGTTCCGCTCCGACATGATCCTGGCGCACACCACCTTCGCCGGTCAGCTGAACCTGCCCGACATGTTCACCCGCCTGCTGCTCAGCGTGCTCGCCACCGGCCTGGCCCCGAAGTCGTTCTACGCCTTGGATGCTCGCGGCGAACGGCAGCGCGCCCACTACGACGGCCTGCCCGCCGACTTCACCGCCGCCGCCATCACCGCTCTCGGCGCCCGCGTCACCGAGGGTTTCGACAGCTACGACGTGCTCAACCCGCACGACGACGGCATCTCCCTCGACGACTTCGTCGACTGGCTCATCGACGCCGGCCATCCCATCGACCGCATCGACTCGCACCGCGACTGGTTCACCCGTTTCGAAACCGCCCTGCGCGCGCTCCCGGAGAAACAACGCTCCTACTCGTTGCTCCCGCTGCTGCACGCCTACCGCCACCCCGCGCCACCGATCCCGGGCGCGGCCCTCCCGGCCAAGCACTTCCAGGCCGCGGTGCAACAGGCGAAACTCGGCCCGAGCGGCGATATCCCGCATCTGGGCCGGTCGCTCATCGACAAGTACGCGGCCGATCTGAGGCTGCGCGGCCTGCTGCGCTGAGCGGCGGCTATCGCTCGGATCCGCGTGCCGCCGCGGGGATCTCGAGCCCGTGCTGGATCGCGGCGACGGCGTCGTCGAGGATCTCGTAGAGGCTGCGCAGCGACGGGTCCGCGCCGGCCACCCAATGGTCGAGTCCGACGCCGAAGGCCGCGAAGCAGGTCGCGGCGGCCAGTTTCGCCCGCAGGTCGTCGGCGCTGAGCCCGGCCCGGCGGGCGAAACTGCGAGCCAGGGCGTCGCGGCGGCCGAAGGCTCCGGTGAAATTCTCCTGGCGCAGCTGCGGATTGGCGATCAGCACCAGCCGCGCCCGCCGCGCCGTGTCGGCTTGGCGGCGGCGCAGGTCGAGTTCGGCGTCGTCGAGCAGGAAGTCGCGCAGCGCCGCGCGCAACGCGACGAATACCGCCTCGTCGGGCGGCCGGCGGTCCAGGGCTGCCAGCAGGTAGGACATGACGTCCTCCTCGTGGCTGAAGACCACGGCCGTCTTTCCGGGGAAGTGGCGGTGGAAGGTGCGCCGCGAGACCTGCGCGGCGTCGGCGATCTCCTGCACGGTGGTCGCCTCGAAGCCACGCCGTTCGAACAGCAGCAGCGCGGCATCGATCAGCTCGCGCCGTACCCTGGCCTTCTCGCGTTCCCGCATCCCGGTGGCTGCCGTCATCCCGACCTTTCGTGCCGTGTCACCCCCTGGTGTCTCAAAGTGACACTTCTCAGGATAGTCTCGCGGAAGTGTCTCACTGTGACACCAGAGCGAGACGAGTACGAGAGGACTCCTCGATGACGCGATGTGCCTGGCCCCGCCGCGGTGGCGCCATGATCACCCTGGTCTCGGCGGCCGTGCTGGCCTCCGGGCCGCTCGCCGCCACCGCCGTGGCCGCCCCGCCCGCTCAGGCCGAGAGCGCGTCCCCGGGCGCGGTCGTCGCGGATGCGGCGCTGCCGCAGCAGCTGTGGCTCGACGGCACCGCATCGGCCCGCAAACTCACCTACTGGACCCGCGATTCGGCGGATCAGCCCGCGCTGTCCACCGGCGTCGTGTTCACCCCGGCGGGCACCCCGCCGCCCGGCGGCTGGCCGGTGCTGTCGTGGGAGCACGGCACGGTCGGCATCGGCGACGACTGCGCGCCCTCGGTGACCGGTCGCTCCGAGCGCGACAACGGCTTCCTGGCCACCTGGCTGCGGCAGGGCTACGCCATCGTCGCCACCGACTACATCGGGCTGGGCACCCCCGGCGTGCACGCCTACCTCGATGGCCGCGCCGAGGCGCACGCCGCCATCGACATGGTGCGCGCCGCGCGTGCGGTGGACCGGTCGCTGGCCTCGAAGTGGGTGGCGATCGGTCAGTCGCAGGGCGGCGGGGCCGCGGTGTTCACCGCCTCGCTCGCGACTCGCTATGCGCCCGAACTGGATTACCGCGGCGCGGTCGCCACCGGCCCGGCTTCCAATATCGTCGACGCGGCCACGCTGATCGGCCCTGGCACCGCCGTCGGGTCCCCGCACATCACCGCCTACGCCACCTACGTCCTCAACGGCCTGAAGGCGGCCCGCCCGGACTTCGACCTGGACAGCTACCTCAGCCCGGAGGGCAAGGACCTGGTCGAGGACGCCAAGACGCTGTGCTTCACGCCGCTGGCCGAACGCGCCGACGGGCTGACGCTGGGCCGGCTGCTGTCGCGTCCGCTGGCCCAGGGTGATTTCGTGCCCACCGCGCGCTCGGTCATGGATGTGCCGCTGACCGGCTACGACCGGCCGCTGTTCATCGGCCAGGGCACCAACGACACCGACGTCCCCGCGCCGCTGACCGCCAAGCTGGTCGCCGACATGGCGCTGGCGGGCACCTTCCCGGAGGTGCACGTCTACGCGGGCAAGGACCACAGTGGCGCGATGCTGGCCTCGCTGGCCGACAGCGTGCCCTTCGTGGCCCGGCTCTTCGCCTGACGCGAACCGCTCCGAACAGGCGAAAGGCCGAGTGGCGCACTGCCACTCGGCCCTTGCGCTCGGCTCGGCGTCAGCCGCTGGTGACGGTGGTGTCGATGAGGCCGAACACCTCACCCTGCGGCCCGGACACGATGCCCATGCGTCCGAAGGGGCTGTCCGAGGGACCCATGAGGACGGTCGCGCCGAGTGAGTTCGCCTTGTCCAGCGCGGCGTCGGCGCCCGCGACCTGGAACCAGGTCAGCCAGTAATTGGGTGCGCCGCCGGGCTGTCCGCTGCTGTCGGCCATGCCGCCCATCGGCCGTCCGTCCGGACCGGCGAAGGTGGAGTACGGCATCTGCTCGTTGCCGATCTCGTCGAAGGACCAGCCGAAGACGGATGTGTAGAAGTCCTGGGACGGCTTGTAGCCGGTGGTCTGCAGGTCGTTCCAGCAGTACGCGCCGGGCTCGTTGTAGATCTGGGCGCCGGTGTGCGCCTTGGCTTCCCAGACGCCGAACACCGCGTTCGCGGTGTCGGCGGCGATGAACATGCGCCCGACGTCCATGACGTCGAAGGGCGGCATGAAGACCGCGCCGCCGGCCTCGGTCACCGCGCCGGCGATCTTGTCGGCGCTGTCGGCGGCGAAGTAGGTGGTCCACACCGAGGGCATGGGGTCGGGGCCCATCTTGGGTCCGATGCCGGCGGCGGGTTTGCCGTTGAGCATGGCCATCAGATAGCCGCCGGCCTCGGGCGGGCTGTCGAGGACTTCCCAGCCGAGCAGCTGGGAGTAGAAGTCCCGCGCGGCGGCGGGATCGTCGACCGAGCAGTCGACCCAACACGGAGTTCCTTGCGGCCAAACCTTGTCTGTCGTGGGCATCCGGATCCTCCCGATAACGGTCGGTGGCGGCCGGCCGCTGCGGTCGGCCGGACCCAGAATACCGATTGGTTCGCCGTGATCGGTGCGATCCATCCAGGTCAGACGTCCAACGCCCCGACCACGTCGTCGAAGGTGTCGCGGGCCAGCAGCTCCGCGTAGAACCCATTGCGCTCGACCAGTTCCCGATGCGTCCCGCGCTCCACCACGCGGCCGCGGTCGAGCACCACGATCTGATCGGCGTCGCGGATGGTCGACAATCGGTGCGCGATCGTGATGGTGGTCCGATTCGCCGACAGCGTGTCGATGGCGGCCTGCACCTCCCGCTCGGTGCGGGTGTCCAGTGCGCTGGTCGCCTCGTCGAGCACCATGATCGGCGGATTGCGCAGGATCGCCCGCGCCACCGCCAGCCGCTGCTTCTCGCCCCCGGAGAACCGGTAGCCGCGCTCGCCGACCAGGGTGTCGTAGCCGTCGGGCAGGCTCATGATGTGGTCGTGGATCTGCGCCGCGCGCGCCGCGGCGTGCAGTTCGGCCTCGGTGGCATCGGGTTTGGCGAAGCGCAGGTTGTCGGCGACCGAGGAGTGGAACAGGTAGGTCTCCTGCGACACCACGCCCACCGCCGCGGACAGGTCGGCGAACGACAGGTCCCGCACGTCGATCCCGTCGACGGTGACCCGTCCGGCCGTCACGTCGTAGAGCCGCGCCACCAGGTAGCCGAGAGTCGTCTTGCCCGAACCGGTTTCGCCGACGATGGCCAGGCTGGTCCCGGCGGGCACATCGATGTCGACGTCGCTGAGCACGTCCCGGTCCGCGTCGTACGCGAAGCCGACCCGGTCGAACCGCACCGCACCGGTCACCCGCTCGGGCAACGGGGTGGGTCGCACGGGCTCCTCGATATCGGGTCGCAGATCCAGGTATTCGAAGATCCGCCCGAACAACGCCAGGGAGCTCTGGATGTCCACGCCGGTCGACAGCAGCATCACCGATGGCCGCAGCAAGCCGCTCTGCAGCGTGGTGAACGCGACCAGGGTGCCGATCGACACCAGCGGATGCCCCGAGGCCACGGTCATGCCCGCCGCCCAGTAGACCACCGCGGGCATGGCCGCCATCACAATGGAGATGGTGGACTGCCGCCACCGCCCGGCCATGCTGGCGCGGATCTCGAGATCCACCAGCCCGCGCGATTCCCGGGTGAAGTCCTCGACCAGCGCGGGGGAGCGGCCCATGGTGCGCGCCAACAGGATTCCGCTCACCGACAGCGATTCCTCCACGATCGCCGACATGCCCGCCAGCTTGCGCTGCTTCTCCCCGGTGATGCGCCGGCGCTCGGAGCCGACCCGGCGGCTGATCCACACGAACAGCGGCAGCATGGCCAGTGAGACCAGGGTGAGCCGCCAGTCGAGCGCGAACATGGCGATGACCGCCGCGACGACGGAGGTGAAGTTGGAGACCAGGGAGGTGAGCGTCGAGGTGACGGTGGACTGCATGCCGCCGATGTCGTTGGCGATGCGCGACTGCACCTCGCCGGTGCGGGTGGCGGTGAAGAACGACAGCGGCATGGATTGCAGCCGCGCGTAGACCGCCGAGCGCAGATCGTGCATGACGTCCTGGCCGACGCCGGTGGAGATGTAGGTCTGCAGCACGCCGAACACGCTGTTCAGCGCGGCCACGGCGATCATGCCCGCGGCCAGCAGGGTGAGCAGGCCGGTGCGGCCGCCGGGCAGGGCGTCGTCGATGATGCCGCGCAGCAGGAACGGGGAGGCCAGACCGGCCAGCGAGGCCAGGCCGACCAGGGCCGCGACCAGGGCCAGGCGTCCCCGGTAGGGGTGGAAGAGCCGGACGATCCGGCGAAGTTCTGTTTCCGAAGTCTGATTCGCTTTCGAAGTCACAGCGCCTCCTTTCGCAGGGAGTCACACGCTGTAACTGAGTCTGACTCATTATTGTTCCGAGGACAATGAGTTATGCTCTGAATCATGTCGAGCACGCCCGCGGACCAGCCGCGCGCCACCGGGGAACCCCGCGAGGACGACCTCGCCGACCTGTTCCTGCGCGCGACCAAACGCCTGCACCGCACCCAGGCCACGCGACTGTCCCCGCTGGGCCTGACCCCGGCTCAGGCCCGCGCGCTGCGCATCATCGGCCGCGCCGCCGAGCGCGGGGGTGAACCGCTGCGTATGTCGGCGCTGGCCGAACATCTGGGCATCGTGCCGCGCTCGGCCACCACCGTGGTCGACGCGCTGGTGGCCGCCGGTCTGGTTGCCCGCGAAGCGGATCCGGCCAATCGCCGCGCCACCCTGGTGACCCCGACCGCCGCCGGTCGCGACGCGCTCGACCGCATGTTCGCGGCTCGGCGCGACGCCGCCGAGGAGATGTTCGCCGCCCTCACCCCGGAACAGCGCTATACCCTGCGCGATCTGCTCGCCGCACTGACCTCCGGCGAAACCGCGCCGCGCTGACGGGCATACAGTCGGGCGTGTTCGCCGATCCGAGCTCGTCATCTCCACAGCAAGGAGCCCGATAATGCCGCGTGAGCTGGCCGACCTGCCCTTCGCCCGTTTCCTGGAGCCGCAGGACGCGCTGCGCGACGAAGGCGCGTACGACTGCGCGCATTTCGACGGCCTGTCCCTGGACGACCCGCAGCTGCGCGGGGTCGCCTTCACCGAGTGCGCCATCTCGGCCACCACCGTGAACGGCGGCTTCTTCCGGTATTCGCGCTTCAACGACGTCTGGCTCAACAGCACCCGCTGGATCCGCACCGATCTGTCCGAAACCAATTGGATGGACGCGGAATTCGTGATGGCCGCGCTGTCGGGGGTGGAGGCGTTCGGTTCGGTGCTGCGCCGGGTGAGCTTCCACAACTGCAAGTTCGATTCGGTGAATCTGCGCGGCGCGACGCTCACCGACGTCTCGTTCGTGGACTGCGTGCTGCGCGATGTGGACATCAGCGAGGCCAAGGCGACCTCGGTGAGCTTCCCGGGCTCGGAGATCTCCGGGTTGTCGCTGCGCAACGCGAAGCTGAAGCAGGTGGATCTGCGCCAGGCCCGGTCGATCGGCGTCTCCAGCGGTGTCGAGTCGCTGTCGGGCGCGCTGGTCACCAATACTCAGCTGCTCGAGCTGGCCCCGGTGTTCGCGCATGCGTTCGGGATCGTGGTCAAGGATCTCTGAGTTAGTAGCGCTAGTGAACTGACTCGAGTTACGCTGCTCACATGACGGAGTGGCGGCCCACGGCCTGCATCCTGTGCGAGTGCAACTGCGGCATCCAGGTGCTGCTCGGCCCGGACGGCCGGTCCTTCGAGAAGATCCGCGGAGACAAGCTGCATCCCGCCTCGGAGGGCTACACCTGCAACAAGGCTCTGCAGCTGGACCGCTACCAGAACGGGCGCACCGGCCGCCTGACCTCGCCGCTGCGCCGACGCGCCGACGGCAGCTTCGAGGAAATCGATTGGGACACCGCGATTTCCGAGATCTCGGCTCGGCTGCTCGAGATCGGCCACCACTTCGGCGGGGAGTCGATCTTCTACTACGGCGGCGGCGGTCAGGGCAATCACCTGGGCGGCGCGTACGCCCCGGCGACCATGGCCGCCTTCGGCATGAAGTACCGCTCCAGCGCGCTGGCGCAGGAGAAGACCGGCGACTTCTGGGTGGGCGCGCGCATGACGGGCTACCCGATGCGCGCCGATGTCGAGCACGCCGAGGTGGCGTTCTTCATCGGCAAGAATCCCTATCAGTCGCACGGCTTCCCGCGAGCGCGCACCGTGCTCAAGGAGATCGCCAAGGATCCCGCCCGGTCCATGATCGTGCTGGATCCGGTCCGCACCGAGACCGCGGAACTGGCCGACTTCCACCTGCAGCTCAAGCCCGGCACCGATGTGTACCTGCTCACGGCCATGGCCGCGATCCTGGTGCGCGACAACCTCCTCGACGGCGAGTGGCTGGCCGCCCACACCACCGGACTCGACGCCGTCCTCGAGGTGCTGCGGGCGGTGCCGATCGAGAAGTACTGCGCTATAGCCGATGTCGACCCGGAGCTGGTGACCGCGGCGACGCACCGGCTGGCGGCGGCCGAATCGGTGGCTGCGCTCGAGGACCTCGGCGTGCAGATGAACCGGTACTCGACCGTGGTCAGTTATGTCGAGAAGCTGGTGTGGCTGCTCACCGGCAATGTCGGAAAGCCCGGCACCCAATACGCCTTCACCGGACTGAGCAATCTCGGCCACGACCGCGGCCATCCGGCCGGCGAGGGCCCCAAGAGCCCGGTGGCGGGCGCGCAGATCGTGAGCGGGCTGGTGCCGTGCAATGTGATCAGCGAGGAGATCCTCACCGACCACCCCGCGCGCTACCGGGCCATGTTCATCGAGAGCGCCAATCCCGCACACTCTCTGGCCGATTCGGCCCGCATGCGCGAGGCGCTGCGGGCGCTGGAACTGGTGGTCGTCATCGACGTCGCCATGACCGAGACCGCCCGCGAGGCCGACTACGTGCTGCCCGCGCCCACCCAGTTCGAGAAGTTCGAGGCCACCTTCTTCAACTTCGACTTCCCGCGCAATATCTTCCACCTGCGCCACCCGGTGCTGGCCGCCCCGGAGGGCGTGCTGCCCGAACCCGAGATCCACGCCCGCCTGGTCGAGGCCGCGGGCGTGCTGGGCGAGGCCGATTACGCGCCGCTACGGGCCGCGCTGGCCCAGGGCCGGGAGGCGTTCGCCATGGCCTTCCTGGGCATTCTGGGCGATCCGGCCCGCTCGAAACTGGCTCCCGTGCTGCTGTACCGGACGCTGGGGGAGACCCTGCCCGATGGCGCGGCGTCGGCGGCGCTGCTGTGGGCGGCCGCCTACAACATGGTCCGCAAGTTCCCGGCCAGCGTCGAGCGTGCCGGGTACGGCACCGGATTGGCCGCCGGGGAGCGGCTGTTCGAGGCGATCCTGACGGGCAAGCACGGCATCGTGATCTCCGAGGACGACTACGAGGAGACCTGGAACCGGGTGCGCGACAAGGTGATCCGGCTGGAGGTGCCCGAGCTGCTGGAGGTGGTCGCCACCCTGCCCGAGCCCGCCGCCGACGACCCCGCCGCCTGGCCGTTCGTCCTCTCCGCCGGGGAGCGGCGGGCCTTCACCGCCAACACCATCTTCCGCGACCCGGCCTGGCGCAAGCGCGATGCGGCCGGAACCCTGCGCATCAGCACCGGCGACGCCGAACGGCTCGGGCTCACCGCCGGGGACCTGGTGCAGGTCACCACCCGCCGCGGCACCGCGCGCGTGCCCGTCGAACCCACCGACCGGATGCGCTCGGGCCACCTGTCGCTGCCCAACGGTTTCGGCCTCTCGGTCGCCGACGCCGACGGCACCCCGGTCACCACCGGGACCGCGCCCAACGAACTGACCTCGGTCGAGGATCGCGACGAATGGGTCGGCACCCCCTGGCACAAGTACGTTCCCGCCCGCCTGGATACCGTGACCACATGAAACGTACGAGTTTCGCGAACTGGCCGTGCACCGTCGCCCGCACCGTCGACCTGCTGGGCGACTGGTGGACGCCGCTGATCCTGCGCGAAGCTTTCTACGGCGCCAAGCGTTTCGACGATTTCGAATCCACCCTCGGGCTCAGCCGAAATGTCCTCACCCAGCGGCTGACCCGGCTGGTGGAGGCGGGCCTGCTCGACAAGGTCCCCTACCAGGACCGTCCGGTGCGCCACGAGTACCGGCTCACCACCCAGGGCCGCGACTTCTTTCCGGTGATCGCGGCCATGATGGCCTGGGGCGACCGCTATCTGGCCCCCGAATCCGGGGAGCCGGTGCTGCTCCACCACACCGCCTGCGACCACGACACCCACGCCGAGGTGGTGTGCGCGCACTGCCGCGAACCGCTGCGTCACGAGGACATCTCCGCACGGCTGGGCCCGGGCTTCCCGGCGCGGCTGCGCGACACGGCCCTGGCGACGGGCCGGTTCACCGACGAGCCCTGAACCGGGGGTGTTCTAAGCTGCAAGCACTATGGCCCTGAACGCGACTCTCCATACCTTCGCCGTGCAACTGTCCGACATCGATCGGGGGGTGTACGAGGAGTTGGATCTGCGGGTCGCCCAGCATCCTTCGGAGACGGCCGAATACATGCTGACCCGGGTGCTGGCCTACTGCCTCGAGTACGAGGAGGGCATCGCGTTCAGTGTCGGCGGCGTCTCCTCGACCGATGAGCCGCCGGTGATGATCCGCGATCTCACCACCCGCATGACCGCCTGGATCGATGTGGGTGCGCCCGACGCCGCCCGCATCCACCGGGGCAGCAAACTGGCCGACCGCGTGGTCATCTACACCCACCGGGATCCGGTCAAGGTACTGGCGCAGCTCCCGGCCAAGCGGATCCACCACGCTTCGGAGATCCGCGTCTACTCGTTCGACCCCACCTTCATCGAGGACGCGACCCCGTTCCTGCAGCGCCGCAACGCGCTCACGCTCTCGATCACCGACCGGCACCTGTATCTGGAGTTGAACGGCAACACGCTGTCGACCGACATCGAAGAGCACCGCCTGTCCTGATGGCCGCCTCCCGTCGACGCCTGCTCAGCGCGGCCGCGGTCACCGTGGCCCTGCTGACCGTGACGGTCGGCTGCGGCGGGCGGCACTCCGAGACCGACGATCAACCCGATTACAGCGGCCCGGCCGGGCAGGTCATCACCGTGATCTCCGAGTCGGCCGACGCGACCACGGCCACCCTCAGCGCATGGGATCGGGTTGGGGCGCAGTGGGTTCGGGCGATCGGACCGTTGCGGGCCGATGTCGGCGCGCAGGGCATCGGCCCCGCCGGCGAATCGGCGACCCGCTCACCCGCCGGAATCTGGTCGCTGACAGAGGCTTTCGGCATCGCCGCCGACAATGGCACGCGGCTGCCGTACCGGCGGGTGACGACCTCGGACTGGTGGGTGTCGGACACCGCGTCGCGGTACTACAACACGCATTACAGTTGTGCGCCGGGTAGCTGCCCGTTCGACGAATCGGCCGGTGAGGATCTGGGGAGCGCGGGCCCGGCCTACGATCACGCCGTCGTCATCGACTACAACCGCGCCCCCGTGGTCGCGGGGGCCGGATCGGCCTATTTCCTGCACGTCGGCGACGGCCACCCGACCGCGGGCTGCGTCGCGGTTCCCGCCGCCGACCTGGACCGACTCATGCGCTGGCTGGATCCGGCGCGCGGCCCGGTCATCGATATCGCCGTCCGGGAATAGGCCCGAAAACCACGATTTCGCATTCGAAACACCTTGTGCCTGTTCTCACAATGTCGCACATGCGACCTGCGGGTTACCGGACCGGGTGAATAGCCGCGCCTTCCTCCGGAGTCGCACGAAAAGCATGTTTGACGTGTGGCAATTCCATCATTGCGCGCCAGCTATCGCGCGCACACCCCAAAAGCCAGCATGTTTCGGGCAACTAAGGTTCGGGTATTCGACTTTGTCGAACGCGAAAAGGAATTGAAACATGGGTGCGAGCCTGATGATCGTGGGGGACGACTACGGGGTCCGCGGCTCCTTGCGGGCGGCGATGGAAGAGGAAGGATACGAGGTCGCCGAGGCAAGCGCGGGTGAGGCTGCGCTGGAACAGCTGCGTGTGAACGGCGCGCCGGACGTGATGGTCGTGGACCTCTTGTCCGGTGAAATGGACGCCTTCACCTGTATTCGTGAGGTCCGGCGCGCGCACGAGGTGCCGATCATGGTGGTCAGCGCCAGCAACGACACCCATGACGTGGTCGCCGCCCTGGAAGCGGGGGCCGACGACTTCGTCACCAAGCCCTTCGAGATCAAGGAGATCAGCGCGCGCATGCGGGCGCTGCGGCGGCGCCCGCACCTGGGTGGACTGCCCGACGAATCGGTGACCGAACCGCTCACCGAGATCGTGCTCGACACCGACGAGGCTGCGCCGCTGGTGCTTTCGCCCGAGGGTGGCGCCGTGCGGCGGGGCGAGGAGCAGATTCCGTTGACCATCACCGAATTCCGGCTGCTGTGCGAGCTGGCCGCGAATCCGGGCCGCGTGCTCACCCGCACCCTGCTGCTCGAAAGAGCCTGGGACGAGGGCTTCTTCGGCGACGAACGACTCGTCGACGTCCATGTGCGGCGCTTGCGCACGAAGATCGAGGTCGATCCCTCCGATCCGCGCATCGTGGTGACGGTGCGCGGGCTCGGCTACCGCCTCGACATGCCGCGTTGACGCCGCCCTGACGCTTTGATCCCGCGCGGAGTCATCGGATCGTCATGAGATCGCAATGAGTTCGCATGGAAGACCTCAACGTTGCTTGGTCAGGCTGAGATGGTCATGCAGATCTCAATCAGCAAATTTGACGCGATATCCCAGCAAACCATCCAGATCCGGGAACCCGAGCTCGCCGACGGCGCGCACATGTGGCAGATCGCCGAGAACTCCCGGGTACTCGACACCAACTCCAGCTACGCCTATCTGCTGTGGTGCCGCGATTTCCCGGCCACCTCGATGGTCGCCGAGATCGACGGCGAGGTAGCCGGTTTCGTCATCGGCTACACCCGGCCGGCGTGGCCCAACGTCCTGTTCGTCTGGCAGGTGGCCGTGGACCAGCCGCACCGCGGGCACGGACTGGGCGTGGACATGCTCGACGCCCTGCTGGAACGCGCCACCGCGCACGGCATCACCCAGCTCGAAACCACCATCTCGCCGGACAATCCGGCGTCGGTGGCCATGTTCGCCGCCCTGGCCCGCCGCCGGGGCGCGGCTCTGACCCGCACGACCTTGTTCTCGGCGGATCAATTCCCCGGCGGGCATCAGCCGGAGGATCTCTACCGCATCGCACCGGTGACCACTCAGGAGGAACCGCGATGATCACCACCACCCCCGACCTGTCCGTGTTCGCGGATCTGGAATCGAATGTGCGCGGCTACTGCCGCTCCTGGCCGACGGTGTTCGACACCGCCTCGGGAGCCTGGCTGCGCGACGAGACCGGCCGCGAATACCTGGACTTCTTCGCCGGCGCGGGCGCGCTCAACTACGGCCACAACAACCCGGTGCTCAAGCAGTCGCTGCTCGACTACATCGCGGGCGACGGCCTGACCCACGGCCTGGACATGTCCACCGTCGCCAAACGCGAACTGCTGGAATCGCTGCGCGAGCGCATCCTGCGGCCGCGCGGCCTGGACTACAAGGTGCAGTTCCCCGGACCCACCGGTGCGAACGCGGTCGAGGCGGCGCTCAAACTGGCCCGCAAGGTGACCGGCCGCACCGAGATCCTCAACTTCACCAACGCTTTTCACGGCATGACGCTGGGCGCGCTGTCGGTCACCGGCAATGCGGCCAAGCGGGCGGGTGCGGGCGTGCCGTTGCAGCACGCCACCTCGATGCCCTTCGACGGTTACCTGTCCGGCGCCGAGGGCGACTCCTTCGAATGGATGGAGCGGGTCCTCGACGACGCCTCCTCCGGCCTGGACAGTCCGGCCGCCGTCATCGTCGAGACCGTGCAGGGCGAGGGCGGGGTCAATATCGCCAGCGTGGAATGGCTGCGCAAGCTGGCCGGATTGTGCTCCGCGCGTGAGATTCTGCTGATCGTGGACGACGTGCAGATGGGCTGCGGCCGCACCGGCCCGTTCTTCTCCTTCGAGAGCGCCGGCATCACACCGGATATCGTCACGCTGTCCAAGTCGATCGGCGGCTACGGCCTGCCGATGGCGCTGGTGTTGTTCAAACCCGAACTGGACCAGTGGAAGCCGGGTGAGCACAACGGCACCTTCCGCGGCAACAACCCGGCCTTCGTGACCGCTCGCACCGCCATCGAGCACTACTGGTCCGACGACGGCCTGGAGTCGGCCACCCGGGCCAAGGGCGCGCGCATCGATCGCGCCTTGACCGGCATGGCCGCCGCCTTCG
The DNA here is from genome assembly GCF_040630785.1 of Nocardia sp. NPDC005746. Taxonomy (NCBI): domain Bacteria; kingdom Bacillati; phylum Actinomycetota; class Actinomycetes; order Mycobacteriales; family Nocardiaceae; genus Nocardia; species Nocardia sp. NPDC005746. The sequence goes on from NZ_JBEXYE010000022.1 coordinate 61,647, forward strand.
ACGGCGTGAGCGCCCGCGGGCGCGGGCTGGTGCACGGCCTGGTCTTCGACGACGCCTCGCAGGCGGAGAAGGTGTGCGCCGCCGCCTTCCAGCGCGGACTGCTGGTCGAGACCTCCGGCCCCGAGGACGAGGTGGTGAAACTGCTTCCGCCGCTGACCATTTCCGAGTACGAGCTCGATCACGGACTGGAACTGCTGGCCTCCTCGCTGGATGTCGTCGGCAGCGGACGGGGGCGCTGACATGATCGTGCGCACCACCGCCGAGATCACCGGCACCGACCGCGACGTCGCGGGTCCGGGCTGGCGCAGCAAGCGGATCGTGCTGGGCGGCGACCTGGTCGGGTTCTCGTTCCACGAGACCACCATCGACGCCGAGTCCGTCCACGAATTCCACTATCGGAATCACGTCGAGGCCGTCTGGTTGGTCGAGGGTGACGGCACCCTGGTCGATCTCGACCATGGCGTCACCTACGAGCTGGGCCCCGGCTCCATGTATCTGCTCGACGGCCATGAACGCCATCGCCTGTTCGCCCGCACCCGGATGCGCATGCTGTGCGTGTTCAATCCGCCGGTGACCGGGCAGGAGGTTCACGACGAGAACGGTGTCTACCCGCTGGTCGCCGTCGACTAGGAGATTCGAATGACCCTGTCCGACTACGGATTGATCGACCGCTACCGCACCCGCACGGTCGCCGGGACGCCGCCCATCGAGCGCGACGACCCGACGGTCTGGGGCCCGATCGACTCCCACGGCCTGGCCGAGTTCGACGACAACGGCTACGCCGTGCTGGACATGCTGCTCGACCCGGACGAGGTGCGGGCGGTGGCGACCGAGATGCGGCACCTGACCAGCGATCCCGAGCTGCTGCTCGACGAGCGCGTGATCATCGAGCGGGCCTCGCATCGGGTGCGCTCGGTCTTCGACGTGCACCGGTTCAGCCCGATGATCGGGGAGCTGGTGCGCCAGGACCGGATCGCGGGTCTGGCCCGCCAGATCCTCGGCTCGGACGTCTACCTGCACCAGGCCCGGGTGAACTACATGCCCGGGTTCACCGGCGCCGGGTTCTACTGGCACTCCGACTTCGAGACCTGGCACGCCGAGGACGGCATGTCCGCCCCGCGCGCGGTGAGCCTGTCGATCGCCCTGACCGACAACTACCCGTTCAACGGCAGCCTGATGGTCATGCCCGGCTCGCACCGCACCTTCGTGCCGTGTCAGGGCGAGACGCCCACCGACCATCACCGGGTGTCGTTGCGGGAACAGCAGATCGGCGTGCCGTCCCAGGAGGCGCTCACCGACCTGGCGGGCAAGCACGGCATCACCCAGTTCACCGGTCCGGCGGGCTCGGCGTTGCTGTTCGACTCGAACCTGATGCACGGGTCCTCGGGCAACATCACGCCGTTCCCGCGCTCGAATCTGTTCCTGGTGTTCAACAGCGTCGAGAACACCCTGCGCGACCCGTATTCCGCACCGGGTCCGCGGCCGGAATACCTGGCCGCCCGCGACTTCACACCGCTGATCTGAGCCGGATCAGCTTGCGGCGGTGACGGTCCGATGCCCGCGCGTCCCGTAGCGGCGGCGGGCATCGGCCGGGGTCACCGTTTCCAGCCGCGCGGGCAGTTCGCCCTTGATGTGCTGTTCGAGGATCCGCCCGGCCATCGGCGCGATGATCGGCGCGGCCATGATCAGGCCCTTCTTGTCGAAAAGGGTGAACAGCCACACCAGGATCCGGCCCGCCGGGCGCACCAGGAGATCCACGAAGCCGGGCCGGTCGAACCGGCCCAGCTTGCGCTGCCACTTCGGCAAGGTCGCGATCGAGGCGAACGACAGTAGCCGCGCGCCGAGCGCGTAGGTCCAGCCCGCGCCGTTCTTGGGCGAGGTGAACAGCAGCTGCCGCATACCGTCCTGGGCGGCTTCCGAAGTGCACAGGCGCGCACGGACATCCGCGTAGTACTGGCGTACGCCCTCGCGGGTGATCGGCACGTCCTCGGGCTTGCAGGTCTGCAGGTCTGCAGCTCGGCGGCGATGCGGCACTCGCGCCAGTACTGCGCCTCCTCCTCGGGAGTCAGTCCGGGCCCGAACATCTCGTAGGCCTTGAGCACCGACTGCCAGCCGGTGATGTGGATCCACAGCTGGGTCTCGGGGGAGTTGGCGCTGTAGCGCTGGCCGCTGATCGGCTCGATGCCGGTGTTCTTCGCGTGCACCGTCATCAGATGCTCCGAGGCCTGGATGGCGGTGCGGGAATCGCCGATGGCCACGATCAGGAAGTAGGCGAAGGTGGCGTCGAGGCGGTCGCGCGGCTCGGAGTAGATCTTGCCGGTGTCGGCGACCGCCGCGGTCAGGAACGGATCGAAGTGCTCGAGGGTGACCGCGCGCTGGAATCCGATGACGGCGGTGGGGGAGGTCCACACCTTCCAGCTCGGGGAATCCGGGCCGAAGAAGCCGTAGTCGTCGCGGCGGAGGGTGGTCGGATCGAAGGTCACTGGGGGCTCCTCTGCAGGTTCGATCCCATGGAATACAACGCCACCGTAGCAATTGCGTGGAATGAATACAACGGTGGCGTAGCTTTACTCTGGACGGGCGCGTGACCTCGCGATCCGGGATGACAGAATGGGGCCGATGAAGGTGGAGGCAGGGGATGAGGGCATGACGGCCGACCGGCCGCGCCGGCGCTACGCGCCCCGGCTGCCACCCGAGGAACGCCGCGCGCAATTGCTCGACGCCGCCTTCGCGGTCCTGGAGAAAGTCGAACTCCACGAGCTCGGCATGGAGGCCGTCGCCGCCGAGGCCGGCGTGGGAAAGCCCGTGCTGTACACCGTCTTCAAGACCCGCGCCGAACTCGTCGCCGCCCTGCTCGAACGCGAACGCGAACGCGCCCTCGAGCAGGTCGCCGACACCCTGCCCACCGACCTGCTCGGCGCGGATCCGGTGGTCGCGGCCTCCGCCTCGGTCCGCGCGTTCGTCGATGTGGCCCTGGACAATCCGACCCGGTGGCGGCTGCTGCTCTCGGGTCCCGGCAATGCCCCCGACGAATACCGCGAGGCCATCCGCAGCTCCCGCGCGGGCATCTTCGACCAGGCCGAGGCGCTGGTCCGCATGGGCCTCATCACCGATTCCCGCTGGGCCGGAATCGATTCCGGCCTGCTCACCAACTCGCTGCTGACCATCGCCGAGATGCTGGGCCGGATGGCGGTCAGTGAACCGGATGTATACCCCCGTGAACGCATCGAGGGATTCGTCCAGGCCATCGTCGCGCTGCTCGTCGGCACCGGCCAGTAACCGAAAACGCCACCCCATCGCCCCTGATGTCGCGAAAGTGACCCTTGCCACACCCTGGTACACGGGCGTACCGTCGCGCTGGTACGCAGAGGTACCACGCTGGGAGATGGCGCATGACCACAGTGACACTGCCCGACGGACCGACGACGCCGGGCTTCGTGCAGGGCATCGAGATCCTGGCCGGGCGCACCCGCGCCTGGCGGCGGCTGCATCAGCGCTACGGGTCGGCGTTCGTGGTGTCGATGCCGCGTTTCGGTCCCACCGTCGTGCTGTCCGACCCCGCCGAGGTGAAGGCGCTGTTCACCACCCACACCGATCTGGTCGACAACCTCGACATCAACCTCGGCCAATTCCTGGGCCCCGGTTCGCTGTTCGCGCGACGCGGTGAGGAGCACCGCAAGGAGCGCAAACTGCTCACCCCGCCCTTCCACGGGCGGCGGCTGGCGGTCTACGAATCGCTGATCGAGGAGGAGGCCGTCCGCGAGATGGCCACCTGGCCGTCGGGGCGCGAATTCGCGACCATGGATTCGATGATGCGCATCACGCTCAATGTGATCCTGCGCGCCGTATTCGGCGCGGAGGGAGCGGAATTCGAGCAATTGCGCGAGGTGATCCCGAAACTGGTGCTGGTCGCCTCCGCGCTCGCGGCGCTGCCGGTGCCGCCGGGATTGTTCGGGCGCTTCGGGCCGTGGGCGCGGTTCCAGGCCCACCGCGCGAGCTACGACGAGATCGTGGGACGGCTCATCCGCCGCGCCGCCGCCGACCCGCACCTGGCCGACCGTGACGACGTACTGGCCATGCTGTTGCAGGCCCGCTACGACGACGGCTCGGCCATGACGCAGAGCGAGATCGCCGACGAACTGCTCACCCTGCTCACCGCGGGCCACGAGACCACCGCCACCTCGCTGGCCTGGACCGTCGAACGGCTGCGCCGGCACCCGCACATCCTGGCGCGCCTGGTCGAGGAGACCGACGCGGGCGGCTCCGCGCTGCGGGAGGCGACGCTGCTCGAGGTCCAGCGGGTGCGCCCGGTCATCGACGCCACCGCCCGCAAGGTGCGGGTGGACGATTTCCGGCTGGGCCGCTGGACGCTGCCGCGCGGCCAGCACGTCCTGGTCAGCATCCGGCTCATGCACGACAATCCGGAATTGTTCACCAACCCGCGCGATTTCGACCCGGACCGGTTCGTCGACGCGCGGCCGGGGACGTTCAACTGGATTCCGTTCGGCGGCGGCGCGCGCCGCTGCATCGGGGCGGCGTTCGCGACCATGGAGATGAACGTGGTGCTGCGGGTGCTGCTGCGCGACTTCACCCTCGCGCCCACCGACGCGCCCGACGAGCGCACCCATTTCCGCGGCGTCGCGCTGGCTCCCGCGAAGAAGGGGCGTGCGGTCGTGTACCGCAGGGCGCCGCGGCCGACCACCGGCCTGGAATCCGGCGACACCGGCGCGGTGCCGGGCGAATCCAGCACTGTCACCGACGAATCCGCCGCCGCGCGGGACGCACGCGGCGAGCAGGTGACCGCATGAGCGAGCGGGTCGCCGAGGTCGGGCGGGGTATCACCCTCACCTACGAGCGGCAGGGCGCGGGCGTGCCTTTGCTGCTCATCGCCGGACTCGGGCAGCAGAAACACGAATGGCACGACGGTCTGGTCGCGCAGCTGGTGGTCCGCGGCTACGACGTGGTGCGATTCGACAATCGCGACGCCGGCACCTCCACCCACGCCGGGTTCCGGCCGCCGGGCGGTCTCGCCATGGCCCGCAAGCGCTGGGACGCACAGCAATACGATCTCGGGGACATGGCAGCCGACACCGCCGGACTGCTCGACATCCTCGGCTGGCGGTCGGCGCATCTGGTCGGCATGTCGATGGGCGGAATGATCGCTCAGACCGTGGCCGCCCGCCATCCCGAGCGGGTGTCCTCGCTGACGTCGATCTTCTCCACCACGGGCGCGCCGCGCGTCGGGCGGCCCGCGCCGTCCACCTGGATTCGCATGTTCGCCAAGCCCGCCCGCACGCGGGAGGAGCATGTCGAGGCGGCGGTGCGCATGTACCGGCACATCGGGTCGGCCGGATATCCCCTCGACGAGCCGCGCATCCGGGCCACGGCGGGCCTCACCTGGGATCGCGATCCGCGCCCGGCGGCGGGCGTGGGCCGTCAGCTCGCCGGAATCCTCAAGTCCGGGGACCGGACTCGCGAGGTGCGGACCATCACCGCGCCGACGCTGGTGGTGCACGGCGACCGCGACCAGATGGTGAACCCCACCGGCGGCGCGGTGACCGCCGCCGCGATCGCGGGCGCGCGCCTGCACACGGTGCCGGGCATGGGCCACGATCTGCCGGTCGCGCTCTGGCCCACCTTCGCCGACCTCATCGACACCCACATCCGCACCGCCGAATCCAGGAGTTCCGATGCCCCGAACCTCTAGGCCGCTGTCCGGCCACCCGGTCATGATCACCGGCGCGGCCTCGGGAATCGGGCGGGGACTGGCCCAATTGCTGTCCCGCCGTGGGTCGCCGGTCGCCATCGCCGATATCGACGCCGACGGGTTGAAGCAGACCGCGGCCGGACTGAACGGGCCGGTGCTGACCCGGGTGCTGGACGTGCGCGACGCCGCCGACCAGCTCGCCTTCGCCCAGGAAGTGAAGGCGTGGCTGACCGCACCCCTGGCCGCGGTCTTCAACAACGCCGGTGTGGCCGTGTCCTCCTCGGTGCTCGACACCGTGCCCGGGGACGACGAATGGCTGCGGCAGATCAACTTCGACGGCGTCGTGAACGGGACGCGGGCTTTCCTGCCGATCCTGGTCGACCAGGGCAGCGGCGCGATCGTCAACACCTCCAGCGTGTTCGGGCTGGCGGGCATGCCGTACCAGAGCGCCTACTGCGCGGCGAAATTCGCGGTGCGCGGATTCACCGACGCGCTGCGCCAGGAACTGCGAGGGACCGGCGTCTCGGCGGTGACCGTGCACCCCGGCGGCATTCGCACCAATATCGCCCGCAACGGACGCGTCCGCCAGGACCCGGAGGGCCGGGGCCGCAGCCACGAGCAGATGGCCGCCGAATTCGAGGCCATGACCATGACCAGCCCGGAGAAAGCGGCCGAGATCATCTGCCGCGGAGTCGAACGCGGCAAGGCGCGCATCCTCGTCGGACCCGACGCGTATCTGTTCGACACCCTCACCCGGGTGACCCCGACACACTACTTCGACGTGCTGTCGGTCGTGATGGGCCTGGCGCGGACCCGGGCCGCGAAGGGAGCGGGACGATGACCGAACACGTGGACGTACTGATCGTCGGGGCCGGACTGTCGGGCATCGGGGCGGCGCATCATCTCCAGGACGCCTTCCCGGACCGCAGCTACGCCATCCTCGAGGCTCGCGAGGCCATGGGCGGGACCTGGGACCTGTTCCGCTATCCGGGCGTGCGGTCGGACTCCGACATGCACACCCTCGGGTACCGGTTCCGCCCGTGGGTGGCGGCCGAGGCCATCGCCGACGGGCCCGCCATCCTGTCCTACATTCGCGACACCGCCGCCGAGGCGGGCATCGACCAGCGAATCCGCTACGGGCACAGCGTGACCGGGGCCTCCTGGGACTCGGAGGAAGCGCGCTGGACCGTCGGATACGAGCACGCCGGCAGGGCCTCGACCATCACCTGCGACTTCCTCTACCTGTGCAGCGGCTACTACCGCTACGACGAGGGCTACGTCCCGGAGTTCGCCGGTCTGGCCGACTTCCGCGGACAGGTCGTGCATCCGCAGCACTGGCCCGCCGAACTCGACTACGCCGGAAAGCGGGTCGTGGTGATCGGCAGCGGCGCGACCGCGGTGACGCTGGTGCCCGCCATGGCCGAGACCGCCGCGCACGTCACCATGTTGCAGCGCTCGCCCACCTACATCATGTCCGCGCCGACCGTCGACGCCGTCGCCACCAAGCTGCGGCAATGGCTGGGGGAGCGGCGCGCCTACGCCGTCACCCGCTGGAAGAACGTGGCCATCGGCACCGTCATCTACCAGCTCAGCCAGCGGCGACCGGCCATGATGCGCAGGTTCTTCCGCAACCTCACCATCAAGCAGCTGCCCGACGGATACGACGTCGACACGCATTTCAATCCCAGCTACAACCCGTGGGATCAGCGGCTGTGCCTGGTGCCCGACGGGGATCTGTTCCAGGCCATCAGCGCCGGACGCGCCTCGGTGGCCACCGACCGCATCGAGCGGTTCACCGCGGACGGCATCCGCCTCGAGTCCGGGACCGAACTGCCCGCCGACATCGTGGTGACCGCGACCGGACTGGATCTGCTGGCGCTGGGCGGCATCGCGCTCACCGTCGACGGCCGCGAGATCGCGGCGTCCGACACCATGGCCTACAAGGGCATGATGCTCAGCGGCGTCCCGAATTTCGCCTTCACCATCGGCTACACCAACGCCTCCTGGACGCTCAAGGCCGACCTGGTCGCCGAATTCGTCTGCCGGCTGCTGCGGCACCTCGACGAGCACGGGTACAGCCACGCCACGCCGTGGCCGGACCCGGCGGTGACCACCACGCCGCTGCTCGACTTCCAGGCGGGCTACGTGCTGCGGTCGATGGACCGCTTCCCCAAGGCCGGATCGCGCCCGCCGTGGCGGCTGGGCATGAATTACGCGCAGGACGTGATCACCTTGCGGCACGGGCGAATCGAGGACGGCACCATCCGCTTCGGCCGCCGTTCGGTGCGCGCCGCGAGCGCCGATCGCGGGCCCGAACCGGTGACCGCCTGACCTCGGTGACCAGCGTCGCGGCGAACACACCGACCGCCGCGGCGCCCACCGAGATCCGGGCAAACTACGCTGATGCTCGTGACCCGCGCCGACCCCGCCACCAGCGCCGACACCGCCGCCGAGTCCGGCTTCCGGCGTCGGCTGCTCGATGCCATGGCCGACGCGATCCGCGAACGCGGCTACCGCGACACCACGGTCGCCGATATCGTGCGCCTGGCCAAGACCTCGCGACGCACCTTCTACGAGCATTTCGACGACAAGCAGGACTGCTTCGTGGCGTTGCTGACCGAACGCAACAACGACACCATCGCGCAGATCTACGCCGCCGTGGACGTGGCCGCGCCGTGGGACACCCAGATCCATCAGGCGATCGAGGCGTGGATCGGGGCCTCGCGCGAGGACACCCCCATCACGCTGGCCTGGATCCGTGACATCCCGGCGCTGGGGGAGCGGGCCCGGGACCTGCAGCGCGACGCCGCGGACGCGTTCATCACGCTGATCCAAACCCTGGCCGGCACAACGGAATTCCAGGGCGCGGGCCTGCACCCGCCGACCCGTCGGATGGCGACCATCCTCTACGGCGGCTTCCGTGAGCTCATCGCCTCCACGGTGGAGGACGGGCGCGACATCACCGAGATCATTCCGGTGGCGGTGGAAACCGCGCTGGCGCTGATCGGTCCGCGCTACCCGGCCTGATCAGAAACCGCTACCGGGCCTGATCAGTCCTTGCGGGGCCGGGCGCGGAAGTGGGCGCGCTCGCCCTGTTTGCCGAACAGGCTGAGGAATTCGACCGGCTGATCGTCGGCCGCGCCGAACCAGTGCGGTTCGCGGGTATCGAATTCGGCGGCCTCGCCGGGTTGCAGGATCAGGTCGTGCGCGCCGAGGATCATCCGCAACCGGCCGTTGAGGACGTACAGCCACTCGTAGCCCTCATGGGTCTGCGGATTCGGTTCGGCGCGACCGATTTTCGGGTCCATGATGATCTTGAATGCCTGGATGCCGCCCGCCCGCCGGGTCAACGGCAGCATCTGCATCCCGCCGCGCGTGATGGGCCGCAGGTGGACTCGCGGATCCCCGGTGTCGGGCGCGTTCACCAGCTCGTCGAGGGTGACGCCGTGGGCGCGCGCCAGCGGCAGCAGCTGCTCCAGGGTGGGCCGTCGCGCCCCGGATTCCAGTCGCGACAGTGTGCTCACCGAGATCCCCGTCTCCGTGGACAGCTCGGCCAGTGTGGTTTCCCGTTGTTTACGCAGCTCGCGGAGTCGTAGGCCCACCCCTTCCAGGGCTGCGTCGATATCCTCGGTCATCACCCCAGTTTGCCACATCGGCAAAGAAGGTTGCCGATATGCCCGCGCGGTCCGCATGGTCGTAGGCAGGAGGTGGTCATCAATGACCGATCAGCTGAACGACAGCTACGACGTGGTGGTGGTGGGCGGCGGACCCGCGGGCCTGAACGGAGCCCTCATGCTCGCCCGGGCCCGCCGCACGGTGGCGGTGATCGACGCGGGCGCCCCGCGCAACGCCCCCGCAGACCGGGTGCACGGCCTGTTCGCCCGCGAGGGCGTCCCGCCCGCCGAACTACTGACCCGCGGCCGCGCGGAGGTCCGCGACTACGGCGGCCACATCGTCTCCGGTGAGGTGACCGGAATCCGCAGGGACGGTGACGATTTCGTCGTCGCTCTCGCCGACGCCCGCACTGTCCGGGCCCGCCGTCTGCTCGTCACCACCGGCCTGGTCGACGAACTCCCCGCCATTCCGGGCCTGCGCGACCGCTGGGGTCACGACGTCATCCACTGCCCCTACTGCCACGGCTGGGAGGTCCGCGACCGCCCCATCGGCGTCCTGGGCCTGGGCCCCATGGCCATCCACCTGTCCCTGCTCTTCCGCCAGTGGAGCGACGACATCGTCTACTTCGCCCACACCAACACCCCGCCCACCGAGGAGGAATCGGAACAACTGGCCGCCAGGGGAATCCGCGTCGTCTCCGGCGAAATCGCGTCGGTCGAAGTCACCGCCGACCATCTGTCCGGCGTCCGCCTCACCGACGGCACCGTCATCCCCCGTGAAATCCTCGCCGCCCCCACCCACATGCGAGCCCGAGCCGCCTTCCTCATCGACCTCGGCCTCACCCCAACACTCCACCCCTCGGGCGCAGGCGAATACATCCCCGCCGACGCCACCGGCCGCACCGAAGTCCCCGGCGTCTGGGCGGCGGGAAACGTCACCGACCTCTCCGCCCAGGTAGGCAACTCCGCCGCCGCCGGCGCCATGGCAGGCGCCCACATCAACGCCGACCTGGTCACCGAGGAAACCCGCCAAGCCGTCGAGGCGCATCGAGCTCGCGCCCTGCTGTAGTCAGGATCAAGACGAGACCAAAGACAAAAGACGCCTGGAGAAGGAAGAGAGGTGGCCGAGCTTGCGAGGCCCCCTCACCTACCAGCCCCCGCACGGCTCGGCCGCGCGTCGTCCCGGTGCAAGGGCAAGGGAGCTTTGGGTGTTTTCTCGAGAAGGTGATGCGTGCAGTCCGTGGGCTGGGGTCGGCGGGTGGCGGATCTCAGCCCGGCGTCAGCCCCAGTGCGGCAGGGCAGGCGAGGCGACCACACTCCCCGTCGCTTTGCGCACGCCAGCAGGGCACGAGCAGCCGGGTGTCACGCTGCCCGTGAGTGCCACGTTCGGCAACTGGAATCGACGGCAGCGGCGATCGCCTGCCCCACATGATGACGGTCGTTCACGCGTGGGGTGCCGGTGGGATCAAGACTCTTCGGTGCAATCCACCCTGTCCGGCCCGCGTGGGGCGAATCTTTACCCATCACAACGGTTTTCCAACCATCGGGCCCATCATTGATCAACGCGTGGCAGTGGTCGCACGCCAGGGTCAGGTTGTTGATGTCGGTGGGCCCGCCCTTGGCCCAATCATTGACGTGGTGGGCGGCGCACATGTTGGCGGGTTGTTCACAACCCGGGCGAGTACAACCCTTATCCCGGGCCAGGAGCGCCAATCGTTGGGCGCGGTTGGCGGTGCGGCGGGAGCGCCGCAGGTAGAGCGGCATCCCGTCGCCGTCGAGGACCGCGATCACCGGGCGGGTTCCTTCGGCCATCTTGAGGGCCTCGTTGATGGAGATCTGGGTGCCGGACGCGGTGGTGGCGACGCCGGTGCCGTTCTCGAGGTCGGTGAGGCTCATGGTGAGCACGACCTCGACCGGCAGCCCACGGTGCATGCCCAGGGTCCGCATGCTCACACCCGGCTGCACCAACGCCAGCAACGCATCATGGGTCCGCTGCCCGGCGTCACGACGATCACGACGCGCGGCAGCATCGAGGATGCTGTCGGCGATGAACCCACCCGTGGCCGAAGGGCTTTCCGGGTCCTCGACATTGCACATGCCGGGACGGGCGAGCTTGGCGAACACCGCATCCAGGCAGGCACGCAGTTCCGGGGTGATCCACCCCTCGATGCGCGTCATACCGTCCACGCCGGGGCGGCACAGGGTGATCCCGCGACGGCGACGACGATCCGCATCGGAGACAACCTTGCCGTCGGGATCCAGGCGGGCGAGGATGCCGCGGCCGATCTTCAACAGATCATCGGGCCACCCATGACGCGAGTAGTCGACCAGGATCTGCTCCGCCTCCGCGCGAGCTTCGGCGGGAACATCAACCGGGAGGTGGTTCATCACGTCCATGATGTGGCGGACGTGATCGCGCGAGATCTCGCCGGTTGCGAATGCCTCGGCCGTCACCGGAAGCACCGGCGGGGCGATGTGTCCGGTCTGCTGCACGAATTCGCCGCAGTGGTGGGTGATCTTCACCCGCACGGATGCGTCGTAGCGGGAGAGTCCGAGGGTGTGGCGCAGGAACGGCACCATCTTCCCCGCGCCACTACGTGAGTGCAGCGACCGTTCTCCCGCTTCGATGATCAAACGGGTATCGAGGGCGGCGAGTTGACGCTTGCAGGTTTCGAGCTGCCGCATCAACGACACAACGTCTTCGTCGGAGAAGTCCGTCATCTTCCCACCCTGCACGGATTCGGTCAGGGTCGAGACCGCGGCCGCCAGTTCGGCGATACCGCAGTCGTCGAGTGTCACCCCATTCGAATCCATGCCTCCATTTTACGCCCGCGTGATCACCCTCGGAACCCGAAATGTCCAGTATTGCAACATATTTCGATACGATCCAAGATCGGCGCCGGTCTCGCCCAGTCCACATCGTGTCATCGTTCGCATGGTCACTGTGGTGATGACCGTCGGGTTGGCATTCGTCGGCTATATGGCCACGTATGAACGGACTTCGTCTGGGCCAACGGCAGGCCCGACTTGTGCAAATCAATCAGCAGCTGAGCGAGTTCTATGGCCCCGCTTCTCGCGCTGATGGAGGCGAATCAACGGACCTTCGATGCCTTCCATTCGGACTTCGCGCCTGGCGGAGCCCAGCCCGGGAATTGCACGAGTACACCAGAGATCGGTTCGCCCACCTGAAGGTCGAGCAGGCGAGACTGCTCGGTAGGCAGCGCATCTAGAAGCGGAATGTGTTTCCACCCTGAGTGTTCGGCGCTGTCAGGGGTTGGTCAGTAGGCCGTTCACCAGTGCTCGGATCCCTGGCTCGGGGTCGAATTTCGGTTCCGGCCAGGTGATTTGGTGGAGGATGTGGCCGTCTAGGTGGTCGAGGAGGGTGCGGCAGTGGGGTGCGGGGGTGGTGGAGCCGAGGCGTTCGAGCCAGGGGGTGAGCCACGTGGTGATGGTGGTGCGGGCGATCGCCAGGGGTTCGAGGAGGTCGGGGTTGGCGACGGCTTCGAGGAAGAGGGTGTAGCGGGCCAGGGTTCGGCTGCGGGCCGGGCCCAGGGCGTGGCGGGTGATGGCGGTGAGGGCTTCGACGAGGGCGGCGGGGGTGTCGGGGCGGAGTAGGCCGCTGACGACTTCCCAGTCGTGGCGATCGAGTTCGACGAGGTGGGTGACGATGCCCAGGAGGAGGGCGTCGCGGGTGCGGAAGGAGTTGGAGGCGGTGCCGGCGGGGACGGCGGCGGCCTTGTCGGCGGCCTGGAAGGTGAGCCCTCGGGGGCCTTCGGTCGCGAGGACCTCGATCGCCGCGTTCAGTACCTGCTCCCGGCGGGACATCACTCCTCCTTGCACTATGTCTGCAGTGTCCGACACTATGAGTGTAGTGTAGCGTCGGGACGTGGCGTCACTGCCACATGTCGAGGAGCCATCATGCCCGTGTCATCCGTTGCCGGTCTGCCCCGAGGTCACAAGACCATGCTCTTGGCCCACCGGGCCATGATTCGAGATCTGGATCGGGTCCAGCGGACCGCCCTGGACCTGGCGACGACGCCGAATCCGGCGCGCGCCAAGGCGCTGGCTGCTTACATGGGCAAGGTTGCCACGGTGATCCATCATCACCACGAGGGCGAGGACGAGTTCCTGTGGCCGCGCCTGCGTGACGCCGGCGCCGATGAACGGGCCCTGGAAATCCTTGCTGCGGAACACTCCGAGCTCGCCACCCTGCTGAGCGCGTGGCAGGAGTTCGGCGCAACGCCGGTCTCCGACTCCGCGGCGGCCAACCGCCTGTCCGAGCTCACTACCGCCGTCCGCGGTCAACTCGCCGCGCACGCCGCGGACGAGGAACGCGAACTGCTCGGCCGCCTCGCCCGCGTCCTCGACGAGCCCACGTGGAAGGGCTTCGAGAACCACATGCGAAGTACGGCCCCGCTGTGGACCCTGCGCTTCATGCCCGCCTGGCTGCTGTCGGTCGCCGGTCCGGACGATGCCGCAGGCGTCCCGGTTCCCTTGCTGGGCAGGCTGTTCGGCGGCTGGCTGGAACGCGCCCAGCGGGCCGCTTTCGGCGACAACTATTGAGCCGGTGCGTGTCGTGCTCCGGAGGGGAGACCACGGCACCACCGTTATCGCACGGCCCGTCTACTGCGGAAACGGCAGTGAGGACTGGGCCGCGTCTCGGCCGGAGCGCTTGAGGAATTCGCGGGCTAGCTCGCGGTATTGCTCGGCGCCTTTGGATTTGGGGTCCAGGGTGGTGAGGGGTTCGCCGGCGATGGTGGAGTCGGGGAAGCGAACGGTGCGCGAGATCATGGTGTCGTAGAGGCGTTCGCCGAAGGTGTCGGCGACTCGGTCGAGGACCTGGCGCGAGTGCAGCAGCCGGGAGTCGAACATGGTGACCACGATTCCCGACAGTTCGAGGCGCGGGTTGAGGCGTTCGCGCACCTTTTCCATGGTGTCGTTGAGCAGGGCCAGGCCGCGCAGTGAGAAGAACTCGCACTCCATGGGGATGATGACGCCGTCGGCGCAGGCCAGGGCATTGACGGTGAGCAGGCTCAACGACGGCTGGCAGTCGATGAGGATGTAGTCGTAGCGGTCGCGGACGGGGTCCAGCACCCGGCTCACGGAGTGTTCGCGGCCGACTTCGTTGACCAGCTGGATCTCCGCGGCGGAGAGGTCGATATTGCTGGGCAGCAGATGCAGATTGGTGACGGCGGTCTTGATCAGGACATCGTCGATGGGCGGGGCGCTGCGGCCGAGTAGGTCGTAGACGGTCAGTTCCAGGTTGTGGTGGGCCACGCCGAGGGCCGCCGAGAGCGCGCCCTGCGGGTCGAGATCGACCAGCAGCACCCGCAGTCCGCACTCGGCAAGCGCGGCACCTAAATTGACCGTCGAGGTGGTCTTTCCGACGCCGCCCTTCTGATTGCACAGGGCAATCACCTGGGCCTCGCCCGTGCTAGCCACGTCCTCCCCAACAGCATTGTTTGCCGACATTTCGCCAGAATAACCTGTCACGTGGCGGAACTGGCGGACCCGCTCCGGGGCGCTTTGTCGCGAAATCGCTGGACGTTAGCCAATCCCGGTGTGGAGGGCCCCAACCCATGTCGCCCTCCACCCCCGGATCGGACGGAATCGGCAGCTCAGCGGCCCGGAAGCACCAGGATCTTCACGTGCTCCTCCGGGTCCCGCAGCGCGGTGAACGCCTCGGCCACGCCGTCGAGCCCGACGCGGCCGGTGATGATCGCCTCGGCGTCGATCTGCCCCGACGCCAGTCGCTCCAGGGTGATCTCGTAGGCGTTCTCGTACGGCCCGTGCCCGAAATTGATGGCGATCCGCCGGAACTGACCCACCACCGGAATGATCGGCTCGTCCGCGAACGGCGCGGCCACCACCTGGATGCGGGAATTGAACGGCATGGTCCGCATGAGCGTGCCGAGGATCCCGGCGCGCCCGCTGCATTCGAAGGCGATGAGAATGCCGGTGCCGGACTGGCCGACGACCGAATCCTGCTGCGCCACCGCCGTCATCCAGGCCGCGATCGGATCCTGCTCGTTCGGATCGACCACGATGTCCGCCCCGACCGCCCGCGCCAGCTCGCGGCGCTTGGGCGAGGGTTCGGAGGCGACCACCAGTCGCGCCCCGCGCGCCTTGGCCGCGATGATGGCCCCGAGCCCGATTGTCCCGCAGCCGATCACCAGCGCCGAGTCCTCGGGCGTCAGCCCTGACTGCTGCACATGCATCTCGCCCACGTGCAGCGGCTCGGCCAAGGTGGCGTGCTCGAGCGACAACCCGTCGGGCACGTGCCGCACCCACCACGAGTCCACCACGATGCTCTCGCCGAACGCCCCGTGATAGTCGTTGGAGTAGCCGATGATCGTCGGAATCCCGGTGACGGTCTCGGTGGCCAGCCCGATCCCGGCGACCCGGTCCCCGACCGCGAAATCGGTGACACCGGAACCGATCTCGCTGACGGTCCCCGCGTACTCGTGCCCTAGCACCACCGGCCGCTCGGTGTCGAAGGTCGCCAGCGGATACCCGCTGTCGGTGGCCACCTGCACGAATCGGCAGGGGTCCTTGGACATCGACAGGTCGCTGCCGCAGATGCCGCACGCGGCGACCGCGATGCGCAGCTGGCCGGGTCCGAGGGCGGGCGGCTCGGCCACCTCGGTGGCGGTGAACTCGCCGTTCAGAAACTGTGTGGCGCGCATGGTGTCAGGCTCCCGTCGCGGCGGCTTCGCCGTAGTAGTCGGTGTGGGCCTTGGTGATCGCGGTGACCAGCTGCCCGATCAGCAGTTCCCGGTTGTCGGCGGCGTACTGCAGGCTGTCCTCGCGGCGGCGGTTGCGATTCTTGAAGTGCGGGATCACCTCCGAGGCGAACAGCTCGTAGCTGCGCTTGGTGTCCTCCCAGCTCGCCATGTCCACGTGCAGCACGAGCATGGTGCCGAAGCCGCCGGTCTTCTCGATCAGCTTCTCGATCCGCTCGATCGCCTCGTCTGGTGTGCCGATGATGGCCTGCCCGAATTCGCCGAGGTTGTCATTGCGCCACTGGTCGATGATTCCCTTGGGCGTGTCGGCCCAGGCCGGATTCTCGCCGGTCTGCCGGTTCACGTAGGCGGCCATGGATCCGATGCGCCGGCTCACCGCGCGCTCGGCCTCCGCGCGGGTCTCGGCCAGGAAGATCGGGTTGACCAGCCGCCACCGCGACCGGTCGGCGACGTGCCCGTGTTCGGCGCACGCCTTCTCGTAGACGCCCCAATTGCGGTCCAGCACTTCGAATCCCATGGGCGAGCTGGCGGCCAGCGACAGCAGCGACAGCCCGTGGGTGCCGGCCAGCACCGACCCGTTGGGGGAGATGGTGGAGGCGGTGGCGACCTCGATCCCGGCCGGATCGTAGGTGGGCAGCTGGGCGCGCGCGTCGCGCAGGGTGAACCAGTCGGTGGTCATATTGACGACCTCGCCGCGCAGCAGCGCCAGGATTGCCTCGAGTGCCTCGCCCTGGCGGCGGCGCTGATCGGAGGGGTTGATGCCCATCATGTGCGCGTCGAGCGGGATCTTGCCGGGCCCGGTGCCGAAGATGAGGCGTCCGCGGGTCTGCAGGTCGAGCTGGGTGATGCGGTCCACGGTGACCAGCGGGTGGTGGTAGGGCAGCGACATGACGCCGGTGCCGAAGCGCAGGCGTTCGGTGCGTTCGGCGGCGGCGGCGATGAAAACGTCGGGCGCGGGCACGATCTCGGCGCCGGTGGAGTGGTGCTCGCCCATCCAGGCCTCGTCGAAGCCGAGGTGGTCGAGGTGTTCCATGAGATCGATGTCGCGCCGCAGCTGGAGGGCCGGGTCGGCGTCGAGGGGGTGGTAGGGGGCCAGGAACGCCCCGAACTTCATCGATTCAGCGGTCCACATGCGGGATCTCCTTACCCAGTGCGCCGGGCTTCGTCGCCCGGAGCGGTTCCCCGAGTAAACCTGGATCAACTGATCCAGAAATGGTGTCGTCCCGGTGAGTGGGCATGATTCGAAAACTGAGGTGGAAGCACTGATCACATCCCGATAATGGGCGGTTTCGGCGTCCGGAAATCGGCCTGTCGATCCACTTGTGTACCCCGTGCTGACGGGCCCGCCCCGTCGATGTGCGAAGCTCGTGGCGTGACCGTCCCGATGCAGAACCGCCAGGGCAATGCGACCCGCACCCGGCTGGTGAAGACCGCCGAGCGCCTGTTCGCCGCCCAGGGTGTGGACGCGGTGTCGGTGCGCGCGGTCAATGCCGCGGCCGGTCTGGGTCCGTCGTCGGTCAACTACCACTTCGGCACCAAGGACGATCTGATCGCCGCCGTGCTGCTGGATCTGGGCGCCGTGGTGCGTGACCGCATTCGCGCCAATGCCGACGCGCTGGCGGCCCGCCCGGAGCCGCCGACCGCGGAGACGCTGGTGCGCGCGGTCACCGAGCCGTATCGAGACCTGCTGCTGGCGCATCGGACTCGCGGCATGCGCTGGATCAAGATCGTCACCCAGCTCTCGCTACTCTCGCATCCGGCGTTGACGACCGCCGAGCAGGATCTGCCCGATCAGCTGCACGTCCAGCTGCGCCGCGCCTTCCCGGCTTCGGATCCCGATCGGCTGGAAGCTCGCTGGGCTATTGCCCTCATGGGTTTCCTGCAGGCCCTCAGCCGAGCCGACGACTGGCATCCGGGTGCGACTCCGCCGCCCGCGCAGGAGCTCTCCGATTTATACGAAGACCAGGTCGTTTTCCTGATCGGTGGGCTCGATCGTCTACTGAGTGGGACTGTCGGCTGACACTTCATGCCTCGTTTGTCCGTATGCCTGGACGCTGGACCAGGTTAGCTGTAGCGTCACTGTACGATTCGCGAGAGGCTTGCTGTCTGTCCTCTCCCGGTTCATGGGCGCGGCTGTGCCGCATGCCAATCCGTTGCTTGTTGGTCGACCGTTCGTTCACGTGCAGTCGGGGGCGCGAGACTCGAACGGCTGAAGTGTGAGGGAACGTCGTTGTTCGCAGTATCCGCCAGGGCGGTGGTCCTGGCCTTGAGCATCCTGACCGCGGGGGCGGTGTGTGCCCCCGTATCGGCTCAACCCCTTTATCCCACACAGGATTCCGATCCTTTCTACAACCCGCCTGCCGATCTGGGCAGTTTCGCGCCCGGTGACGTGGTCCGCACCCGCAGCATCGACCCGGGCCTGTATGTGGGCACCGACGGCTGGCAGGTCGCCTTCCGTTCCACCAATTCCCAGGGTCAGCCGATCCTGGGCATGACCACGGTGCTGATGCCCAAGGGCGTCAAGAACCCGCCGCTGGTCTCCTATCAGGCCCTGATCAATTCCCTGGGCTCGCAGTGCAACCCGTCGCGCTCGCTGTTCAACGGCGAACTGCAGGACGGCGCGGGCGCCATGCTGCCGATCGGGCGCGGCTGGGCCATCTCCATGCCGGACTACCTGGGCCCCAACGTGGCCTACGGTGCGGCGAAGCTGAGCGGCATGGTCACCCTGGACAGTGTGAAGGCGGTCCGCAAGGTCGCCGAGCTGGGGCTGGGCAATTCGCGGGTGGCGCTGGCCGGGTACTCCGGCGGCGGCATGGCGACCGCGTGGGCCGGGGCCCTGCAGCCGGAGTACGCCCCCGATCTGAAGCTGGACGCCGTAGTGGCGGGCGGCATTCCGGCCGACCTGGAGCAGATGGCGCTGTCGCTGGGCTTCGCCCCGCACCCGGGCTTCGGCCTGGCCTTCGCCGCGGCCATGGGGCTGGAGCGCGAGTATCCGGACCGTCTGCCGATCTCGGATCAGCTCAACGAGAACGGGCTGTGGTTCCGGGAATTCACCCATGATGCCTGCCGCCGCTTCCTGTTGTTCCACGGCGCCTTCCGCAGCGCCGATCAGATGGCCGCGTCCAAGAGTCTGATGGACTCTCCGGTGGCGCACGAGGTGCTGCGGGAGAACAGCCTGCGCTATCACCCCGGCAACCCGACTGCCCCGACCTACTTCTGGCAGGGGCGTTTCGACGAGCTGACGGCCTTCGATCCGGTTGCCGAGGTGGCCGACCACTACTGCAAGGCGGGCGCGCCGGTGGTGTTCCGGCCCTTCGAGATCGCCGAGCACATGACCACGGCGGTGGCGGGTTTCCCGGACGCCTGGAACTACGTGGAGTCGCGTTTCCGCGGGGATCCGGTCCCGACCAGCTGCTGATTCGATAACTAATTGTGTGCTGCGCCACCTGATCGCATCGATGCGCCAGCAGAGGCAGGGTGCTTCCGTTCTGAATTTCCTTTGGTAAAAGCTTGATCCCGGAACTTGTCAAGCGCTGATTCGTCCATTATTCCTAGATGGAAGTAGTTAGCTGGCTCAACGCTGAGCCGTGTTTCAAGGGGAGAAGTCCGATGCGAATCCTGCTCGTGGCCGGCGCCTTCGACAGCCTGACGCAGCGCATCCGGATCGAGCTGGCCGGGCGGGGTCATCTCATCGGGGTGGAACTGGCGCTCGGTGACGACGCGATCAGGGCCGGGGCGGCGGCCTTCGGGCCCGACCTCATCGTCGGGCTCATGCTCGCCGAACCGGTCCCGGCGGATCTGCGCGCCCGGCACGTGGTGCTGGTCGTGCGGCCGGGGCCGGACGGCGATCACGGTCCGTCGTCACTGGATTGGGCGATCGGCGCCAATGCCGCGTCGTGGAGCGTCACCGTGCAGCGCGCCGGTGACGCGCCCGGTCCGGTCTGGGCATCGGAATCTTTCCCGATGCGCATGTGCTCCAAGAGCGAGCTGTATCGGACCGAGGTCGCCGACGCCGCGGTGGCGGCCTTGCTGCGCGCGCTGGACCGATTCGAACAGCACGGCGCCGCACCGATCGACCCGCGTACCGAGGTGATCGCGCCGCCGCACCCGCGTTACGCCCAGTACTTCCGCCGCATCGACTGGGCCCACGACAGCACCACCACCGTGCTGCGCAAACTCCGTGCCGCCGACTCGAATCCGGGCGTGCTCGACGAGCTGTACGGCGGCGAGTACTTCCTCTACGGCGGTCATCTGGAGGACCGGCTGCGCGGCGTGCCGGGCCGGGTGATCGCCACCCGCGACGGCGCGATCTGCCGGGCCACCGTGGATGGCGCGGTGTGGATCCCGCAGCTGCGGGCCTGCCCGCGCCCGGATGGCCCGCCCACCTTCAAACTGCCCGCCACCGACGTGCTCGGCCCCGAAGCGCTCGCCGGCATTCCCGACGTACCGGTGAGTCCCTGTGAGGCGGCCGTGCGCGTCACCTGGTCGGAGCTGCGATATTACGAATACGACGAGGTCGGCTACCTCGGATTCACCTATGCCGGTGGCGCTCTGAGCACCCGCCAGTGCGAACGCCTGCTGGAGGCCTACCGCCTGGCCTGCACCCGTGCGGTGAAGGTGCTGGTGCTGGGTCCGGCTCGCGACTTCTTCTGTAATGGCATCCAGCTCAATGTGATCGAGGCGGCCCCCGATCCGGCCGCCGAATCCTGGCGCAATATCAACGCTTTCAACGACCTGGTCGAGGCCATTCTCACCACGACCGACAAGCTCGTGATCTCCGCGCTGCCCGGCAATGCCGCCGCGGGCGGGGTGATGCTGGCCCTGGCCGCCGACGAGGTGTGGTGCCGCGAATCGGTGGTCCTGAACCCGCATTACCGGGTGTCGGGCCTGCGCAGGTCGAAGTACTGGACCTACACCCTGCCGCGCCGGGTGGGCGCGGAGTGCGCGGATCGCCTGACGGGGGAGGCGCTCCCGATCGGCGCCCGCGCCGCCGCGGCGCTGGGCCTGGTGGATCACGTGGTGCCCGGCGATCCCGCCGAGTTCCGCACCTGGGTCCGGCACACGGCCGCCGCCCTGGCCACCGACCCCGGCCTGCCCGTCCGCCTCCGGGAGAAGCAGCGCCGCCGCGCGGCCGACGAGGCGGTGAAACCGTTGGCGGCGTACCGCTCCGAGGAGCTCGAACACCTCACCGAGGAGGTGTTCGATCCCGCCTCCCCGTTCCACCGCCTGCGCCACGAGTTCGTGACCAAGTCCGGCCCACCGAACACCCCGGCCTACCTGCTCGGGTAGGTCAGGCGGCCAGCCGCAGGACCAGCGCCCCGGCGATGATGGACCCGAAGGCGATCACCTTGGGCGCATTGATCTTCTCGTGGTAGATCAGCGCACCCAGGACGACGGTGCCGATCGAGCCGAGGCCCGTCCAGATGGTGTACCCCACCCCGACATCGAGGGTGCGCAAGGCGAGACTGAGCGTGTAGATCCCCGCCGCGGCGGCGGCCAGGGTGAACACCGACGGCCACAAGCGGGTGAACCCCTTGGTGGCATTCGTGCCGAGCGCGAAGGCGACCTCGAAGACGGCGGCGATGAGCAGGTATACCCAGGACATGACGGTTTCTCCTCGAAAAGGGTGGAACGGGAACGTGAGTCGTCGAATCAGGCGGGAGCGCCGGTGAGCTTGTCGGCGATCTTCAAGCCCAGGACGCCGCCGATGATGAGTACGAAGGCCAGGACCTTGGCCGGGGTGAACTCCTCGCCGAACACCACCGCCCCGAACAGCACGGTGCCGACCGACCCGATGCCGGTCCACACCGTGTAGCCGACGCCGACGTCGAGGGATTTCAGGGCCAGACCGAGGAAGAAGATCCCGCCCGCGGCGGCCGCTGCGGTGAGCAGGGACGGGCCCAGGACGGTGAACCCGTGGGTGGCGTTGGTCGCCAGCGCGAAGACGATTTCGAACACGGACGCGATCAGCAGATAGACCCAAGCCATGGGAGCTGCACCCTTCATGTGATTGTATGTACGTGCAAGTAAATGCTCGCGAAGAAGAGAATGCATGTACATGTAAACTTGTGTCAAGCCCCGGTGGCCGACGTCTCGTCCGGACACCGCCAGATCGAGGGAGTGAGTCGATGCCGTCGCAGGCGAAAAGCGTGAAAACCGGTGCGGATGCCCAACTCTGGAACCGCATGCTGATCCTGCACGCGCAGGTGGAGAGCCGCCTCGCGACGGCCCTGCAGCGTCGTCACGGGCTCGGATTGTCGGAGTATCGGGCGCTGAGCTTCCTCGATCAGGCCCCTGACAGCGAACTGCGCATGCAGGAACTCGCCGACAAGCTGGGCCTGAACCAGAGTTCGGTGACCCGGCTGGTCGGCCGCCTGAACGCGGCCGACTTCACCTACCGCGACCTGTGTCCCGACGACAAGCGCGGCGTGTACACCGTGCTCGCCGACGCCGGACGCGACCGATACCGCGAGGCCCGCACCACCTACGAGGACACCCTCGCCGCGGCGTTCGCGTTGGTCGGGGGGGGCCACCCGGCGATCGCCGCGATCCTGGCCGCTGCCCGCGCCGCGCACTGAGCGGGGCGCGGCGCGCGATGTGCGGGCTGCGTCAGAGCGCTTCCAGGATCATGGCATTGGCCTGACCGCCGGATTCGCACATGGTCTGCAGGCCGTAGCGGCCGCCGCGTTCGTGCAGTGCGTGCACCAGGGTGGCGGTGAGCCGCACCCCGCTGGCCCCGAGCGGATGCCCGAGCGAGATCGCGCCGCCGTGGACGTTGACCCGGTCGAGGTCGGCCCCGGTTTCGCGCGCCCATGCGAGGACGACGCTGGCGTACGCCTCGTTGATCTCGATGAGATCGATGTCGTCCAGCGTCAATCCCGTTTGCTTGAGCACCTTTTCGGTGGCGGGCACCACGGCGGTCAGCATGAGGAACGGGTCGTCGCCGACCGCGATGTGACTGCGGATCCGGGCCAGCGGGGTGAGCCCGAGTCGCTTGGCGTGTTCGCTGGTGGTGACCAGCACCGCCGCGCTGCCGTCGCCGAGCTGGCTGGCATTGCCCGCGGTGATGTGCCAGGCGATCTCCGGGAACCGCTGGGCGATGGCCTCGTTGTAGAACGACGGCGACAGCGCGGCGAGTCCGGCCGCGGAGGCGTCGAATCGGATGGTCTCGTCGCGGGCCAGGCCGTTGATCGGCGGGGTCAGTTCGGCGTCGAATCCACCCCGCTTCGTGGCCGCGGCGGCGCGGCGGTGGCTCTCGAGCGCGTACTCGTCGAGCTGGCCGCGCCCGAATCCCCAACGCGCGGTAATGAGTTCGGCGCTGATGCCCTGCCACGGCACGCCCTGCGGATAGCGTTCCAGGAACGCCGATCCGGTGAGGTTGTCCACGTCGAGCAGGCTGGTGCCCATCGGAATCCGGCTCACCGACTCCACGCCGGTGGCCACCACCAGGTCGCAGTCTCCGGCGATGACCGCGTGCGCGGCGAAGCGCAGCGCCTGCTGGCTGGCGCTGCACTGCCGGTCGATGGTGCTGGCGGGCACCGATTCCGGGAACCCGGCCGCGAGCGAGGCGCGCCGGGTGACATTGGTGGCCTGTTCGCCGACCTGGCTGACCACGCCGCCGATGACCTCGTCGATCAGCGCCGGATCGATGCCGGCCTGTTCGACCACGGCGCGCAGGCTGTGCGCCATCAGGTCCACCGGGTGCACGCCGTCGAGCGCGCCGCCTTGTTTTCCCCGTCCGATCGGCGTGCGTACCGCCGCGACGATGACCGCGTCACGCATCACGGGATCCCCAGCACCCGGCGCATGGTCGCCAGCTTGGCCGAGGTCTCGGCGAACTCGGTGTCGATCCGGCTGCGCGACACCACGCCGCCGCCGGTGCGCAGCGTGAGATCGCTGCGGTGCGAATCCAATTCGAGTCCGCGCAGCGCCATGTGGAACTCGCAGTCGCCGGTGCTGTCGATCCAGCCGACCAGGCCGCCGTAGTAGGCGCGGGCAGGTTCGTAGTCGGCGATCATGCGCCGCGATACGGCCTGCGGCACCCCGCACACCGCGGGGGAGGGGTGCAGTGCGGCGACCAGGTCGGTCACCGGGACGTCCGGGTCGAGCAGGCGAGCGGTGATGGGAGTTCCCAAGTGCCACAGGCCCGGAGCGGTCACCAGTTCGGGATCGTCGGGATAGTCGAGGTCCGGGCAGAACGCGGACAGGCCCTTCACCATGAAGTCGACCAGGTGCCGATGCTCGGTCAGGTACTTGTCGTCGAACAGCAGGGTGCGGGCGCGTTCGCGGTCCGCGGATTCGGGCAGCCGGGTGTCGCGCAGCACCGTTCCGGCCAGCGGCGTCATGGTGAGGGTGGCGCCGGACTTCGCCAGGAACAGCTCCGGGCTCGCGCCCATCGTGTACACGCCCGGGTGGTCGAGGTGCTCGACGAAGTAGCTGCGCGCGTTCGGGTACAGCTCGGTGATCCGATCGAAGAGGGCGAGCGGATCGACCACGCCGTCGTAGAAGTAGCGCTCGCAGCGCGAGATGACGATCTTCTCCAGCTCGGGCTCGGTGGCGCGCAGCAGTGCCAGCGCGTCGTCGATGTGGCGCAGATAGTCCGCGATCGCGGCGTCGTTGAACTCGACATCGGCGCGGAACTCCGGACGCGGGCCGGGACGCCGCGGGCTCCGGTCCGGCGTGGTGGTCCGCCAGCCCAGGTACAGCGAGGACTCGGCGAGCTCGGTGTCGAACGGGATCGCGCCGGCCACCACATTGCCGTACGCGCCCGCCCGCACCGCGGCCTCCGCCTCGGCGAGATTGTGATAGCAGATCAGCGGCCCGTCCAGGCCTACCGGGCCGTTCGCGCCGGCCAGGCGGAATCGCACGGGATCATGCATGGGAGTGCTCCGATTCGGTGGTGGTCAGTCGGTCGCGCACGGCGCGGCGGTCGATCTTCTGGTTCGCCAGCAACGGCAGCTCGGTGCCGAGAACGAAGCGCTTGGGCACCGCGGCCCGGCCCAGCCGCTGCCGCACCCGCTCGCGCAGCGGCTCCAGGTCGTGGTCGGGAATCGAGTGGCGCGTCACCAGATACGCGCCCACGAGCTCGCCCCACTCGCGGTCGGGCACGCCCATGACCACCGCGGACTCGATCCACGGCACGCCGGTCAGAGCCTGTTCGATCGCGACCGCGGATACCTTCACGCCGCCGGTGTTGATCAGGTCGTCGACGCGGCCGGTGGGCACCAGCAGCTCCTGCGACCAGTGCCCGCGGTCCGAGGTGCGGTACCAGCGGGTGCCGCCCTCGCGGTAGAAGGGCTGCTCGCCGGCGACATCGAGATAGCCGTCGGCGACCACGCTGCCGCCGAGATGGATTATGCCGTCGATGATCTCGACCCGCACACCGCGTAACGGCGTGCCGTCGTAGACACAGCCCCCGCATGTCTCGGTCATGCCGTAGGTGACCACGGCGTCGGTCAGCTCGCGCAGCACACGGCCGGTCTCGTCGTCGAGGCGCGCGCCGCCGATCAGGATCTTGTCGAAAACCGCTAGGGTGGTTCGGGATTCGGCGTCGGCGAGCAGCCGGGTGACCTGGGTGGGGACCAGCGAGGTGTAGCGGCGGCCGGCGGGCAGCCGCCGGGCCGCGGCCGCGAACGCGGCGGGATCGAAGTGGCCGCCGGGTAGCGTCGTCACCCGGGTGCCGCCGAGCGTGGCTCGCGAGATCACCTGGAAGCCCGCGACGAATCCGGCCGGCAGGCACAGCAGCCAGTCGCCCGCGCCGCCGAGCCGCTCCGAACTCGCCTCCGCAGAGGCGGCCAAGGCGGTGCGGGACAACAGGGTTCGCTTCGGGACGCCACTGGAACCGGAGGTG
This sequence comes from Nocardia sp. NPDC005746, assembly GCF_040630785.1. Classification (NCBI taxonomy): domain Bacteria; kingdom Bacillati; phylum Actinomycetota; class Actinomycetes; order Mycobacteriales; family Nocardiaceae; genus Nocardia; species Nocardia sp. NPDC005746. The sequence continues at coordinate 87,561 of NZ_JBEXYE010000022.1, forward strand.
GACAGCACCACCGCGGTGGTGGCGGGCACGGTCGGCGGAAGCCCCTGCGCCTGCACGGGATCGGTGATCGGGGCGATGGCCTCGCCACCGCGGTACGCGACCTCGATGGCGCGGCGGACGGTGCCGACCGCGGCGTCGGGATCCTCGGGAACGAGTAGGGGAGTCAGTGGTATGGAGTCGGATGGGTGTGGCATCAGGAGTGCAGCTCCAGCTCGAGATTCAGCGCCGAGACGGCGGTCGCGTCGAACGCCGCCTCCACCGCCTGGCGGGTGCGGGCGTGCACATCACGCAGATCGGTTCGGGCGACCGGGATTTCGAGCACCGACAGTCGGCTGGACCGGCGGGCGAGGCCCAGTGACGCGGCCAGATCGTCGATCTCGACCGGGGTGTGCGCGACGTCGTAGGCGCGGCACAGGTGGGCGATGTCGATGTTCTGCGGCGTCCCGTAGATCCGTTCGAAGGTGTCGCCGTAGGGCTCGCGCTTGTAGCGGGCGTCGCCCTGCTCGAGCAGTTCGAAGATGCCACCGCCGGCGTCGTTGGACACCACGATGGTCAGGTTCGCGGGCATGCGTTCCAGCCGCCCGGTCTGCAATCCGGACGCGTCGTAGGCGAAGGTCAGGTCGCCCAGCAGTGCGACGACCTGCCGGTCGGGGTGGGCCAGCGCGGCTCCGGTTGCGGCACTGACGTTTCCGTCGATGCCCGCGACGCCGCGATTGGACAGCACGTCCACGCCGGGCGGGATCAGGCCGGTCAGCGAGACGTCGCGGATCGGGTTGGACGCGCCGAGCCACAGCAGGTCGCCGGGGCGCAGGGCCCCGAGCACCGCGTGCGCCACACCGACGCCGGTGCGGCGGTTGGCGGGCTCGGCCATCGTTCGCGACCAGGCGTCGCGCACGGTCTCGTCGGCGTGTTCGAGTTCCTCGATCCACACCGGCGCCGGATCGCCGGTGAAGCGCGGATTCCGGGACAGCAGCTCGATATCCGGCGCGGCGTAGAGCCAGTCGCCGCCCCCGGAGACGAGCACGGTGCGCACGCCCGGCCGGGCCAGCAGGCGGCCGACATTGCGGTGCAGGGTCGGACGGCCGTAGACCACGACCTGCTCGGGCCGCACCTGGTCGAGAACCCAGGGGTGCAGGCGTTTCCGGTCACCGACCGCCACGGTCGGCTCGGCCATCACCGGCAGCGGCGGCAGGTCGGCCGGGTCCGCGCCGTCACCGGCGATGACCAGGGTGGGCCGGCGCAGGTCGAGCTCGACCGCATCCGGGTGCGCCGCACCCGGGATCTCGGGCATGGCGATCCACGGCGCGCCGTCGGGACGTCCTGCGGGAGAGGAGGTTTCGGGCTGCGGTGGCAGTCCCGACGACAGCGGCACGTCGATCTGCACCGGGCCGGGACGGCCGACCAGCTTGCCGGTTCCGATGCCCAGGGTGCGGCAAACCTGTGACCGCAGTACGCCATTGGCGGTCGCGTCGACCGCGCCGCCGGACCAGGTCTGCTGCACGTGCCGCGTCTGCGAGGCGAGCAGCGCGGTCTGGTCCACCGTCTGCGACGCGCCGGTGCCCAGCACGTCGGGCGGGCGATTCGCCGTCACCAGCACCAGTGGCAGATCCGAGTAGTTGGCCTCGGTGACCGCGGGCAGCAGGTTCGACACCGCGGTGCCGGAGGTGGTCACCACGACCGCCGGGCGGCCGGTCGCCTTCGTGATGCCCAGTGCCACAAAGGCTGCCGAGCGTTCGTCCAGCCGGACCTGGAATTCGATCTCCCCGGCCCGGGCGCGCCGCGCCAATTCGAAGCCGATCGGACCGTTCCGAGACCCGGGACAATACACGAACCATTGCACGCCATTGCGAATGAGTTCATCGATGACTACGGCCGAGATCACCGATGGCATAGTGTATTTCCAAACTGAAATGATGTCATTCCGCGCAAATGCGAAACCCATTGAAAAATAGTCACAAATCAATCCCCACAGCGCGTCCCCGACAATTATCCGCTGTTGGTCATCTGACCCGCAACGCCATGGCAACACGCTATCGGGACGTGGCTGATGCTGTCAATGTGAGCCGTCACTCTCAACAGCCTTGCAGCTCAGAGCGATTCAGTCACGGTGTGGGGGTGTGATCTGGGCGGGTGGACAGACTGGTCTGTCAATGCCGTTGTCGCGCTGGGATAAGTCGGATTTATTGTATTGGTCAGCGCGTATTCGCTTGGCTACCAGGCCACCGGAAGCGCCTTCGGACCACGCAACAGCATGCCCGTTTTCCATTCGATAGCGTCCGCCGGAACCGCCAGGCGCAATTGTGGATATCGGTGTAGCATCGCGGTGAGCGTGACATCCAGTTCGAGGCGGGCCAGCTGCGCGCCGACGCAGTGATGGAATCCGTGGCCGAAAGTCAAGTGCGAGTTGTGATGCCGGGTCAGATCCAGGGTGTCGGGATCGGGAAATACCGTCTCGTCGCGATTGGCGGCCTGCAGATCGACGAAGACCGATTCCCCGGCGCGGATCAGCGTGCCCGAGAGTTCGATGTCCTCGGTGGCGACGCGGGGGAACGCGCCGCCGTTGCCGACCTGGATGTAGCGCAGCAGCTCCTCGATGGCGGTCGGAACCAGCCCGGGATCGGCGTGCAGCCGGTCCCATTCGCCCGGTTCGGTGAGCAGCACGTAGGTGAAGTTGGCGATCTGGTTCGCCGTGGTCTCGTGCCCGGCGACCAGCAGGGTGATGCCGAGGGTGATCAGCTCCTCCTCGCTGAGCCGGTCCTCGTTGTCCCGAGCCGCCACCAGCGCGCCGAGCAGGTCGTCGGCCGGTCGTTCGCGGCGTACGGCGATCTGCTCGGTCAGATACCCCGCGACGGCGGCGTACGCCATCGCGCGCTCCATGTCGCTGACGGCGGTGGTGGACATGATCGCGTCGGAGAAATCGCGGAAGCGATGCTGGTCTTGCGGTGGGACGCCGAGCATTTCGCAGATGACGGTGACCGGCAGCGGCAACGCCAGCGCTTCGACGAGATCGGCGGGCGAGCCCGCGGCCTCCATGGCGGAGAGCAGCTCGTCGACGATGCGTTCGGCGCGCGGGCGCAGCTGCTGGACCCGGCGCGAGGTGAACGCGGTCATGGTGAGTTTGCGGAGCCGGGTCAGCTCCGGTGGGTCCATGCTGGTCGGAATGTTCGGCAGCGCAGGGGTTTCCCGCACCCGCGGCACATCCATCCGGCCCACGGTGGCGGCGCGGCTGAAGCGGGGGTCGCTGAGCACCGAGCGCACATCCGCGTAACGGGTGACGAGCCAGGCCTCGCCGCCAAACGGCAGCAGGATGCGCGAAATCGGTTCCTCACGTTGGAGTTTCGCCGCGAGCGGCGGCGGATCGAGCCGGACCGGCTCCCCGAACGGGTAGGGGCGGGCTTCGGTGTGTGTGGTCACGCGGTACTCCCTGTTTTTGGGACGTGACCTTAGTTGTCCGCGCACCCGCGCGCCTCGCCGAACGACGTCTCGCTGCGCGATCGGCTCCGGCCGCGGCCATAGACTCGGCCACGGCGCGAACCGCGGCCGCGCGGTCGTCCCCCGCGAAGGAGTGTCGCTCGTGAACATCGACCTGACCGGCAAGACCGCACTCGTCACCGGCTCCACCCAGGGCATCGGGCTGGCCATCGCCGCCGGACTGGCCCGCAGCGGAGCGCGCGTCGCCGTCAACGGTCGCACCGCCGACCGGGTCGAGTCCGCGGTCGCCGCACTGCGGGTCACCGGGGCCGACGCGCACGGCGTCACCGCCGACGTCGCCACCGCCGAGGGTGTGGATCGACTGCTGAACGAACTGCCCGCCGTCGACATCCTGGTGAACAACCTCGGGATCTTCGGGGCCGTGCCCGCGCGGGAGATCACCGATGCGCAGTGGCGCACCTACTTCGAGGTCAATGTGCTGGCCGCGGCCCGGCTGATCCGCACCTATCTGCCGGGCATGATCGACCGGGGCTGGGGTCGCGCGCTGCAGATCGCCAGCGACTCGGCCATCGTGATTCCCGAGGAGATGATCCACTACGGCGTGTCCAAGACGGCGCTGCTGGCGTTGTCGCGGGGATTCGCGAAAGACGCTGCCGGAACCGGGGTTACGGTCAACTCGGTCATCGCCGGGCCGACGCACACCGCCGGGGTGGAGGACTTCGTCTACCAGCTGGTGGACCCCGCACTGCCGTGGGATCAGGCGCAGCGCGAGTTCATGCGCGCCCACCGCCCGCAATCGCTGATCCAGCGCCTCATCGAGCCCGAGGAGATCGCGAACATGGTGGTCTACCTCAGCTCCCCGTTCGCCTCGGCCACCACGGCGGCGCCTTGCGGGTCGACGGCGGCTACGTCGACTCGATCCTGCCGTAGACCCCGCGCCCGCTAGCTCGTCAGCGCCGCGAGGTACGGGGCCACCAGCTCCCGCGCCCGCGCGTCGACCACCGTCGGTTCGGTGCCGGCCTCGACCATCCGGGTCGCGGCGTGCACGATCGCGTTCACCAGCTCGGCCGTCAGCTCCGGATCGGCCGCGCCCAGCTCCGCCAGCGCGGCCGTGAGCGGTGTGGTGAGCCCATCGTGCAACTGCCGTGCGCGCCCGGCCATGTCGTTGTTCGGCAGGGCGGATGCCAGCGCCCGCGCCACGGCGTGCTCGCCCTCCACCACGAGATCGATATTGGCGGTGATGTATTCGAGCACCCGCTCCGCCGGATTCGCGGCCCGGCCCATCTGCTCGGCGATGCGCGCGCTCCAGCGCGGGAACGCGTCCTCCAGCACCGCGATCAGCAAGTCGTCGCGCGATTTGAAGTACTGGTAGACGCTGGGCCGCGCGAGTCCGGTCCGTGTCGCCACCTCGGTCAGCGTGGGCACCTGCCCGGCCGTCAGCACATCCCGCGCCGCGTCGAGCAGCGCGCGCCGCTGGGCCGCGTGGTGTTCGGCGACGGTCGCCGCCCGGATCTTCGGCACAGCGCCGGGTCCTCCTCGCCGGATCGGGTGAATGGTCCCGACAGTGTCCCATCCACCCGATCGGTCAGCGGCAGGTGACCGGCAGTTCGCTGAGACCGTGGATGACCAGGCTCGGCCGCCAGCGCAACCGCTCGCGCTCCCTGACGGTGAGCGCGGGGAACCGGGCGAGCAGCCGGGCCAGGGCGATATCGGCCTCGAGCCGCGCCAGCGACGCGCCCAGGCAGAAGTGGGCTCCGTAGCCGAAGGCGATGTGGTGATTGTCGATTCGGTCGGCGTGGAAGGTGTGGGGCTCGTCGAAGCGGGTGTGGTCGCGATTGCCCGCTCCGAGGGACACCATGAGCAACTCGCCGGGCTCGATGCGGACCTCACCGAGGGTGAGCGGCGCAGTCGTGTAGCGGAAGGTCGCGATATTGACCGGGCTGTGGAACCGCAGGACCTCTTCCCGGAAAGTCTTGGCGGCCACCGGATCCGTGGCGATCCGGGCCCGGGCTCCGGGATCGTCGGGCAGTTCGAGAACACAGCCGCCGATGAGGTTCACCGTCGTCTCGTGTCCGGCGACGAGCAGCAACAGGGCGTTGGATCGGAGCTCGTCGGAGGTGAGCCGGTCGCCCTCCTCGGTGGCGCGGATCAATGCCGACAGCACATCGGTCCCGCCCTCGGCCCGGTGCCCGGCGATCAGATCGTCGAGGTATTTCGCCAATTGGGCATTGGCATCGGTCTTCGACTCGTGACTCCGCGCACTGACCAGTTCGCTCGACCAGCGCTGGAAGTCGGAGCGGTCGGCGGCGGGCACGCCGAGCAGTTCGCAGATGACGGTGATCGGCAGCGGGAAGGCGAACTCCCGCAGCAGATCCACCGTCGTACCGGGCGTGATGGCGTCGAGCAGCTCGTCGGCGATCTCGGTGATCCGCGGCGCCAGGGCGGCGACGGCGGCCGGGGTGAACGCCCGATCGACCAGCTTGCGCATCCGGGTGTGGAGTGGCGGATCGGTATTGAGCATGTGCCGTCTGTTGCCCGGATCCGCGACGGTCGCACCCGCCACCAGCCGATCGTCGTCGGCCACCGCGTGCAGGTTCTTACTGACCGTCGGGTCGCACAGCACCTGCCGTGCGGTGGCGTAATCCGTGACGAGCCAACCGATCACGCCGTGCGGGAACCGCACATGATGGACCGGCCCGAGCTCGCGTAGCCGTTCGTAGGTCGCGTGCGGGTCCTGGAAGAACTCATCGGTCAACACGATCGGCCGCTCGTCGATCAAGACAACCCCCGGAGGTGAATGCGTCCGCAGCGGAGAGCCGGTCCGTGCCAGGGACGGACCTGTGACTCAGGATAGGCGCTGGCCGGCCGTCCCGTCGACGGTTGTGGCGCGTTGCGGCGGGAATCGGACGCGCATGAGGCACGATGACGAGAATCGGTGCTTGCTGAGCTGTTGCCAGTCTGTTCGTGGGAAGGCGGGATCGCTGTGATCAGTGCGGCCTCGGAGGCGGTTTCGGGGAACCCGGCCCCATTCACCTGGGTGACCGCGGTGTCCATGCTCGTGTTCTGCGCGATCCTCTGGGTGATCGTCGATTACATGCGGTTGCACCCGCGTCCGGCGACCTGGGTGTGGGGGCTGTCGCTGCTGACGTTCCCGCTGTGGATCTGGGGGCCCGGACGCGATATCGGGCTGGTGAACTGGTTCTCGTGGGCCAAGATCCTGTCGGTGCTGATTCCGCTGACCATCGTCGGGTTGATGCGCGTCGCGGTGGCCGAACAGCGGGTGGGGCGGTTCTGGGACATCCTGCGCAATCCGCGGTTCCTGTGGTTCCCATACGCGATCCTGTTCCTCAATATCGCCGAGGCCACGCTGCGGGACGCCGAGATCGGGAACTACTGGAACGCGGCGGTGGGACTGGGCCTGTGCCTGACGATCCCGTACTCGCCGCGGTTCTGGGAGATCCTGCCGGGGCGCAATGCCGAGCTCGTCGCGTACACCACCATGGCGTGGAACTTCCTCTACACCACCTGGAATCTGTGCTTCACCTTCGGCGGATACCCGCCCGAGGAGGAGCACTTCGCGGCGAGCGTCTGCATTCTCGCGGTCGCGGAGATCTATCCGCTGGTGAAGCGGCGGCCCGAGCTCTACATCATGGCGCGCATCTACACGCTGCCGGTGCTGATGCTGGTGATCGCCATCTACAACATCTTCCCGAAGGTGATGCCCTCGGACGGCTGGTTCGACAACGACGTCTGGATCGTGTGGGGCATAGTCAATTTCGTGCTCACCGTGCCGTATCTGTTCTGGTACACCTGGCAGCTCGAATCCGACCGGTCGTTCATCTCCTTCCGTCGCGGCAGGGCCCGCGAGGAGTTCGTCCGGCTGCACGGCGACACCATCGACCAGCTGATGGACATCAACCTCTCGCTCGACGCCGCCGTCGACGCCCACGGCCGGACCCGCACGCGCGGACCGCAACCCGCGCGGCCCACCCCGCCGCCCGAGGTCGGTGATCGATGACCGCCGCCGATCCGGCCGCCCGCATGCCCGCCGCGTTCCTCGGCCACGGCAGCCCGATGAACGCGCTGGAGCGCAACCGGTACACCCAGGCGTGGGAGGCGTTCGGCCGCAGCGTGCCCCGCCCGCGCGCCATCCTCATCGTGTCCGCGCACTGGTACATCAACGCGACCGCGGTGACGGTGATGCCGCACCCGCGCACCATCCACGACTTCTACGGTTTTCCGCCCGAACTGTTCGCCGTCCAGTACCCCGCGCCCGGGCTGCCCGCGCTGTTCGAGGAGGTCAGCGAGGCGGTCAAACCGAACTGGGTCGGCGCGGACACCGACAGCTGGGGCATCGACCACGGTTCCTGGTCGGTGCTGCGGCACGCCTTCCCCGACGCCGACATCCCGGTCGTACAGCTGAGCATCAATGCCGACAAGCCCCTCGAATACCATCTCGAGCTCGGCATCCGGCTGCACGCGTTGCGCGAGAGCGGAATTCTCATCGTCGGCAGCGGCAATGTGGTGCACAATCTGCGCGGCATCGACCCCAGCCGTCCCGACACCGGCTTCGACTGGGCCCGCCGCTTCGACGAGGCCGCCCAGAACCTCATGCTGAACCGGCCCGCGGACATTCTGGCGCTGACCGATCAGCGTGACTACTCCCTCGCGGTGCCGACACCCGACCACTTCATCCCGCTGCTGTATCTCGCGGGATTGGCCGCCGCCGCGTCCGAGGATACCGAGACACTGGTCGACGGTTACAGCTACGGCTCGCTGTCGATGACGGCCTATTCGCTCGGAATCTCCTGCCCTGGAGCCGATTCCGGCTCGGGCGCGGCCGCCGAACTACCCGACGGCATTCCGGCCGACGGCACCAACAGCTGAACGGCCTCAAGCCAGCCGGGCGCGCGTCCGCAACGGGGGTTCGAGCGGCTCGGCCCCCATCGACCCGTCGGCGAACATCTCCGCGGCGGTGCGGCGGGCGGCGGTGAACACCAGCGGCGCGATCCGCCGCAGTTCGAGCTCACCCCGGGTGGCCAGCGAGATCGCGGCGACCGGCCCGTCCGGACCCAGCACCGGCACGGCGACCGCGCTGATCCCCATCTCACACGTGGTCCCGAGCGAGATCGCCAGCCCATTGCGCTGCCGCACCCGATACAGATCGGCCTGGACCGCCCGCCGGCGCGCGATCGGCCGAACAGTGGAGCTGCGCAACGGAAGTCGCAACACCCGGTCCGCGTCCTCGGGATCCATCGAGGCCAGCAGTGCCAGTCCGCACACCGTCTGCGTCGCGTCCAGCCGCGCCCCGACCCGTGACGGAATGGATGCCGCGTGTGGTCCGCCCACCTTGTCCAGATAGTGGACGGCATTGCCCTCGAGCACCGCCAGATGCGCGACGGCCGCCGTCGCCACGTGCAGATCCGACAAGGCCGCCGACGCCGCGGCTCGAATGTCCTCGAAGTCGGTGATCCGCGCGAGCCGCCGCGTTCGAGCCCCCAGGCGATACCCCTGCTCGTCGTGCACGAGCCACTGCAGTTCGGTCAACTGGCACGCGAGCCGGAAGGTGGTGGATCGCGGCAGCCCGGTCCGATCGGTGATGTCCTCGAGCCGCAGGCATTCCCGCCCACTGTCGAACGCGTCCAAGATGGCCGACATCCGCTCGATGACCCCGGAACGCGATTCCCGAATGGCGGTGTCGCCGCCGACGGGCGGCTGGTCCGTCACCGTCATGCACAGTCCTCTCACCAAGCTTCGTTCCACCGCAGCGTACGACGCGGGCGAGCCGGGCGGAATACGAGCCGACCGATTGGTTCGGGCGAGCGATCAGTCGTGCGCGGTCGGCGCCGGAGCCTCCACGTCGTAGCGGCGGACATAGGCGGACAGGAAGGCCTGGGCGGTGGCCGTGACCGGGATCGCCAGCAGGGCGCCGGTCGCGCCGAACAGGGCCGCGCCCGCCAGGACCGCGCCGAAGGCGACGGCGGGGTGCATGTCGAGGGTGGTGGCGGTGATGCGGGGCTGCAGGACGTAGTTCTCGAATTGCTGGTAGACGACGATGAATCCGAGGATCCACAGCGCCGTGCGCGGCTCGTGGGCGAGGGCGACCAGGACCGGGAGCGCGCCCGCGAGGTAGGTGCCGACGGTCGGAATGAACTGGGAGACGACGCCGACCCACAGTGCCAGGGCGAAGGCGGACGGGATGCCGAGGACTCGCATGGCCGCGTAATGGGCCAGCGCCGAGCAGGCCGCGAGCAGGGCGCGGGAGTACAGGTAGCCGCCGGTCTTGTCGACCGCGATGTCCCACGCGCGCAACACGTGCCGCTGGCGTTGCGGCGGCAGCAGCGAGCAGACGGCGTTGCGGAAGCGCGGGCCGTCGGCGGCGAAGTAGAAGGTGAACAGCAGCACGCCCAGGCCTTGGAACAGCACGCCGAGCGCGGTGGTGCCGATGCCCCACACATCGTCGGCGAGGTCCAGCGCCCAGGTCTGGAGTTTGGTGCTGAGCTCCGAGGTGCGGTCGGTGATGTCGGCGACCGAGAGGTCGGTGTGGAAGGTGTCGTTGATCCAGGTGACCACACTCTGGGTATCGTGCGGCAGATTCTTGATCAGGGACGACACCTGCCCGACCACCAATTCGCCCATGGTCCAGACGAATCCGACCAGCACCACGGTCACGATCACGAAGACCGCGCCGGTCGCCGCTCCGCGTTTCCAGCCGCGCGCGGCCAGCCAGTTCACCGCGGGCTCGATGGCGAAGGCCAGGAACAGCGACACCACCAGCACGGTCAGCAGTCCCTGCAGACGGGTCAGCGCCCAGAAGGTCACCACGATGCCCGCGACCGTGGCCGCCGCCAGCAGGTACGCGCGCGGCAGCCAGGCGGGAATCACCGAGGCCACCAGGGCGTCGGGCCGGATGCCCGCGTCGTCGGCGTCCCGGACCTTCGCGTCGGTGTCCCCGGATTTCGCGTCGGTGTTCCGGGCGTTGGTCTCGTCGTCTCCGGCGGGGGATTTCTCTGCGGCCACACCGCCAACCTAGCGGCGACCCGCCTCGCGGGTCCGGCCGCGCCGCCGCGTGTTGCCGGCAAATGCGGGCGGCGCGGCCACGGCGGTCAGGACACCGTGCGGGTGAGGAATTCCCGGATCAGCGCGGCGATCTCGGGGCCGTGGGTTTCCAGGGCGAAGTGGCCCGCGTCGAGCAGGTGCAGTTCGGCGTCGGGCAGGTCGCGCAGATAGGCGCGGGCGCCGTCGGCCCCGAAGATCTCGTCGTGTTCGCCCCAGGTGATCAGCACCGGCGGACGGTGCTCGGCGAAGTACTTCTGGAAGGCCGGGTAGCTGTCGAGGTTGAACTGGTAGTCCCAGAACAGCTGGAGCTGAATCTCCTTGTTGCCCGGGCGATCCAGATAGGCCTGATCGAGGGTCCAGCTGTCGGGGCTGACCAGGTCCTGCCGATCGGCCGGGACACCGTGCAGGTACTGCCACCGCGTCGCATCGGCTTCGAGCAGTGTCCGCACGCCCGGCTCGTTGGCGGCGCGGTCCTTGGCGTGCGCGAAGAGGATGTCCCAGAACGGGGTGAAGCCCTCGAGGTAGGCATTGCCGCTCTGGGTGACGATCGCGGTGACGCGCTCGGGATGGGCGGAGGCGATGCGCAGGCCGATCGGCGCGCCGTAATCGTGGATGTAGAGGGCGAATCGGTCGAGGCCGAGCGCGTCGAGCAGGCCCTCGGTGATCTCGGTGAGTTTGTCGAAGCTGTAGTCGAATTCGCGCGCCTGCGGCATGGCCGAGCGGCCGAAGCCGATGTGGTCGGGCGCGATCAGGTGGAAGTCGTCGCCCAGGTCGCGCATCAGGGTGCGGAACATGGCCGAGCTGCTGGGGAATCCGTGCAGCAGTACGAGGGTGGGCTTGGACGGGTCGCCCGCCTCGCGGTAGAAGACGGGCAGGCCCTGGATCTCGATGGTGTGGTGGCGCACGGCGGTCATGTTCTCGGCCTTCCGGTTTCGTACCGATCAGTCTTTCTAACCGGTTATCGATAGATAGAAGGTTAGAGACTCGGGGTATGTTCCGCCGCGCGCCGAATTCGCTGCGTGATCGCCGTCACACTCCGGCGATTTACCCCCTGACCTGCGACCACAGCCGCAGATAGGCCTCCGCGCCGTGGAAGACGTCGGTCATGATCTCCGGTCCGCCGAGCACCCGGACCGCCTCGAGCCAGTCCGCGTAGGTGCCGTAGGTCGCGGTGCCGTCGGTAGCGATGTCGAAAGTCCGCTCGCCCCAGCGTTCCCGGTCGAAGGTCACCGCGCCGTCGTGGGAGGTGAACGGGTACTGGATCACGCCCGCGCCCAGCGGCGCGCCCTGGCCGCCGAGTCCGTTCATGTCCGAGCCGAAGCCGAATCCGAAATCACCGGTGGGACGCCGCATCGCCCGGGCCTCCCTCCAGGCCTTGACGAATCCCGCGGGCCCGCCCGCGTACGGGGTGGCGAATCCGCCTACGGCGTAGACGCGTTGGGTGGTGCGCTCGGAATCCCAGCCGTGCGAGGACAGCACGCCCGGATACTGCCGCGCCTCGATGATCGACATGACCTCGTCGGCGGTGGCCTCGCTCAGGTGATCGATCTCGATCAGGAAGCCCTGGTCGATCATCTTGTTGATCAGGTATCGGCCCAGCTCGGTCAGTCCGCGTGCGTTGCAATGCGTTCCGGACGGGTACAGGGGCAGGGGAGCGCCGCCGAGCAGCGGGCCGGTGAGCTTGGCCAGCAGTTGATTGATATCACCGGCGATCGGCACCGAGGGTTGCGGACTGTCGTGGCCGGGGCCGGTGCAGGGCTGCACATTCCAGAAGGTGCCGGTCTGCAGGAAGTTGCCGGCGTTGACCAGCAGGCCGGTGGTATTGCTGTCCATCTTGGTGCCGCCGAAGGCGTTGTCGAACTTGTGGACCGGGAAGAAGCTGCTGACGCCGAGCGCGCGCAGTTCGCCCAGCCAGCGGTCGACATCGGCGGTGCCGCACTTGGGCTGGCCGAGGAAGACGCCGCAGCCCATCGGGTCGGACAGTTCCATGCCGAGGATCACCGCGAGCTTGCCCGACGCCGCCACCTGACGCGCCTGCGCGGGATCGGTGACGATGCGGAAGAAGCCCTGACCGGGGCCGCCCGCCTGGGCGTCGATGTAGTCCTGGAGGGCGCGCATGTCCGCGGCCTGGGTGCGCACGGAAGTCATGTCGTCGCACGGGTTCCGGCGGTCGGTCATGATCGTGCACAGCGATTCGTTGTCGACCAGGTCCACGGTCATCACCCGCAGGCCCGCCTTCCAGCTGCGCTGGATACTGGTCCAGTAGGTGCCCTCGGTGCTGAGTTTGGAGGGTTTGGGCCAGTCCCGGAAGGTGGGCCACCCGGCCGTGTCGGAGGCGCGGGGGCCGCCGTAATCGAGGAAATCGGCGACCAGGCCATTGGTTCCGGTGCGATCGGACGCGCAGTCGGGCAGCGCGTAGGTCACCCCGTAGGGATGCCACGGGTGGCCGCAATGGAAGTCGCCGCCCAGGAACTCGTAGGCCGAGACGTGCACGTGCGCGTCGATGGTGCCGATGATCGAACCGTCCGCGCCGACGCTCGGGCCGGGCGTGCCGGTGGCGTTGTCCTGGGCTTCGGGGAAGTCCGCGCAGCCGGTGTCGGGGAAGAACGTGGCCGGCGTGCTGGTCTTGGTCGCGGCGTTCGCGAGCGTGAATCCGGTTGCGCCGGAACCATCCACCTTCCAGACCGCGGTGACCGACGGATTCTTCGCGGCGTGGATCGAGCCTGCCGAGGCGTCGACGACCTCCTTGGTCCGTCCGTAGAGCAGGTACTCGCCGAGCGTGGTCGCGCGCATCCGGAACGGTCCCGCGGCCGGTGCCACGGGTCCGCTCGGGGTGTCGATGCGGTAGCAGCCGTTGACCAGGGAGTAGCGGGTCTGCGATGGATCGGTGGTGGGGTCAGCGGTCGCGAAACCGGTGCCGGGGCCGAGGGTTCCCGCGGCCAGCAGAACCGTGGCGAGGGCTGGTAGGTACTTCACGCGGACGAAAATACTATGCAGCATAGTTTTTCGCGGGTGAATCTCAGATCATGATCACGTAGGCGACCGCGGCGCTCAGGCCGATGGCGACGATCGACGCCGCGGGCGCCAGCAGGATCGTGCCGATGACCATGAGCAACGCCCGGCGGCGCCCGGCCGCACGGGATTCCGGTGGGGCGGACAGGCATCGCAGTCGCAGCTCCAGCGACGTGTCGACCAGGTCCAGCGCGGTCGTCGTGCGGGCGGCGACCGTCCGCAACGCGGCCGCGAGGGCCTGCGGGCCGGCCTCGGCCGCGGCCGCGCGATCGGCGGCGAGTTCGATCAGGGTGGTCATGGCCGCCGGTGCGGCGGCGAACACTGGGATCCACGGGAACGCGCGGGCGAAAACCTGGCAGACGCCGAGGATCCGGTGATGGAATCCGCGTAGATGCGCGTGCTCGTGGGCGAGCACCGCCCGCCACTGCGCCTCGGTCAGGCACTGCGCGAGACCGTCGGTGACCACGACATACCCGCCGCGGCCCGCGACACTGTAGGCCAGCGGCACCGGATGCTCGAGCCACACCAGATCCGCCCGGGCGGCATCGGCGCGGCCCAGCACCTCGACCAGCTCATTGTGCTTGCGGCGCAGGGCCGCTCCGCGTTCCCGATGCCCGAGTGCGATCCGCGCCAGCCGGCCGGTCGGAGCGGTGAAGCCGATCGCGGTCACCGGCGCGATCAGCCCCGCCGTCCAGGTGACGACGATCGGCTCGAACGCACCCAGGCACGCCAGCGCACTGCCGGCGAAGGTCTCACCCGGCGGATAGCCCGGCCACGCCAGCGCGATCAACGCCAGTGCCACGTACCCGAGGGCGGCGGCGAACGCGCCCAGCCAGGCCGCCATCCCGATAGCGGGGGCGGCGCTGAAATCGATGCGGGACAGCGCCGCCGGTGCGGCCACCGCGACCGCGACGGCTGCCACCAGCAGGGCCGCGATCAGGATCACCGGCGGTGCTCGTCGCCGGACAGGCCCCGCCGCAGCGCCTCGACCTCGCGAGCGCTGGCGGTGCGGGCCAGATGCAGGAGCACCGCGGGCGCGTCGGGGCTGGCGTCGAGGATTTCGCGCAACAGATCGGTGGTCGCCTCGGCGCGCGTGCGGCTGGGGCGATAGCGGTAGGAGCGCCCGACCTTCTCGCGCAGCAGCCACTGCTTTTCCCACAGGTGGGTCAATACCGTCAATACCGTGGTGTACGCCGGAACTCGCTGGTCGTCGCTGAGCCGATCGACCACGTCGTGAACCGACAGCGCCTCGGAACTGTCCCACAGCACGGCCATCACCCGGCTCTCGAGTGCGCCCAGTCCTTTCATCACCCTCCTCGGTTCGCCCGCCAATCTACTATTCGCCATAGTTTCCCGAGGGGTGATACCGATCCTCGATCGGAAGGCCACGGAAACCGCTCTCCGACAGGTACTCTCGATGCGGTGGGACAACGTGTTCTGTTCTCGCTCGTCTGTATCGTTCTGGCGGCCTGGGGTGTGGTCGTCACGCCCGGAAAGGCCACCGCCGATTCGTGGTTACCGCCGGTGGGCGGGAATGTCCTCTGGGGCGTGTCCAGTTCCGGATTCCAGAGCGAAGGCTTTGCGCCGGACAGCAATTGGAGCCGGTATGCCGGATCCGGCCGCGCCGAAGGATACGGGGACTCCGTCGACTTCCTGCATCGATACGGCGAGGATATTCGGAATGCGGCCGACCTGGGTGTCGGCGTCTATCGCGTGAGCGTGGAATGGGCGCGCGTGCAGCCCAGTCCGGGCGAATGGGATTTCTCCTTCTACGACAGCATGATTGCGCGGATTCGCGGCGCCGGAATGCGACCGATGATCACCCTCGACCATTGGGTGTTCCCGGGCTGGGCGGTCGATCGCGGAGGCTGGCGCAATCCGGGGATGGTCGAGGACTGGCTCACCAATGCTCGTGCGGTGGTGGACCGTTACACGAGCGCCAACCCACTGTGGGTCACCTTCAACGAGCCGCTCGCCTATGTTGGCAAAGAGCAGGAGATCGGCGATATCGGCGCGGGCGACGTGGTGCCCATGATCGATCGGATGGTCGCGGCGCACCGCGCGATCTACGACCACATCCACGCCCGGCAGGGCGGCGCGATGGTCACCAGCAACATCGCCTTCACCTCGGTCGGCGCGGACCAGGCCGACGCCTCCTTCATCGACCGGATCGCGGACAAGATCGACTATGTCGGGGTCGACTACTACTACGGTGGATCGCTGAGCAACCCGCCGAATGTGCTCGCGCAGATCACCAATCAGCCCTCGCCCCTCATTCTGGAACCCGACGGCATCTACTACGCGCTGCGCCGCTACGCCCACCGATTCCCGGGCCGCCCCCTCTACATCGTCGAGAACGGCATGCCCACCTACGGCGGATCGGCCACCACCGACGGCATGACCCGCGCCGACAATCTGCGCGACACCGTCTACTGGGTACAACGCGCGAAGGCCGACGGCATGAACGTCATCGGCTACAACTACTGGAGCATCACCGACAATTACGAGTGGGGCAGTTACGCACCGCGTTTCGGCCTGTACACCGTGGACGTGACCAGCGACCCCGGCCTGTCCCGCCGCCCCACGCCCGCGGTTCCGGCGTTCCGGGATATCGCCCTGTCGGGCGGCGTCCCCGCGGGCTATGTGCCCACCCGGGCCCCGGCCCTGTGCTCCCTCCAGGACCTGCCCTCCAGCTGCGTCAACCCCGTCACCGCGCCGGGTCGCTGACCCAGTCCCCGTCGTGGGCGTTCAACTCGTGCCGCATCGTTTGGCGGAGCCGATCCAGGGCCCGGAGGAAGGGCTCGTGGACCGCGTGCCACTCCGGTGAACCAGCGGGCCGTCGCCCGACGGTCATGCTGGTCTCGATCAGAGCCTCGCGGATATCGCGCAGCTTCCGATACGCCTCCGCGGCGTCCTCCCGGACCGCCCTGGCCGCCACCAGATCCAGCTCGTACCCCACCGCCACCAAAGCGAAGGACCGGAAGGCCGCGGTCACGGCCTCCCGGTCCAAGGGTGTCGGCTCGTGCAATCCCAACGCCTGCATGGCGGTATCGGTCTGCACGAGTGTGGTCAGGTACTTCACGTAGATCTCACGCTTGGTGTCACCGAACCGCTGGGACTTCTCCCGGCGTGCCCGCGTCGTATCGATCGCGAGCGTGGTGGCGGCCCCGACGACCGCCCCTCCCAGCGTCCCGACGACCGCCAACCATTCCAATGCCACAACTGCCCCCGGTCGCCTGGAATCGCGCCGGATCTCGGCCCGGCACCCTCTCCCGAAGGAGTCTAGGCCCTGGTGGGGGTACGGAGCAGATCGTCGAGATTCAGTGCGGCCGTTGCGTAGTCCATGCGTCGGTGCAGATGGCGTTCGGAGATCCGTTCCACCAGCAGGGGAATGAACTCGCGGACACGGTGGCCCTCGAAATCGCGATGGACCCCGTGCACGACCTCACCGATGAACCGCACCGTCAAATCGGGAAAACGAGTGGCCAACCGCGCGACGAGTTCACTGATCTGCTGCTCTTCGATCTGCTGCTCTTCGTCGGAATGCGTCATGCCTCCAGCCCTCCTGCATCGCGGTGTTCGAGCCGGCACCCGTACCGCCCTGCGGGTGACCGGCGAAGTGGACAACGGCCCGGAGCCCTGCAGCTCCGGACCGTGCCCCTCGATTGTTACGGCACCCAAACGAGCATTTCCTCCGCAAATCACTGAGCCTTTTTCATCCTCGTGCGGATTGAATCTCGTGGTTTTGCAGGACGTGGATGGCCTTGGTCAGGGAGCCGGCCTTGTGCGGGCAGCAGC
>NZ_JBEXYE010000023.1:0-96010 GCF_040630785.1 Nocardia sp. NPDC005746
AAGTCCTCGAACTTGCCGACACCGAAGGTGTCGTTGTCCGGATCGGCGGTCTCCATCTCGATCGCCTTGCCGTTGGACATCATCGGCTTGGCCGCACCGAGGGCGACGTCGCCGTCGTCCTCACGCTTGAAATAGATATTGAAGAACGCCGCGAACCGATGCCACGCCACACCCCAGTCGATATTGCGGCTGACCACGACCACCCACACCAGCGCCGCCATCAGCTTGCAGAACGCGAAGACCGAGACCGCCCCGGCGCTCGACGGCAGCACTCTGGCGATATTCATGCTGACGAAGTCGCTGGCGGCGTGCGATTCCCCGGTGTAGCTGATGACGAACGCCTTGACGCCGACCATGCTGATGCCCTCGGCGACCACGATGAACTCGACGAAATACGCCGCCAGGAAGTTCGAGCCGGAGAACCGGGACAGCCGCTCGGGCCGGCGCGGGTGGTTCAACTGCCGAATGATCACCAGCGTCAGCCCGCCGACGATGGTCCCGAGGCCGAGCAGCTCGTCGAGGAGGTGGTAGGCGAGGGTGTCACCGACCCACGGCCACGTGAACGTGGGGCTGAAGATCTGCCCCTGCGCCTGGAAGACCGTGACGAACCCGATCAGGAAGCCGACCATGACGAGCCAGTGCGCCCACCCGACGGTCCGGAACTTCACCATGCGCGTGTGCGCGGCGAATTCCTTGACCATGGTGGCGAATCGCGGCAGGAACGGCCCGAACCGGTCGGGGGCCGGCTGCCCCAGCCGGATGGTGCGCACCATCTTGCGTATCGCCAAGACAAACCCAGCCCACGCTGGGACACCGATCAGTACGGAGATGATGCCCAGTGTTATTTGCAGGGGGCTCATGCAGTGGCCTTTCACTTACGAAGGGACGCAATGTCGTTCGTCGGTCGACGCACCATAACACGCTCTAAGTTACTCGCGGGTAACAACACGCGATTACCGCTACTCGCGAGTAGGCCGACTGCGCCGCGCGTAGGCGGCCGGGTCGATACCGCGCAGTCTGCAAAGCTCGGCGAGCCCACCGGCCAACAGCACGTCCGCATTCGCCAGTGCGCGCACGGTTTCCGCGCCTAGCACCACCATGAGCTGCCGGATCTGAGCGATCCACGCGTCGATGGCCTCGATCAGCGCGTCGATGCCCGCCGCCTCGAGGATCGACAGGAAGTGTCCCGAGACCCCCACCGCCCGCGCGCCGAGCGCCAGGGCGCGGACGACGTCGAGCGGAGTTCGCACCCCGCCGGAGGCGAGCACTGTGACCCCGCGCAGCGCGGCCACTTCGGCCCCATCGACCAGGCACGCCGGGGTGGACAGGCCCCAGTCGGCGAGCAGGCCGAAGTCGGCTCGACGCCTCCTGGCGTTCTCGATGAGCGCGAAATTCGTTCCGCCGTTGCCTGATACGTCAACGATCCGCACGCCGAGGTCTGCCAGTTGCGTGACCGTATCGGCGCTGATCCCGAATCCGACCTCCTTCACGATCACCGGAACGCCGAGTGATTCGGTGAGGCGGGCGATATTGCGCGGCCAGGCCGAGAAGTCCCGATCCCCCTCGGGCATCACGATCTCCTGGATCGCGTTGACGTGCACCTGGAGCGCGTCGGCCCGCAACAGCTCCACGGCGCGTGCCGCCATCTCCGGTGTGGCATTGGCATTGACATTGGCGATGACGTAGCCGTCCGGATTCTGCTCGCGCAGCACGCGATAGGTCCCGGCCACCGAGCTGTCCGCCAGATACGCGCTCATCGAGCCCGACGCGATCGCCAGGCCGGTCTCCCGCGCGGCGATCGCCAGCCCGCGATTCACCTCGCCGGTACGGGCGCTGCCGCCAGTCATGGCGTTGATGTACAGCGGCACCGGCCACGTCGCGCCGCCCACCTCGGTGGCCAGCGAGACGGCCTGCTCCGCGGTGCCCCGCACGGCGTGGTGAACGAAGGCGACATCCTCGAACGGGGAGGGGCGCTGCCCGGCCAACGACTCCCGATGCTGCGCGACGGCCAGGCGGACATGATCGTCCTTGCGGGTGGCATAGCTCATCTGATGCTCTCTTTCCTCTCGGGTACCCGGAGATTCAGCGGTTCGATTCCGCCGGCTCGCCACCGTTGCCGCAGGGCCGGCACTCGGGCGGGATCGATCAGGGCGATCCCGCAGTCGCCGCCGCCCGCACCGGAGCTCTTCGCCACCGCGCCGAGTTCCTCGGCCAGACACCGCAATCGAGACAGTTCGCGGCTTTCGATGGCCACGCCGGAGGCGGCGGCCAGATCGCGGAGCAATCGTCCCGCCGCGCTCAGCGCGAGTTCGATCGCGCGATCGTCTCCCGCTCGGCACGCCGTCGCGAGTTGTTCGACACACCGATCGCTGGCGGCGACGAACTGCCGATACACCGAACCATGCTGTCGGGCGGCTTGTTTCATCGCCGCGACCAGGGCGCTCGAACTCGCCGGTCGTCCGACCCAGCCCACCTGCAGCGACAGTTCCCGGGGCGACGGCAATGACCGTGCCGCCAGGTGTTTCCACGGTTGCCGCAGCAGCGCCCCGAGGTCGAGGTCGCGCCGCGCCAGTGCGCTGATCAGTGCCGCGCGATCCGGGGTCCGGTAGTACACCCAGCCGCCCCGCGCCGAGGCTGCGACATCGCCTCCGGAGCAGTGCGGATCTACCGAAAAGACCGACAGCAGAGCCAGTCTCAGTTCGGTGCTGGCATCCAACGGCAACCCGTAGGCCCGGGCGGCGGCCCGCACGGCCGCGACGGTCACCGCCCCGGAGGAGCCCAGCCCATATTTGCGTCCGGTCTCGGCATCGTCCAGCTGGGAATCGATTTCCAGGGCGAAGGCGATCGGCCCCTGCCCCGACCCGGCGGCGTAGCGATCGACCATGGCCAAGGCTGCCAGTACATGGGACAGCCCGGCCGTATCGGCCTCCGCCGCCGAGACAGGCTCGAAACCCGCTCCCCGGTGGACGAATTCGATGGAACGTCCCCGGGCATGATCGGTGGTGATCGTCCGGACCGCCGGGCCGATCGACCGCGTCGGAGTCAGGCGCACACGCACATAGCGATCGACGGCGGTCAGCACCGCCGCGCTGCCCGGCTCCAGGACCGCGTATTCGCCCGCGATGTACAGCTTGCCGGGAACGGCGACCGTGATCATCGATGTCCGCTGCCGGAGAGGGCGGCGCCCGGCCCGGCTGTGGTGACCACGACCCGCTCCGCTCCCCCGGCCACCTCGGCGACGGCGGCCGCCACGGCGGCACTGTCGCGGGAATCGCACAGCACCTTCACGTTCGGACCCGCGTCCATCGTGGCCCACGCGCCGATCCCCGCGGCACGCAACTCCAGCACCCGGTCCAGCACCCGGAATGTGCCGGGGGCGAAATACCGCACGGCCGGCCGAGCGCCCAGCATGGTCGCATGCATCCCGAGGGCGTTCGCCTCGGCGATTTCCCCGACGGTCGCCAGGTCGCCCTCACTCAGCGCCCTCCGCATGCGATCCAGGTCCCGGGCGGATTCCTCCACCCACGGCGGGTAGAACGGCGAGGTGGCGACGGTCCGCCGCATGGCTTCCCTACTGGGAACCGCCTTTTCGCGGGTGTCGACCAGCGCGACCACCAGCGCCGGGTTCAGCAGCGGCGCGTCGATCGGCTCGGCGAAACTGCTCAGATCACCGGACTCGCCGTCACCCGCACCGCGCCACCACACCGCGAAGCCGCCGAAGATCGATCGCGACGCACTGCCGGACCCGCGCCGCGCGAGCCGGGACAGCGCGCAAGGATCGGGATCCAGCCCGTAGGCGGTCGCGGCGGCCAGCGCCAGTGCGGCGAAACCCGCCGCGGAGGAGGCCAACCCGGCTCCGGTCGGCACCGTGTTCACGGTATCCACCGCGGTATGCCGACGGTCGCGCGACAGCTCACGCACCAGATCCAGAAACCGCGAGACCCGCTGCGCGAACGCCTCGGGCGCCGGCGCTCCGGCGAATGTCACCCGGTCGGCGGCGAGGTCCGGCCCCACCGTGACCGTGGTCGTGGTGGGGAATTCCCGCAGGGTCAGCGACACGCTGGTGGTCATGGGCAGGTGCAGGACCTCGTCTCGCTTGCCCCAGTACTTGATCAAGGCGATGTTCGGATGCGCGACCGCTGCCACAGAATTCATGCGCGCACCGGTCTCAGCGGAACCTCGAAACACCGATGCGCGCCCGCGGCGAGCAGTGCCGCGCGGGTAGCCGGAGCATCGGTGGTCAGTGCGATGACGCAGCCGCCGAGTCCGCCGCCCGAGAGTTTCGCGCCCAGCGCGCCCCCGGCCGGTGCGGCGGCCACCAGGTCGTCCACGGCCGGACAGCTGACGCCCAACCGCACCAGAATCCGTTGTGTCGCGGTCATGGCACGACCCAGCTCGGCCAAGCGCCCGAGTCGCAGATCCTCGGCAGCACCGAGGGTGAGGTCCCCGGCCTGCTCGAGCAACTCCGCACCCACCGCGCCGAGCTCGCGGAGTCGCCCGCGCACGGTCGCCACCGCCTGCCGAGTACTCCCGGCTATCCCGGTATCGGCCACCACCAGGACCGCGCGATCGGCGCTGTCCGCCACCGGAAGTGACCTCGCCACCCCGTCCTGGAACCACAGCGGCCCGCCCGCGCCGATCACCGTGCGCGCGTCGACACCGCTGGCGTTTCCGTGCGCCAACGTCTCCGACTCCTGAATCAGCGCGAAAAGGGTTTCGCCGGAGAGCTTCCGATCCCACAGATCGGCCACCGCCGCGATGACGGCCGCGGCGACGGCCGCGCTGGAACCCAATCCGCGCTCGCTGGGGATATCGCTGTCCACTGCGACGGCCAGTCCGTCCTCCGGAACCCCGAGATGCGCGCAGACCGCCGCCATCGCCTGCCGCGACACCGCCGTGTCGCCCAGCCGCGCGGCCGTTCCCCTGGAGCGATAGGCCGTGGCCCTGACCCCGATCTGCGGCACCGGCAGCGAGATCGCCGGACGGCCGTACAGCACCACGTGTTCACCGAGCAGAATCAGTTTGGCGGCCGCCCGGCCCTTGCCGAGCGTGCCGCAATCCGAGGGTTTCGCATCCATCCTCATGCCTGAATCGGGTGACATGCCTCGTACATTCGCGAATGCTCGGTGACGGCTCGCAAACGGAACCCTCCTGCGCCGTCCACCTCCAGCACCGTCGACGAACCGTCTTCGGGCAATTCGAAATCCCTTATCGCACGATACCTTTCGTAGGAGATCGACTCCCGTCGCGCGATGGCGTCCTGATTGGACGAGGTCCGCAGCCGCTGCCGGTATCCCGGCACCATCGACAATCCGAAGAACTCCGCGACACATCCCGACCCGTAACTCAGCATCCCGACCGAGCGGCCACTCAAATCCTCGGTGTGGTCGAGCAACGACAACAGGGCCACATACAGCGAGGCCGTATAGCTGTTGCCGATCAGGCGGTTGTAGCTGGTGGTGTGTGCGAGATCCGCGTCCAGCCGAGCCATATGGGCGTCGATACCGTGGATCTCGAGCAGCCGCGCGTGGGCCTTGTAGGCCATTTTCGTGAAGGGCTGGTGATAGCAGAAGGCCGCGAAATCCTCGATCGCACGACCGCCACGGGCCTCGTAGTCCTTCCACGCCTGTTCCGCCGCTTCGAGATACAACGAGACCGACAGCTTGCCGTCGACCATCGGTGTCGAACGGTAATTCGGCCGCCAGAAATCCTGCACATTGGCGGTGTACAGGCCCGAGGTGGGTTCCAGGACGGCGACGGCCGGATCCGCCGACACCAGCATGGCGACGGCGGCCGCACCCTGCGTGGCCTCGCCCGCGGAATCGACATCGTATTTCGCGATATCGCTGGCGAGCACCAATACCCGGTGCTCGGGGTCGCGATGCACGAGCCCGGCCGCGAACTGCAGCGCCGAGGTGCCGCCGTAACACGCCTGCTTCAATTCCACCGCCCGGGTCGAGGACGACAATCCCAGCAGATCCTGCACGTAGACCGCGGCCGCTTTGGACTGGTCGATCCCGGTTTCGGTGGCGAGCAGGACGGTGCGAATGTCCCCCGCGTCGTGCTCGGCGATGATCTGCTTCGCCGCCGCGGCGGCCATGGTGACGATGTCCTCGTCCGTCGCCGGTACGGTCTGCGTGGTCTGCCCCAGGCCGACGGTGTACTTGCCGGGATCGACGCCGTGTTGCTCCGCCAGGTCCTCGAGGCTCAGCGCGTAATGCCCGGTCGCCAAGGCGATATCGTGAATTCCGACGGTCAATGCCACGTCAATTCCCTCCATCCGATGGTGAGCGTTCGAAATTCAGATGTGTCCGCATCAATTCCCCCGAGTTCGTCTGGGCCGCCATCAGCGACAGTTCGCCGCACAGGACCGCCGCCGCGGTCACCACGGCGAGACGCCGGGAGTTCTCCCCCGTCGGACGGTCGTCACGGCATCCCAGCCTGGCCAGATTCGCGGCGGCGAAATCGAGACCCTTTCCGTTGCCGACGGTTCCGACGATGAGGTTCGGCAGCGTGCACGAGAAATAGAGATCACCGTCACGGTTCTCGGCGTGCGTGATGCCCTGCGAGCCTTCGACGATATTCGCCGCGTCCTGGCCGGTGGCCAGGTAGACGGCCAGCAACATGTTCGCGTAATGCGCGTTCGCGGAACGGATTCCGCCCGCCAGGTTCGTTCCGATCAGGTTCTTCCGGACATTGAGCGCCGCCACCCGCCGCGCGGTCGTATGCAGATCGTTCTCCACCACGGCACGAGGGATCAGCAACTCGGTCACCACGTTCTTCCCGCGGCCCAGGATGCCGTTGACCGCGGACGCCTTCTTGTCGGTGCAGAAGTTCCCCGACACGGATTCGTAGCGCAGGCCCGGGAACATTCGCACGACGTACGCGAGGAGGGCATCGGCGGCCAGGGTCGCCATATTGTGGCCGGACGCGTCGCCGGTGGAGAACTCGAATCGCAGGAACAGCAGATTGCCGGCGATCTGGTGGCGGACCTCCAGCAGTTCGGCGTAGCGGCTGCATTCGGACACGATCCGGCGCAGCTCACCCATCGAGTCCGCGAGACTGCGCGCCGCCGCCAGCGCGGTGCCGGCGTCGTCGGCCTCGAGCAGCACCGACCGGGTCATCCGCTCGTCGACGAGCGTGGCCACGATGCCGCGCGCGCAGCGCCTGGTGATCTTGGCGCCGCGCGCCACCGATGGCCACAGTGGCGATTCGTATGTGGCCAACGGGATTTCGACCGGCTCGTCCACCACATTACCGGTGATCTTGACCGGCCCCACCCATCGGAGCGGGACGATTGCCGCGTCCATTTCACCCACTGTCGAAAATAGAAGGTCCCGAACAAGCGATCGGGTGAGCTGTCAGCCGACGAGCAAATCTCTGTGATTGCGATTTACATGTACCGCAACCGAAGTCGGCCACGGTATTACCGCACATGTCGATCGTCACGACAAGGGCCGAACGCGAGTTGCCGATCTCACCGGGAGAGACGCCGTGGGTGTGAGCCGTCACAATTGCGTGAACGCTCACCCCGTGCCGGGCGGTCACCTGCGGCAATGCATCGAATCACGGTGTGCAACTGCGGCTTTCACACAGTTGCACAGCCCCGGGTCGGGCGCCGCCGGGCGCGAATCGGCACCGCCTGGCATGGTAGAGGGCGGGGGGACGATCACAACGGCTGTGTTCGCAATCCCGAGCACCCTTGCCGGAATGATGCACCTGCGGTAATTTTCGATCAGGCCCAGGGGCACAACGCATTTGGAGCATTTCTAGAACGTGAATCGCGTCAAGACATCCCTAGAGATTGTATCGCTGGTCACCGCCGGATCCCCCAGATCCGAGGGTGAGGATCATTCCCACATCGAACGGTTGGTCGAGGCCGAATGGCCGTTGCCGCCAATTCTCGTTCATCGGCCCACAATGCGGGTTATCGACGGATTTCACCGCACCTCCGCCGCGCGACTGAAGGGATTCACACATATTGATGCATATCTGGTGGACGGTTCCGAGGAACTCGCATTCATAGTCGGGGTCCGCGAGAACACAACCCACGGCCTGCCACTGTCACTCACCGATCGGCGGACCGCCGCGGAACGGATCATGCGGACGCATCCGCATTGGTCGGATCGTTCGATCGCGACCACCGCGGGACTGTCGGCGAAGACCGTCGCATCGATCCGGGGCCGCATCCACGACGATTCACGGTCCAGCCATCGCCTGGGCAGCGACGGCCGCCTGCGACCGGTCGACACCAAGTCGGCGCGGCGGACCGCCGCCGAGCTGATCATGGCCCGGCCCGACGCCTCCCTGCGCAGCATCGCCCAAGAGGTCGGGTTGTCCCCCTCGACCGTTCGAGATGTGCGCACCCGACTCAAACGCGGGGAGGACCCCCTCCTCCACACGAATGACAACCGTAGTCTCACTGCACCATCCGAGCCAGAGAGCAAACTCTCGGACACTCTCGATCGGCTCAACTCCCCGCTCAATCCCGAGAGGCCCGCCGATCTCGGCGCCCTGCTGGGCGTGTTGTCAAGGGACCCCGCACTACGTATGAGTGCCAGCGGCCGCGACCTCCTGCGGTGGATGCATCAGCGCGCGGTGAAGAGCAGCGATCTCGAGCAGATCGCCGACGCCATTCTCCCCCATACACGGGACCACATCATCGAATTCGCGTACCAATGCGCGGTCAATTGGTCGAATATCGCACGGGATCTGCAAGGTCGCTCGGACGCAGCGCAGAACAACGAATCACTGGAGTAATCGAAATGTCAAAGATCGCCATTCTCACGAGCGGCATGCAGTACGACATCGTCGGAAAGAATCCGGAGCGTCAGGCTGCCATAGCCGCGGCGACTCCCCATGTGACGGGATTCTTGTCCGCCATGCGGAAACGCGGTTACCCCGTCTTCCACCTGCAGCTTCTCAACGAGCCCGACGATCCCCTCGCCGAGCGGTACGACGGGCGCATCCCCGCGCTTCGAGGCACGGAGGGCGCCGATGTGATTCGCGAGTTCCTCGACTCCGACGACATCATTCAGGAGCGGAGCAAGGACAGCGGTTTCTACGAGACCGATCTGCACGAGCGACTCCAGGCGATCGGGGTCGAGACCCTGATTCTCATCGGCCTGCAAACCCAGATCTGTATTCAGACGACGGCGGCCGACGCGTTCTTTCGCGGATACATCGTCGGGGTGCCGAGCGACTGCGTTTTCTCCGCCGTCGAAGCCGACCGGCTGCGGGCGCTCGAATGGCTCGAGGGGTACTGCGCCACCGTTGCCGATTCCGAGGAGATCATTCGGACGCTGGATGAGAACGGCGGACTGCCCCGGAAGGAAACCAAGACACCGTGACTCTCGCGACCCAGCAGATTCAACTCGACCACGGCACGGGTGCGACCTTGTCGGGCGAACTCGTGGCATTCATCGCGGAAACGTTGGGCGACGTCTACATCGGCGAGATGGAGGACAGCGCCGTCCTCCCCGTCGAGGGCAGCCGGATCGCGATGACCACGGACAGTTTCGTGGTCGATCCGCCGTTCTTCGGCAATGGCGATATCGGGAAGATCGCGGTCTGCGGGACCGTCAACGATCTCGCGGTCTCGGGGGCCACCGCGCGCTATCTCACGCTCGGATTGATCCTCGAGACGGGACTGCCGTTCGATCGCCTGTTCCGCGTGCTGACCTCCATTCGGGAGACCGCGCGCGAAGCCGGCGTGCAGATCGTGTGCGGCGATACCAAGGTGGTGCGCGCCGGGGAAGCGGACCAGCTGTACCTCAACACCAGCGGGGTCGGCTTCTTCGCTCGCGAGCCCCTGCGGATGGACTCCGTGCGCCCCGGGGACGCGGTCATCCTGTCCGGCCCGATCGGTAATCACACCGTCCATCTGCTGTCGATTCGGGAAGGTCTGGGCTTCGAAAGCCGGGTCCTCAGCGACTGTGCGCCGCTCAACACCATGATCGACCGATTGTTCGCCACCGTGCCCGCCGGGTCGATTCACTCGATGCGCGATGTCACCCGGGGCGGACTCTCCGCGGTGCTGCACGAGTACGCGGGCAAGCTGGACAAGGCCATCGTGGTCGAGGCTCCGGCCCTGCCCATCCAGCACGAGACCGCGATGGCGGCGGACATGCTGGGGATCAATCCGCTGCACTGCGCCAACGAGGGTTGCGTGGCGATCTTCATCGATCCCGCGACGACCGATGCGGTCCTGGCCGCACTGCACGGGCACGAGTACGGACGGCACGCCGTGGCAATCGGTGAAGTGACTGCGCGAGAGGGCGCTTCGGTGCTGCTGAGGGATTCCGCGGGTCGCGAATCGGCGCTCCAACCGCTGCTCGGCGCAGAGCTGCCCCGGTTGTGCTGAGTCGTCATGACCGAACAAGCAACCTGGCAGATCAGGGTCACCGGTGTCGTTCAGGGCGTGGGCTATCGCCCGTTCGTCTACAAGCTCGCCCGTGAACGGCAACTGGCCGGATGGGTTCGCAATGATCCCGAGGGCGTGCTCATAGAGGCGAGCGGATTCGAGTCCGTGCTGCGGCTGTTCAGCGAGGAATTGGCGAGCAAGGCTCCGGAACTGGCGAGGGTCGACAGCGTGGTCACCCTCGGCAGGTCGGCCGGACGGTCGGAGGCCACCGGCTTCGACATCGTGCACAGCGAGCACACCGGGGCGAAAGCGGCTCTGGTACCGGCCGATACGCACGTGTGCGCCGACTGCCTGGCCGAGCTGCGCGATCCGGCCGACCACCGCTATCGCTACCCGTTCATCAACTGCACGAACTGCGGTCCCCGGTATTCGATCATTCGCGCACTGCCCTACGACCGGTCGCAGACCACGATGCACTCCTTCGTCATGTGCGAGCGATGCGACCGCGAGTATCGGGATCCCATGAGCCGGCGCTTCCACGCTCAGCCCAATGCCTGTGCGGAGTGCGGGCCTCGCCTGTTCCTCGCCGACCGGCATGGGACGGTCATCGAGGGCGAGGATGCATTGCGCGGATGCGCAAGGGAATTGACGGCGGGACGGGTCGCGGCGATCAAGAGCGTCGGCGGTTTCCACCTCGCCGTGGATGCGCGCAACGCCGAGTCGGTGGCGTTGCTGCGCGAGCGTAAGCGCAGGGATTCGAAACCCTTCGCCGTCATGGTCCGGGATCTGGCCACCGCTCATCGGATCGTGGAGTTGTCCGCGGCCGAGGAAGCGGTGCTGAGCTCGCCCGCACGGCCGATTCTGCTCGCGCGCAAGCGTTCCGGCGCGGTGCCCGAGAACGTCGCCCCGAGGAACCCGAATCTGGGTCTGATGCTGCCCTCGGCGCCGCATCATCACCTGCTCCTGGACGAATCAGGCCTGGACACGGTGGTCATGACGAGCGGGAACCTCTCCGGCTATCCGATCGCGTATCGCAACCAGGACGCCCTCGGACAGCTCTTCGAGATCGCCGATGTGATCCTCTACCACGACCGTGAAATCGAGATCAGGGTCGACGATTCCGTGGTCCGGTTGTCCGCGCATCCCGAGTTGGACGGCCCCCTGCTGACGTTCCTGCGCAGGGCGCGCGGTTACGCGCCGTACCCGGTGGAGGTCGGGCGGCCGCTGACGCCACTGGTCGCCTACGGCGCCGAACTCAAGACGACGGTGGCCCTGTCCGCCGGTTCCCGGGTCTTCCTCAGCCAGCACATCGGCGACCTGAAGAACGACGAAACCTTTGCCTCGCACCGCAAGACGGCGGCGCACCTGGCATCGCTCTACGATCTGCGGCCCGCCGCAGGCGTTTACGACATGCACCCGCAGTTCCGCACCAGCAGTTCCCACGAAGGCATCGGTGAGCCAGGCGATCCCGTGTTCGTCCAGCACCATCATGCCCATATGGCCGCGTGTATGGCGGAGAATCGGCTCACCGGGCAGGCCATCGGTGTGGTGTTCGACGGGGCCGGCTACGGCACCGACGGCGCCATCTGGGGCGGGGAATTCCTGGTGGGCGGTTTCGACAAGGTCGAGCGGGCAACCCATCTGCGGCGTCTGGCACTGATCGGCGGCGACCGCGCGGTCCACGAACCGATCCGGACCGCGGTATCGGTCGCCTTGGACACGTTCGGCGATATCGATACCGCCGTCAAGGCCTTCCCGGCGCTCGGCCGGCTCGAGCAGGAGCGTCGGGAGGTGTATTCGACAATGTGGGCGCGAGGCATCAACTCCCCCGAAGTGTCGAGCATGGGCCGACTCTTCGACGGAGTGGCCGCCCTCCTGGATATCTGCGCATACGCCGAGTACGAAGCCCAGGGCCCGATCGAGTTGGAGGGCCTGCTCGAGCGCAACCTCGACATGGCCGATGGATACGAATTCGACTACACCGCAACCGAAGTCGACTTCAGACCTGTCATCCGCGCCATCGCCGAAGACCTCGCCGCCGACCTACCCCTCCCCGAGATCAGCCGCCGATTCCACTCGAGTGTCGTCACCATGGTCCGCCGCCGGTGCCACGACATCTCCCGCCGAACCGGCATCCGCCGGGTAGTGCTCTCCGGCGGCGTCTTCCTCAACGAATTCCTCCAGATCAACTGCCTGACAACGCTCACCCTCGACGACTTCGAGGTCCACACCCACCGCCAGGTCCCCCCGAACGACGGCGGTCTGGCCCTGGGCCAACTGCTGGTCGCCGACTACCAGCACACCACCGGAAACGGCCGCCCGGGGTAATTCAGGCACCGCAGTACGTGGTCAGCGGGGGGCGTCGGGTTCGGGGGCTTCGAAGGGGACGACCGGGCCGCGGGGCGCGAGGGGCTGGGGCGCAGCGGAATTGCCGGGGTACGGGCCGTAGAGGATGGCGGAACCGTATGGGGGCGGGGCGATGACGGCCGGCTCGGGACGCGGGCCGCCGAAGGGTAGATATTCGCCGGTGCCCAGATCGTCGGAGGTGCTCAAGGCGGCCAGCAGGAGGATCACGACGGCGGCGGCGAGCGGCTGGGCGATGAGGGCTGCCCAACCCTCCACGGAGGGAGCGAATTCCACGATGGTGTGAATGGGCGGGTGGGTCGGGCGGACGTGACGCTGTTCGGCCACCGCCTCGCCGACCACCTTGGTGAGGAACGCGCCGACCGCGGAACCGAGGATGATGCCGGTCAGCAGGACCGGGCCCCGCACCCGCCGCCAGCGCCAGGCCGCGACCGTGCCGAGCACGCCGAGCACGATGCCGATCAGCACGTAGATGGCGAGCGCGTCGAACCGGTGCAGGCTCTCACCGGTCAGGGCGGTGCCGCGGTCGGGTTCGACCACCAGCAGTTGTTCCGCCGGAGCGAGATACGCCCAGGCCACCCCGGCCAGGGCGCTCACCGCGGCGAGCGCGGCACACACCGCCGCCGCCGCACGCACTTCCCGCATCAATACCTCGACGCGTAGTCCGCCCGGCTCGGCGGCGAATGTGGCTGCCACTAGCGGTGTTCCAGGCTCGTGGAGTCGAGCACCCCGTGGCGCGAGCACTTGGCCCACCAGCCGTCGGGGCTGACCTGCACGATCATGCGGCGACCGCATTGTTCACAGAAGCGCGGCGGCTCCAGGCCCAGGGCCGCAGCGGGGGGTACCGGATCGTCCAGCCCCGGCACGACTCGCTTGCCCGTGAAAGGGTTGTAGCGCTCCTCGATGTCCACGACCACCTCGATGGATCCTTCGCGTATCGAACTCGGCGGGTAGATCAGGTCCAGGGGACAGTCGGCCCCCGTACCCCTACCGTACGAGACGGGTTCGGGGCCGATGCCCCGAACCCCCTTTTTTATCTCAGTGGTTTTCGCTCAGAGGGTTTCGTTGAGCGCCTTGATCGGCATCTTCAGCTCGCCGAGCAGATCGATGTCGGACTCGGCCGGGCGACCCAGGGTGGTCAGGTAGTTGCCGACGATGACGGCGTTGATGCCGCCCAGGATGCCCTGCTTGGCGCCCAGGTCGCCGAGGGTGATCTCGCGGCCGCCGGCGAAACGCAGGATTGTGCGCGGCATGGCGAGGCGGAAGGCGGCGACGGCGCGCAGCGCGTCGGCGGCCGGGAGCACCTCGAGGTCACCGAAGGGGGTGCCCGGGCGCGGGTTGAGGAAGTTCAGCGGCACCTCGTCGGGCTCCAGCGAGGCCAGGTCGGCCGCGAATTCCGCACGCTGCTCCAGGGATTCGCCCATGCCGAGGATGCCGCCGCAGCAGACCTCCATACCGGCCTCGCGCACCATGCGCAGGGTCTCCCAGCGCTCGTCGTAGGTGTGGGTGGTGACCACGTTCGGGAAGTGCGAGCGCGCGGTCTCCAGGTTGTGGTTGTAGCGGTGCACGCCCATGGCGGCCAGCTGGTCCACCTGCTCCTGGTTCAGCATGCCCAGCGAGCAGGCGACCTGGATGTCGACCTCGTTGCGGATGGCCTCGACGCCGGCGGCGACCTGCGCCATCAGGCGCTCGTCCGGACCGCGCACCGCGGCCACGATGCAGAACTCGGTGGCGCCGGTCTTGGCGGTCTGCTTGGCCGCCTCCACCAGCGAGGGGATGTCGAGCCAGGCGGCGCGCACGGGCGACTGGAAAAGGCCGGACTGCGAACAGAAGTGGCAGTCCTCGGGGCAACCACCGGTCTTGAGCGAGATGATGCCCTCGACCTCGACCTCGGGGCCGCACCACTTCATGCGGACGTCGTGCGCCAGGCCGAGCAGCTCCTCGAGCCGCTCGTCGCCGAGCCGCAGGACCGCGAGGGTCTGCTCCTGGGTCAGGCCGACGCCGCGCTCGAGCACCTGCTCGCGAGCGATGGCGAGGATGTCATCGCCAGCGTTGGTACCGGCGTCGGTGGTGACGGCTACCTGGGTCATGTCCGCGGGAATCCCTTCGTCCGGCCGCGTGGCCGAGCAACTTGAACGGTGTTCAGGGTAGGCTAGCAGCCCGGAACGTGAGCCGGAACACGAGAGGGTCGGAATCTTCAGTGCAACTCCATCGCACGGACGTGGTCGACGGGGCCATCGCCATCCTCGACCAGTACGGGCTGGCGGATCTCACCATGCGCCGCCTGGCCACCTCACTGCACGTCCAACCCGGTGCGCTGTACTGGCACTTCCCCAACAAACAGGCGCTGCTCGGCGCGGTCGCCGACCGCATTCTCGCGCCCATGGACGAACCGGTCCGGGCCGAGGAATGGTCCAAGCAGATGACCGAACTCGCGCACCGGCTGCGCGAGAGCCTGCTCGCCTACCGCGACGGGGCCGAACTGGTCTCGGCCACCTACGCGTCCCGCCTCACCACCAGCAAGGGCCGGGAACGACTGGCCAGCGCCGCGATTCGCGCGGGCATGACGCGCGAGGAGGCCGAACTGGCCGCCTACACGCTGCTGTACTACGTGCTCGGGCAGACGGTGGACGAGCAGTCGCGCATCCAGATGGATTCCGCGGGCGCGCTCACCGAGGAGAACTCGCCGCTGTACGACATGCCCGACGCCACCGCGCGATTCGACTTCGGGTTGCAGCTGTTCGTGAGCGGCGTGCGACATCTGCTCGGTTCGCGAATCCGCTGATCCGCGCGAACGACCGCGAATCGAGCTCCGGCACGGGCTGATCGGGGCCGGACATCGGGATCTACCGACCAGTCGGAACCGGCGAAGATTCCGGACGGTAGGGTTCCCCTCGTCGATAGGCGGGTGCGGGAATCCGGTGGGAATCCGGAGCGGTCGCGCCACTGTGAGCACCGGATCCCGGTGCGAGTCAGACCTCCCCCGCCGCGCAACACTCTGGAGAGGCCGCGTCATGCCCGAGGAGCTACCGCGATGAGCCGCGCGCGGACCTCGCTCGCCCTGCCCGTCATGGGGGCGCTGCTGGTCGTGGCCATGATCGTCGCGACGGGCTTCGGCGCGGAGACGATCCCGGTGCGCGAGGTGCTCGCGGTCCTGCGCGACCGGCTGACCGGCACCGCGCACGCCGATCTGGGGCTCGACACCATCGTGTGGCAATTGCGGGTGCCGCGAACCGTTCTCGCCGCCATCGTCGGCGCGGGCCTGGCGGTCGCCGGGGCGGCCATGCAGACCCTGGTCCGCAACCCCCTCGCCGACCCCTACCTGCTGGGCGTCTCCTCCGGCGCGGGCGTCGGCGCGGCGGCGGTCATCACCTCCGGGGTGTTCGCCGGAGCCGGACTCTGGGCGCTCTCGGCGGGCGCGCTCGCCGGGGCCTTCGCCGCCGCGGCCGCGGTCTTTCTCATCGCCCTGGCCCAAGGCGGCCTCACGCCACTGCGGCTCGTGCTCACCGGCACGGTGCTGGGCTCGGCCTTCGCCGCCTTCAGCAGCTATCTGATCTTCCGCAGCAGTGACCCGTCCGCCGCCCAGTCGGTGCTGTTCTGGCTGCTGGGCAGCCTCTCCGGCGCGGACTGGACCCGAATCCTGTTGCCCGGCTGCGTGGTCGCGGCCTGCCTGGCGGCCCTGCTGCTCGCCGCCAACTGGCTCGACGCGCTGAACCTGGGCCCGGACACGGCCGCGTCCATCGGAGTTCCGGTGCGCGAGTTGCGGATCGCCCTCTTCGTCCTGCTCGCGGTCCTGGTCGGAGTCCTGGTGGCGGTCTCCGGCGGCATCGGCTTCGTCGGCCTGGTGGTCCCGCACGCCGCCCGCCTGCTGGTCGGGCCGCGCCACCGCGTCCTGCTGCCCGCGAGCGCCCTGTGCGGCGCCACCTTCCTGGTCGTCGCCGACGCCGCCACCCGAGTCCTGGTCCGCCCCACCGAGATCCCGGTCGGCGTCCTCACCGGACTCATCGGAGCCCCCGCCTTCCTGCTCCTCATGGGCCGCCGCACCTACCGATTCGGCACCGCATGAGGCCCGGCCACCCGCACGACGCCGCTCCGGAGACCTCCGAGGCCATCGCCGCAGCGGACCACCGCGACGCGCTCACGACGAGCGGGCCGAGCAGCCGCGACCTCCCGGCCCCGAATGGCCTGGCGCCACGACGGCGCCGGCGTGGGTGGCGGAACAGCGCGATGCGGCGACACCACACGGCCGCGGAGAGCCCCGGCGTGCTCCAGGTGGCAGCGCTGGCCTGCGGGGCGGGGCGCCGCACGGTTGTCACGGACGTCGACTTCACGGTGTCACCGGGCGAAACGGTGGGAATCGTCGGACCGAACGGTGCGGGAAAGACCACCCTGTTGCGAACGCTGGCGGGTTTGATCACGCCCGCCGCGGGCGAGGTCACGGTGGATGGCCGTCCGGTGCACCAGGTTTCGGCGCGGGAGCGGGCGCGGCTGGTGGGTCTGGTCGGGCAGGACGAAGCGCCGCCCACCGATCTGCTGGTCGGTGAGCTGGTGGCACTGGGCCGGACGCCGTATCTGCCGCCGTGGGGGGCGGGCGGCCCGGGCGAACGGGCAGCCGTCGAACGGGCATTGCGCCAGGTGGATCTGGCCGGGTTCGAGGGCCGCGCGGTGCGGCGGTTGTCGGGCGGGGAACGGCAGCGGGTGCTGCTGGCGCGGGCGCTGGCCCAGGACACGCCGGTGCTGCTGCTGGACGAGCCGACCAATCATCTGGACGTCACCCATCAGCTCGAATTGCTGGCGCTGACCAGGGAATTGGCGCGGACCGTGGTGATGAGCCTGCACGATCTCACCCTCGCGGACCGGTTCTGCGATCGGGTGCTGGTGCTGGACGCGGGCCGGGCGCGCCCCCTGGAACCTCCCGGCGCGGCGCTGCGCCCCGAAGTACTCGCCGAGGTGTTCGGCGTCCTGGCACGCCGGGTGCCCGACCCGGACTCGGGCGGCACGCACCTCGTGATCACCGGACGAAAGGCGAACTCGTGAACAAGATCCCGGCACGCACCATCCGGACCGACGCGGCACGCGTGGCGCGACGGGTTCGTCACGACGGGGCGGGCGGCGGCCGGCGCGGGACCTCCGCGGCCGCCGTCGCCCGCGGCGCCCGGCGAGCGCTCGCGGTGGCGGCAGTCGCCGGGGTGCTCGGCGCGTGTGGGTCACCGCAGGCCGCGACCGGCAATCTGACAGTGCGCAATTGCGGCGTCGACCAGAAGTTTCCGTCGCCCGCGCAGCGGATGTTCGTCAATGACGGGAATCTGATCTCGATGGTTCTGGCGCTGGGGGCGGCGGAGCAGACCGTCGCGGTGTCGAGCCTGAAGCGGGACGCCGACACGCTGCGCAAGCATTACGGGGACGGAGTGGACCGGCTGAATTCGGTTGCGCCGGACTATCCCTCGCGGGAGACGGTGCTCGCGCAGCGACCGGACATGATGGTGGCGGGCTGGAACTACGGGTACTCGGAGTCGGCGAATCTGACGCCGGAATCGTTGCGGGCGGCCGGGGTCGCGCCGTACGTGCTCACCGAGAGCTGCCGCCGGCCCGGTGGCGAGCGGGGCGTGGTGGACGCCTGGACCGCGCTGCGCACGGATCTGACCGCGCTGGGCGCGATCACCGGGCGCGCGGACCAGGCGGCGCGGGTCACCGGGGATCTGGATCGCCGACTGTCGTCGCTGCTGGCCGCGCCGCAGCCGGAGCGGCGGCCGACGGTGTTCCTGTTCGACAGCGCCTCCGACACCGTCTTCTCCAGCGGGCAATACGGTGCACCGCAGGCGATCCTGGAGGCGGCGGGCGCGCGCAATGCTCTCGCGGATGTGGCCGACACCTGGACGGCGGTGTCGTGGGAGCGGCTGGCGGCGGCCGACCCGGACGCCATCGTGTTCGTCGACTATCCGCCGCAGACCTTCCAGCAGAAGGTGGATCTGCTGCGCGGCAAGCCGGGCATCCAGAATCTGCGGGCGGTCACACAGGGCCGGTTCCTGAACCTGCCGTACGCGCTGTGGACCAGCGGGCCGTTGAACATCGACGCCGCCGAGCAGGTGCGGGCGCAGCTGGAACGCTGGAACCTGGTGCCCGCTTCGGGGATTCGTCCGGCCGCCGACGACGCGGTGCGCTAGGCGGGCCACACCGAGCGCTGAGCGGGCCACACCGAGCCACCGGCCCGGACCCCCGTTCAGTGGCCGACCGCGGCGGCTCCGGACTGGTCCCGCCACAACTGCCGCACGAACGGCACCACCTGCTGTTCGATGACGGTGTTGTATTCCTGTGGCCGCTCGATCGGGTTGGCGTGCCCGGTGGTTCGAGTGGTCACCACCAGCAGGGTCCCGCGCACCCCGCCGACCCGGTCGATGAGCACCTGGTGCGAGTACTCGACGTTCACCACCGGATCGTCGTACGGGTCGTGCGGCCGGATGAACACGATGGCCGGGCGAGGTTTGCCCGCCGCGGGTTTGGCCAGCGCCCGCAGGTCGTCGACCGCACCGCCCGCCACGATGGCCTTGAACTGCGCCTCGATCAGCCCGTTGCTGGCGGCGTCGGTATTGAGGATCTTGGACCGCAGCACGTCGTCGACCGCGCGCCGGAACTCGCCGCCGCGGATCACGTAGCGCCCGCCGACGAAACGGTCATGGCGCGCATACACTTCCACGACCAGCCGCAGCATCCGGCTCTCCCGCGCCCCGGGCACCCAGCCCATCCAGCGCAGCATCTCCTCGCCCTGGTCGCGGCTCTCGGGCCGCACCGCGTTCAGATCCACCGGCGTGCAGTCCAGGATCACCGCCCGCACCCGGGCGCCTCCGCTGTCCTCGTGCAGGTGCTTGGCGATCTCGAGCGCGATGACCCCGCCCATGCTGTGCCCGGCCAGCACCACGTTCGGCACCTTGGCGGCGTCGGTGACCTTCACGATGAGATCCGCGATCACCTTGGTGTCGATACCGGTGTTGTCGTAGCGGACCGCCCACACCGATCCCAGCCGCGACAGTGACGGCAGCGCCCGCGCGGTGTCCCCGGCGTCGAGCACGCCCAGCCCGACCAGATCGAAGACGGCGGTGTCGGTGGCCTGTAGTTCCGCGGGCGCGGCGATGGGCAGCACCGACGGTTCGGTGCGGGCCAGCCGATCCTGTTCGGGCAGCACGTCCAGGCCGATGTACTCGACGAACGCGCCCAGCGCGACCAGCGGAACCAGGCCCAGTCGCAGGGCCAGCAGCCGGGCCCGGCGGAAGCGTCCCCAGCGCGCGCCGAGCCGGGTGGATCGCAGCCGGGCGCGCCGTCGCCGATCGTCGTAGTCGGCGGCGCCGGACGGATGCGGGAACCCCGGCAGGGCCATCAATCCACTGTACGAATTTCCGGCTCGTCATCCAGGCTTGTGCTGGGTGTCATCTGCTGATATCGCAGGCTTCACCTGCGCGTGCCGCGGCGTGGATCAGTGTCCCTCGGCGCGTTCGGCGAGGGCGGCGAGATTGTGCAGGGCCGTGCGGAAGCCGACCTCGTTGTCCTCCGGGGACAGCCCCGGCGGCAGATTGTCGTGCCGGGCGGTGACGCGGGTGCCGCCGGGCGCGTCGTCGAGGGTGTAGGTGACCGTCATCTCGCCGGTCAGTTCCGGATTGTCGGTCTCGAACTCGATGGTCTGCACCACCTCGCGGTCGGGGACGACGCGGGCGAAGACCCCGTGGAAGGTGTCGGTGTGCGGGCTCGTCTTGCCGGCCTCGGTGGGCAGGTCGTAGGTCAGCGAGATGCGGAACCGCCCGCCGACGCGGGCATCGAATTCGTGGACGCGGCTGGTCATTCCGTCGGGCACCATCCAGGTCCGCACCGAATGCGCGTCCAGGAGGGCGCGGAAAACGCTGGGACGCGGAGCGCCGACGAACTTCTCGACTCGAGTGGAAGGCACGGGCGCCACCCTACGCCCGATGTGACCAAGATCACGACAGCCCCGGCGCATCGGTGCCCGCGTCGTCCGGCGCGACCGGCAGGGTGAGGGCGGCCAGGGTGCCGCCGCCGGGCGCGGGAACCAGTGTCACCGAACCGGAATGGACCGCGGCCACCCACTGCACCAGTGACAGTCCGATGCCGTGCCGCCCGCCCGCGCCGACCGCGCCGCGCCGGAACGGGTCGGTGAGCGCCGGATCCAGCCCGCGCCCGTGATCGCGCACGATCACCTGCCCCGCAGCGACCCGGACCCGCACCGGCGGGCCGCCGTGCACCAGCGCGTTGTCGACGAGATTGCGCACGGCCAGAGCCAGTAACTCCGGGTCCGCCCACACCGCGGTGGGTTCGGCGCTCAGCTCGATCTCGCCGCCGCAGTCGGCGACCACGCCCTCCACCAGCTGATCCAGGAACAGCCGCTGCCGATCCAGTTCGCCCGCACCGGTTTCCGCGCGGGTGCGGGCCAGCAGCCCGGCGACCATGCGGCCCATGCGATCGGTGAGCGAGCGCGCGTCGGTGACGGCGCGGCGGGCGTCGGCCGGATCCCGCAGCGCGGCGTCGAGATAGAGGCGCAGGGTTGCGAGGGGCGTGCGCAATTCGTGCGACGCCTCCGACAGGAACCGTTCCTGCTCGTCGAGCATCCGCACCGCCGGGCGCATGCTCACCCCCGACAGCAGGTGCCCGGCCAGCGCCGCGAGCGCCACCAGGGCGAGTCCGCCGCTCCACAACGCCACCACCAGCCTGCGGTGATCGCGGGAGCCGGGCTCCGGATCACCGCCCGCGACGACGACGGCCCCGACGGTGGCGTCGGTGTCCCAGGCGGGAGCCACCGCCAGCCGCACCGGCTCTCCGTCGCGATCGGTGGTGGTGTGCCACTGCGTCGCCTCGGCGTCGGCGGCCCGCCGCGCCAGTCCGGTCAGCTCCGCGGGCAACCCGGATCGCTTGTGCACGAACAGTTCCCGCCAGCTGTCGTCGGGCTGCCGGACCAGGATCGTGACGGCATTGACGCCCCCGACCAGATCCTCGTCCCCGCGCACCGTCTCCAGATCGACGCTGCCGTCCTCGTTCCAGTACACCTCCCGCACCACACCGGTCACGACCCGATCGACCCCGGCGTCGAGGTCGTGTTCGCGGGAGTGCGCGTCGATGGAGGCCGCGATCGACGCGAGTACGACCAGGCACAGCGCGGTCAATGCGGTGAACAGCCCGGTCAGCAGCCAGCGGGTCCGCCGCAACCGGCCCGGCGAGGTCGGTGTTCCCGGCC
This sequence comes from Nocardia sp. NPDC005746, assembly GCF_040630785.1. Classification (NCBI taxonomy): domain Bacteria; kingdom Bacillati; phylum Actinomycetota; class Actinomycetes; order Mycobacteriales; family Nocardiaceae; genus Nocardia; species Nocardia sp. NPDC005746. The sequence continues at coordinate 21,963 of NZ_JBEXYE010000023.1, forward strand.
CGCGCCGAAACCGCCCGAGCAGCCCCGGCGGCCGCCCGGCGCTTTCCGCCGTCCCCGGGCCGTGCCCCATCCGCCCGCGCGCGCTCGGCGGCGTCGCGCCCCCTGGACCGGAATCCTGGTGGGGCGCAGCGAATTCGGCGATCATGCGCCGCTCACGCCAGGACGCGAGTCGCCGCCGGATGGTCACGGCGCGATGGTGAAACCGGCGCCGCGCACGGTTTCGATGAGCGGTGGCGCGCCGAGTTTGCGGCGCAGCTGGGCGATCACGACATCGACGACATTGGAGGCGGGCTCGGCCATTTCGTCCCAGCAGCATTCGATGAGTTCGGTGCGGGTGACCACCGATCCGGCGCGGGCGGCGAGCAGTTCGAGCACACCGAATTCCTTGGGCGTCAAGGTGAGCAGCGTGCCCGCGCGGTGGACGCGGCGGCGCGGGCGATCCACGAGCAGGGTGCCGACGACCGTGCGGGTCGGCGCGGGCAGTTCGCGGCGGCGGCACAGCGCGCCCACGCGGGCGGCGAGCTCGTCCATGGCGAAAGGCTTCACGACGTAGTCGTCCGCGCCGTGGGCGAACCCGTCGAGCCGGTCGGCGAGCGCGTCGCGGGCGGTGAGCATGACGACCGGGGTGCGCCGCCCGGCCTCGCGTTGCGCGCGCACCAGGTCGAGCCCGTCCCCGTCGGGCAGTCCCCGGTCGATGACCAGGCAGTCGTAGCTGTTGACCTCGATCTTCAGGTCGGCGTCGGCGTAGTCGCGGGCCAGATCCACCGCGAATCCCGCCGCCCGCAGGCCCCCCGCGACCTCGTCGCCCAGGTTGCCGTCGTCCTCGACCACGAGTACCCGCACCTGCGTAATTACAGCATCCATACCGGTCATCCGGCCATGACCGACAGCCTCGGCAACGGAAGTACAGGGCAGCACCTGCTCGCCACATGCGGGCCGGCCAACCACCACCCAGGCCGCCGTCCACGCCTGCGGCGGTGCGCCTCGGTCAGGGACCGACCCCCACCGGACGCCCCGCGGCGTTGTCCCCCGGACATCCCCGCGACCTTCGCGAGGGCCCCGATCCCGGCCGCCCGGCCATCGGCGCGCAGGCGGTGCGTGGTGGCATGCTCGCCACCATCGGCTCTCCTCATGCCGCCACTGTCGCAGGACGTCCGTGAGGAATTCGTGGGCCGCGGCTACCGGTCAGGGGCGCAGATACCGATCGGTCCAGTCCGCGTCGAACCAGCCGGGCGCGGCCGCGGTGAACTCGCGTCGGTCCCGGGCCCCGCTTCCGGCGGGCAGCGAACCGACCAGGTCGACGCCCGTGACGGCGGGCAGATCGGTGCGATTGCATTCGGCGGCGAGATCGGGTGCGGCGGGCCAGGATCCGATGACCAGGCCCGCGCAGTCGACGCCCGCCGCGGCCAGCGTGCGGGTGGTCAGCTCGCTGTGGTTGAGGGTGCCCAGCCCGGCGGCGGCCACCAGCAGGACGGGGGCGCTCATCTTCTGGGCCAGGTCCAGCAGGGTGAACTCGCCCATACGCACCAACAGCCCGCCGGCGCCCTCGACCAGGATCAGGTCGGCGTCGGCGCAGGACTCGATCCCGGCGACCGTCTCGGCCAGGGTGAGCAGCGGCTGACCACAGCGGCGCGCGGCGGTGTCGGGGGCCAGCGGGTCGGGGTAGCGCGCGAATTCGAGGGTGCGGGTCACACCGCTGAGCCGGGTGATGTCGGCCAGGTCGCCGGGTTCGCCGGGGGCCATGCCGGTCTGCGCGGGCTTGACCACCGCGACCTCGGTCCCGGCGGCGCGGGCGGTCGCCGCCAGCGCGGCGGTCACGATGGTCTTGCCGACATCGGTCGAGGTGCCGGTGACGAACAGCAGTGTCGCGGTCATACCGAAACGGCCTCCCGCCCACGGGCTTCGGCCAGTACCTCGCCGAGAACGGTGGCGATGGTGGCCAATTCGGCCTCGGTGAGATCGGCGCGCGCGGTCAGGCGCAGGCGCGAGGTGCCCTCGGGCACCGACGGCGGGCGGAAGCAGCCGACGCTGAGGCCGCGCGCCCGGCAGGCCTGGGCGGCGTCGTAGGCGATCTGCGCCTCGCCGAGTACGACGGAGACGACCGCCGACTCCGGGTGCCCGACACCGGCGATGCGGGCCAGGTCGGCGGCGCGGTCGAGGACCCGCTGGGCCATCTCGGGCTCGCGGCGCAGCAGCCCCAGCGCCGCGCGGGCCGCGCCGACGGCGGCCGGAGCCAGGCCGGTGTCGAAGATGAAGGTGCGGGCCGCGTCGATCAGATGCGCGCGCACCCGCTCGCTCGCCAGCACCACGCCGCCTTGTGCGGCAAAGGCTTTGGAGAGGGTCGCGGTGATGATCAGGTCCGGTTCCCCGGCCAGCCCGCACTCGTGCACCAGACCACGGCCGCCGTCGCCGCGCACACCCAGTCCGTGCGCCTCGTCCACGATCAGGACCGCGCCGTTGGCCCGGGTGACGCGATGCAGTTCGGTCAGCGGCGCCAGGTCGCCGTCGGCACTGAACACCGAATCGGTGAGCACCAGCGCGCGTTCCTCGGTGCGCCGCGACAGCAGCCGATCCACCGCTGCGGGATCCTTGTGCGCCGCGATCTCCACCCGCGCCCGCGACAACCGGCAGGCGTCCACCAGGGAGGCGTGACTGCCCTCGTCCGAAACCACCAGCGCCCCACGTCCGGCCAGCGCGGTGACCACGCCGAGGTTGGCGGCGTAGCCGGAGGCGAACACCAATCCGGCTTCCGCGCCCACGAATTCGGCGAGTTCCCGCTCGAGCTGCTCGTGTTCGACGGTGGTCCCGGTGACCAGTCGCGAACCGGTGGAGCCGGTGCCCCAGTACCGCACCGAGGCGACCGAGCCCTCGACGACCTCGGGGTGGCGGACGAGCCCGAGGTAGTCGTTGGAGGCCAGGTCGATGCTCGCCGCGTCGGAGGTGCGGGGTCGCAGTTCACGGCGCAGCCCCGCGTCCACGCGTTCGGCGGCGCGGGTGTCGAGCCAGCTCAAGGGATCGGCAGTCACAGCTCGGAAGCATACTTGAACGCCGTTCAGGAGGCCATGGGTGTCGGTGGACGGCGCTATGCTGGAGGATCGTAAGGAGGCTGCGCGATGCCACGATGGGCAATAGTGGTCGAGCAGACGACCGGCTTCGGCGACTCCAAGACCTGGAGTCCGAAGATCCTCACCGAGGTGGTGGGAACCCGCGAACAAGCTCTCGCGAAGGTCCCTGACCTCGTCTCGAAATTCATTCCCGATCATCCGAAGTTGATCAGCCGCCGCACGATTCTGCGCGACGGCGACACCTTCATGCTGATCGCACGTGGCTGGTCCGATGACTATCACTGCGTGTTCAAGGTCTGGGAAGTCCTGTCAGACAGCGACAATGCAGACAAAGCACGCGAGAAACGGGCCAACCGCTAGGAATTCGGCATCCCGGCGGTAGTTCAGGATCAGGCCGCGGCAGCCGCGAGCATGGCGGCGGTGATCCGGCGGACGTCCTCCGAGGTGCTGATGAACGGGGGCATGGCATAGACCAGGTTGCGGAAGGGCCGCAGCCAGGCTCCCGCATCGACGGCGGCGTGCGTCGCCGCGCGCATGTCCACCGGGTGATCGAGCTCGATCACCCCGATGGCACCGCGCACCCGCACGTCGGCGACGCCGGGCAGGTCCCGCGCCGGGGCCAGACCGGAGTTCAGCTCGGCCTCGATCCGGGTGACCTCGCCCCGCCAGTCGCGCGAGAGCAGCAGTTCGATCGAGGCGACCGCCACCGCGCAGGCGAGGGGGTTGCCCATGAAGGTCGGGCCGTGCATGAGACCGCCGTGTGAGCGGCTGATGGCCTGGGCGATCTCCGTGGTGGTCAGGGCGGCGGCCAGGGTCAGGTAGCCGCCGGTGATGGCCTTGCCGACGCACATCACGTCGGGGCGGACGCCGGCCTGGTCGGCGGCGAAAAGTGTTCCGGTGCGGCCGAATCCGGTGGCGATCTCGTCGAAGACCAGCAGGACGTCGTGTTCGTCGCAGAGGCGGCGCAGTTCGGTCAGGTAGCGCGGGTCGTGGAAACGCATGCCGCCCGCGCCCTGCACCACGGGTTCCACGATGACGGCGGCCAATTCGTGGGCGTGCTCGGCGATGGTCCGTTCCAGTTCGGCGACGTACTCCGGCCGGAAGTCGGCGGGGGGCGCGCTCGCGAAGATCTGCGGGACCAGCACGTCCGACCACAGCGAGTGCATGCCGCCCTCCGGGTCGCACACGCTCATGGGGGTGAACGTGTCGCCGTGGTAGCCGCCGCGCCAGGTCATCAGCCGATGCTTCCCGGGCCGGCCCACCGCGCGCTGGTACTGCAGGCACATCTTCACCGCGACCTCGACCGACACCGAGCCGGAGTCGCAGAGGAACACCTTGTCCAGGCCCTCGGGGGTGAGCTCGACCAGCAGTCGCGAGAGCCGCACGGCGGGTTCGTGGGTGAGCCCGCCGAACATGACGTGACTCATCTTGCGCGACTGCGCCAGCAGCGCCGCGTCCAGCACCGGGTGCTGATACCCGTGCACGGCCGCCCACCAGGAACTCATGCCGTCCACCAGTTCCCGGCCGTCGGCCAGGGTGAGCCGGGTGCCCGACGCCGAGGCCACCACCAGGGGTTCGGTGCCGGCCGGGAAGCCGCCGTAGGGATGCCACACGTGCGCGGCGTCGAGGGCGGTGATCTCGGCGGACGACAGCGCGGCCGATGCCGTCAGGGGGTCGGTCAATGCCACAGGTGGTCCTTCGAGGAGCGGGCTTGAACGGCGTTCAAGTTACCAGAACCGCCGTACGACCCGGCAAGCGCGGGCCGATAGGGTTCCCGGTATGGCTCCCGCGACTCCCGGCACCACCGGGCTCGGTGTCTGGCCGGGGACCGCCTACCCCCTGGGCGCGACCTACGACGGCGCCGGAACGAACTTCTCCGTTTTCTCCGAGGTGGCCCGGCGGGTGGAGCTGTGTCTCATCGACGCCGAGCACCGGGAGACCCGGATCGAGCTCGAGGAGGTCGACGGGTACGTCTGGCACGCCTACCTGCCCGGGATCGGCCCCGGGCAGCGCTACGGATTCCGGGTGCACGGCCCCTTCGAGCCGGCCGAGGGCCTGCGCTGCGATCCGAGCAAACTGCTGCTCGACCCGTACGGCAAGGCGTTCGAGGGCGACTTCGGTACGGCCATCGCGCCCTACAACTACGGGCAGAACTCGCTCGGGCACACCATGACCGGGGTGGTCATCAACCCCTGGTTCGACTGGGCCGACGACCGCGCGCCGAAACGGCCGTACCACGAGACGGTCATCTACGAGGCGCACGTGAAGGGCATGACCGTCACCCACCCCGAGGTGCCGCCGGAGCTGCGCGGCACCTTCGCGGGCATGGCGCACCCCGCGATCATCGACCACCTGCGCGGGCTCGGCGTCACCGCGGTGGAACTCATGCCGGTGCACCAGTTCCTCGACGACCGCATCCTGCTGGACCGGGGACTGCGGAACTACTGGGGCTACAACAGTTTCGGCTACTTCGCGCCGCACCGGGGCTACGCCGCCGGAGCCTCCCCCGCCGCCGCGGTCACCGAATTCAAGGCCATGGTGCGCGCCTTCCACGCCGCGGGCATCGAGGTGATCCTCGACGTGGTCTACAACCACACCGCCGAGGGCAACGAGTTCGGGCCGACCCTCAGCTTCCGCGGCCTCGACAATGCCGCGTACTACCGACTGGTGGACGACGATCCACAGCACTACATGGACTACACCGGCACCGGCAACAGCTTCAACATGCGGCATCCGCACGCCTTGCAGCTGATCATGGATTCGCTGCGGTACTGGGTGCTCGACATGCGCGTGGACGGCTTCCGTTTCGACCTGGCCGCCACCCTGGCCCGCGAATTACACGACGTGGACCGCCTTTCCACCTTCTTCGACCTGGTGCATCAGGATCCGGTGGTGAGTCAGGTCAAGCTGATCGCCGAACCCTGGGATGTCGGGGAAGGCGGCTATCAGGTCGGCAACTTCCCGGTCGCCTGGACCGAATGGAACGGCAAATACCGTGACACCGTGCGGGATTACTGGCGCGGGCAACCGGCCACCCTCGGCGAGTTCGCGTCCCGGCTCACCGGCTCCTCGGACCTGTACGAGGCGACCGGCCGCCGGCCCAGCGCCAGCATCAACTTCGTCACCGCGCACGACGGGTTCACCCTCGCGGACCTGGTGTCCTACAACGAGAAACACAATGACGCCAACGGCGAGGGCAACCAGGACGGCGAAACCTACAATCGCTCCTGGAACTGCGGCGTCGAAGGCCCCACCGACGACCCGGAGATCCTGGCCCTGCGGGCCCGGCAGCGCCGCAACCTGCTCGCCACCCTGATGCTCTCCCAGGGCACCCCGATGTTGTTGCACGGCGACGAGTTCGGCCGCACCCAGCACGGCAACAACAATGTCTACTGTCAGGATTCGCCGCTGTCGTGGATGGACTGGACCCGCATGGACACCGAGGCCGAGCTGCTCGAATTCACCAGGCGCACCGTCGCCCTGCGCGCCGCGCACCCGGTGTTCCGGCGGCGGCGCTTCTTCGATCCCGCGCCCGCGCCGGACGGGCTCGGTGACATCGCCTGGTTCACCCCCGGCGGCGCGGCCATGACCGACGCCCACTGGGAGACCGGTTTCGCGCGCTCGCTCGCGGTGTTCCTCAACGGCGACGGCATCGGCGAACCGGGCCCGCGCGGGCAGCGCGTCACCGACGACTCGTTCCTGCTGTGCTTCAACGCCCACGACGAGGCCCTCGACTTCACCCTGCCCGACGCCCGGCACGGCGACAGCTGGACCGTGACACTGGACTGCTCCACCCCGACCGGCGAACCGGCAGGCAGCGACCCTCACGGCGCGTCGGCCACGGTGCAAGTGCCCGCACGCTGTCTCGTCGTACTGCGCCGTACGGCATGATCGGTAGCGACATGACCAGCTCGCCCGAACACACCACCGGCCCCATCGCCCGCCAGATGCCCGTGCGCAGCACCTACCGCCTGCAGCTGCGGCCCGACGCGCTCACCTTCGCCGACGCGCGCGGTATCGCCGAATACCTGCAACAGCTGGGCATTTCGCACCTGTACCTGTCGCCCGTCATGAGTGCGGCCCGCGGCTCCACCCACGGCTACGACGTCATCGACCCGACCACGGTGTCGGCGGGGCTGGGCGGGCCGACCGGGCTCAAGGCCCTCGCCGACGAGGTGCGCAGCCGCGGTATGGGGCTCATCGTCGACCTGGTGCCCAACCACGTGTCGGTGGCCGATCCGCGGCAGAACCAGTGGTGGTGGGAGGTGCTGCGGGACGGCAAGGACTCGCCCTACGCCACCTGGTTCGACATCGACTGGACCTCCGGCAACGGCGCGGGCGGGCGGATCGCGCTGCCGGTGCTGGCCGGGGAGAACGATCCGGCCGCGCTGACCGTGGACCGGTCCGGGCCCGAACCCATGCTGGCGCTGCACGATATGCGCTTCCCCATCGCCCCGGGCACCGACGGCGAGAACGCGCTGCGCATCCACGACAAACAGCACTATCGGCTGGTCAACTGGAAATCCGGGCTGTGCGGGTACCGGCGCTACTTCACCGTCGGCGGGCTGGCCGCGCTGCGCCAGGAGGACCCGGCGGTCTTCGAGGCCACCCACCGCGAACTGGCCGCCTGGTGCGAGCACGACCTCATCGACGGTGTGCGCGTGGACCATCCCGACGGGCTGGCCGAACCTGCGCAATACCTGCGGCGGCTGCGGCGGCTGATCGGGCCGCAGCGGCTGCTGCTGGTCGAGAAGGTGCTCTCCAACCGTGAGCCCCTCGACGCCACGCTGCCGATCGACGGCACCACCGGCTACGACGCGCTCGCCGACATCGGCGGGGTGCTCATCGACCCGGACGGGGAGAAGCAGCTCACCGATCTGTCGCGGCAGTTCACCGGGCACGGCAGCGACCGGGCCTGGTTCACCGAGCAGGAGCATCGGATTCGCCGCGCGGTCGCCGAGACCATGCTGGTGCCGGAGGTGCGGCGGCTGGTGGCGGCGGTCAAACGCGACGCCCGCGCCGACGTGTTCGACACCATGGCGCTCACCAACGCCGTCATCGAGGTGCTGTCGTTCATGCCGGTGTACCGCACCGACTACGCGCCGCTGGCCGGGATGGTCGGCGCGGTGGTCGCGGAGGTGGCGCGCCGCAATGCCGAACTCACCGCGCCGCTGCAGGTGCTGGTGACCGCGCTCGCCGTGGGTGGCGAGGCCGTCACCCGCTTCCACCAGGTGGGCGGGGCGATGAGCGCGAAAGCGGTGGAGGACACCATGTTCTACCGTGCCGCCCGGCTGGTGTCGCTGCAGGAGATGGGCGCGGACCCGGCCCGGTTCGGGTGCTCCCCCATCGAATTCCATCTCGCCAACGCCGAGCGCGCCGCCCGCTGGCCGGCGACCATGACCGCCCTGTCCACCCACGACACCAAGCGCGGCGAGGACGTGCGCGCCCGCATCGGCATGCTGTCGCAGGTGCCCGACATCTGGGCGCGGTCGGTCAGCACCTGGGAGGAGATCGCGCCCGGGCCCGACGGCGCGACCACACTGTTCCTGCTGCAGAACATGTTCGGGGTGTGGCCCGCCGACGGACGGCCCGCCGCGAGCGTGCCCGGGCTGCGGGAACGGCTGCACCGGTTCGCGGAGAAGGCGGTCCGCGAGGCGGGCACCCAATCCTCGTGGGAGGAACCCGATATCGAGTTCGAGACGGCGGTGCACCGCTGGATCGACGCCGTCCTCGACGGACCGGTCGGCTCGGAACTCGGGGAATTCGTCAACGATCTCGCCATCCACGCCTGGACCGACTCCCTGGCCCAGAAGCTGCTGCAGCTGTGCGGCCCCGGCATCCCCGACATCTACCAGGGCTGCGAACTGTGGGAGGACTCGCTCGTCGACCCCGACAACCGCCGCCCGGTCGACTTCACCCACCGCTCCCTGCTGCTCCAATCCCTCACCGGCACGCCCGATCTCGACCCCACCGGCGCGGTCAAGATGTGGATCGCCGCCTACGCGCTGTGGCTGCGCCGCGAACGCCCCGACTGCTTCGTCGGCGGCACCTACACGCCCCTGTTCGCCTCCGGCGACCGCGACCACCACCTGCTCTCCTACGCCCGCGGCCGCACCGGCGAAACCCCCGAGATCATCGTCGCCGTCACCCGCCACAGCATTCGCCTCGACGAGGCCGGCGGCTGGGGCGACACGGTCCTCGACCTCCCCCAAGGCCACTGGACCGACCGCCTCACCGGCCACACCTTCTCCGGCCGCGCCCGCCTCGAAAAGCTCTTCGCCCGCCTCCCGGTCGCCCTGCTCGTGCGCTGACACCCGGCCCACCCAACCGGAGACAGCTGCCGCGAGAACCGCGGCGGGCTCGTCGGTCCGCAGCCTCGAGAACCGACTCCGCGGCGAGCGGCTCGGGCACACCACAGTCGCGGCCTGCGGAGATTGGCCATACCGAGGCGGCCGAGGTCTGCGATCCGACGACTCCGTCATGGGCGGAGGCGCGCTTGCCCGCTCTGGTTCTCAGATACCGACTGCGCGGCAGGGGGGGTTGGGGGGTGCCGTCGCCGGCCGTGGTGGGCCAGGTCATGGCGGCGGAGGTTTGGGCGCCGCAGCCGGGGTAGCGGTCGGCCGGTTGCCAGGCGGTGGCCTTGGCGAGCACCACGCCGAGCAGACCGGGGAGGCTCGGATCCGTTGCGGGGATCGGGATCTCGCGCGGGAGGTGGCCGGTGGTGGGCTGGTGGAGGGTGACGGCCAGGGCGTGGACGTCGGCGGGCGGGCCGACGGTGCGGCCCGCGCACTGTTCGGGTGGGGCGTAGGGCTGGGAGAAGGCCCAGCGACCGGTGGCGGTCCGGGTTTCCTCGGCGGCGAGGCTGCGGGCGATGCCGAAGTCGCCGATCAGGACCCAGTCCGTGCCCGCGGCGCCGGTGCGGAAGATATTGGCGGGCTTGACGTCCCGGTGGACGACCTGGTGGATAGCGCCGTCACGCCCGTCCGGCAGCCCATTATCAGGCGGCGGATTCCGCCGATCCGCTCCCCTCGTCGATGCTGACCGGATGCCGGGGCAGCGGAACCAGGTCGATCGACTCGATCAACTCCGACGGGACGGGACCGGGGCGGCGCTCGCACCAGCGCCGAATATTGGCCGGGCGGTAGCCTTTTCGATCCCCGACGGTGGAGGCCAGGAAGCTGTCCTGGTCGCCGGGCTGCAGCAGTTTGCGCCACGAGTCCCAGTAGAAGCGCGGGCTGCGCCAGGTGGTGGTCATGCGCGCGGCATTGAGGATGCGGAAGCCCGGGCTCAGCGAATCGTGCAGGTGCGGGGCGTCGAACGGGCAGCCGCGCAACAGGTCGTCGAGTCGATCGTGGTCGAAGGCCAGGCCCTCGGCCTCGGCTTCGGCGATCATCCAGCGCAACGTGATGTCGGACAGGCCGCAGTCGGCGTAGCCGCCGCCGATATCGCAGTGCACGCCCTCGAACCAGACCTGCTTCACCCGGTCGGGCCGGTCGGCGTAGAGCTCGCGCTGCTCGTCGGGGACCTCCCACAGGCAGGGCGAGAAGGCGCGCCGCCGCTCGTCGATGGCCAGTGCCTGCCGCGCGCACCGCACGATGCGCGAGAGCCGCACATCGTGGAAGCGGTGCACGCGCGCGGTGATGCCGGGGACGCCCATCGCGCCCACTGTGTCGAAGACGCCCAGGAAGTTGATGGCCGGGGCCTGGGGGTGGGAGTTCCGGGCCCGGAACTCGGCCCATTCGGGCGGGTCCGGGTCGTCGGCGTGCTTCTTGCGCGTCCGGTAGATCCTCAAGGCCTTGGGGTACTGGCCGCCGATCATGGCCGGGTAGGTCAGGATGCCGAGCCGGTTGATCATCCCGGCCAGGCTGCGGGCGGTGTACGCGCCGCGGCTGAAGCCGAAGATGTAGATCTCGTCGCCGGGTTCCCAGTTCAGGGCCAGCTGCCAGTAGGCGGCCGACAGGTTGGCCTCCAGGCCCAGCCCGAAGGCGCCGCCCAGGAGCTTGTCGGACATGAAGCCGCGGGAGCCGGGTCCGGGAACATAGTTGATGCGCTGGCCGACGCGGTTCCCGTCCTGATCCGTCCCGGTCAGCCGGACCGTCTCGGCGATCTTCACGATATTGGACACCGCCGAGCTCGATTCGGCCTGCCAGGTGCCGTCGCAACACACCACGAGTCGTTTCATGAACGCCAGCCTCCCGTCCTGACCGTCCGGTTTCCTGCGTAGCGAACTACTCGAATAATCGCGGCCCCGCCGCGCGGCCGTTAACCCCGTGCGGGCCCCAGGAATCCCCGCACCAGCGCCATCGACACGCCGGGTTCGGCCCGCGACCGGTCATGACTCGTTCACGATCGGCGTGGCACGGTGAGCCCATGTCCCCACCGCGGCGGTCCCAGCCGACGCCCCCGCTCACCATCGGCGACCTGGTGGTCGATCGTCTGCGGCGCCGCGTCCGCCGCGACGGCGTGTTGCCGAGCAGGACGATGCGCGAGTTCTGCGGGCTGGAACTGCTCGCCGAGCGTGCGGGCACCCTGGTCAGCCCGGCCGGCATCGCCACCGCCTGTGGCGAATCCGGCACCGGGACCGGCGTGGGCGAGGTGATCACGAAGCTGAACCGCACACTGGGCGATCCGCGCATCATCCACGGCTCGGCGGCGGGATACCCACTGCACGCCTGAGAACCTCACGGGGGCAACCGGTCCCGTGTGATCCGAACGAGGGGTCGGATCACACGGGTCACCGGATCAGGTCAGGTACCGGTACGCGGGCGAGTTCGGGTCCAGCCGCTGGCCCTGGATCGGCGAGGCCTCCAGCCGCGCGATCAGCGGCTCCAGGCAGTCCGGGCTGCCCAGTTCGATGCCGACCAGCGCCGCCCCGGTCTCCCGGTTGTTGCGCTTGACGTACTCGAACAGGGTGATGTCGTCGTCGGGGCCGAGCACCTCGTCGAGGAAGCGGCGCAGCGCACCGGGCTCCTGGGGGAAGTCCACCAGGAAATAGTGTTTCACGCCCTGATGCACCAGCGAGCGCTCGATCACCTCGCCGTAGCGGGAGATGTCGTTGTTGCCGCCCGACAGCAGGCACACCACCGTCGAGCCCGGCTCGATCTCGATCTCACGCAGCGCCGCCACCGACAGCGCGCCCGCCGGCTCGGCCACCACGCCCTCGTTCTGATACAGCTCCAGCATGGCCGTGCAGATCGCGCCCTCGTCCACATGCATCATGCGGAAAGTGCCCGCGCCGGACTCGGTTTCGGTGCTGGTCAGTAAAGGCAGCGAGGCGTGCGAACGAACCAGGCCACCGAAGCGCGACACCGCGGTGTAGGGCACCGCCCCGATCCGGCGCACGGCCGCGCCGTCCACGAACGGATCGATCTCGGGAAGCGTGACCGGGCCGCCCGCCACCAGCGCGGCGGTCATCGACGCCGCGCCGGTGGGCTCGACACCCAGGATCGCGGTCTGCGGCGATCGCTCGCGCAGATAGGTACCGACCCCGGCCAGGCAGCCGCCGCCACCCACCGGCACGATCACCAGATCCGGTGCGCGGCCGAGCTGTTCGAGGAATTCGGCGGCGATGGTGCCCTGCCCGGCCGCGGTGCGCGGATCGTCGAAGGGCGGGACCATGGTGGCCCCGGTGCGGGCCACATCGTCGGCGGCGGCCGCGGCGGCCGCGTCGTAGGTGTCGCCGACCGCGATGAGTTCCACGAATTCCGCGCCGTGCACGCGGATCCGGTCGCGCTTCTGCTTCGGAGTGGTGCGCGGCACGTAGATGCGCCCGCGCACGCCCATCGCCTTGCACGCGAAAGCCACGCCCTGGGCGTGGTTTCCGGCGCTCGCGGTGACCACGCCGGCGGCCTTCTCGCCGTCGGTGAGCTGCGCCATCAGGTTGTAGGCGCCGCGCAGCTTGTAGGACCGGACCGCGGTGAGGTCCTCACGCTTGAGGTAGACCTCCGCGCCGGTCAGCGCCGACAGCCGCGGAATCCGCTGCAGCGGCGTCGGCTCGATAATGTTCGAAATTCGCTTGGCAGCCGCGTCGATCTCGTCCGCCGTCAATTCGGGCAGCGGACCGGACACTTTCTCTGCTACAGCAAGCGGATCAGACACCCGAACATGCTAGCCGGGTGCACGCGCCCCGGTGGAGGCAGCGCCCATTTCGGTGCCGCCTCCGAGATCGGGACGGCGTGTCAGGCGCGCGGGGTGAGGACGAACAGCGGGATCTCTCGGGCCGTCTTCTTCTGATAGGCGTCGTAATCGGGCCACACCTCGGCGGCCCGCTTCCACCACACCGCCTTCTCGTCGCCGGTGACCTCGCGCGCGTCGTAGTCCTTGACCACGTCGCGGTCGCGCAGTTCCACGTGCGGGTCGGCCTTGATGTTCCAGTACCAGACCGGATGCTTGGGCGCGCCGCCCAGCGAGGCGACCACCGCGTACTCGCCGTCGTGCTCGACGCGCATGAGCGGGGTCTTGCGCAGCTTGCCGGACTTGTTGCCGCGGGTGGTCAGCAGGATGACCGGCACGCCCTGCAGGGTGGTGCCCGTGGCTCCCCCGGAGTTCTCGTACTTCTCGGCCTGCTCGCGTGCCCAATCGGACGTGCTGGGTTCGTACTCTCCGTGAAGTGGCATACGACCAGCAACGGCCCGGGCTCATGTGTTGTTCCCGACAGAAAGTTTCGGTTGCCCGAACTTTGGTTCGACGTCTACCCTGACCATATGGCAGTGGTTCACCCTACGGACACCGAACGCGCGGTCGCGCGCATCGCGGCCGTGGATATCGCCGGGACGGCGTGGCCGGTCTACAAGCTGGAAGCCTTGTTCGCCGGTGTGGTGGTCGCCCTGACCCTCGCCCTGATCACCGGGTCCGCGCAGGCCGCGGTGCTCGGCGCGGCCGTGATCGCGGCCCTGCGGTGGATCGCCGGTTCCATTCGGCGCTGATCTCGATCCGGAATCCCCCGGTTTCGAACTGGACGTTCATCCGTGTTGGTCGGCACATTCACCCTGCCCGGCAACATCGGGGTGATCCCCCAGGCCTTTGTGCCCACCATGAACGTGAGCCAGGTCGATCCCTCACTGATCATCATCGGCCCAACATCGAAGTGCCGTTGAGCGTCGATCTGGCCCCGGGTGGGGTCAAGGACGTCCCCGTGGCCGACAAGGAACTGCTGCCGGGCAAGACCGTGCAGATCGTCGTCCGCGACTTCCACATCGCCGTGAACCAGTGCGCCGGACCGGTCTCGATCCAGCTGTACGCCTACATGTACGCCAAGTCACCCGAAACCGATGACAGCGGCGCGGTTCGGCGACCCGACCTGGCTCTGAAAATCCCGTGTGCCCCGCGCTGACGCGAGGGGCACACGGGGCAGGGGTGGGTAGTCGCCGACCGGTGGCCTCTCAGCCGGCGAGGCAGCCCGGGCCGAGCAGGGCTTTGAGGTCGCCCATGAGGGCCGAGGACGGCGAGACGCGCAGGTTGTCGGCGACCTTCAGCTTGGTGGTGCGATCGCGGGAACCGACGTGTTTGATGTGCACGTCCGCGGTGCCGGGGTGGCGGGACAGGACGCGCTTGAGTTCGCCGATCTTGTCGGGGGTGCACAGGCGGGTGGGGATCACGACCTGTAGCGGCTTGTCGACGCCGATCGCGGAAAGATCCGGCACCACAAGGTCGTTGGCGATCAGCGAGACCCGGTCGTCGCGGGCGTTGACGCGGGCCTTCACCAGCACGATGGCGTCCTCGGTGACGTCCATGCCGTAGACCGAGTAGGACTGCGGGAAGAACAGCACCTCGATGCCACCGGTCAGATCCTCCAGCTGCGCGGAGGCCCAGGGCAGACCGTTCTTGTTCACGCGGCGGGTGACATTGGCGAAGATGCCGCCAATGGTGACCTGCGAACCGTCTTTGACGTCGCCTTCGAGGATGGCCGGGATATTGGTGTCCGACTGTGCCGTCAGCACGTGCTCGACGCCGTTGAGCGGATGCCCGGACACGTAGAGGCCCAGCATCTCCCGCTCCAGGGCGAGCTTGTGCTTGGTCTCCCATTCGTCGTCGGGGACCTTCACATTGAAGACGCTCGCGATCGAGTCGTCGCCCTCGTCCAGGCCGCCGAAGAGGTCGAACTGGCCGATGGCCTCCGCCTTCTTGGTCGACATGCACGCGTCGATGGCGTCGGAGTGCACCAGCAGCAGGCCCTTGCGCGGATGCCCGAGCGAGTCGAAAGCGCCTGCCTTGATGAGGGATTCGGTGACCTTCTTGGTGCAGGCGATGGCGTCGATCTTGTTCAGGTAGTCGGAGAAGTCGGTGAACTTCGACTTCTCCTTGCGCGCCGCGATGATCGAGGCCACCACGTTCGCGCCGACATTGCGGACCGCGCCCATGCCGAAGCGAATGTCATTGCCCACCGAGGCGAATTCGAGTTCGGACTCGTTGACGTCGGGCGGCAGCACCTGGATGCCCAGGCGGCGGCAGTCGGCCAGATAGACGGCGGCCTTGTCCTTGTCGTCACCGACGGAGGTGAGCAGACCGGCCATGTACTCGGCGGGGTAATTGGCCTTGAGGTACGCGGTCCAGAACGACACCAGCCCGTATCCCGCGGCGTGCGACTTGTTGAACGCGTAACCGGCGAACGGGAGAATCGTGTCCCACAGCGCCTTGATGGCGGGCTTGGTGAAACCGTTCTCCAGCATGCCCTTCTCGAAGCCCTCGAATTCGGCCTCGAGGACTTCGGCCTTCTTCTTACCCATCGCGCGGCGCAGAATGTCGGCTCGGCCGAGGGAGTACCCGGCGACCTTCTGCGCGATCTGCATGATCTGCTCCTGATACACGATCAGGCCGTAGGTATCACGCAGGATGTCCTTCAGTGGCTCTTCCAATTCGGGGTGAATCGGCTTGACCTCTTGCCGCCCGTTCTTGCGGTCGGCGTAGTCGTTGTGCGCGTTCATGCCCATGGGGCCGGGGCGGTAGAGCGCGAGCACGGCGACGATGTCCTCGAAGCCGGTGGGCTGCATACGGCGCAGCAGATCTCGCATGGCGCCACCATCGAGCTGGAACACGCCGAGAGTGTCACCGCGCGCGAGCAATTCGTAGGTGGCGGCGTCTTCCAGCGGCAGTGTGTCGAGGTCCAGGTCGATGCCGCGGTTGGCCTTCATGTTGACCAGGCAGTCACCGATGACCGTCAGGTTGCGCAGACCCAGGAAGTCCATCTTCAGCAGGCCGATGGCCTCACACGACGGGTAGTCCCAGCCGGTGATGATGGCGCCGTCCTGCGCGCGCTTCCACACCGGGATCGCGTCGGTCAGCGGCTCGCTGGACATGATGACGGCACAGGCGTGCACACCGGCGTTGCGGATCAGGCCTTCGAGACCGCGGGCGGTTTCGTAGATCTTGTTGACGTCCGGGTTGGTGTTGATGAGCTCGCGGACCTCGGCGGCCTCTTTGTACCGCTCGTGCTCCGGGTCCATGATGCCCGAGAGCGGAATGTCCTTGGCCATGATCGGCGGCGGCAGCGCCTTGGAGATCTGGTCGGCGATCGCGAAGCCGGGCTGGCCGAACTGCACGCGGGCCGAGTCCTTCAGCGCCGCTTTGGTTTTAATCGTACCGAAGGTGATCACCTGCGCGACGCGGTCGCTGCCCCACTTGTCGGTGGCGTAGCGGACCATCTCACCGCGGCGGCGATCGTCGAAGTCGATATCGATATCGGGCATGGACACGCGCTCGGGGTTGAGGAAGCGCTCGAACAGCAGACCGTGCGGAATCGGGTCGATGTTCGTGATGCCCATGGCGTAGGCGACCAGCGAGCCGGCCGCCGAACCACGGCCCGGGCCGACATTGATGCCGACCGAGCGGGCGTAGGTGATGAGGTCACCGACGACGAGGAAGTAGGCGGGGAAGCCCATTTCGTTGATGACGCCGAGCTCGTACTGGGCGCGGGTGATGTACTCGTGCGGCGGCCCGCTCGGGAAACGGCGGTCCAGGCCCTTCATCACCTCGTGCTCGAGCCAGGTGGCCTGGGTATAGCCCTCGGGCACCGGGAAGATCGGCATGCGGTCGCGGTGCGCCCAGACATCGTCGTAGGACTGGACGCGCTCGCCGATCAGGACCGTGTTGTCGCACGCGCCGGGGACTTCCGCGTCCCAGATGGCGCGCATCTCCTCGGCGGACTTGAGGTAGTAGCCGGAGCCGTCGAACTTGAAGCGGGTCGGGTCCGAGAGCGTCTTGCCGGTCTGAATGCACAGCAGCGCTTCGTGATTGCCCGAGTCGTGCTCGTGCACGTAGTGGCAGTCGTTGGTGGCCAGCGGCGGGATGCCCAGCTTCTTGCCGACATCGAGCAGACCCTCGCGGACCCGGCGTTCGATGGACAGGCCGTGGTCCATGATCTCGAGGAAGAAGTTCTCGGGACCGAAGATCTCCTGCCACTTGGCGGCGGCCTCGAGGGCCTCGCGCTCGTGACCCAGGCGCAGGCGGGTCTGCACCTCGCCGGACGGGCAGCCGGTGGTGGCGATGATGCCCTCGGCGTGCTCGGCGATGATGTCGGCGTCCATGCGCGCCCACTTGCCCAGCTGGCCCTCGATGGAGGCGAGGCTGGACAGTTTGAACAGGTTGCGCAGACCGGTCGCGTTCTCCGCGACCATGGTCATGTGGGTGTAGGAACCCGAACCGGAGACGTCGTCACCCTTCTGCGACGGGTCGCCCCACAGCACACGCTTGGTGTTGAACCGGGACTCGGGCGCGATGTAGGCCTCGATGCCGATGATCGGCTTGATGCCCTGCTTCTTGGCGGAGTTGTAGAACTCCGAGGCGCCGTACATATTGCCGTGGTCGGACATGCCGACGGCGGTCATTCCCAGCCGTGTCGCCTCTTTGAACAAGGGCGTGATCTTCGCCGCGCCGTCGAGCATCGAGTACTCGGTGTGGTTGTGGAGATGGACGAATGATCCCGACGAGGCTGACACCCGGACATACTATGCGGCCCCACCGACGAGTTCCGAAGCCACGCGGGGGCGCCGGTGATGAACGGCGTGGCGGGCCCTGCGTGTCGTGGCAGAGGTCACCCGGAGGCGCTCGCGGGCATCGGGTTCAGGCGGCAGCGGGCTGGGCGTTGGTCGTGGTGCGGCGCGCCGCGTTGGCGCCCCGCACCGCCAGCGGCAGCACCCATGCCGACGCGATCTGGTCCAGGCCCATGGCCCCGAGGCCGAGCCGGTTGTGGACGAATCCGACCGACAGGCCCAGCCGGGGTTCCGCCCAGCCGAAGGACCCGCCCAATCCGATGTGCCCGAAGCCGGCGCGCGCCCCCGGGACCGGCAGCGAGTGATAGCCCATGTGCCACATCATCGGGATGTAGAACAGCGCGCGGTCGAGGTGATAGCTCTCCACGCGCCGCATGGCCGCGATGGTCTCCGGCGACAGGAACCGGCGGCCCTCGTGCATGCCCCCGTTGGCGAGCGCCCCGTACACCGTGGCCAGTCCGGTGGCGGTGCAGACGCCGTTGCCCGCGCCCAATTCGGTGTGCAGGATCGGCGGGTCCTCGCCTTCGAGGAGTTGATCCAGGCCGGGCAGGAACAGCGCCCGCGCCGCCGCGCCGACCGCGCCGGGCAGCGAATACGCGCGGCCCAGGGCCAGCGAGACGTAGTTGGCGCCGACGGCCGACAGCTTGTTGCCGCTGAGCACCGCGGCGCTGGTCGGCGATCCGGCCGGGGGCAGGCCCAGGTGGATGCCTTCCGCGCCCAGCGGTTCGGCGACCTCGGTGCGGATCAGTTCGGCCATGCCGCGCCCGGTGACGGCGCGGGCCAGCCCGGCGAGCAGCCAGCCGAAGGTGAGCGCGTGATAGGTCGGGACGCCCAGCAGATGATCGGGTTTCGCGGCGGCCAGGTGGTCTTCCATCATGCGGTGGTCGAGCACATCGTCGAGGCCGCGGGCGATCTCGGGCAGCCCGTAGAGTCCGGCGCGGTGGGACAGCAACTGCCGCACCGTGATTCGGCCCTTGCCATTGGCCGCGAATTCCGGCCAGTAGTGGGCGACGGGGGCGTCGTAGTCGAGTAGGCCGCGGTCGGCGAGCCGGTGGATGACGGTGGCCGCGATGCCCTTGGTGGCGGAGAAGACGATGGCCCCGGTATCGGCGTCCCAGGCCCGGCCCGGCGCGGCGTCCCCCGTCCAGATCCGCACCAGCGGCTCCCCGCGCAGGTGCACCGTGAGCGCGCCGCCGGCGCCCGGGTGACCGCCGACCATGCGGGCGAAAGTGCGTACCAGCGGGCCGAATTCGGCGGCCGCGTAGCCGCCCACCGTAGCGGGCAGGTCGACGAGCCCCGTAGCGTCATTGCTCACGCCATCCACGGTACGAGTGACCAGTCACCGAGGGCAATGACGACATCGGGAGAGTTACTGTCGTTGGCCCAGTGGTTATCCGGGGTGGCCGGGTAGTGACCGCGGCGTTACCGATGAGGGTTTACCGAGATCAGCGGGGTGACGACGGTGTATCGGTAGGCTGAGGCGCATGCGGAAGCCGTGGTCGCTGGTTGCGGCGGCGCTGGTCGTGATCGCCGCGCTGGTCGCCGGATGTTCGTCGTCGAAGCAGGAGAGCGCCCCTCCGGTCACGCTGACCGGGGACTGGCACGGCGCTATCGAAGTGCCCGATCAGCCGCTGGCGGTGGGAGTCGACTTCGCCGCGGACGGCACGGCCACCATCGACATTCCGGCACAGGGGGTGGTGGACGGGCCGTTGAGCGAGGTGCGGACCGGCGCGGATGCCGTGACCTGGACGATCACCAAGATTCCGGGCAAGCCGTCGTTCCAGGGCGTCTACGACAAAGGCTCCGACAGCATCAAGGGACAGTTCACCCAGTCCGGGCAGTCGTTCCCGCTGACCCTGACCCACGGCAAGGTCGAGGGGCCGCCGCGGCCGCAGGAACCGAAGCCGCCCTACCCGTACAAATCCGAGGACGTCAGTTATCGCAGCGGCGACATCACGATCGCGGGGACGCTGACCGAGCCGCAGACGGGCGGACCGTTCCCGGCGGTGCTGCTGATCAACGGCAGCGGGGCCAACGACCGTGACGAGGAACTGCTGGGCCACAAGCCGTTCCTGCTGCTCGCCGACACCCTCACCCGCGCGGGGTACGCGGTGTTGCGTACCGACAAACGCGGTGTCGGGCAGACCGGCGGGCGTCTGAACAGCGCGACCTACAGCGATCTCGCCGGCGACATCGCCGCCGGAATGACCTTCCTGCGCGGGCGTTCCGATATCGACGCCACCCGGATCGGGCTGCTCGGGCACAGCGAAGGTGGGTACCTCGCGCCGCTCTACGCGCGGCGGCCCGACAGCGGGGTCGCCTTCGTGATCATGATGGCGGGCCCGGCTGTGCCCGGTTCCGAGGTGCTGCTGGAACAGAATCGGCTGATCCTGGCCGCGCAGGGCGCGACGCCGGAGCAGGTCGGCAAGCAGGTCGGGTTCACCTCGACGCTGTCGTCGGTGCTGTGCAAGGGCGATCTGGTGGCCGCCAAGGACTATGTGCGCCAGCACAATGACACCCTCCCCGCGGGCGAACAGCTCTCCGAGGAGGCCATGGACGAGTTGGTGTCGCCGTACATGGCGGCCCTGGTCTGCTACGACCCGGCCCCGGCGCTGTCGGCGCTGCGGGTTCCGGTGCTGGCGTTCTACGGCGGCAAGGATCTTCAGGTGCCGGCGGCCCAGAACGAGGGTCCGGCGCGGACGCTGCTGGCCGCGGATCCGGACGCGACCGTGACCGTGTTCGACGGTCTCAATCACCTGATGCAGCCCGCCGACAAGGGCACGCCGGACGAGTACGCCCGGATCGAGACCACCATCGACCCGCAGGTGCTGACCACCGTGACCGGCTGGCTGACCCAGCGCTTCCCGCCCGGCCACTGAACCGCCCGCTCGATTCGCCCGTATGGACCGAAAGAGTGGCAAACGAGCCAACCGATTGCGAGAGTGGTGTCGTGGGATTCTACGAGGATCGAGTCGTGCCCCGGCTGGTCGACCTGTGCTGCGGTGCGAAGAACATGAACGGCGAACGCAGGCGGGTCTGCGCCGGCCTCCACGGCCGGGTCGTCGAGATCGGCTTCGGATCAGGACGCAATGTGCCGTTCTATCCGGAGACGGTGAAGTCGGTGAGCGCGGTCGAGCCCGCCGATCTCGGCTGGCGGATGGCCGCCGGACGGGTGGCCGCGGCGACGGTTCCGGTGGAACGCGCCGGCCTGGACGGGCAGGCGCTGCCGTTCGCCGACGACAGTTTCGATTCCGCGCTGTCGACGTGGACGCTGTGCACGATTCCCGATGTCGACGCCGCGCTCGCCGAGGTGCGCCGGGTGCTGGTGCCCGGCGGCACATTCCATTTCGTCGAGCACGGACTGGCGCCGGATCCGGGTGTCCGGAAATGGCAGCACCGGCTGGATCGCCTGGAACAGGCGGTCGCCGGTGGCTGCCATCTCAACCGCGACATCCCCGGTCTGGTCGAAGCCGCGGGCTTCGAGATCCGCGATATCGACCGGTACTACCAGCAGGGCCCCAAGCCCTGGGTGGCGTTCTCGCTGGGCACCGCGGTCGCCCCGTGACGGCTATTCCGCCTGCGGCCAGCCGCCGTACGGCACGGTGATCAATTCCAGGTAGTGGCCGACGGGATCGAGGAAATAGATCCCCCGGCCCCCGTCATTGTGGTTGATCTCGTTGACGCCCTGCTGCCGCGGATCGGCCCAATACGTCATGCCGTACCGCTTGATCTTGGCGTACGCCGCATCGAACTCGTCCTCGGAAACCAGGAACGCGTAATGCTGCGGCTGCGGTTCGCCCTCGAAACCCGGTGGCAGATCGGCGAAGTCGAAGGTGACTCCGTTCCCGACGGAAATCGGAATGAACGGCCCGTACGGCTTGCCCACCTCCACCCCGAGGATATCCGCCCAGAATTCGGCGGAAACCCGATTGTCCGTGCACGCGACAATGGTGTGGTTGAACTGGATGGTGATAGGAATTCTCCTGTGTTCGTGGCGATCCCGACCCTGGACCGGTACAAGTCGGCCGACAGGAGCACCGCCACTGATTCGACGGTAACCAGGTGCCCGAGAATTCGCCAAGGGCGGTGTGGCGACCGTCACAGGAGAGGTCCGCGATCGAGCGGTCATGCGCGCCGGGGCGCGGAGTACTCCTGTTCCGGGCGGCCGGTGCTGCCGTAGCGCAGCTGCATTCGCAGGTCACCGGCACCGACCAGGTTCGCCAGATAGCGTTGCGCGGTGGCGCGGGAAATGCCGATGGCGGCCGCCACCTGAGCCGCCGACATCGCGACGTCGGCGTCGCGGACCGCTTGCAGCACCAGATCTTTCGTCGGCGAGGCCGCCGCCGCGCCGGTCGACACGCTGGTCGGGGACGCCGCGGGGCGCAGGGCCGTCAGTGCGGCATCGACATCGGCGGCGGCGACCTCCGGGCCCGCGAGCAGTCGCCGGTAGCGCGCGTATCCGGCCAGCCGGGTGGCGAGCACCGCGTGATCGAACGGCTTCACCAGATAACCCAGGGCGCCGGCCGACAGCGCCGCCCGGACCGTGGCCGATTCCGTTGCGGCGGTGAGCATCATGGCGTCGCAGGTGAGGTCGCGGACGAGGTCGACGCCGGAGCCGTCGGGCAGGTAGACGTCGACCAGTGCCAGATCGAACGCGCCCTCGGCCAGTGCGGTGCGTGCGGCGGCGATCGAGTTCACGGTCGCTCCGACCGTGAATCCCGGTAGTGCGGAGACGATTCCGGCGTGCAGGTTCGCGACGCGGAAGTCGTCGTCGACCACCAGGACGGTCAGTTCTCCTCGGCCCACGCCGGCTCCTCCTCGGTCAGTACGCCCGGCATTCGGGCGATGAACTCCGCGCCCCGCAGCCGGGGCTCCCCGTCCACCGCATCGTCGCGTACCCCACCGGGGTCGCCGAGCAGTACATCGCCACCGCGGGCGCGTGCCACCTGGCGAGCGAGCGCCAGACCCAGGCCGCGTCCGCCGGGTCCGCCGCCGGCTTTGGTCGAGACTCCCTCGGCGAAGATCGAATCCGCGAGCTCGGACGGTACGCCTGCCCCGCTGTCGGCCACCGCGAGGTGCACGGTGTCGCCGTCGCGCACCAACTCGACCTCCACCACGGGTTCGCGGCCGGCGGCCGGGGCGCTGCTCGCCGCGTCGATGGCGTTGTCGACGAGATTGCCGAGCACCGTCGTGACGTCCACGGGCGCGGCGAGATTCGCGTCGACCCAGGTGTTGGGGCCGAGGCGGAGGTGGACGCCCTGCTCGCGGGCGTGGGCGGCCTTGGCGGCCAGGAACGCTTGCAGGTACGGGTCTCTGATGGCGTCGAGGCCCGGCAGCGTCGTGCCGAGGGGTCCGGATCCCAGCAACTCCTCGACGTAGCGGGCGGCCTCGTCGGGGCGGCCGGTGTGAAGGAGGCCGTTGAGGAGGTGGAGACGGTTGGCGAACTCGTGGCGCTGGGCGCGCAGGACGGTGCTCATGGTGGAGACGGCGTCGAGCTGGCGGGTGAGGGATTCGACGTCGGTGCGGTCGCGGACCGACAGGACCGCGCCGAGGGCGCGGGTGTCGCGGGTGACGGCGCGGGCGGTGACGACCACGATGCGATCGCCGACGGCGGCCTGAACCGGGTTGCCGTCGGCGGCGCGGAAGGCTTGCAGGACACGGGGAGTCAGGCCGATGGAGTCGATACTGCTGCCGGGCGCGGGATCGATGCCGAGCAGGCGGCGGGCCTCGTCGTTGACGACGGTGATCCGGGATTTCGCGTCGGCGGCGACCACACCCTCGCCGATGCCGTGCAGGACCGCGTCCTGCTCACGGACGAGGTCGGCCAGATCGGCGGGTTCGAGACCGAGGGTCAGGCCGTGCCAGCGACGGGCCAGCAACACCGATCCGGCAATGCCCGCCAGCAGCGCGCCGCCGACCAGCAGACCGGCCCGGCGCAGATCCCGCAGCAGTTGTTCGTGCACGGCCGCGGTCGAGATGCCGACGCTCACCTCGCCCACGACCCGGCCGGGACCCGACCGCCCAGCCTGCGGATCCGGTTGCAGGACGGGCACTTTCGCCCGGACCGATTCGCCGAGGGTGCCGTGTTCCCGCATCACGACCTCGCCGCCGCCCAGGGCGCGGGAGGGGTCGGTGCTGACCATCTCACCGAGGCGGGCGCGGTCGGGGTGGGCCAGGCGGATGCCCGCGTCGTCGGTGATCACGACGAACAGCGCACCCGTGCGCAGCCGGGCGCTGTCGGCGATCCGCTCGAGTTCCCCGTCGGCCAGTTCCGATCTCAGTCCCGGACCAGCGGGAAGCGGGCTGTCCGCGTAGTGCGCGACGGCGGCGCGGACCTGCGGGTCGGAAGCGACGGTGCGGGCGATGGCCAGGGCGCGCTGCCCGTATTCACCGGAGAGGCGGTCGCCGCTGACGTACGCGAAGACGCCGAAGGCCAGGCCGACGGTCAGACCCACCACCGCGATCTGCAACAGCAGGATCTGCGTCCGGAGCCGGACGGAACGCGGGCCTGGCGATACCACGACGCCAGTGTAGACAACCCTCCGCAAACGCCTGAGCAGAATGCGCAAAACGGTCGAATCGCTGCTTGTGTGACTTGCGCGCACAACCGGGTGGAGTGTGACCCGGCACACGTAACTTCGCTTCGACGCCGCAGCGGCGGCACTGGAACGGAGCGGTAATGAGCACAACGACCACGGAGCGCGGTGGCACGACGCCACCGATCGAGCCGGCACCCCTGATCGAATTGCGCGGCGCGACCAAGCGGTTCCCCGGCAACAACGGCGGCATCCACACCGCGGTGCGCGACCTGAACTTCACCGTCGCCGCGGGCGAATTCGTCGCCGTCGTCGGCCCCACCGGCTGCGGCAAGTCCACCACCCTGTCGCTGGTGTCGGGCCTGGAACCGGCCTCGGCCGGCCGAACCCTGGTGCGCGGCAGGGACGTCCGTGGCATCCCGGACGGCGTCGGGTACATGTTCCAGCAGGACGCGGTGCTGCCGTGGAAGTCGGTGCTCGAGAACGTGGCGCTGGGCCCCAAGTTCCGGGGCGTCGGCAAGTCCGAGGCGCGGGAGCGGGCGGCCCGCTGGGTGCGCACGGTCGGGCTCGGCGGGTTCGAGAACTACTACCCGCATCAGCTGTCCGGCGGCATGCGCAAGCGGGTGGCCCTGGCCCAGACCCTGGTCAACGATCCCGAGATCATCCTCATGGACGAGCCGTTCAGCGCCCTGGACGTGCAGACCCGCCAGCTCATGCAGGACGAACTGCTGCGGGTGTGGTCGGGCTCGGACGGCTCCGAGGGCCGGGAGAAGGGCCGGGCGGCGGTCATTTTCGTGACCCACGACCTGGAGGAGGCCATCGCCCTCGCCGATCGGGTGGTCGTCATGACCGCGAGCCCCGCGACAGTCTGCGGCGACTTCCGAGTCACCCTGGACCGCCCGCGCGATGTCGAGGAGGTGCGGCTCACCGAGGAGTTCCGCGACCTCTACAAGGAGATCTGGGAAACGCTGCGCGATCAGGTCGAGGCGGCCCGCACGAAGGGAGCGACCCGTGTCGCTTGACGTTATGGACAAGACCGCCACCACCGCACCGGAATTCGAGGTGGAGACCGAGGAGCAGATCCTCGCGCGGGTCCGCTCGCAGGCGCGCAGGAACAAGATCCGCACCTGGGGTCTGCGCGCCCTGATCGTGGCCGTGTGGCTGGGTTCCTGGCAGCTCACCGCCACCTATTGGATCGACCCGTTCTTCTACTCCAAGCCCTCGCTGATCTGGGACCGCCTGGTCGAATGGTTCACCGAGGGAACCCAGTTCGGCTCGATCTGGCTGCAGCTGTACACCACCGTGCAGGAAGCGGTGCTGGGCTTCGCCATCGGCACCGTGGCGGGCATCGTGCTGGGCGTGCTGCTGGGCCGCTCCCGCTACTGGGCCGACGTGCTGGCCCCGTTCATCAAGGCGCTCAACGCGGTCCCGCGCATCGTGCTGGCCTCGCTGTTCATCATCTGGTTCGGCCTGGGCTTGCAGTCCAAGGTGGCGACGGTGGTCGTGCTGGTGTTCTTCGCGGTGTTCTTCAACGCCTTCACCGGCGCGCGTGAGGTGGACGGCAATGTCATCGACAATGCCCGCATCCTGGGCGCGAGCCGCCGTCAGGTGCTGGGCTCGATCGTGCTGCCCAGCGCCACCACCTGGATTCTGTCGTCGCTGCACACCGCATTCGGTTTCGCGCTGATCGGCGCGGTGGTCGGTGAGTACGCGGGCGCCGGCAAGGGTTTGGGCCTGCTGATCAGCAACGCGCAGGGCACATTCGACGCGGCGGGCATCTACGCGGGCATGATCATCATCACCGTGGTGGCGCTGGTCGCCGAGTGGCTGATCGGACTCGCGGAGAATCGGCTGCTGAAATGGCGGCCGTCGCAGGCCGGTTCGGGACACGGGATCTGAGCCATGAAGTACCGCAAGCATATCGCCGTGATCCTGCTCGCCATCGGCTCGCTGCTGCTGGCGACCGGTTGCCGCGACTCCCGCACCATTCCGACCGCTGACGGGCGGCCGCAGATCACCATCATGGTGGGCGGCCTGGAGAAGGTCATCTATCTGCCCGCCATGCTGACCGAGCGGCTCGGCTTCTTCCAGGCCAACGACCTCGACGTGCACCTGCTGGGTGAGCAGTCCGGCGCGAACGCCGAGACCGCGCTGCTCACCGGCGACGTGCAGGCCGTGGTCGGCTTCTACGACCACACCATCGACCTGCAGGCCAAGGACCAGTGCCTGAAGACCGTGGTGCAGTTCGCGGACGTACCCGGCGAGGTCGAGCTGGTATCACAGCAGGACGCCGCCGCCGTCAAGTCGCCCGCGGACTTCAAGGGCCGGAATCTGGGTGTCACGTCGCTGGGTTCGTCCACCGACTTCCTCACCCAGGCGCTGGCCGGGCAAGCCGGGCTCGGGACCTCCGACTACACGCGGGTGAAGGTCGGTGCGGGACAGACCTTCATCGCGGGCATGAACCACAACGGCATCGACGCGGGCATGACCACCGATCCGACCGTCGCCAAGATGGTCTCCTCCGGGGACGCCGAGGTGCTGGTGGACATGCGCAACGAACAGGGCACCCGGGCGGCGCTGGGCGGGCTGTATCCGGCCGCGTCGCTGTACATGCGCTGCGAGACCGTGCAGGCGCATCCGGACATCGTGCAGAAGCTCGCGAACGCGTTCGTGGAGACACTGCGCTGGATCAGATCCCACTCCCCCGAGGAGATCGCCGCCAAGATGCCCGCCCAATACGCGGGCGGCGATCCGAAGCTGTACGTCAAGTCCATCACCGACTCGATCAGCATGTTCAACGGTGACGGGCTGATGAAACGCGAAGGCGCGGAGAACGTCCTGCGCATCCTCGGCCGGTACTCCCGCAATGTGGCGCCCGTCCGGGACCGCATCGACCTGGACGCCACCTACACCAACGAGTTCGTCGGCAAGGCCCAGGGCGCACGCTGACCCTGACCGGCCGCCCGGCACCGCACACCACATGAGGGGGTGTGCGGTGCCGCGCTAGGCGGAGGTCTTCGCGGCGCGGCGGGAGCGGCGCAGGGCGTCGGCGGTGAAGATGGCCAGCGCCAGCCAGATCAGCGCGAAGCCCGCCCAGCGGGAGGCGGGCATCGGTTCGTGGCCGACCGCGACACCCCAGGTCAGCTGGAGCGCGGGCGTCAGATACTGCAGGATTCCCATGGTGGACAACGGGACTCGCGGTGCGGCCAGCGCGAACAGCACCAGCGGGACCAGGGTCACCGGACCGGTCAGCATGAGCAGTCCGGTGTGCCCGGCCGCGGAGCCGAACGTCGCGTTGCCGGTGAGCGCGATGACGATGACCGCGATCAACGCGAACGGCGCGGCCGCCAGCCCCTCCGCCGCCAGCCCGGGCAGCGCGTCCAGCCGGATCACTTTCTTCACCAGACCGTAGGTGGCGAACGAGCACGCCAGGATCAAGGCGATCCACGGCGGGCGCCCGTAGTCGACGGTCAGCACGATCACCGCGGTCGCGCCCAGCCCGAGCGCGACCCACTGCGGGGCGCGCAGTTTCTCGCGGAAGATGAGGACGCCGAACGCCACCGTCACCAGCGGATTGATGAAATAGCCGAGCGCGCACTCCACCACGTGATGCGAGATGACCCCGTACACGTAGGTGCCCCAGTTCAGCGAGATGGCGGCCGAGGCCACCGCCGCCAGCCGCCAGGTCCGCGCGTCGATCCGCCGCAGCTCCCCGAGCCGCCCGGCGACCAGCAGCGCCAGCAAGGCGACGACCAGGGTCCACAGGATCCGCTCGGCCAGCACCTCGCCCGCGCTCGCGAAGGACAGCAAACCGAAGAACGCGGGAAACAGACCCCACAGGAAGTACGCGCTGATCCCGAAAGCGATCCCGGTGTCCCGCTCCCCGTCGTGCCGCGCGAATCGGCCACGCCACCCGCGCTCGGCCGTCACCGTCGCGGTACCCGCGGCCGGGTGCGGGGCGGCGGACTTCGGATGCTGATGTCCTTCGGCCACCCAATTACGTTAGCGTGCGCAACAAGTCTATTTCGCCGCGATACCGCCGCGCCTTGTCCACCACCGCGCACAGCCCCAGCGCCGCCACGCAGCTCGACGCCGCCGGATGTCACGCGCCGCCTCGTCCCCAATCTGTGCCCTCTCCCACACCTCTTCACGGTGTCCGATTTGTCGGAGTTTGCCTGTGACCTGGCACGGCGCACATTTTCGACACCGCCGAATTCAGCTACATCTGGGTTAACGGCCCGGACGGGCTAGCCTGGTCGGCATGTCGATCACCGCGCAGGCAGCGAGTCCGCCGAGCCCACCCGCGCTGGGGCTCACCTCCGCCGAGGTGGAGCAGCGGCGGCGGGACGGGCTGACCAACGATGTGCCGGAACGGGCCAGCCGGTCGGTCAAGGACATCGTCAGGGCGAACGTCTTCACCCGGATCAACGCCATCCTCGGCGTGCTGTTCATCCTGGTGCTGGCCACCGGATCGATCATCGACGGCATGTTCGGCCTGCTGATCATCGCCAACAGCGCGGTGGGCATCATCCAGGAGATCCGGGCCAAGAACACCCTCGACAAGCTGGCCATCGTCGGTCAGGCCAAACCGATGGTGCGCCGCGACGGACAGGCCACCGCGGTCACGCCGCAGGAGGTCGTGCTCGACGACATCATCGAGCTCGGCCCCGGCGACCAGATCGTCGTCGACGGCGAGGTGATCGAGACCGAACTCCTCGAGGTCGACGAGTCGCTGCTCACCGGTGAGGCCGACCCGATCGACAAAACCCGTGGCGCGCAGATCATGTCGGGCAGCTTCGTGGTGTCCGGCAGCGGCGCCTACCGGGCCACCAAGGTCGGCAAGGACGCCTACGCCGCCAAACTCGCCGACGAGGCCAGCAAGTTCACCCTGGTCAAGTCCGAGCTGCGCAGCGGTATCGACACCATCCTGAAAGTCATTACCTACCTGCTGATTCCGGCGGGCCTGCTGTCCATCTACAACCAGCTGTTCTCCTCCAAGGAATCCTGGCGGCCCGCGGTCAACGGCATGGTCGCCGCTCTGGTGCCGATGGTGCCCGAGGGCCTGGTGCTGATGACCTCCATCGCCTTCGCCGTCGGCGTGGTCCGGCTCGGCGCGCGCAAGTGCCTGGTGCAGGAGCTGCCCGCCATCGAAGGCTTGGCCCGGGTGGACGTGGTGTGCGCCGACAAGACCGGCACCCTCACCGAGAACGGCATGCGGCTGGCCGAGGTCCGGCCGGTCGACGACGGCGGGCGCACGTCGGACCCGGCGAACGACGGCCAGGCCCCCGAAGAGTTGCGCCGCGTACTGGCCGCCCTCGCCGCCGACGACCCGCGCCCCAACGCGTCCGTGCTGGCCATCAAGGAAGCGCTGCCGGACGCCCCCGGCTGGCAGTCCACCGGTCTCGCGCCGTTCTCCTCCGCCAAGAAGTGGAGCGGCATGTCCTACGGCGAGCACGGCAACTGGCTGATGGGCGCGCCGGACGTGCTGCTGGACCCCGACACCGAGATCGCCGCCACCGCACAGGAGATCGGGGCCCAGGGCCTGCGCGTGCTGCTGCTGGCCCGCAGCGACCACCCGGTCGACGCGCCCGACGCGCCCGGCCAGGTCACCCCGGCGGCGCTGGTGGTGCTGGAGCAGAAGGTGCGGCCCGACGCCAAGGGCACCCTCGAATACTTCGCCTCCCAGCATGTTTCGACCAAGGTCATCTCCGGCGACAACGCGGTGTCGGTCGGCGCGGTCGCGTCCTCGCTCGGGCTGAGCGGCGGCGACGATCCGGTCGACGCGCGCACGCTGCCGACCGACCAGAACGAACTCGCCGACGTGCTCGACGAGAAGACCGTCTTCGGCCGGGTCCGCCCGGATCAGAAGCGCGCCATGGTCGGAGCCCTGCAATCGCGCGGGCACACCGTCGCCATGACCGGCGACGGCGTCAACGACGTGCTCGCCCTCAAGGACGCCGACATCGGCGTCGCCATGGGCTCGGGCAGCCCGGCCACCCGCTCGGTGGCGCAGATCGTGCTGCTGGACAACAAATTCGCGACCCTGCCGTACGTGGTGGCCGAGGGCCGCCGGGTGATCGGCAATATCGAGCGGGTCTCCAACCTGTTCCTCACCAAGACCGTCTACTCGGTGGTGCTGGCCTTCCTGGTCGGCATCGCGGGCATCGGGTCGCAGATCTTCCACTACAAGGCGATCGGCTACCCGTTCCTGCCCCGCCACGTGACGATCGCCGCCTGGTTCACCATCGGCATCCCGGCCTTCATCCTGTCGCTCGCGCCCAACAACGAGCGCGCCCGCACCGGATTCGTCGGCCGCGTCATGCGTTTGGCGATCCCGTCCGGCGTGGTGATCGGCGTGATGACGTTCATCTCCTACCTGATCGCCTACCGGGGACCCGACGCCGGGGACACCGCGAAGGTGCAGGCCGGCACGACGGCGCTGATCACGCTGCTGATCATCGCGGTGTGGGTGCTGGCCATCGTGGCCCGGCCGTGGAACTGGTGGAAGATCCTGCTGGTCGCGGGTTCCGTTGCGGGATACCTGATCCTGTTCGCGGTGCCGTTCACCCGGCACTTCTTCAAACTGGATCCGTCGAATGTCGCGCTGACCACCTCGGCGGTCGTGTGCGGCGCGATCGGCGTGGTGCTGGTCGAGGTGGCGTGGTGGCTCAGCGCCAAGTATCTCGGCGACACACCGCACAACGCACCGGCGGTCCTGGACGAAAACGACTGAATCGCACGATGTTCCGGAGCGGCGGCGCACCTCAGGGTGTGCCGCCGCTTCGCTGCTTCCAAACTGGTCGCATGGTTTGGCTCGCCGGGTGGTCGGCCGTCCTGGGCAGCGGTCGAAATCGCAGGTACCTTGTGCCCCATGGAGGTCTTGCTACATCAGCTCGACGCATTCGCCGACGCGCCGTTCTCCGGCAACCCCGCGGCGGTCATGCCGCTGCTGTCGTGGCTGCCCGACGAACTGCTGCAGCGGCTGGCCGAGGAGAACAACCTCGCCGAGACCGCCTTCTACACCTCCGCCCTACCCGCGGAAGCGGGTGTGCCGCCGGACAACTCGCCCGCCTTCCACCTGCGCTGGTTCACCCCCACCGTGGAGGTCGACCTGTGCGGACACGCCACCATGGCCACCGCCGCCCAGATCCTCGACGACATGCACCCCGGCGCGGACAGGGTGCATTTCTACACCCGCAGCGGCTGGCTGCGCGTCGACCGCGACCGCGACGACCTGGTGCTGGACCTGCCGTCGGTGGCATCGGTGGAAATCGATGCGCAGGAGGAACTTCCGCACCGGCTCGCCGAGGCGCTCGGCGTGCGGCCGCTGCGCGCGTTCGAGGGCACCGACGTGGTGCTGGTCGTCACCGCCGAACACGAAGTGCGCGAATCCCGCCCGAACTTCGCCGCCTTCCCCGACCTGAAACGCGCCGCCATCCTCACCGCCGAAGGCACCGAGGTGGACTTCGTCTCCCGCGTCTTCGCCCCCGGCCAGGGCATCCCCGAAGACCCGGTCACCGGTTCCGCGCACGCCCAGCTCACCCCGCTGTGGAGCCGCGAACTGGGCCGCACCAGCCTCACCGCCCGCCAGCTGTCCCGCCGCGGCGGCTCCCTGCGCTGCCACCTCACCGGCGACCGTGTCCGCCTCACCGGCCGCTGCCGCCGCTACCTGGACGGCGTCGTGCGCATCCCCGACTGAGAGCCCGGCACGGCCGGCCATACCCTCGTGCGGCCGGCCGATTCAGCACACGGTCAGCGGTTCCATCGGCGGCTGCGGGCCCTCCGGCGGGCCTCCCCGGTCGCGCCCCAGCGCCTCCAGGCGGCGGCTGCCGGTCATCACGGGTCAGCCGCGTCAGTGCGCGAGGATCTGCCGGGTGAGCGTGTCCAGGTCGTCGGCGCGGTAGCTCGGATAGCCGTGGACAATCTCCCGCCACTCCGCGGGCACGGCCGACGCGCCCCAACGGGCCCCGAGCAGTCCGCCCGCGATGGCCGCGGTGGTGTCGGTGTCGCCGCCCGCGCGGACCGCCAGTTCCAGTGCGGCCGGAAGGGTTTCGGCATGGGTGATCGCCCACCACGCGGTCTGCAGGGCGTGCACGACCCAGCCGTTCTTGGCGAAGTCGGCCGGGACGCCGCTTTCGGCCTTGTCCAGCAACGGTTCCCAGAAGCCGGTGTCCACCTGCGACAGCGCTTCCCGCAGGCCGTCGTAGGTGCCGAACAGCACGGCGTGGCGGATGGCGAGGGTCCAGAGTTTGCACGCTTGCATGGCCTGCATGTCGTAGTGGGTCAGCGAGCTCACCAGTTTGGCTGCCTTGCCGCACTTCTCGGCATCGTCGAGATAGGCGAGGGCAACCGGCGCGGTCCGCATGAGCGACCCGTTGCCCGCCTTGAGCCCCGGCAGATCGTGCGCCCGCAGCTGCATCGCGCGGCCGGTCCGATCGCGATGCTCGAGCACCTGCCGCGTCTGGTTCCCGATGTCGACGGGCTCGGCGTCCCACCACGCCACGAATTCGGCGGCCACCGCGTCCAGCCCTTCGGGGCTGCACAGGTCCCCTGCCACGGCCGCCGCACGCGCCACCGCGACCGCCATGGCGGTGTCGTCGGTCCACTCCCCCGGCGCCCACCGGAACGCGCCGCCGCCCTTCATCCGGATCTCCACGTCGGGACCGGGATGGGTGAACTCGTAGCCGGCACCTAGCGCGTCCCCCGCCGCGGTTCCCAACAGCACGCCCAAGGCCCGATCAGCCTGCTCCGGCGTCAATTCCATCCGCATTCGCCTCTTCCGCTCCGATGCCGTCGGCATCGATCCGTCACGCGTATCCGATCCACCACGACGTTACCCACCCCGAGGCCGCGCCGACCCGGGCATCCGCGGTCTTTACGGTTCTGGACTACCCTCGGAAATAGTCCGGTGCAGTGTCGCCGCCACAGTGTTCCGCGCACTCCCTCCCCACTCGGATGCAAGATCCGGAGGTTCTGCCGATGAAGAACCAACTCGCCGACCATCCCGCACAGACCGCCGCCGACCCCGTGTCCGCGCCGCTGGCCCCCGTTCCGGGCTCCGGCCACATCTTCGACGTCCATCGTCGCCTGAGCACCGTCGACATCGACGAGAGCCAGAATCTGCGCATCGACGGCATCGCCCGCCACCTCCAGGACGCCGGAGTCGACCATCTGATACAGGTCGGCGCCCTCGAATCCCACCCGCACTGGATCGTGCGGCGCACCGTCATCGACGTGCTGCGCCCGATCACCTGGCCCACCCGGCTGCGCGTGCGCCGCTGGTGCTCCGGCATCTCCCCGCGCTGGTGCACCATGCGCGTCCGCATCGACTCCGACACCGGCGGCCTCGTCGACACCGAGGGCTTCTGGATCCACATGAACAAACGGACCATGAGCCCGTCCCGCGTCGCCGACGAGTTCTTCGACCTCATGGCCACCACCACCGAGGACCACCGCCTGCGCTGGCGCCAATGGCTCGACACCCCCGCCCCCGCGGCCGACGGCACCCGATACCTCCTGCGCCGCACCGACACCGATCACTTCCGGCACATCACCAACACCGCCTACTGGCACGCCGTCCACGAATTCGCCGCCGACACACCCGAACTCACCCGGGGCCCGCACCGCTACATCCTCGAATACAACAAGCCCATCCGATTCGGCGAACCCCTCGACATCCACGCCGCCCCCACCCCCGAAGCCCTCACGCTCTGGTTCACCGTCGACCACGCCACGCGAGCCATCGCCCAACTCCACCCCCTGGAGGACGCCTGATGCTCCCCACCCCTGTCTCCGCCGAGGACCTCAACATCTACGGCCAGGCCGACCTGCCCTGGGACCGAGTCCGCAAAGCCCTCGACATGGCCATCGGCCTCCCCGAGACAGCCGAGTTCCTCGGCACGGTAAGCCCTTCCGGCAAGCCCAGCTCCGCGGGAATCGGCTGCGTCGAATCCGACGGCCATCTCTACTTCACGAGCGGACCGGCCACCAGGAAGTCCCGAAACCTGGCCTCGAACCCGGACTGCACGCTCTCGCTGCGCCTCCCCGGAGTGGACCTGGTCCTCTCCGGGGAGGCTCGGCAAGTCACGGACGCGGCCGAACTAGACCGCGTCACCGCTGTCTACCGCGCGGGCGGATGGCCCGCGGAACGATCGGGGGACGAGGTCACCGCCCCCTACAGCGCCCAGAGCGCGGGTCCCGCACCATGGCACCTGTACCGCTTCACCATCCACTCGGCCGTCGGGGTGGCGCTGACCGACCCACACGGGGCAACCCGCTGGCAGTTCGCGCACCGAGGGATGGCGTTGTCACAGGAGCACTCAGATGCACCAGACGACGCTACCGAGGTTGAAACACCACGCAGCTGATCCGAACGATCCGTCGATCGGAGTGGCGGAGGTCGCCGGCGGCGCCGCAGCGGCGGTGTCGGCACCGGCCGCGGGTGCGGCCAAGACCAGCAAGGGCGCCGCAAATACAGTCGCCGCTACGGTTTTCATGATCTTTCTAGACATTTTGCTTCCTTACCACGAGCTTTTGTGATGTCCGCGTCTACCAGGCTGCGCTGCCGAGCTAGCGGACTTGACCGCGATCGCGTCGCAGGCCGAATCGGCTCTGCGACACCCGATTGGCTCCTCGGTTCAGTAGTAATCCTTGTGAAGCACATGCCGCGTCCCGATCGGAACACGCAGTGGGGCCGGCCGAGAGCTACCGCATCGACCTGACCGAACAGGACGTCAAGTGGAACGACGCCGGGTAAGAGCATACTCCTGGCTACCAAGCGATTTGGACGGAGCGGGCAGATTTAGTTGATGAAGATTCTGCAAAGTCGAGCGTCCGGGAACCGGTCAGCCGGCGGGGACTGGGCCGTCATCGGGGCCCGGGACCGCGGCCTCACGTTGCTCGGGCAGCAATGGCGAGACGGCGAAGACGGCGGCGGAGGCGTCGGCCGGTAGCGCCTCGACGGCGCGGATTCCGGGACGGCCCGCCACGGTTCGCAGCCGGTCGAGGGAGCCGTGGACGACCACGCCCACGACGCACGCGCAGCCGGCGCGAAGCCTGGCGGAGACGAGATCCCTGACCTGCGTGGAGCGGGAATCGAAGGTGGGGGTCGATTCCATCTGGGCGGCGGCCGATTTCACCGAGGCGACCGCGACGGCCTCACCCGATGGCACGCCGACCGCGATGATGGGTGTCGCGACCCGGTCCACCCACACGTGATAGTCGACCTCCGAGATACGCAGGCCCGCACTGAATTCCGGGATCCGGTCGGCGGCGACGCCGTCGGTGAAGGACAACAGGGCCCAGTGGTCTCCGGAGTCGCTGCCCTCCAAGGATTTCCGGGCGCGCGTCAGGTAATCGGCCACCGGCTCACCGCTTTCCGGTCCCAGCCGGTCGGTCGCGATGATCCCCGGCCGAGGCGGGTTCGCCCAGCCCAGCACGAGGATCAGGACGACGAGAAGCACCGCCGCCGTGGCGATCCCGGCGCGACGCAGGGTCGGGCCTGCCGCGCCGCGCGGCCGCGGTGCATCCACTCGGAGCTCCGATCAGTGCTGACGCAGGACGTCGAGCGCGTGTTCCAGGTCGGCGGGGTATTCGCTGGTGATCTCGACCCAGCGGCCGTCGGCGGGATGGTTGAAGCCCAGCCGGCGGGCGTGCAGCCACTGCCGCTCCAGGCCCAGGCGTTCGGCCAGGCGCGGGTCCGCGCCGTAGGTGAGGTCACCACAGCAGGGGTGACGCACGGCCGAGAAGTGCACGCGGATCTGGTGGGTGCGACCGGTTTCCAGATGGATGTCGAGCAGGCTGGCGGCCTGGAAGGCCTCGACCGTGTCGTAGTGGGTGACCGACGGACGGCCGTCGGCGGTGACCGCGAACTTCCAGTCGTTGCCGCGGGCGCGGCCGATGGGGGCGTCGATGGTGCCGCTCGACGGATCCGGATGGCCTTGCACCAGAGCGTGATAGCGCTTCTCGACGGTGCGGTACTTGAAGGCGCGCTTGAGCTGGGTGTAGGCGTGCTCGGACTGCGCGACCACCATCACGCCGGAGGTGCCGACGTCGAGGCGGTGCACGATGCCCTGACGCTCGTGGGCGCCCGAGGTGGAGATGCGATAGCCCATCGCGGCCAGACCACCGACCACGGTGGGGCCGGTCCAGCCGACACCGGTGTGCGCGGCCACGCCGACCGGCTTGTCCACGGCCACGATGTCGTCGTCGGCGTAGAGGATCTTCATGCCCTCGACCGGGGTCGCCTCGACGGTGAGTTCGCGCTTGGGCTCGGGGAATTCGACCTCCAGCCAGGCACCGGCCGTGAGCCGATCCGACTTTCCGGCCGCGACGCCGTCGAGCTGCACCGAACCGTCCTCGGTCATGGCCGCCACCGCGGTGCGGGACAGGCCCAGCAGCCGCGACAGCCCGGCGTCGACACGCATGCCGTCCAGGCCGTCGGGCACGGGCATACTGCGGGTCTCCCTCATGCCGCCTTCCCCTCCGCGGTCGTCGCGGGCGCGCGGTGCATGCGGGTGCCGTCGGGTTCGAAACCGAACACCGTCAACGCCACCAGCAGGATCGCGCCGCACACGATCGCCGAATCGGCCACATTGAACACCGGCCACCAGCCGACCGCCACGAAATCCACCACGTGACCCTGCAGCGGGCCGGGCGCGCGGAACAGGCGATCGATGAGATTGCCGAGCGCGCCGCCCAGCACCAGGCCCAGTCCGATGGCCCACGGCAGCGAACGCAGGGTGCGGCCGATCCGGATCACGCCGATCACCACGGCGGCGGCGATCAGGGTCAGCAGCCAGGTCATGCCGGTGGCCATGGAGAACGCCGCGCCCGGGTTGCGGACCAGGGACAGCCGCGCCCAGTCGCCGATCAGATAGATCGGCTTGCCGGGGGTCATGGTGGAGACCACGATCGTCTTGGTCAGCAGATCCAGACCGAGCACCACCGCGGCGAGCACCAGCAGATTGCGCAGGCGCAGCGGCTGCGACGCGGTCTCGGAGGTGGCGCTGTCCGACTCGGCGGCGTCGCCGGCGGGGGAAGCCTCGGCATCGATCGCGGGAACGGTCTCCCCTGGCGACTTGTCTGGTTCCTCAGCGCCCGTTTCGCGCGGCCGGTCGGTACTCACCCTGACATCATTCCTTATCCGCGCCCGGGGACTCCGAACGGTCCGGGCCCGGCGGCTCCGAACCGCCGCGCGGGCCGAGCCGGGGCCCGTCCCGGCGAACCGAAACGGCGGCCGCACAGGATCCCAGCTGTTTTTCAGGAACCCGTCGTAACCTGTTCGACGTGACGGTGTTGTCTTCCTCCCCCAGCTCGGCGAACGCCACCGCACCCTGTTCCGGACCCCCGCGACCGCCTCGCCGCGGGAGCGCCCGCGGCCACCGTTCCGGGGTGCTACTGCTGGTCCTCGCGGTCACCCTGACCGCCTTCGGCGTCGGCTGCAGCGACCCGTCGGAGACCACGGCCGAAGGCGACGGCACCGAGCCGGTGGGCATCAACAAAGAGGTCACCATGCCCATCGAGGCCGTGACCACCACCGTCGTCAACCCGGGCGCCGAACCCCGCTCGCCGCTGCGCCGCACCCTCGAACCGGGCACCAGCCAGCAGGTGACGCTGAGCACCGAGCACCACATCGAGCAGCAGATCAATCAGCAGGCGCAGCGCGACATCTCCCCGCCCGCGGTCACCATCCCGCTGACCGCGCAGGCCGGGGCCGACGGGGTCGAACTGACCGTCGGCAATGTCACCTCCCCCGACCCGACCCTGGCCCAGGCGCTGACGCACGCCGACGGATCCCACGTCGGTTTCGACGTGAGCGAGCTGGGCGCGATCACCGCACTCAAGCTGGCCCCCAAACCGGCCACCTCCGACGCCGCGCGCGCCGCGCTGGAGCAGTCGTTCTATCAGGCCGTGTACCAGTCCATCGCCTTCCCGACCGAGGCCGTCGGCGTGGGCGCGGTATGGACCGTGCGGCAACAGGTTTCCGGGAGCGTCCCGCTCGAGCAGGTGACCACCTGCACCCTCACCGCCCGCGAGGGCAACGAACTCACCATCGAACTGAACGTGGTGCAGAGCCCGAAGTCCGCGGTGTGGCATCTGCCCAACGAGGCCGGCCAGCTCGAGATCGTCGACTACCTGATGCACGGCACCGGGACCATCGCCGTGGATCTGGGCTTGCCGCTCCCGGTTTCCGGCCAGGTGGAAGTCGGCGGCAACCAGACCTACCGCGACCCGCGCAGCGCGGTGACCCTGCGCCAGACGCTGCGCACGGAGGTGCAGTGGGGAGCCTGACACGGCTGGCATTGCTGGCGGGGGCGCTGGCGCTGACCGCCACCGCGTGCGGGAACAGCAAGGACTCCGGGGGCCCGCTGCCCAGCCTGGGCCCGGCCGTGCAGCCGACGCAGTCGCCCGGCGGCGCACCGGTTCTCGACGAGTACACGCTGCGCTCGGATCTGCTGGATCTGACGGCCATGCCCGCGGGGTTCACCGCCCTGGACGACCCGCCGCCCGGCGCGTCGGGCGGCGCGGGCGCGAAGACCGATCCCGCGCAGTGCGCGAAGGTGCTGGAAGCCATCGCGGTGCAGGCGCCCGGCGCGGCGGCGCGCGCGGCGGCCCAGTTCGGCGGGATGAACTTCGCCAGTGTCGACATCGACGCGGCGTCCTATGCGAACGGCGGCGCGGCCCAGGCCTTTTCCGCCGCCCAGTCGCTGCTGACCGGATGCACGAAGTACTCGGGCACCGATGCCGACAACACCAAGGTCGAATTCCGGCTGGGTGGTCTGAGTCAGCCGCAGGCCGGGGACGGATCGACCGCGTTCCAGGTCCGGACCACCAGCGAGGGACTCACCCTCTACACCGACGTGAGCATCACGCTGGTGGGCTCGACAGTCGTGCAGATCGCCTACTCCGACGCCAAGGAACCCGATCCACAGCAGCTCAGCGCCATGACGGCGGCCCAGGTGCGGAAACTGCGGGGAGCCGCGGGACCCTAGGTGTCGCCGGTCACCGGGCATAGGCTTGGACGCGTCCGGCAACAACCTCGACAGGAGGTTTCCGATGTCCGATGTCACACCCATTCCCGATGGTTATCCCACCGTGTGTCCCGCGCTCGCCTGCAATGGCGCCGCCCGGGCGATCGATTTCTACAAGCACGTGTTCGGCGCCGACGAGCGCTTCCGCATGCCCGGCCCGGACGGCACCATCGCGCACTGCGAAATGCAGTTCGGCACTTCGGTGATCATGCTCGGCGACCCGGCCCCGGCCATGGGGTTCCTGGATCCCCGCACGGTCGGCGGCACGCCGGTCAACCTCTATGTCTACGTCGACGACGTGGACGCCGCCCATGCCGCCGCCCTGTCCGCGGGCGCGCGGGAGCTGCAGGCCCCGGAGAACCAGTTCTACGGCGACCGCACCTCCGGCATCGAGGATCCCTGGGGGCACCGCTGGACCCTCGCCCTGCACGTCGAGGACGTGGATCCGGAGGAGATGGCCAAGCGCATGGCGGCCATGCAGGGCTGAGCCCCGCCGGCACCACCGGGGTCGAGCCCCCGAAAACGACACCGCACCCGCTTCCGTCGGGAAGCGGGTGCGGTTCGCGGTCATCGCGTGCGGGCCGGAACTACTGCCAGCCGGTCACATTGATCGGCCCGGGATTCCACATTCCCGTGTGACTCTCGACGGTCACCGACGGCTTGGCGGTCTGCGCGGAACTGTCGATGCGCTCGAACCGCTGCAGCTCGCCCCAGTCCCGGCGCGGGTCGTTGTCCAGGAAGGTGGCGAGGGTGACCGGGCGCAACAGCATCGAGCTCCAGCCCAGCGCGCCGCCACCGTCATGGCTCTGCCACAGCGTGGTCATGGCCGCGCCGCCGCGGTCGGGCAGGATGCGGTACTCGGGCACCTCGGCGATGCCGTCGAGGTGATCGAAGGGCCGCTGGCACGGGAACTGCAGGCCCACTTCCCAATCCAGCAGTACCGGCTTGCTGCTGCCGACGTACTCCTGCAGCGTCACCGTGTGCGGGATGCGCGGCGGGGTGAGCGCCACCCACTGCTTGGGGTCGCTGTCGCGATCGGTGGCGACCACGCGAATCGCGGTGGCGGCGGCCGGGATGTCGCTCAGCGGCGTCCGCAGGTTGCGCCAGGTCGGGGCGGGACCGATATCGATCGGCGTCACCCGGCCCTGCGCGACGGGCACACCGTCGGCGCCGGGCACACCGTATTCGACCTCGACCGACTGGCCGGGGGTCACGATGCCGTCCTGGTCGACCGAGCGGATGCGGCCCGCGGCGGCGATCGCGATGATGCCGGAGCGATCCCCGGCCGCGGGCAACGTGTACCAGCCGGTGGTCAGGGTGGAGATCGCCTCGGAGCTGTTGTAGCTGCCCAGCACCGGGGTGCTCGCGTCCAGGCCGAAAGGCAGTGGCGCGGTGGTGGTTCCGTCGGCCGTGCCGCTACTGCGCCCGCTGACCGCGCTGGCGACGCTGCCGCCGGTGTCGAGGTCGTCGTCGGGGCGCAGATCGGTGGCGACGCCCCGGGGCGAGAAGCCGGTGGCCTCGGCGCCGAAGGCGCTGTGCGCGTCGCCGGTCAGCGGCGGCAGCATGCCCGCGTTGGGCTGCTCCTCCACCCGCACGTCGCGAGCCAGGCCGCAGGGCTTGCCCAGCACCGCATCGATATTCGAGCGGGCCAGCGAGTACGCCGGGTACTGCACGACCGCGCCCTTGGCGAGCATGGCCACCTCGAACACGACCATGAACGCGGCCGCCACGGTGAGCGGCGGGATGGCGACGAAACGCCAGCCCACCTTCGAGATCCGGTGCGGGCCCGGCTTTTCGGGCGCGCGCACGTGGAACCAGCCGGCGAGCGCGAGCAGCGCCAGCGCGATGCCCAGGAAGATCTTGGAGACCAGGAACCCGGCCAGCACCACCGGCTTGTCGTTCCAGGAGATCGACCAGTTCGACACGTACCACCAGCCGTTGATGCTGGCGAACGCCGCGGCCAGCGCGAACGCCACCACCGCGGCGAACAGCGCCCGGTTGCGCGGCGAGCGCATCACCTTGGGGCCGACCGCGACCGCGGTGAGCACCGCGACGACCCCGGCCAGTCCGGCGTAGATGCCGTTGTGGTGGGTCCACTTGGTGGGGGTCAGCATCATCAGCAGGATGACGCCGACACCCGTGCCCAGCACGCGCCGCGCGGGGCCCGAGGCGGTGAACGGGATCCGGCCGCCCTTGCGCAGCAGCACCGCCGCGCATACCGCCAGGCCGATCCAGAACACGAACATGCCGAAGCGCCGGGCCAGCGAACCGTCGATGGTGGGCATGAAAAGGTACTGGTAGCGAATGTATTCGCCGTCCCAGTGCACATCCGGGCCGACCGCGGTGTGCACCCGGCTCATCTCGAACATCGAGGCCAGCGGCTGATCGCAGAACATGACCGCCAGCACCACGGCGCCGGCCGCCGCCACCGGAGCAGCCAGTGACAGGTACGCGCCGAAGCGGGCCTTCAGAATGGTGAGCGCACTCGCGTCGGGCGGGGTCGGCTTACCCAATTCCGTCGCGTGTCGGTTGAGGATCCGCCAGATCGGCCGGATGCCCGCCAGCAGCGGAGCGAAACAGATGATGCCGGACGGGCCGACGGTACAGGTGAACGCGCCGATGGTGACGGCGATGCCGTAGGGCAGCAACCGCCCGGTCGCGATGGCCCGCTCCACCGATACCCAGGTGAGCAGCACACCGAGAGCCACCAGCGGTTCCGGCCGCAGGCCGTTGTTGTAGGCCAGCCACACGGCCAGGAAGCCCAGCGCCCCGGTCCACACCGCGATCCGGTCGCGGCGCACCCGCGCGCCCAGGCGCGGGATCACCTCGCGGCTGAGCACCAGCCAGATCAGCACGCCCGCCACCAGCGCGGGCAGGCGCATCCACACGCTCGCCGGACTGACCTGCGCCATATGGCCGATCAGATCGTAATACGGTGTGCCGACCGGGGTTTCGGGAACGCCGAAGTAGCCGAAGTAGTTGGCCATGTACCCGGCGTGCAGGGACGCGCGACCCATGCCGAACTGGTAGCCGTCGTCGGAGGTGGTGGCGCCGATGAAGTGCCACAGCACCAGCGTGCCCAGCACCACGGCGTCGACCGGCTGGAAGGTCCACCAGTGCCTGGGCAGGAAGCGGCGGCTGCGGCGGCCGTCGAGGCGGTCCAGCGCGAACAGGGCGCCCAGCGCGACGAGGGTGCCGGCTATGGCGGTCCAGATGGCGATCCGCTTGAGCGGGCCCGGGGTGGAGGTGAAGCGGCTGTCCACCTCCGCGGTGACCTTCGCGCCGTCGGAGACGGTCAGGTCGCTGAAGATCCCGACCATCTGCGGCCGGTAGTCGCCCTCGAGGGTGACCGGCTCGACCGAGGATCCGGTCAGGGTGGCGCCAGCGGAGGTGAAGTCGGCGTGCACGGTGAGCGCACAGCCCGCGCCGAGCTGGTCGACGGGGACGCTGAGCAGCGTCTTGTGGTGCAGGATCGCTTCCAGCTTGCCGGGCGTGGTGACACCGTCGGCGGTGGTGGTCGCCGCGGTGACGCGGGCCACGAATCCGTACTTCTCGAGGTCCGGCGCACCATTGGGCCCGGTGGCGGCCAAGGTGCCGCCCTTCGCGCCCAGCTGGGCCACGGCGGCGCAGGGAATGGTGGCGTCGAAGCTCTGCGGCGCGTAGGTGATCAGCGGGGCTT
The DNA here is from genome assembly GCF_040630785.1 of Nocardia sp. NPDC005746. Lineage (NCBI taxonomy): Bacteria > Bacillati > Actinomycetota > Actinomycetes > Mycobacteriales > Nocardiaceae > Nocardia > Nocardia sp. NPDC005746. The sequence continues at coordinate 65,262 of NZ_JBEXYE010000023.1, forward strand.
CGATGCTCTGCGTCGAATTGCCCTGCGGCCAGGTCAGGGTGGTGTGGTCCACGCGCACCGGCAGGAACGGCACCGCCAGCGCCGCGAGCACCGCGATCAGGCCGGCGATCAGGGCGACAGGGCGCGCCCAGCCTCCTCGAGTCCGTCTCTCGGGTTCGGCACCAGCACTCCCGGCGGCATCCGGCCCCGCCTTCTCCAACACGTCCGTCACGACCGCAGATCCTAAGCGGTCCTCATCATCGACCGCCAAGAAGAGGACGAACCCGGCATTCCACTAGGGGATGCCGGGTCGGTCGTCGAGGACTAGCCGCAGGCCGGGGAGGTCTGGTTGACCAGCGAGAGGGCGTTGCAGACCCAGTCCTTCTGCACCTTCCACTTGCCGTCCTCGGCCACGAACGGCACGACCGCCTGCTGCGGCGTACCACCGTTGACAGCGAACTGGGCGTCGGCGGTGAGGGTGCCGTTGCCGAGGTCGGTCACGTTGGTGACGGTGATGGTGGCGTTGTTCTGCCGGTAGGCCTCGGTGAGGCGGCCGGGCAGGGCCGGGTCGGCCTGCGCGCCCTGCATCATGTCCAGCTTCTGCGAATCCGGAATGTTCGGATCCAGCGCCTTCTGCAGCTCGGCATTCAGGTCCGCCGCGGACGGGGCCGGCGGGTAGTTGTTCTGCGCGCCGGTGACCTTGGAGGTGGTGGCCTTGGTGGGCTTGGTCTCCTTCTTGTCACCGCTGCCACACGCCGACAGCCCGAGTACGGTCACGACAGCCAGCGTGGCGACCGCGATGCGTCCAGTCTTCTGAAGCTTCAACTGCTCGTCCTTTGCGTTCGAGTAGGTCCGTTCGACTTGTGACAGCTACACCCGCGGCGGCGCTGCCCGAGTGGCGACACTACCAACGCCGGGTCGCGGAAACCGCCTCCGAGGGCGGTGGCGCGGCATTTTCAGGCCGAATCCTCATAATTCGCGCATTCGGGTCTTAACGCCGTCAGCGCAGGCTGGCCAACGGATCTGCCCTGGTCAGAGCCGGATCCGCGGCGGGAAAGGTGCGGGTGGGACCCGGGCCGGTGGAACGGGTCTCGAAGCGGACCGTCACCACCCCGTGCCCCGCGCCCTGCACCCAGCCGTGGCCGAATTCCGGGTGCTCGACATCCAGTCCCGGATACCAGGTTCCGATCGCGAAGGAGCGAGTTGCGGGTGGTACCAGCGGATCCGGGCCGCCGGGCACGGCCAGTGTGGGCTCCTCGGCGACCACGTCGGCGTCCACCGTCTGATCCAGTTCCGGGAACAGCGATTCCTGCCGGATCTCCGACAGCCCGGCGAAACCCACGCCCACCAAACGAATCGGACCGATCTCGGCCGGGTCCAGGGCCGAGCGCTGCGCGGCCGCGGTCAGCGTGACCAGGTCCTCGGTGGCGTAGGGCAGCGTGGAGGATCGGGTCACGATGCTCATATCGGTCTTCTTCAGTTTGAGCACCACCGTGCGCGCCGCGCGCCCGTCCGCGCTCAGCCGCCGGTGCGCCGAGGCCGCCATGGCGTCGATGGCCGGGCGCAGCTGGGCGAGGGTGAGAATGTCGGTCTCGTAGGTGGTTTCGGCGCTGATCTGCTTCGCCTCGGCCCGCTCGGCCACCGGACGGTCGTCGATCCCGCGTGCCAGCCGGTGCAGCGCCACCCCGATGCTGCCGCCCAGGATCGAGGCCGCCTCCGATTCCGGCAGCGCCGCCAGCGCCCCCACCGTCTCGATTCCCAAGGAGCGCAAACGACTCTCGGCCACCGGTCCGATCCCCCACAGTTTGCGCACCGGCAGCGCGGACAGGAAGCCGTCCTGCTCGACCGCCGGAATCACCCGCACCCCATCGGGTTTGGCCAGGCCGGAGGCGATCTTGGCGAGCTGCTTGCCGCTGCCCGCCCCGACCGAGGCCACCAGTCCGGTGCGCTCGCGTACCGCCGTCCGCAGCTCCTCACAGAATTCCCGCACCCGCTCCGGCGTCGCCCCCGTCAGCTCCGCCGGTTCCCCGAACGCCTCGTCGAACGACAGCGTCTCCAGCACCGGGATCCGCGACCGCAATGCCTCGAACACCTGCCCGCTGAGTTCCCCGTACACCGCCCCGCGCGGTGGTATCACCACCGCCGGCGCGCCGACCAGCCGGCGCGCCTGATGCATGGGCATGGCCGACCGCGCGCCGAACACCCGCGCCTCGTAACTGGCCCCGGCCACCACGCCGCGCCCGCCCATGCCGCCGACCAGCACCGGACGCCCGCGCAGGGTCGGCCGGGTGAGCTGTTCGACCGAGGCGAAGAAGGCGTCCATATCGATGTGCAGCACCCAGCGCCGCTGGCCCCGGCCTCCGGCGGGGCTGAGGGGTTGCCGTGAATCCGCCACGGCCCGCCCCGGCCCGCCGCCCGGCGCAGCCGCCCCAGCACAACCGGCCTCACCAGGCACGATGCCCGGGTTCGCGGGGCCGGCGGAGGTGGTCACAGAGGGAAATCTACAAGCGGCTACCGACAGGTACGAGCAGGAACCTGTGTGAGAATTCGTCCATGACGATTCGCAAGGCCGTGATTCCCGCTGCGGGCATCGGCTCGCGCCTGCTGCCGTTGACCAAGGCGATCCCGAAGGAAATGCTCCCGGTGGGCGACAAGCCGGTCATCGAGCACACCGTCCGCGAACTCGTGGCCTCCGGTGTCACCGACATCACCATCGTGGTCAGCGGTGGAAAGTCGTTGATCCAGGACCACTTCCGCCCCAATCCGGCGCTGGTCGCGCAGCTGCGCGCCGACGGCAAGACCGCCTACGCCGACGCGGTCGAGGAGGTCGGCGAGCTGGCCCGGGCCGGCCACATCACCTACTTGGACCAGCACGGCCCGTACGGCAACGGCACGCCGGTGCTGAACGCCGCCCGCCACCTGGGCGACGAGCCCATGCTGGTGTTGTGGCCCGACGACGTCTTCGTCGCCGAGGTGCCGCGCGCCCAGCAGCTCGTCGACGCCTACGCCAAGACCGACGCGCCGGTGCTGGCCCTGATGCCGATGGACCCGGCCGAATCCTCGCGCTACGGCGTGCCGGTGGTCGAGGAGACCGAGGGCAACGGCCTGATGCGGATCAGCGGCCTCAAGGAGAAGCCCAAGCCGGCCGACGCACCGTCCGAGTTCGCCGCGATCGGCGGCTACGTGGTCACGCCCGGCATCATCGCCGAGCTGCGCCGCCAGGTCGACCACTGGTACACCCACCGCACCGGCGAGGTGTACCTGACCGACGCCATCAATATCTTCGCCGCCGAGAACCCGGTGTACGGCCAGGTGATCCGGGGTCGCTGGTACGACACCGGCAACCCGGCCGACTACCTGACAGCACAATTCGCCTCCGCGCTGGCACACCCGGAGTACGGTCCACTGCTGCGCGGCCTGGTCGCCGAGTAGGAGAACCGCGACACACGCTGAACCACAGCGGATCCGCATAGCCCGGCGCACAAGTGCCGTGTGCCACAAGCACGCCGACCCCGATATTGTCGAAACCTGAAACATTGGGGCACGAGTCGGCGATCATGCGCATGGGTCGGGACACCCTGTGGATCGAAGGTCGGTTTTGCTAGGCGGATTGGGCACTCGGGCAGCACTGCTCGCGGCGGCAAGTTGTTCCCTTGTCACTACGTTCACCACGGTCGTGCCCACGGGCCCGGCCTTCGCCGCCCCTCCCGACCCGATAACCAGCGGCGCCGCACTCGCGGCGACAACGGTGTCCGAGGACGGATCGACGATCGAGAGCTTCGAGATCCACGACGCGCGCAACCTCACCCTGCTGGTGCATTCGGCCGCCATGGACGCCGACATCACCGTGGAGGTGCAGCGGCCCGCCGATCCCTCGCGGCCGCGGCCGGTGCTGTACATGCTCAACGGCGCGGGCGGCGGCCAGGACACCGCGACCTGGAAGCGCAATACCGACGCCACCCAGTTCTTCATGGACAAGAACGTGAACGTGGTGATGCCCATCGGCGGCGCGTTCACCTACTACACGGACTGGCGCAACGCTGATCCCAAACTGGGACAGCCCATGTGGAAGACCTTCCTCACCGAGGAACTGCCGCCGCTGGTGGACGCGGCGCTCGACACCGACGGCACCCACGCCATCGCGGGCATGTCCATGTCGGGCACCTCGGTGCTGCAGCTGGCCATCGCCGCGCCGGGCCTGTACCGCGCGGTCGCCGCCTACAGCGGGTGCGCGCAGATCTCCGATCCGGTCGGGCAGAAGTTCGCGAACCTGGTGATCAGCATCGGCGGCGGCAATCCGGTGAACATGTACGGACCGATGGACGATCCGGAGTGGGCCGCCAACGATCCGTATGTGCACGCGGAGGCCCTGCGCGGCATGGAGATCTACGTCTCCAACGGCAGCGGCCTGCCCGGCAAGCACGACAATGTGGCCGATGTGCGCAGCCTGGGCCCGGCCGACGGCGGTCTGCCGCAGCAGATCCTGGTGGGCGGCATCCTGGAGGCGGCCAGCGACTGGTGCGCGCGGAACCTGCGGGCGCGGCTGCGGGACATGAGCATTCCCGCGACCTTCGACATCACCCAGGCGGGCACGCACTCCTGGGGTTATTGGCAGGACGCGCTGCGCTCCTCGTGGCCGGTGCTCGCCAAGGGCATGGACCTGCCCGACGAGGAATGGGCGCCCGAGACCGAGCGCTCCGACGGAACCAACTGAGCCGGGCCGGGTCCGGGCCTAGCCCGCGTCGGCGGCGTTGTAGCGCACCAGGTATTCCGCCAGCCGCTCCACATCGGCGTCGTCCCAGTCCTGGAAGCGTTCGGTGAAGGCGGCGGCGCGACTGCGGGCCGCCGCGCCCGCCGCCCGGCGGCCCTCGGCGGTGGCGTGCAGGACCAGGTTGCGGCGGTTCGTCGGATCCACTTCGCGTTCCAGGTAGCCGTCGCGTTCGAGGGCGGCCACCTGGCGGCTGACCGTGGATTTGTCGAGGTGGAAGTGACCGGCGAGATCGGCGGCCAGGCAGCCGTTCCGCTCGATCACCAGGTCCAGGATGCTCGAGGCCACCAGCGACAGCTCCGGGTGCAGTTCACCGGCCCGGCCGCGGGCGCGGCGGGCGAAGGCGGTGAGCTCGCGCTGTATGACCTCGATCGCATCGGCGCGGCCGGGGAATGCGGATTCGCTCTTCATAGTTGTAGACTACAACCTCGATTGGTTGTATTTACCAACTATTGGAGAAGACTTCATGGCCACCCAACAGATCCGGCACGTCGCCGTCCACCTGCTCACCCCGCTGCTCATGTGCCTCGGCATGGGCCTGGCCTACCTGGGCGCGTTCCACCAGCCCGAGCCCAACCACCTGGCGGTGGCCGTGGTCGGCGACAACGCGCAGGTCAAGGTGCTGGCCCAATCACTGAAGGACAAGGGCGGCAACGCCCTCGACGTGATCACCGTGCCCACCCGCGACGACGCCGTCGACAAGTTGCGCCACCGCGATCTGGCCGGGGCGTACGTGCCCGACCTGGAGAAGCCCGAACTGCTCGTCGCCAAGGCCGGATCCGACACCACCGCCATGGCCGCCGAGGCCGTGTTCGGGCAGGTCGCCGGCCTGCAGAACACGCCGCTCACGGTCACCGACGTCACCACCCCCAGCTCCGGCGACCCCACCGCGCAGGGCATCTTCTTCCTGCTGGTCGCGCTGAGTATCGGCTCCTACGGCAGCGTGGCCGCCATCAGCGCCGCGGGCGCGGGCCTGCCATTGTGGCAGCGCGGGATCATCGGCCTGATCACCTCGCTGCTGGTGAGCCTGATCGGCCTGGCGCTCGCGGGCCCGGTCTTCCACATCGTCGACCACGACCTGGGCGCGATCTGGGGCATGTCGTGGCTGTACGCGGCGGGCATCCTGAGCATCGGCATCGGTCTGCACACCTTCCTGAGGCGCTGGACCACCCTGGCCATGATGGTGCTGTTCGTGATGCTGAACTTCACCAGCTCCGGCGGCGTCTACAGCCCGTGGCTGCAGAACGACTTCTTCGGCACGCTGCACCGGTTCTGGAACGGCGCGGGATTCGTGGAGGGCGCGCGCAGTCTGCTCTACTTCGACGGCATCGGACTGGGCAGCCGGATGGCGAGCCTGGTGCTGTGGCTGGCCGCGGGCGTGGCGCTCATGGCGGTCGCGGGCCTCGCCGAGAAGCGGCAGGCCGCGCCGAAGCACGCCGCGCCCGAGACCGCCGTGGCGGAAGCCGCCGAGGAGGAGATGGAGGAGGCGGTCGGGGTCTAGCGAATACCCCACTGCGACAAGGCGGTCCGGATGCCCACCCGGACCGTCTCCGCGTCGCCCACTCCCCCGCTGATGGTCACGCCGTCGCGGGTCAGCAGCAGGGCGCGGGCGGCGTCCTCGACCTGCGGGTGACCGGCGGCGCGCAGGCGCTGGGCCATCAGGTCGCGGAACCAGGCGCGGTATTCGTCGACGATCTTGCGCACGGCGTGGTCGGAGTTCGGGAACTCCACGGCGGCGTTGAGAAACGGGCAGCCCCGGAACCCCGGGCCGCGGCTGAGCTCGCCGAGCCGCTCGAAGATCCCGACGATGGACTCCGCGCCCGAACCGGGGATGGCCTCCAAGGTCTCGCGCTGGCGGCCGTATTCGCGGACCAGATAGGCGACGACCAGATCTTCCTTGGTCTTGAAGTGCCGGTAGAAGGTGGCCTTCGCGATCCCGGCCTCGGCGATGATCCGGTCGATGCCGACCGTGTGGATCCCCTCGGCGTAGAACAGCCGGGTCGCGGTGTCCAGCAGGCGCTCGCGGGCTTCGCTCATGGCTTGACCTGCTCTCCTTCTCCCTGATCGGGGCTATGTATTGACGATAGCAGACAGATCTGTCTACTCTGGGACCCGGACGTGAACAGACAAGTCTGTCTAGGAGATATCAATGCCCGCACTCTTCACCTCATCCGCCACCTCCGTCGGCCGCGAGGGCCGCTCGGTCAGCTCCGACGGCTACCTCGACCTCAAGCTCGCCCAGCCCAAGGAGGCGGGCGGCAGCGGTGACGGCACCAACCCCGAGCAGCTCTTCGCCATGGGCTACTCGGCCTGCTTCGCCGGCGCGCTGCAGGCGGTGGCCCGCAACCAGGGCGTGAAGCTCGGCGACACCTCGGTGACCGCCGACATCACCCTGAACAAGGACGACGAGACCGGCTTCGGCATCTCCGTGGTGCTGCACGTGGAACTGCCCGAGGACCTCCAGAACGAGCAGGGCCACGCGCTGGTCGAGGCCGCTCACCAGGTGTGCCCGTACTCCAAGGCCACCCGGGGCAACATCCCCGTGGAACTGGTTGTCGAGTAAGGCGATTCAGAAGAATCGGCGAATGGTGTAGATGTCGAACTCGCTCAAGGGCGTCAATCCGACGGGCACACCCCAGTTGTACGCGTTCAAGACGTTGCCGCCGCCCGCGTAGATCCCTTCGTGGGAGGCGTCATCGTTGAGAATCAGCACATCCCCGGGCTGCAGCGCCCCGAACGGCACCTCGAGGCCGACCTCGGCCTGCTGCCAGGTGGTGCGCGGCAGATTGATGCCGACGCTGCGGAAGGCCCACTGCACCAATCCCGAGCAGTCCCAGGCGTCCGGACCGGTACCGCCCCACTCGTAGGGCTTGCCGGTCTGGGTGCCGGCCAGCGCGAGCGCGGCCATGGCCCGCGGACTCGCGATCGGCAATTGCGCCGAGCCGCTGGCACTTCCGGAGAACGATCCGGTCCCGCTGCCGGAGGAGGATCCGGACGCGGAGCCCGAGCCCCCCGACCCGGTGTCGGCGTGCGCGGCGCCCGCCCACATCGCCCCTGTCATCGCCATCGCGGCCACCGTCGTGGCCAAGGTTCTGAGCCTGCCGAGCCGCTTGCGAGCCATAGGGGCGCCCCTTCATCGGTGGTTCCGCGGGAACAGCTGTGAAGACGATCGGTTAGCTAGCTGATAGCCGTTCTATCGCACCCGCCACAGCAGCCACAAGGGAACCACGGCTGGCGTGTCTCGAGCCGTAGGCACTCTTCCCGAAGAAACTCCTGGTCAATCGATTCAGACCCCACATAACAAAAAGAGCGCCTCCCCGATCGGGGAGGCGCTCCATGTTTGCTGAAGTCCCGCGACACGGCCGAGTCAGCGCCGCGCCCACACCGTCAGCCGCTGGTTGGCCTTCATCAGCAGCGGAACCAGCAGGTACGCCGAGACCGGAACCACGATCACGGTCAGGATCAGCGTCTTCACGAAGACCGGCAGCCCGCCCATCTCAGGGCCGAGCAGGGCCAGCGCGAGTGTGATGGTCGGGTACACGGCCAGCCAGGTGATCAGCGCGCGCCGGTGCACCGACGGCATGGCGGCGGGGGTGGCGGTGACAGCGGCGGGGGTGGTGATGGTGGTCATTGTTCGCTCCTAGCGACCGTGTTCCCATTCTCAGGCGAGACGGTCCGTCTCGTCTCATTCAGCAAGGTAATCCGCCGCCCGGACCCTGTCAAGACGAGACGTACCGTCTCGTTCATGGGGTATGCTGGACCCATGCCCCCGCCGCCCAACCCGGAACTGCGCAGCGCCAAGTCCCATCAGGCGATCCTCGACGCCACCTTCGAACTCGCCGTGCGCAACGGCTACGGCAAGCTCACCATCGAGGCCATCGCCTCCCACGCGGGCGTCGGCAAACAGACCATCTACCGCTGGTGGCCCTCCAAGGGCGCGATCGCTCTCGAGGCCATCAACGACCAGGTCGGTTCCGCCACCGACTTTCCCGACACCGGCGACATCGCCGCCGACCTGACCACCCAGATCACCGCCCTGTCACGCATGCTCGCCGGCGACGCGGGCTGCGTCTACCGCGGTGTCATCGCCGAGGCCCAGAACGACCCGAAGCTCCTCCAGATGGTCCGTGAGACCTTCATCGAGCCCCGCGCCCGCATGGCCGGCCGCCGACTCGAAACCGCCATGCGCGCCGGGCAGATTCGCGACGATCTCCCGCTGCTGACCATGACCAACATGCTCTACGGCCCGGTGTATCTGCGCTTCCTCCTCGGCGCGGGCGAGCTACTCGACGTCCCGACCCTGGTCGAGCCCGTCCTCGAGGGCCTGCGTCCCCGAGATTAGGCGCAGGGCATCAACCCTGTCGGCATGCTCGTGCGGTCGCCCGTCATCGGCGACCGTGATGATGACCGACATCGCGCTGCCGCCGTCAGTGATGACCGCTTCCTCACCGGAGGCTGCCACAGCGCGCACGATCACCTCGAGCCGGTTCCGCGGATCGTCGAGGCGGTATCTGTTCGCGCCCTCCATGTTTGGTCATTCGGGCGCCGCCGGGACGCGGATCGGCGCGACACGACAGCGCACCGATACGACAGCGGCGCGGACCCGAAGGTCCGCGCCGCAATCGGGTGAACTCGGTCAGGCCTTGGTGATCGAGACCTTGACGCCGCCGACGATCTCGGACGCGTCCGCGGGGGTCGCGCCGAAAGTCAGTGTGGTGGCGAGGATCTCGCCCGCGATCAGGTCGCGGTGGGTTTCGGCCCAGGCAAGGCGGTCCGCCGGGACGTCGAGGACCACGGTGATGCGGTCGGAGACGTCCAGGCCGAGGGACTTGCGGGTTTCCTGGAGGTCGCGGATGAGGTCGCGGGCCCAGCCCTCGGCCTCGAGTTCCTCGGTGACCAGCGAATTCAGCACCACCAGACCGGCATTGCCGGGCAGGGCGGCGGTGGATTCGGGCTCGGCGGCGACCAGGCGCTGGGTGTATTCCTCGGGGAGCAGGGCGATTCCGGCGGCGGTCACGGTGCCGTCGGCGGCCTCGGTCCACTCCCCCGCCTTCACGGCCTTGATCACCGTCTGGACGTCCTTGCCGATGCGCGGACCGGCGGCGCGGGCGTTGACGACCAGTTCGAAGCGGCCGTGGGCGGCCACGTCGGCGGTGAGGTCGACCTTCTTGACATTGACCTCGTCGGCGATCAGATCCACGAAGGGGCGCAGGCGTTCCGCGTCGGCGGCGGCCACGGTGACCTCCGAGAGCGGCAGTCGCACCCGCAGGTTCTGGGCCTTGCGCAGGCTCAGCACCGTGGAGCAGGCGGTGCGGACCTCGTCCATGGCCGACACCAGTTCGGCGTCGTGCGGCAGGACGTCGGCCGCGGGCCAGTCGGCCAGGTGCACCGAACGCTCCCCGGTGAGACCGCGGTAGATCACCTCGGAGATGAGCGGCAGCAGCGGGGCCGCGAGCCGGGTCGTCACCTCGAGCACGGTGTGCAGGGTATCGATGGCGTCGCGGTCCTCCTCCCAGAAGCGCGAACGCGACCGGCGCACATACCAATTGGTGAGCGCGTCGGCGAAGGTGCGCAGCTCGTCGCAGGCGGTGGCGATGTCGTAGACCTCGAGCGCGTCGGTCATGACGTCGCGGGTCGCCGCCAGCTTGGCCAGGATGTACCGGTCGAGCACGTTCTCCGAGTCGGTGCGCCAGGTGCCGGGCTGCGAGGCGTACAGCTGCAGGAAGGTCCACGCGTTCCACAGCGGGCGCAGCGCCTGGCTGACGCCCTCGCGGATGCCGCGCTCGGTGACGATCAGGTTGCCGCCGCGCAGCACCGGGGACGCCATGAGGAACCAGCGCATGGCGTCGGAGCCGTCGCGGTCGAAGACCTCGTTGACGTCGGGGTAGTTGCCCTTGGACTTCGACATCTTGAGGCCGTCGTCGCCGAGCACGATGCCGTGCGCCACAACCGACTTGAACGCGGGGCGGTCGAACAGCGCGGTCGAGAGCACGTGCAGGTTGTAGAACCAGCCGCGGGTCTGGCCGTTGTACTCGACGATGAAGTCGCCGGGGCTGTGCGGGGAGGCCTCGGAGGTGCCCTCGAACCACTCCTTGTTCTCGAACGGGTAGTGCACCTGGGCGTAGGGCATGGACCCGGACTCGAACCAGCAGTCGAGGACCTCGGGGGTGCGCCGCATCATCGACTTCCCGGTCGGGTCATCGGGATTCGGCCGCACCAGCTCGTCGATCATGGGTCGGTGCAGGTCGTCCGGGCGCACGCCGAAGTCCCGCTCGAGCGCGTCGAGCGAGCCGTACACGTCCACGCGCGGGTACGCCGGGTCGTCGGAGATCCATACCGGGATCGGCGCGCCCCAGTAGCGGTTACGGCTGATGTTCCAGTCGCGCGCGTTCTCCAGCCACTTGCCGAACTGGCCGTCGCGGATGTGCTCCGGGACCCAGGTGATCTCCTTGTTGAGCTCCACCATGCGGTCGCGGAACTTGGTGACCGCCACGAACCAGGACGGCACCGCCATGTAGATCAGCGGCTGGCCCGAGCGCCAGCTGTGCGGGTAGGAGTGCTCGATGGTCTCGTGCCGCAACAGCTTTCCGGCAGCCTTGAGGTCCTTGATGATGACCGGGTTGGCGTCGAAGACCATCAGGCCCTCGTACGGCGGCACCATGGAGGTGAACTTGCCGCCCGCGTCGAGCGGCTGCACGATGTCGATCCCGTTGGCGGAGGCGACATCCATGTCCTCCTCACCGAAGGCGGGAGCCAGGTGCACGATGCCGGTGCCGGAGTCGGTGGTGACGTAGTCGGCGTTGAGCACGCGGTGCGCGCGCGGGTGGCCGAGGAAGAAGTCGAAGGGCGGCAGGTAGTTCAGGCCCTCGAGCGCGGCGCCCGAGTGCTCGGACAGCACCTGCGGCTCCTCACCGAACTCACGGGTGTAGTGCGACACCCGCTCGGCGGCAACCACATACCGCTTGCCGTCCTTGCCCTGCACGTGCGCGTAGGTGACGTCCGGATGCACGGCGATGGCGAGGTTGGACGGCAGCGTCCACGGCGTGGTGGTCCAGATCAGCGCGTTGGCGCCGTCCAGGCCGTGCAGCGGATGGTCGGCCGGAACCCGCAGCACCATGTCGACGGTGACCGCCGGGTCCTGGCGCATCCGGTAGGAGTCGTCGAGGCGCGCCTCCTGGTTGGACAGCGGGGTCTGCTCGTACCAGCTGTAGGGCAGCACCCGGAAGCCCTGATAGACCAGGCCCTTGTCGTACAGCGACTTGAACGCCCACATGACCGACTCCATGAAGTCGAGGTCGAGGGTTTTGTAGTCGTTGTCGAAGTCGACCCAGCGCGCCTGGCGGGTCACGTAGTTACGCCATTCGTTCGTGTAGCGCAAGACCGAGGATTTACACGCGGCATTGAATTCCGCGAGGCCCATGGCATCGATCTGTGATTTGTCCGTGATACCGAGCTGCTTCTCCGCTTCGATTTCCGCGGGCAGGCCGTGAGTATCCCAGCCGAAACGCCGTTCGACCTTCTTACCGCGCATGGTTTGGAAACGCGGGATCAAATCCTTCACGTATCCGGTCAGCAGATGACCGTAGTGCGGCAACCCATTGGCGAAGGGCGGGCCGTCGTAGAAGACGAATTCCTCTGCCTCGGAACGGTTCTCGATGCTGGCACGGAAGGTGTCGTCGGCGGCCCAGTAGTCCAGGACCCGCTGCTCCAGCTCGGGGAAGGAGACCTGCCCGGTGGTTCGGCTCAGGTCCGCGCGGGGGTATGCGCTTCGGGTGCTGCTGTCGTCCGCCATGGCGGCCTCTCGTCTCCTCGTGCCTGCGTCGTGGGCACGGGGACGATCCCGGCGCTCGGCGCGCCGTAACCGCGGTACCACCCCGCTTGCCCGGACCGCGGGTCTGTGAAAACCCTTGCGAGACCGAGCCTCTCGTTGCGAGCTGTGACGGGCTCACCCGTTCGGTTCTAGTGAGCGATACCCGCTCGGAGCAGGTCCCGCCGTTCTTCCGAAGGCTCCCCGGTGATGGCCGGATCGACGCCGTACTGCTGTCTACATACTAGCGGGGCGGGTCCAGGGGTTATTCCCCGGACCCGCCCCGAAGCGATTCGTGTGAGCCGCTAATGCCTGGCGTGCCGTCCGCCCGGTGGCGGCGAGGACGCGTCCTCGTCATCGGACCGCAGGGACAACGCACTGACGAGCAGCAGCACCGCGCCGATCACGCACACGATGATGCAGCCCCATGCCCAGATCACCGAACCGGTGGTCAGTGCGGTCACCAGCAGGCCGAAACCGACAGCGGCTAGCCCGAGCGTCACTGCGAGCAAGTGCACCACCCCCTCGTTGGGCTTCGACGGCGATGGCCATCGGAGGACTCGAAAGGTTGGCGGCGAGGCCGGATCGCCCGGACGGTCACCCGGAGCGGCCCGGCAACGCTGGCCGTAGTTACGACTTTACTTGCTGCCCTTGAGGAGTGCGCCGTTGCCGGAGGCATCCTGACCGAATTCGCCACCGTCGACCGGGACCGCCGAACCACGGTTCTCCAGCTCCTCCAGCTGCGATTCCAGGTAGGACTTCAGGCGCACACGGTACTCGCGCTCGAAGGTCTTGAGCTGCTCGATGCGGCTCTCCAGCACGCTGCGCTGCTGGGTGATGGTGGCCATGATCTCGGTGTGCTTGCGCTCGGCGTCGGCCTGCAGGGCGTCGGCCTTCTCCTTGGCCTGGCGCAGCTGGGAATCCGAGCGGGTCTGCGCGTCGGACAGCATGGCCTCGGCCTTCTGGCGCGCGTCGGCGATCATCGCCTCCGAGCGGGTGCGAGCATCGCTGACCAGGCGCTCGGAGTTGCCCCGGGCGTTGGCCAGCAGCGACTCGGCCTCGGTCTTGGCGTCCGAGGTGAGGCGGTCGGCCATCTCCTGGGCCAGCGAAAGCACCTTGGCGGCCTGCAGATTCGCGTCCGCGGAGGGGGCCTCGGCCTTGACGGCGGCGACCGGGACCGGGGCCGGCATCGGGGCCGGGGGCACCGGCGGGGCGGCCTTGATGGGCTCCGGCGCGACCGGGGCCTTCACCGGCTGGACCGCGGGGCCGCGGTTCTTCTTGGCGTCGGACAGTTCCGCGTCCAGCTCGGCAACGCGCTGGCGAAGATCCGCGTTCTCCTCGATGAGGCGTGAGAGCTCCTGCTCGACCAGGTCGAGGAAGGCGTCGACTTCATCCTCGTTGTAGCCGCGCTTCCCGATCGGCGGTTTGCTGAACGCGACGTTATGAACATCGGCGGGGGTCAGCGGCATGGAACGATCCCTTCACGCTTCGTATGGAGATCTAGCGGTAGATCTGGGCAAGCATTCTTTCGGCTCATTCTGTCACACCTGAGCTACCGACTGCCCTATCTGGCCCGTGATCGACATGAGGATGAACACGATAAACAGCAAGACCATAATCGACAGATCGAGCCGAATTCCCCCAAGATTCACTGGGGGTATCAAACGCCTCAGAAGTTTCACCGGGGGGTCGGTGATCGTGAAGATCACCTCGAGGATGACCACGACGAAGCCGGTCGGCCGCCAGTCGCGCGCGAAGCTGCGGATGAACTCGACGATGACTCGGCTGATCAGCAGCAGCCAGAAGAGGAACAGCAGGAGGTTCAACACCTGGAACAAGGCCACCGCACCACTCTGCCCGACAAACCGTCATCGGCAAAACAGAAACACGGATCGTGCCGGTCACATCCGGCGCTGACACGGCATGGCCGCAAGACTCTCCCCCATGACTCCCCCGCGACCCTAGGTCGCATCCCCCTGGACGCGGCGCGTTGCGCTGCCGCCGTGCGTGTTCGGCGCGGTGTGCGCCGGCACCGGCTGACGCCGCCGTTCCCCACGGCAGCGGCAGCTGGCTACTTCTGGTTGTAGAAGCCGTTCTCGGCGATGCGGCGGCGTTCCTCGGCGGAGACGTCGACGTCGGCGGGCGAGAGCAGGAACACCTTGGTGGCCACCTTGTCGAACGAGCCACGCAGGGCGAAGGCCAGACCGGCGGCGAAGTCCACCAGGCGGCGGGCGTCGGAGTTGCTCATCTCGACCAGGTCCATGATCACCGGGGTGCCGTCCCGGAAGCGCTCACCGATGATGGCGGCCTCGGCGTAGGTGCGCGGGCGCAGCGTGGTGATCTTGGACAAGGTGCCTCCGTCCTCGAAGATCTGGGGACGGCGGGCCGCCTCGATGCGGCGCTCCTGCTCCCGCAGCTCCTCGATGCGCCGCTCGGCGTCGGTGTCCATCGCCAGCGCGCCGCGGGTGCTCGCACCGCCGCCCATGGACCGGGTGCGGCTGGACGGCGCGGTGTCGATGCGGGTGGGGCGACGCGGGGCGTCGTAGCGGGCGTCGGCGTCGTAGCGGTCCCGCTCGCGGTGATCGCGCTCGCGCTCACGCAGCTCGTCGGCGTAGTCGTCGCGACGGGAGGTGCTGTAGGCGGGCTTGTAGGGGGCCTTGTACGACGGCTCGTAAGCCGGCTCGTCGTCGTAACGGTCCTCGCCGTATCGGTCGTAGTCACGCTCGCGTTCGGCGTAGGGCCGGGGACGACGCTGGCCACGCTCATCGGCGCTCCGGGCGGCTCCGCGGTCGTCGACGTAATCGTCTTCGTAATCCTCGAGCGGAACCATCCCGAAGTACGCCTTGAACTTGTGCAGCGTGCTCATCTGGTCGACCTTCCTTCGGCCCCGGTTGGCCTGGGGTGTTGTCCTGCTCAGTCCTCGTCTGTCACCAAGCATATGTTTCAAATGTGACTGGTGAGGTTTCTTTGCTACGCCGAGGTTATCGGTCGCGCGCCCATAAGCGCAGTACCGACACGCACGCACGTACTGCCATGGCGGATGGCCGACTCCAAGTCGCCGGACATGCCCGCCGACAGTTCTGTCGCATCGGGATGAACAATCGTTAGTACCGAGTGGATGCGGGCCAGTTGCTCGAAGGCCGCGTCGGGCTCCACATCCAGCGGCGGGATCGCCATCAGGCCCGCGAGCTGCAGCGATTCCGACGCCGCGACCTGATCGGCGAGCGCGCGCAGCGTGTCGTCGCGAACGCCGCCGCGGGCCGGATCGGCGTCCAGGGACACCTGCAACAGCACGCGCAAGGGGGCCGAACGCGCGCCCTCGTCCAGCGCGGCCCGCGCACCGGCCCCGAGTGCGCTCGCGAGCCGCTCGCTGTCCACCGAGTAGACCGTATCCGCCCAGCGTGCAACGGCTTTCGCCTTGTTGCGCTGGAGCCGTCCGATGAACTCCCAACGTATCTGCGACAGGTGTCCGAGCTGCGCCACCTTGCCCGCGGCCTCCTGTTCGCGGGATTCCCCGAACTCCCGGCGGCCCAGGTCATAGAGGATCTCGATATCCGAGGCGGGGAAGAACTTGGTCACCGGTAGCAGCCGCACCGACCCGGGTTCGCGGCCCGCGGCCGCGCACGCTGCGTCGATTCGCTCGATGAGTGCCGACAGAGCCGTGTCGAGCTCGGCGACGCGACCTCCGCCGGACGTGACGTGCGCCGCATCGGATCCCGCTGCGGCGGTGAAACTTTCGGTCATTCTGAAACCCCCTCGGGTGACATCCAAATCACACCGGCGAGTCGGCCCGTCGGCGCGCCGCGGCGGTGGGAGAACAAGGTCTTGTCCTCGATGGTGCACCGCGGGTCCATCGCGACGGCGCCGACGCCGGCGGCCTCGAGCTGCCGCCGGATGCCGGCGCGCAGGTCCAGGCCGGGCGTGCCCTTGACGGTGGTGGTCGCGCTGCCCGGCAGATGCGCCTCGACATCGGCGCGCATGGCCGCGGGCACCTCGTACTGGCGGCCGCTGGCGGCCGGGCCGAGGAAGGCCCCGATCCGCTCCGGCTTCGCGCCGACCGACACCATGGCCTCGAGCACCCGCGGCACGATCCCGATGCGGGCGCCGATCCGGCCCGCGTGCACGGCCGCGATCACCCCGGCCTCGTCGTCGGACAACAGGATCGGCACGCAGTCGGCGGTGAGCACCACCAGCGCCAGGTTTCGCTGGGTGGTGACCAGAGCGTCCGTGGCGGGCACCGGCTCGGTGCGCGGACCGTCCACGATCTCGACAGTGCGGCCGTGGATCTGCTCCATCCACACCAGCCGGTCCGGCGTCAGCCCGATGCTCTCCGCGAGCCGAACCCGATTGCGCCGCACCGCCTCCGGATCATCACCGACGTGGTCGCCCAGATTGAACGAGTCGTAGGGCGCTTGCGAGAATCCGCCCGCCCGCGTCGTCACAACCCGTCTGGTCCGGAAAACAGGTGCCGCTGAAGTCATGCCACCGAGGGTAGTAGCCACTGCGGGGCAACCCGGAATCAGACAGCTATCGCGGCCGGAAACACGAACGCGCCCACCCTCTCGGGCGGGCGCGTTCGAATCGCGTTCCGTGACAGCGGCCGGGGTCAGCCGCGGCGCATGAAGTCCGGCACGTCGACCTCGTACTCGTCGGTGTCCGGCGGCTGGATGTGGCCGCGGTTGTTGCTCGCCACCGTCGGGTCCACCACGGGCCGGGGCGCGCTGTAGGACGGGGCCGGACCGCGTTCGGCGATCGGCTGCGCGACGGGCGCGGGCTCCGGGCGCGCGGCCGGGGCGGGCTCGACCGCGCGGGCCGGGGTGTATTCGGAACTGCGGCTGACGCTTCCGGCGCTCGCGCTCGCGGTGCTCGACTGGGTGCCGGGGAACCGGCTGACCGCGGGTTCGATGCGGCGCGCGGGCCCGCTGCCGTCGAAGCCCGCGGCGATCACCGTGACCCGGACCTCGTCGCCGAGCGAGTCGTCGATCACCGTTCCGAAGATGATGTTGGCCTCGATGTGCGCGGCCTCCTGCACCAGCGAGGCCGCCTCGTTGATCTCGAACAGGCCCAGATCCGAACCGCCCGCGATGGAGAGCAGCACGCCGTGCGCGCCGTCCATGCTGGCTTCCAGCAGCGGCGAGTTGATCGCCGCCTCGGCCGCCTTCACCGAGCGGCCCTCGCCGCGCGCGGAGCCGATGCCCATGAGCGCCGAGCCCGCGCCGGACATGACCGACTTGACGTCGGCGAAGTCGACATTGATCAGACCCGGGGTGGTGATCAGGTCGGTGATGCCCTGAACACCGTTGAGCAGCACCTCGTCCGCGGAGCGGAACGCGTCCATCAGGCTCACCGCGGCGTCGCCGAGCTGCAGCAGGCGGTCGTTGGGGATGACGATGAGGGTGTCGCAGGACTCGCGCAGGGCCTGGATGCCCGCCTCGGCCTGGTTGCTGCGGCGCTTGCCCTCGAACGAGAACGGCCGGGTGACGACACCGATGGTGAGCGCGCCGAGCTTGCGGGCGATGGAGGCCACCACGGGCGCGCCGCCGGTGCCCGTGCCGCCGCCCTCGCCGGCGGTCACGAAGACCATGTCGGCGCCCTTGAGGACTTCCTCGATCTCGTCCTTGTGGTCCTCGGCGGCCTTGCGGCCGACCTCCGGATCGGCGCCGGCGCCGAGACCGCGGGTGAGTTCACGGCCGACATCGAGTTTCACATCGGCGTCCGACATCAACAACGCCTGCGCGTCGGTGTTGACCGCGATGAACTCGACTCCCTTGAGTCCCTGCTCGATCATCCGGTTGACGGCGTTCACGCCGCCGCCGCCGATACCGACGACCTTGATCACAGCAAGGTAGTTGTGCGGGGGCGTCATGGGCTCTCGCCTTCCTTCGATCTGAAACAGCTTGTGTCGTCTTCGGTTACTCGACATATAACGACGCAATGGTCTCGGTCCGATAAACCCTCAACCATAGCTTCAGCGTTATGTCAAGTATCCGACTGGTGCCGAACGGTATTCGCAGCCACCGCGTTACGGGCGCAGGCGCGCCGAAACGAGAGTCAGAATCTTGTGTGATTCGCCTCGTCCGACCCACCCGAGCATCGTATCGTGGACGGTTGCCCTTCGGTCCTGGATCGGAACCGACGGTGCCCTTCCGGCAAACCACCGAAAATTTCGGCGGCCCAATGGGTATCGCTCACTTTACCGTGACCAGATTCGGACTCGAAACATCGAATACCTTGCCCGGCTGGGAAAGCAGGGGTCCGACCACCGCGGCCTTGCGCGAGGAATCCACGGTTCCGCCCCACAGCACCGTGCGACCGTCACGCAACTCCAGGGCAATATCCGAAACCGAGCGGGCCACAACCGCTCCCACGCCGACCTGATCGCGCAGCGGAATCGGAATGGCGGCCATCACGGCCACCGCCGCCTTGGTCACCGGGTCCGTTCCGCCCGGATGCTCGGTCACCAGTTTGGGCACCCCGAGGCCCGGCGGCTCGATGGCGAATTCCACGCTGTCGCAATCGAGCAGATGGGCGCCGTCGGGACTGTCGAAATACAACACCGGGGTTCGCTCGGTGACCGTCACCCGGACCGTGGACGGGAATACCCGCTGCACCCGGACCGAGCGGACCTTGGGCAGCCGGGACACCTGTTCGGCCAGGGTGTCGGTGTCGAGCCGCAGGATGGACAGGCCGTCGGGCACCTGCAAGGCTTGCCGCACCTGCTCTTCCGGCACCGCGGCCAGTCCGTCGACCTCGACCGTGCGCACCGACAGCATGGGAGTGAACCAGGCGACCAGTCCGAGCGCGATCAGGGCCACCACACCCGCGAGTAACCCGATCCGTACCCCACGCGACCGCCAGGCGATGGCGATCCGCGACTCCCGGCCGCGTCTGAGCCGGGCCCGGCGAGCCGCCGCGCGTTCGGCGGACCCGGGGTCGTCGGTGGCCGGTTCGGCGGAATCGGTACCGCGCGTACCGCTATCGGCCGCGGCCGTGTCGTAGGCGTCGTCCACGGCCGGAACCGGCCGCTCCAGCTCTCCCCCACCCGAGCCCATCGGCGCTCACCGCCCGTGCGAGGGTCGTGCGCGCAGCCCGTCCAGAATCTGGCTGCCCAGCATGGTCACATCGCCCGCGCCCATGGTGATCACCACGTCGCCGGGCCGCGCCAGCGCGCCCACCTGCTTGCCGACCCGCGACATATCCGGCTGATAGTGCACGGGTTTGGTGACCGCGCTCGCGACCAGCGCGCCGTTCACACCCGGCAGCGGCTCCTCCCGCGCGCCGTACACGTCGAGCACCACGACCTCGTCGGCCAGCGACAGCGCCGCCCCGAACTCGGTCGCGAAAGTGGCGGTGCGGCTGTACAAGTGGGGCTGGAACACCACGATCACCCTCCCCGGCCGCGACCGCGCGCCGTCGCGCGCCTCCTGCGCGACCAGTTCGGCCGCCGCGGAGAGCACCGCGCGCACCTCGGTCGGGTGGTGGGCGTAGTCGTCGAAGACGCGCACGCCGTTCTCGCGCCCGGTGAGCTGGAAGCGGCGGTGCACACCGCCGAAACCCTCCAGCCCCTGGATGATTTCGCCCAGATCGGCGCCGGTGGCACGGGCGGCCAGCAGCGCGCCGAGCGCGTTGAGCGCCATGTGCCGGCCCGGCACCGACAGCCGCAGGGTGCGCGGCGCGGACTCGTCGGAGAGCTGGAACACCACGACGCCGCCGACGTCGCGCGGCTCCCACGAGAGCAACCGCGCGCCGACCGTCAGCCCGAGCTCGGCGAAATCGCCGGAGCCGTAACCGATCACCTGAATCCCGCGCGGGTCCTCGGCCAGCCGGGCCGCCGAGCGCTGCGCCAAGCCGAGCGAACCCGGATCGTCCAGGCACACCACCAGGCGGCCGCCCGGTTCGAGCCGGTCCACGAAGTCGTCGAAGACCTGCACGTAGGCCTCGTCGGTGCCGAAGTAGTCCAGGTGGTCGGATTCGATATTGGTGACCACCGCGACGTCGGGGGCGTACTGCAGCAGCGAGCCGTCGCTCTCGTCGGCCTCGGCCACAAAGATGCCGCCGGTGCCGTGGTGGGCGTTGGTGCCCGCCTCGTTGAGCTCGCCGCCGACCGCGAAGGACGGGTCGAGTCCGCAGTGCTGCAATGCCACCACCAGCATGGAGGTGGTGGAGGTCTTGCCGTGGGTGCCCGACACCAGCAGCGTCTTGTGCCCCTGCATGAGCGAGGCCAGCACCGCCGGGCGCAGCAGCACCGGCACCCCGCGCTTATGGGCTTCCACCAGCTCGGGATTGGTCTTGGGGATGGCGGCGTAGGTGGTCACCACCGCGGTGGGCCCGCCGGGCAGCAGGTCCAGCGCCGAGGCGTCGTGGCCGATGCGCACCTGCGCGCCGCGCGCCCGCAGGGCCAGCACGCCGCGGCTCTCCTTGGCGTCGGAACCGGACACCATGCCGCCGCGCGACAGGAGAATTCGGGCGATACCGGACATACCGGCACCACCGATGCCGATCATGTGCACGCGCCGCAGATGCTCGGGTAGATCGGTGTGAGCTTCCGCGGTACCCACATCACTGTCCGGCCGCTCCACTGTCACCTCGAATTACCCCGTTCCCTGGCGTGTTTCATCGGATAGTTGGGCTCCCAGGCCCGGGTGCTGCGCCACGATTCCGTGGAGCGGCTGGTGCGCCGGGCCGAATCCGAATCTACCGACCGCCGCGAGGATGATTCCGCCGAGCCGCCCCGGCCCCGCCCCGAGGGTAGCGCGCGTTTCTGCGGCGCGGACTTCACCTTCGCGTTCGCTTTGGGCTTACCGGTCGGTTTGGGCTTACCGGTCGCCTTGGATTTACCGGTCGCCTTGGACTTGGCGCGGGCGCGCGCGGCCCGGGCGGGCGAGTAGATATCGGGTTTGGGCAGCCGCAACAGACGGCTGAACCGGCCGTCCTGCCCGGCGTGCAGCGCCGCCACCGCCTCCGGCTCGTGCCGGGCGGCATTGGCGATGATGCCGAACATGAACAGGGTGATCGCCAGCGAGGAGCCGCCCGCGGAGACCAGCGGCAGCTGCAGACCGGTCACCGGCAGCAAACCCACCACGTAGCCGACATTGATCAGCGCCTGCCCGGTGATCCAGGTGGTGGCCGAGGCGGTCAGCAGCCGGATGAACGGATCCACCGACCGCGAGGCGATCCGCAGGCCCGTGTACACGAACAGCGCGAACAGCCCGAGCACCAGCGCGCAGCCGAGGAAGCCGAGTTCCTCGCCGATGATGGCGAAGATGAAGTCGTTGTGCGCGTTGGGCAGATAGCTCCACTTGGCGCGCGACTGGCCCAGGCCGCGCCCCCAGATGCCGCCGTCGGCAAGGGAATACATGGCCTGGCGGGCCTGGTAGCCGATGCCCTGCGGATCGTCGCCCGGATTGAAGAAGGCGCGCATGCGGTCCGAGCGATACCCGGCCGACAGCGCGAGGATGGTGGCCGCCACCACACCCGACACCGCGATGGTGACGAACATGCGCAGCGGCAGCCCACCGAACCACAGCAGCGAGGTCAGCACGATGCCCAGCGCGATGGTGGTGGACAGGTTCGGTTCGAGCACCACCAGCAGACAGACCAGCAGTCCGGCCGGCACCAGCGGCATGAGAATGTCCTTGTACCCGGCCTTCTCGGACTGCCGCGACGCCAGCAGGTGCGAACCCCACACCACCAGCGTCACTTTCGCGATCTCCGAGGGCTGCACCGACACCACGCCCAGGTCGAACCAGCGCTGCGAGCCCTGCACCTTGGTGCCGACGCCGGGAATCAGCACCAGCACCAGCATCACCACCGACAGCGCGAACACCGGGAACGACAGCTGCCGCATCACCCGCATGGGGATGCGCAGCGCGATATAGAACAGCACCGCGCCGACCGCGGCCAGCACCGCCTGGGTGAAGAACAGCGAATAGGCCGAGCCGCCACCGGCGTAGGACTCCACGCTGGAGGCCGAGAGCACCATGACCAGGCCGAGCACGGTGAGCAGTACCGCGATCGCCACCACCAGGTGGAACGACGCCAGCGGGCGGGCCAGCCACGCAACGAACCATCCGGTTCGCAGACGCTGTGGGCCCTTGTTCCCGACCCGCCGCTCACCTCCTGGCGCGGCCCGCCGCGGTGTCGCCGCTGTCACTCTGTTCTCCCGATGTCCTTCTCGTCCAGGGCCTGCACGGCGGCCGCGAAACTGCGACCGCGGTGCGTGTAGTCGGCGAACATGTCCAGGGATGCCGCGGCCGGAGCCAGCAGCACGGTATCGCCGCGATGGGCGAAACCGGCCGCCACACGGACCGCGCGCGCCATCACCGCTTCGGGCTCGATCTCGGTGAAGGGGTCACCCATTCGAGCATCGTCCCCCGAATTCAGCTCCACCACCGGGACATCGGGGGCGTGTCGCGCGAGTGCGGCCGCGATCACGGCCGCGTCCTGCCCGAACAGCACGGCCGCGACCAGGTGTTCGCGGCACTCCTCGATGAGGTCCTCCACGCCCGCGCCCTTCAGCTGACCGCCGGCCACCCAGATCACGTTGGGGTGGGCCAGGATCGACGAACGCGCGGCATGCGGGTTGGTGGCCTTGGAGTCGTCGACGAACTCCACGCCCGACAACTCGCGCACGAAGGCCGCCCGGTGCGGGCCGACCCGATGCTCCTGCAGGCCCTCCTTGACGAACTGCGGGGCCACGTCGATGGACCGGGTGAGCGCGGCCGCGGCCAGCGCGTCGGCCACGCCCGCCGGACCCTGCGGGCTGATGTCGCCGGTCTCGGCCAGGATGGCGGCCTTGGTGAAGGCGCGGTCGAGCAGTTTGCCGTCCACCACGCCCAGCTCGCCGTCGGCGGGCACGCCGATGCGGAAGCCGACGGTGCGGCGCGCCTTGGACTTCCGGGCCAGCGCCGCGGCCACCTGATCGTCGAGGCCGACCACGCCGACCCGGCCGGTCAGCGCGCGCGCCTTGGCGGCGGCGTAGGCGTCCAGGCCGCCGTGCCAATCCAGGTGATCCTCGGCCACATTCAGCACCACCCCGGCCTCGGGGCGGACCGACGGAGCCCAGTGCAGCTGGAACGAGGACAGTTCCACGGCCAGGATCTGCGGGCCGGGATTGCGGCGCAGCGCGTCCAGGATGGGCAGCCCGATATTGCCGCAGGCCACCGACGGGATGCCGGCGGCGCGCAGGATCGAGTGCGTCATCTGGGTGGTGGTGGTCTTGCCGTTGGTGCCGGTGATCACCAGCCACTTGCGGACCGGACCGTAGATCCGGGCCTGATCCACCCACCACGCGAACTCGACGTCGCCCCACACCGGGATGCCCTCGGTCACCGCGGACGCCAGCACCGGCGAATCCGGCCGCCAGCCCGGGCTGGTGATGACCAGCGCGAAGCGGCGCAGCGCATCCGGTTCCAGCAGATCCGCGCTGGTGGCGGTGCCCAGACCCAGTTCGGCGGCCTCGGCCAGCGCCTTGGCGCCGCTGTCGGTGACTACCGGCCGCGCACCGATATCGCGCAGCGGTTCGATCAGCGACCGCCCGGAGACACCCCACCCGGCGACCAGAACCTCACGGCCACGCAGGAATTCGAGCATGGGCCCCGGCGACCGCAGGACCCTCGGAGAATGTTCGGCCATTGCTGTCTCACCCTGCCGCAGAGAGGTATTCGCTGTAGAACAGGCCCAGTCCGATCGCCGAGGCCATACCGGCCAGCAACCAGAACCGGATGATCACCGAGGTCTCGGCCCACCCGCTCAGCTCGAAATGGTGATGGAACGGTGCCATCTTGAACAGGCGATTGCGGGTCGCGCGGAACACCGCCACCTGCAGCACCACCGAGGTGGTCTCGGCCACGAACAGCGCGCCGATGACGACCATCAGCAGCTCGGTGCGGGTGGTGATGGACAGGCCCGCGAGCAGGCCGCCCAGCATCAGCGAACCGGTGTCGCCCATGAAGATCTTGGCGGGCGCGGCGTTCCACCACAGGAAGCCGATACACGCCGCACCGCCCGCCGCGCACACCAGCGCCAGGTCGAGCGGATCACGCACCTGGTAGCAGCCCGCCACCGCGTGCGCGGAGCAGGAGTTACGCCACTGCCAGAAGGTGATGATCATGTACGCGCCCAGCACCAGGCTCATCGAGCCCGCGGCCAGACCGTCCAGGCCGTCGGTCAGGTTCACCGCGTTGGACCAGGCCACCACGATGAGGCAGACGAACGCCAGGAACACCACCACGCTCATCGACAGCGTGTTGATGTCGCGGGTGTAGGACAGCCGCTTGTCGCCGGGGGTCAGGCCGTGAATGTTCTTGAACTGCAAGGCCAGGACACCGAACACCACCGCCGAGGTGAGCTGGCCGATGTACTTCCCGGCGGCGGTCAGACCCAGGTTGCGCTGCTTGCGCAGCTTGATCAGGTCGTCGGTGAAGCCGACGAAACCCAGCGCGGTGGCCAGGCCCATGACCAGCAGGCCCGAGGCCGAGGGGCCCGGCTCGCCGTAGGTCATGGAGATCAGGTGCGAGCCCAGGTAACCGGCCCACATGCCGATGATGATGGCGACGCCACCCATGGTCGGGGTGCCGCGCTTGGCCTTGTGGCTCTCCGGGCCGTCGACCCGGATCTCCTGGCCGAAGCCCTGTTTGGCGAAATAGCGGATCACCACGGGGGTGAGCAGAATCGAAACGGCCAGCGCGATCGCGGCCGACAAGAGAATCTGGGTCATCGAGCGGCCTCCTGCTCCGCACCGATCAGGTGTTCGGCGACGGTCCACAGACCGACGGACTTGGATGCCTTCACCAGCACCACCGCGCCCGGCTCGAGTTCTTCGTCGAGCAGCGCGATGGCCGAGTCGATATCGGGCACGTGGATGGCTTCCTCACCCCACGAGCCCTCCTGCACGGCGCCCTGGAACATGGCGCGCACCGGACGACCCTGACCGACCACGATCAGCCGGTCCACGTCCAGGCGCACCACCAGGCGGCCGATCTTATCGTGTTCGAGAACGGATTCCTCGCCCAGTTCACCCATTTCGCCGAGCACCGCCCAGCTGGGCCGCGGCTCGGCCCCGGCACGGGACATGGTGACCAGCGCCTTGAGCGCGGCACGGACCGAATCCGGGTTGGCGTTGTAGGAGTCGTTGACGACGGTGACGCCGTCGGCGCGGGTGCGCACGTCCATGCGGCGGGCCGAGACGGCGGCCGCGCCGGCCAGCGCCGCCGCGACGGTCGCGAGATCCGCGCCCTGGTCGAGGGCGACCGCGGCGGCGGACAGGGCGTTGCCGACCTGGTGCTCGCCGGACACGGCCAGCTGAACATCGACCGATTCGCCGTTGGCGTGCAGCGTGAATCGGGCGCGCGCCTGCTCGTCGAGCACGACGTCGGCGGCGCGCACGTCGGCCGAGGACGCCAGGCCCACGGTCACCACCCGGGCGGCGGTGCGGCCGGCCATCTTCGCGACCAGGTGGTCGTCGGCGTTCAGCACCGCCAGCCCGGAGGCCGGAAGCGCCTCGACCAGTTCGCCCTTGGTCTGCGCGATCACCTCTCGGCTGCCGAACTCACCCAGGTGCGCGGTGCCGACATTCAGCACCACGCCGACACCGGGCGGAGCGATCTCGGTGAGCGCCTTGATGTGTCCCGGGCCGCGAGCCGACAGCTCCAGCACCAGGAACCGGGTCCGCGCGTCGGCGCGCAGCGCCGTCCACGGGTGGCCGAGCTCGTTGTTGAACGAACCGGGCGGGGCCACAACGGATCCCAGCGGCGCGAGCACGGCCGCGATCAGATCCTTGGTGGAGGTCTTGCCGGACGAGCCGGTCACCCCGACCACGGTCAGGCTCCCGGCCTGCACCAGCCGGTCCACGCTGGCGCGGGCCAGCGCGGCCAGCGCGTCCAGCACCGCCGCGCCGGAGCCGTCGGTGTCGTGGGCCAGTGCGATGGCACGGGTGTTCCCGGGGCGGGGCTCCACCACGATGGCGGGCACCCCGACCGGCCGGGCGGCCAGCACCGCGACCGCGCCCTGCGCGACGGCCCGCGCCGCGAAGTCGTGGCCGTCGGAGCGCTCACCCGGCAGCGCCAGGAACAGGTCACCGGAACCGATTCGGCGCGAGTCGAATTCGGCCGAGCCGGTGACCTTCGCCTCGGGATCCGCGACGTCGTGCAGCGTGCCGCCCACGACCTCCGCGATCTCCCGCAAAGTCATCTCGATCATGAATGCGTCAGGTCCCTCGTCTTTTCCGACAGGGCGGCCGCGAGTACCTCACGGTCGTCGAACGGCTGCTTCACGCCTGCAATCTCCTGCCCTGTCTCATGTCCCTTGCCCGCGACCAGCACCGCGTCCCCGGGCCGCGCCCAGTTCACGGCGGCTTGGATCGCGGCCGCCCGGTCCCCGACTTCCCGGACCTCACCGCGTTCCGCGTCCGGCACCTGTTCGGCCCCGGCGAGCACCGCGGCGCGGATGGCGGCCGGGTCCTCGCTGCGCGGATTGTCGTCGGTAATGATGGCCAGGTCGCTGCCGCGCGCCGCCGCCGCACCCATGAGGGGCCGCTTGCCGGCATCGCGATCACCGCCCGCGCCCACCACTACGGCCAGACGTCCCGTCCCAGCCCCGGGGAGGCGGGGGCGGTCGGCCAACCACGTGCGCAGGGTGGCCACGACCGATTCGATCGCGGCGGGCTTGTGCGCGTAGTCCACCACGGCCAGAAACTCCTGACCCCTATCCACCCGCTGCATGCGGCCCGGCACGTCGACCTCGCCGAGCGCCGCTGCGGAAGTCTCGATATCGGCGCCCGCCGCCGCGCAGACCGCGACCGCCAGCAGCCCGTTGGCGATGTTGTACGCGCCCGGAAGCCGCAGCCGCACATCCACATCGACGCCCGGCCCCGACGCGGTGAATTCCTGGGTGCCGCCGGTCCCGGCGGTCGCCGCGCCCGCGGTCCAGTCGGCGGGCGCGCCCGCGCGGGTCGCCACCGTGCGCAAGCGGCCGGTGGTATCACCGGATTCGGCTGCCAGGCAGTCCGATACGTCGCCCGCCAGGCGCTGCCCCCACTCGTCGTCCACGCAGATCACCGCGGTGCGCGCGGCCACCGAGGGGCGCGACGCGGCGGCGGTGTCCGGGCCGTCGGGAAGGAACAGGCGGCGCTTGGCCGCGAAGTAGTCCTCGAAGTCGGCGTGGAAGTCGAGATGGTCCTGGGACAGGTTGGTGAACGCGCCGACCGCGAAGCTCACCCCGTCCACCCGGCCCAGCGCCAGCGCGTGGCTCGACACCTCCATCACCACGGCGTCCACGCCCTGCTCGACCATGACCGCGAACATGGCGTGCAGCTGCGGGGCCTCGGGGGTGGTGAGCGCCGAGGGCACCCGGACCCCGCCGACGCGGGTCTCGATGGTGCCGATCAGCGCGGTGCGCAGCCCCGACGCGGCGAGCCCGGCCTCCACCAGATAGGAGGTGGTGGTCTTGCCGGAGGTGCCGGTGATACCGATGATGCGCAGTTTGCGAGACGGATCACCGTAAAGGGCCGAGGACAACTCGCCGAGAATCGTGCGCGGCGCGTCGTGCACCAGCACGGGGACGGCGATCTCGCCGATCAGCTCCGCGCCCGCCGGATCGGTGAGGACCGCGACCGCGCCGCGCGCCACCGCGTCGGCGGCGTAGCGCGCGCCATGGGAATGCCCACCGGCCAGACCGGCGAACAGATCTCCCGGCAGCACCGCGTTCGACCGCTGCTCGATACCCGTGACCTGGATGTCCTGCAAACCTGCCGCGGACCCGGCGGGCGTCGCGCCCGTCAGCTCCGAGACCGTGCGCAAGCTGGTCGCCGCCGGTGCGGCGGGCCGGAACACCTGCGGGCTGGACTGCGCGGGCACGAAGCTCCTCTCACGGGCGGGTTTCATATGTAGAAAAGATCCGGACGACCGGATCGACGTGTCAGGTTACCTGTGTTCGATTGCCGTGCGATCGGCACGGCGCAGTTCGGTCACCCGCCGGTAGTGGTATCGGCGGCGGCGTGCGTCAGGACCATCCGTTCCCTGCTCTAACTCGCCTGCAGAATCAGCTGTTTGGCGGGCGGTGACGGCGGGATCCGGTCCCGCTGCAGCAGCCACGACGCGATGCTGTGGAACAGGGGCGCGGCCGACCCGCCGCCGCTGCCGTCCGAGCTGCGCATGGGCGCGTCGAGCATCATGCCGATCACGTAGCGCGGATTGTCGGCGGGGGCCATGCCCGCGAAGGTGATCCAGTAGCGGTCGCTGGAGTAGCAGCGGCACTTGGGATCGATCTGCTGCGCGGTGCCGGTCTTGCCGGCGATCTGATAGCCCTCGATCGAGGCCGGGCCGCCGGTGCCGGACTGGGTGCCGCGCGGATCCTTCTGCACCACGGCCTGGAACATCTGCTGCAGGGTCTTGGCGGTCTGCGGGCTCACCACCTTCACGCCCTCCGGCGGCTCCTCCTCGGTGCGCGCGCCGTCCGGGGCGATCTTGGCCTTCACGATGCGCGGCGGAATCCGCACGCCGTTGTTGGCGATGGCCTGATACATGCCGGTCATCTGCAGGGTCGTCATCGAAAGACCCTGGCCGATGGGCAGGTTGGCGAAGGTGGAGCCCGACCACTGGTCACGCGCGGGCACCACGCCGCTGCTCTCGCCGGGCAGACCGACGCCGGTGCGCTGACCCAGGCCGAACTTCTTGAGCATGTCGAAGTAGCGGTCCTCACCGACCCGCTGCGCCAGCATCAGCGTGCCCACGTTCGAGGACTTCCCGAAGACGCCGGTGGTCGTATAGGGGGCGACGCCGTGCTCCCAGGCGTCGTGCACGGTGACCCCGCCCATGAAGATGCTGCCCGGAACCTGGAGCACCTCATCGGGGTTGGTGAGGCCGTACTCGATGGCCGAGGCCGCGGTGACGATCTTGTTCACCGAGCCGGGCTCGAACACCTCCTGCACCGACGGATTGCCCAGATCGGTGGTGGACCAGAAGCGCGGTCCCATCGCGGGATTGAAGGTGTTGTCATTGGCCATGGCCAGCACCTGGCCGGTGTGCACGTCCAGCACCACCGCCGAGGCCGCGCCCGCGCCCGACAACTCCTTGGCCTGCTGCACCTGCTGCTGCACGTAGTACTGCAGATCCGAGTCCAGGGTCAGCTCCACGCCGAAACCGTTCACCGCGGGCTGGCGGTCACGCCAGGACCCAGGGATCACCGCGCCGTCGGAGCCGCGGTCGTAGGTCATCGAGCCGTCCGAACCGGCCAGCAGGGCGTCCATCGAGGACTCCAGGCCGATCTGCCCGTGCCCGTCCCAGCCGGTCGCGCCGATCACATTGGCGGCCAGCGCGCCACCCGGGTACTCACGCATGTCCTGGCGTTCGAGCCCGACCTCCGGGAACTTCAGCGTGATGTCGGCGGCGATCCGCGGATCCACATTGCGCACCAGATAGACGAACGGCTCGTCGCTCTTCAGCTTGGCCAGGATGTCCTTCTGGGGAGCTTCCTTACCCAGCTTCTCGTGCAGGTATTTGGCGATGGCGGCGAGCCGGTCGTCCGGATCCGGAGCGGTCTTCGGCTGCTTCTCGCGCTCGTCGGCCAGATCCTTGCGGACCCGCACCGGCTGGAAGGTCAACGCCTTGGCGGCGATGGTGAACGCCAGCGACTTCCCGTAGCGGTCGGTGATCGGCCCCCGGGTGGCGGGATCGGCCAGCTTCACGGTCCGCTGACTGGCCGCCTCCGCGGAGAGCTTCGGCGCGGAAATGCTCTGTACCCACAGCAATTGGATGGCGGCCACGACAATCGCCACCAGCATCACCAGCCGGCCCACTCCGAACCGGAACCGCGTACTCGAATCCAGTCCCGGAGCCGGCCGCGGTCTGAACTGCCGGCCCGGCCCCGAGCCCGCGCGGCCCGACCCGGACTTCGCCCGTGCGACGGCGGCGCGCCCCCGGCCGGAATCGGAACGCCCCCGGCCGGACTCACGCCCGCGCCCCGCGCGGGTAGGGCTCATCGACCAGCCCCGATCGTTCGCGTCGCCCGACTCCCAGCGACCTCCGGGCAGGGCCACACCGGCCCGGTACCCGTCGGGGCCGGACACGGCCGCGCCGCGGACCGACTCGACCGGAGTCGTTCCGCGGCGCGCGCTGGGCGCGCGGCCGGCCGACGAGGCCCGGGGGGGATAGGGAGGTCGGGGGGGGGGGGAAGAGGGTTAGGGGGGGGGGGGGGGTA
>NZ_JBEXYE010000024.1:0-92683 GCF_040630785.1 Nocardia sp. NPDC005746
CTCCGCCCGATGGAACCGCCCCGCGACCCGCGCGAACAACTCCTCAAGCCCAGCTGTCCACGCCGCCAGATCCTCATCAACCAGCACGAAACCCTATGCTACCCAACAACATCACGAAGTGATGCTGGAGTACTAGGTCGTGTCTCCCAATGATTTGAGCCATTCGACGATGAGGGCCAGGACGAATCCGGCACGGTAGGTGATCGCAAGCTTGTCGTACCGAGTGGCGACCGCCCGCCAGTGCTTGGCCTTGTTGAAGGCGCGTTCGATGACGTTGCGGCGTTGTAGAGCTGCTGGTCGAAGCGCGGTGCCCGCCCGCCTGCGCGGCCCTTGCGTTTGCGGTTGGCGACCTGATCGGAGCGCTCCGGAATCACGGTCTGGATCCGCTTGCGGCGCAAAAGGGTTCGGTTCGATGCTGCAGAGTAGGCGCGGTCGGCGATCACCACATCCGGGTTGCGGCGCGGCGGGCCACCCTCCAGGCGCGGCACGACGACCGCGTCCAACAGTGGTTGCAGCAACGGTGAATCGTTTGTCTGACCTGGTGTGAGCAGCATCGCCAGGCCGCGACCGGCGCCGTCGGCGGCGAGGTGGATCTTGGTGGTCAACCCGCCGCGGGAACGCCCGATCGCGTGGTCGGCAGGTTCATAGCCCCGACACCGAGTCTGCGGTCGCGCCGGCGGCGTGCTGATGCACCCGCACGATCGTCGAGTCGACCGACACCACCCAGTCCAGGTCGCCGGTGGTATCGGCCAACGCGACCAGCGCAGTCAGCACCCGATCCCAGGTGCCGTCGGCGGCATAGCGGCGGTGACGTTTCCATACCGTCTGCCAGGGCCCGAAGTGTTCGGGCAGGTCCCGCCACGGCACACTGGTCCGCAGCCGATACAACATGCCTTCCACGACCAGCCGGTTGTTGGCGAAGTTGCGGCCCACGTGGCCTTGCGATTTCGGCAGCAGTAGCTCCAGCAACTCCCACTGCTTGTCGGTCAGAACCTGGTATCGATCATCGTTCGCGGTCGCCGCGGCGTCCATGATGCACGATCGACCCCGGCAACGGGGCCGATCGATTCACCTCATTGGGAGACAGAACCTAGTTCGGCCCCGAGGCCGGTGGGGATACGCTGGACGTTAACGACGAGTTCACATGGTGAGGCTCCGCGCCGTATCGCGCCTTACCGGCGGGTGGTATGTAGCTGATGAGTGAGGATGCTCAGTTCTGGACGGTCCGTGACGTGTTCGATTCGGTGACGGAGGAATTGGCCGCGGCCGGGTTCGAGGATGCGGAGGAGATCGGGCGGGGCGGTTTCGGTGTGGTGTATCAGTGCACGCAGGAGGAGCTCGATCGGACGGTGGCGGTGAAGATCCTGACCTCCGATCTGGATGCCCGGAGTCGGGCACGCTTCTTCCGGGAGCAGCGGGCGATGGGCCGGTTGACGGGGCATCCGAATATCGTCACGATGCTGCAGGCGGGGGCCACGGCCAACGGGCACCCGTTTCTGGTGATGCCGTATCACCCGTTGGGTTCGCTGGATGCCCGGATCCGCGAGCAGGGTCCGATGCCGGTGGAGGCGGTGTTGTCAATAGGGGTGAAGATCGCCGGGGCCTTGGAGAGTGCGCACCGGTTGGGCATCCTGCATCGGGATGTGAAGCCAGGCAATATTCTCTTGACCGATTTTGGTGAGCCCGCGTTGGCCGATTTCGGTATCGCGCGTATCACGGGCGGGTTCCGGACCGAGACGGGCGCCGTGACCGGGTCGCCGGCATTCACGGCTCCGGAGGTGCTCGAGGGTGAGGCTCCGACTCCCGCGGCGGATGTCTACGGGTTGGGCGCGACTCTGTTCTGCGCGTTGACCGGGTATGCGGCGTTCGAACGGCGCAGCGGGGAGAACGTGGTGACCCAGTTTCTGCGAATCACCACCAAGCCGGTGCCGGATCTGCGTGAGCAGGGTATTGCGGATGACATCGCCGCGCTGGTGGCGGCGGCGATGAGCCGTGATCCTGCTGAGCGGCCGTCTGCTCAGGTGCTGGGGGAAGCGATCCGGCAGGCACAGCGCCACCACGGGTACGCCGTGGAGGAGATGGCGTTGGTGTTGCAGGCCGAACCGGCACACGAGCGCGGGGACGGCGGCCGAGTCGCGTCGGGGTGGCGTGCGCCGACGTCAGCGTCTTCTCCGGATGCGGGCGATCTGCCGCCGGAGTTGACCAGTTTTGTCGACCGCCGCAACGAGGTGACGGAGGTGAAGAATCTGCTGGCCTCGGCGCGGCTGGTGACATTGACCGGGATCGGCGGGGTCGGCAAGACGCGGCTGGCGCTGCATTCCGCGGCGACGGTGCGCCGGGGGTTCGGCGACGGGTTGTGGCTGGTCGAGCTGGCCGATGTGTCCGACCCCGCCCTGCTGGTCGACGTGGTGGCGGCCGCCCTGGGGTTGCGTGATGATTTGGCACGGCCGTTGCCGCAGGTGGTGTTGGAGTTCCTGGCCGATCGCGAGTCGCTATTGGTGCTGGACAACTGCGAGCACCTGACGGAAGCGGTCTCGCGGTTGGCCGATACGTGGTTGCGGGCGTGTGCGAACCTGCGGATCCTGGCCACCAGCCGCGAACCGCTCGATATCGGCGGAGAGGTGGTGCTCCAGGTGCCGCCGCTGCCGGTCCCGGATCCGGAGCGGGAGCCGTCGTTGCGAGAACTGCCTCGCTACGACGCGGTGACCTTGTTCGCCGACCGCGCGACTGCGGCGGTGCCGGGCCTGCAGCTCTCCGACAGCGACAAGGCAACGGTGGCCCGGATCTGCGCGCGGCTGGAGGGGTTGCCGCTGGCGATCGAACTGGCCGCCGCGCGGGTCCGGACGATGTCGCCCGAGCAGATCCTGGGCCGACTCGACGACCGGTATGCGTTGTTGACCCGCGCCAATCGCAGCGCGCCGACGCGGCAGCAGACGCTGCGGTGGTGTGTCGATTGGAGCTACCGGCTGTGCAGCACGGTCGAACAGCGGCTGTGGGCGCGGCTGTCGGTGTTCGTCGGTGGTGTCGAGCTCGACGCTGTCGAAGCGATCTGCGGCCCCGACCTGGATACCGACAGTGTGCTGGATGTGGTGTCCTCGCTGGTGGACAAGTCGATCCTGATCCGGGTCGAGACGCAAGGTGTGGTGCGGCTCCGGATGCTGGAGACGGTGCGCGACTACGGGTGGCACAAGCTCCAGGAGATCGGCGAGTGCGCCGATCTGTGCCGGCGGCACCGTGAGTGGTACCAGGATTTGGCGCTGACCGCGGAAGACCAGTGGATCAGCGACCGGCAGCCCTACTGGGTAGCCCGGCTCGACCGCGAACAACCGAATCTGCGCGGCGCGCTCGAGTACTGCCTGGCCGAGGACACCGATCAGGCGGCCGCAGCTGCACTGCGGACCACCGCCGCACTGGCGGGCTTCTGGACTTTCCGGGGCCTGTACAGCGAAGGTCGTCGCTGGATCGAGCGCGCCCTCGCCCACCCCGCCCGGCAGTCCATACCCGACCGGGTCAAAGCGCTCCACGCCTGTTGCGCCATGGTGGTGATGCGAGGTGATGTTCCGGCGGCGGCCGCACTCGTCGAGGAGGGTCGTCTCCTCACCCAGCAACAGCCCACCCCGATGAACCAGGCGCTGATGGACAGCTCCGACGGCGGGGTGGCGGTTTACCGTTGGGACCTGGCCCTCGCGACCTCGCGCCTCGAACGCGCCGTCGAGGTGCTCGATTCCTATCCACCTGGATTCGCGTACTTCGCCTCTTTGCTCGCGCTCGGCTTGGTGCACGGACTTGCCGGTGACACCCAACGGGCGGCCGAGTCCTACCGGCGGCTGATCTCCATCGCCGAAGCGCGCGGCGAGACCCTCTTCCGTTCGACCGCGCTCTACGGCCTGGGCACCATCGCCTGGCAGGAAGGCGACCGGTCCCAGGCCACCGAGCTGCTCGAGAAGGCACTGAGAGTCCATCGGCGAATACGCAGCCCGCTCATCGCCGCGGTGAGTCTCGAGGCATTGGCCTGGGCTGCGTGCGCCGGCGGTGATGCCGAGCGCGCGGCCGTACTGATGGGAGTCGCGCAGGAGCTCGACCGGTCCCTCGGTACCGTCGCGAGCATCGTCCCGCTGGTGCCGCAGTATCACGACGAATGTCTCCGGCTGACCCGGTCGGCCCTCGGCGCGCGCAAGTTCGATGCGGCCGTCCGCAGCGGCCGGGCGATGGGGATGGACGCGGCCGTCGCGTACGCACTCGGCGAACAACCGGCCGTCGCTTCGCCGCCAACGGGTCCGGGTGTGGCTCTGACCAAGCGTGAAAGCCAGGTCGCGGACCTCGTCGCCCGAGGCCTGACCAACAAACAGATCGCCACCGAACTGGTGATCTCCCAACGCACCGCTCAGGGCCACGTCGAGCACATCCTCACCAAACTCGGATTCACCTCCCGCGCCCAGATCGCGGCATGGATCGCAGAAGGTGCGAAACGGCAGAATCCGTGATCGTTGCTCCGTGGCTTCGGCGTTGCGCGGGCGCGGGCGCGGTGGCTTGTATGCAAAGAGGCGCAGCGGGATTCGACCGCCTCGAATTGGTCAGGCGGATATCGCGGCCGACGCACGTATGTGTTGCCGGTCCCGGCGGCGGGGCGTCTCGAGCCGGGCGAGTAGGCCGGGATTCTCGTCGCGGACCCGGCGTGCGATGTCGAGGAAGGAACGCACCAGAGTGTTCTCGTGCCCGGCGCGCCAGCTCACGGCGACCTCGTTCGGGGCCGCGTCGGTCACCGGGACCAGCCGCACGCCGGGGAATTTGATCCAGGCGGCGCACGGCACAGTCATCGCGATGGCGGCTCCCGTGGCCACCTGCTGCAATTGCT
This sequence comes from Nocardia sp. NPDC005746, assembly GCF_040630785.1. Taxonomy (NCBI): domain Bacteria; kingdom Bacillati; phylum Actinomycetota; class Actinomycetes; order Mycobacteriales; family Nocardiaceae; genus Nocardia; species Nocardia sp. NPDC005746. The sequence goes on from NZ_JBEXYE010000024.1 coordinate 4,856, forward strand.
CCAGCAGCGTCTTCGTGCGGCAAGCTACCGGTGCCGGGCTGCCGCCGCGATGGGAGTCCAACTGCCAGAAGGCGTTCCAGGTCGGGTCGGTGGCCGCCGAGGAGAGGATCGGCTCGTCGAGCAGTTCCGCCGCCACGATCTCATCGCGGTCGGCCAGGCGGTGGTTGGTGGGCAGCATGACCATCAGCGGCTGCTGGAACAACGGCTCGAACCGCAGCCCGATGTCGTTGAACGGCCGCCGCACGAACGCGACATCCGACTGGCCGCTTGCCAGGCCCGCCGACGGGGTCTCGAAGGTGAAGTGGTTCAACTCTATGCTGACCTCGGGATGGTGCTTCCGGAATGCGGCCAGAATCGGCTCCGTCAAAGTCAGGGCAGCCCCCTCGAGGCAGCCCAGTACGAGCCGTCCGCGCTCACCGCGATGGATTGCGCGAGCCTCTTCGAGCCCGGAACCCAAGCTGGTCAATGCGTCCCGGACATGTCGCAGAAACGCCGCACCAGCCGCCGTGAGCTCCACCTGCCGGGTGGTCCGTGAGAACAGCGTGACGTCCGTTTCGTGCTCGAGCAGTTTGATCTGTGTGCTGAGGCCCTGCTGCGACAGGTGCAGCCGCTCGGCTGCCCGAGTGAAACTCAACTCCTCCGCGACCGCGATGAAGTACTCGAGCTGTCGACAGCGAACTTCCACCCGGGGCAACCCAGGCCGCTCAGACGTCCTGAACGGTCTGCGCACCAAACTCTCACCTGAATGGCCGGCAATGTCGCCGCGGTCGGGGTCGGCGTTGTCGTCGCCGGCACCGTCTGGGTTCTGGACATTCGGTGGGGACATGGAACCTCCGCGGGACGGTGCTGGTGAATTCGTTTGAGCGTCGTCTGTCCGGAGTAGTTCCACCTCCGTCGGATGACCCGGGGGGTATACCTATTCTTCCGGGCGGGCCTTCGGCGGCGCACGCCCGCACATCCGCCAGCCGTGGTCCTACGGGCAAAAGCGCGACGGTCGCGGCCACACCCGTTCAGCTCGGTCGAGGCCCACCGGCGCTGCGCTGTCTTTCGGTCCGACCACCGAGGTGGGCGCGGCGCTGCGGCCACCATGGTCTCGACTGCCGGCGGTGACGGAATGGTCCCCAACCCACCATGAGATCGCTCATGCCAAGGGACTGAAGTAACGTGCCATCACATGAGTGAGAACTTGGCGGGTAAGAGTGCACTGGTCACCGGGGCGAGCCGGGGTATCGGGTTCGCGGTGGCGGCGGAGCTGTTGGCCCGGGGGGCCAATGTGGTGATCTCCGCGCGGAAGCCCGAGCCGCTGGAGGAGGCTGCCGAGAAGCTGCGCGGGCTGGGGCACGCGGGCAAGGTCGTGGCGGTGGCCGGGAACTCCGGGGACGCCGCGGCGCGGGCCGAGCAGGTCGCTACCGCGGTCGCGCAGTTCGGGTCGCTGGATGTGCTGATCAACAACACCGGGATCAATCCGGTGTACGGGTCGCTCATGGAGGCCGATCTCGACGCCGTGCGCAAGATCTTCGATGTGAATGTCGTTGCGGCGCTGGGGTATGTGCAGGAGGCGTACAAGGCGTGGATGGGTGAGCACGGGGGTGCGGTGGTGAATGTGGCCAGCGTCGCGGGGCTGCGGTCGACCGGGGTGATCGCCGCCTACGGGGCGTCCAAGGCGGCGCTCATCCGGCTCACCGAGGAGCTGTCGTGGCAGCTGGGGCCGAAGATTCGGGTGAACGCGGTCGCACCGGGCGTGATCAAGACCAAGTTCGCCGATGCGCTGTACTCGGCGGACGAGGAGGCGGCGGCGGGGGTGTATCCGATGAAGCGGCTCGGGTCGCCGGAGGATGTGGCGGCGCTGATCGGGTTCCTCGCCTCGGACGAGTCGTCGTGGATCACCGGGACGACGGTGCGGGTGGACGGCGGCCTGCTGGCTACCGGCGGCATCTGAGAGTCGGAATCGAAAAGACATGCCCGGCACCGGGATTCGGTGCCGGGCACGGTCGTTTCGGGGGGAAGGTCAGCGGAAGGCGAGGGCGCCGATGGTGTCGCTGTTGCGGTACTGCAGGTACTTGCTGACGGTGGCCTCGTCGACCGCGGCGGTGGCGGTGGCGACGGTGACGACGACGAACTTGCTCTGGCTGCCGTCGCGCCACTTGCCGGTCTCGAAGTCGGCGATGTAGCTGCCGTCGGGCAGTTCCAGGTCGGTGTCCTCGAACTGGTTGTGCGCGGCGGACGCCTTCGCGTCGTCGGACATGGTGAGGACCAGCTGGGTGAGCATGAGCCCGCCGCTCTCGGCCTTCCACGCCATGGACGAGGCGCGCTTGCAGCCCAGGCCGGTCATCTTCCCGGCCTTCTCGATCGGGGCGCAGGAATCGTAGTCCTGGCCGGTCACGTAGGTGGCGTGAAGGGCGACGTCACCGAGCTTGAAGTTCCAGTCCTTGCCGTACTCGGTGTAGCTGAAGCGGCTGCCGCCGGGCGCGGCCTTGGAGGTGGTCGCGGTGGTGCGGGGCGGGGCCGAGGTGGCGGGCACCAGGGTCGGGCTCTCCGTGGTGGAGGTGGCGTCGGCCTGGGTGGCGTCGTCGCCCCCGGAGACGAGCACGATCGCGCCGACCGCCACCGCCAGCAGTACGACCGCGCCCAGCACCACGCCGATGATCAGCCCGGTGTTCGACTTCGGCTGCTGCGGCGGATAACCCGGCTGCTGCGGGAAGCCGGGCGGGGGCGGGAAGCCCGGCCCGTCCGGCTGCTGCTGGCCGTACCTCAGGCTCTGCGCGAACCCCGGCGGCTGCCCGTACCCGGTGTCCTGAGGCTGGCCCGCCTGCGGATATCCCTGCTGCGCAGGCCAGTTCGTCTGCGTCGGCTGCCAGCCCTGGTCGACCGGCTGCTGTCCCGGCCACCCGGGCTGCTGCACCTGGTGTCCGCCGGTCCCCTGGGCGGGCTGATCCCACCAGGCGGCATCGGGCTCGCCGGGTTGCGGCTGCCGGTGGACAGTGGGATCGCCCCCGGATCCGGCTGGTGGATAGGTCATCTGATCACCTTTCGCGGACGGCCCGAGCCCTCCCCGGCCCGGCATTCGATTCCCGAAGAGTATGCGGGCGATCCGGCATGATCCAATCACGGGGTGACCGATGATCTGCTCATCTGCGGCGCGGGCCCGGCCGGACGGGCCCTCGCCCACCGCGCCCTGGCGCACGGGCTGACGGTCACCGTGGTCGATCCGCACCCGCGCCGACGGTGGACGGCCACCTATGCGGCGTGGGCGGACGAGCTGCCGGCGTGGGTCGCCGACGCGGCGATCGCGACGAGGATCGAGCGGCCCGTCGCCTGGACGACCCGCCGCGTCGAGATCGACCGACCCTATCTAGTGTTCGACACTGCGGCACTTCAGGATTCGCTCGACATCTCCGGCGCCCGCCTGGTCCAGGACTCCGTCACCGCCATCGACATCGCGGCCCGGCACCGCCACGACGGACTCGACCTCCCCTCGGCACGGCTCGCCTCCGGCCACACCCTCCCCGCGGGCCGGGTCGTCGACGCGCGCGGCATCCCGCGCTCCCCCGCCCTGGCCGAGCAGACGGCGTACGGCGTGATCACCGACCGCGCCCACTACCCCGACCCGGACACCTTGTTCATGGACTGGCGTGACGACAACGGTGCGGCCCCCACCGACCCGCGCTCGTTCCTCTACGCGGTTCCCTTGGACGACAACCGCATCCTCCTGGAAGAGACCTGCCTGGCCGGACGCCCCGCCCTCGACCAGAACACGCTCGAGGCCCGTCTGACCCACCGATTGCGGTCCCGCGGAATCACTCTCACCGGCGCCGAACCCGTCGAACGCGTCCGCTTCCCCGTCCACGGCGGCAAGCCGAAGCGGTCGACGTTCGGTGCGGCGGGAGCCTTCACCCATCCCGCGACCGGTTACAGCGTCGCCACATCACTGCGCCTGGCCGACGCCGTCCTGGCCGGAGAATCGGCGTGGCCCGCCTCGGCCCGAGCCGTACACCTGTTGCGCCAGGCGGGACTACGCGTCCTGCTGGCGATTCCGCCCGCCGAGCTACCGCTGTTCTTCGACACCTTCTTCGCGCTGCCGGTCACCGCCCAGCGGGCCTACCTGTCCGGCCGCGACGATCCGCGCGGCACCGCGACGGCCATGGCGGCGCTGTTCGCGGCACTGCCGTGGCGGCTGCGGCGCGTTCTCGCGGCCCGGGTCGCCCTGCCGACCCGATAGGTCTCAGATCAGGTAGGGAATCATCGCCTTGCGGTCGCTGGGATAGTCCTCGAACCGCTCGCGGTACCACCGATGCGTGGACACCGCCCGCGGCAACAGGTTGGCCACGGTGAACAGCACGAACACCAGGCCCGCCCACGTCCACGACATGAGTGCCCACCCCACCCACAGCACCAGCTCACCGAAGTAGTTCGCGCTCGACACCCAGCGGAACGCACCGCCGTACGGGATGCGGTAGCCGGTGAATCCGTCACCGCGCAAGGCGATCAGAGCGCGGTCGGCATGGAAGTTGATCGCCCACCCCGCCACGGCCACCACCAGCCCGATGAGGAAGCGCGGGTCGGTGAACCACCCCGAGTCCCGCAGGTGCTGCGCATCGGCGACGGCGTAGCCGTTGACGAATCCGTTGGCGGCGTTGAACACCATTCCGAAGACGATCCCGTACACGGGGAATCCCTTGGTGGACGCCCGCAGCAGCGGATAGATCAGCCCGCGGTAGAGATAGTGCACCTGCCACAGTGCGTACAACACCACCGCCGGCGGCTGCGGATCCTTGACGACCAGCCAGAAGGTGACGGTGAACGCCCACCACTGCGGATTCTCGAACAACAGCCAGGCCCACGGACCCCGCACCGCGAAACGCTCACCATCCTTGGCGAACCGCCCATACGGGTTGGTGTAGCCGAACCCGCTGGCGAACGTCACCACCGTGAGGACGATCAGAAATCCGAGCACGAAGTGAGAAACATCCCGCATGACGTATGTACTTACTCCCTTCATCCCAGTAAACAATCAAGCACTTGCTTGGTTTGAGCCTGTTCGCTATGAACAGAGTGGAGCAACCGAGGAGGAATCGTGGACGACTTCAGTCACCGGGCAGGCGCGGCGCTGGTCCTGGGCGCGAGCGGCGGGCTGGGCGGAGCGTGCGCGCGGATGCTCCTCGATCGCGGCAGCCACATCGGACTGACCTACTTCCGCTCACCACAGTCCCTCGATGGGCTCCTCACCACCGCGCAGACCGCCGGCCCGCGCGCCCGGGCCTGGCAGCTCGACCTGTCCGACGCCGACCGGACCGGCGAAGTCGTCGGCCAGGTCGCCGCGGAGTTCGGCGGCATCCACACGCTCGTCTACGCCGCCGGACCGCACGTGCCCATGCGGCATCTGAGCAAGATCGCTCCCGCCGACTTCCGCGGCCAGATCCTCGACGACGTGTCCGGCTTCTTCAACGCCGTCCACGCGGCCCTGCCGCACCTGCGCGAGACCAAGGGCAGCATTGTCGCCATCACCACCGCCGGTACGGCCCGGTTCCCGGTGCGCGACGGCCTGTCCATCGCTCCCAAGGGCGCGGTCGAGGCGCTGGTGCGCGGAATCGCCGCTGAGGAGGGCAGATTCGGCGTCCGCGCTAACAGCGTCGGCCCCGGCATGACGACCGACGGCATGGCCGACCGCCTCATCGCCTCCGGCGACCTGGACGCCCACGCCCTCGAAATCACCAAGAACAACATCCCCCTGCGCCGTTTCGGCGACGCCCAGGACATCGCCGAGGCGGTCTGCTTCCTCGCCTCGGACCGCGCCGACTTCATCAGCGGCCAAAAGCTCGACATCGACGGCGGCTACGGCGTCTAACCGCCCTGGACGAGGACAACCCTATGACCGACCACGCCGAGCAGATCCGATCCCTGCTCGCCCACCTCTCCCATCTCGCCGACGAGGGCCCGATCGACGAGTATTTCGAGCACTACACCCCGGACGCAGTCTGGGAGCGCGAGGGCGACCCCCAGTCCGGCATCGCACCGCAGATCTTCCGTGGCGCAACAGAGATCGCGGCCAGCGCCCAGGCCCGGCGCGACGCCGGCATCGCCGGCCCGGGAACCAGAACCCGCCACGTGACGAGCTGCACGGCAATCACCCTCCTCGGACCCGATTCCGCACGGGCAGAGTCCGTCTGGCAGTTCTTCGCCGACACCACCACCGCCCCACGCCTGATCGGCATGGGCAGATACCACGACACCCTGGTCCAACTCGACGGCCGCTGGCGAGTCTCGGTCCGCTCCATCACCAACGGCTGACGCCTCGCCGAGTGGCACATCCTGGCGGCGAACCAGACAAATCCCCTCCAGGTGTGCCACTCGGCGGAAGGGGTTAGGGGGTTGGTGGTGGGGGCGGTGGTGAAGGTGGTCCCCTCGGTGGGGGTGAAAGTCAGCGCGGGGCCGGTGGGGGTTTTCGAGTCTCGGATTCCGACCTGACCGTCCGCGAGGAAAGCTACTTCGACGCACTCGGTTTGGCCGCTGCTGCAGACCGACGACGATCTCCTTGTAGGTGGTGATCGTGCGTGCTGATGCGGCGAGACCGACGTACATGGTGAATGTCGAATCTCCATAGAGTGTCGTCGGTCGCTCGTCATCGGCCGTGGCGGTACTCCCGTCCTCGGGAATTCAGAACACTGCGCATTCCATTGCGGTCCGCAAGGCTACACCGGAATCGGAACATATCCAGGTTGTTTGGACCCAGATGCATCCGAAACGTCCAAATCACCAATTCCATGCGGTCGCCAGTGGTTTCCTGGATCTCGTCCAATACCCGTATGACGGGAGGTTCCAACGATGTTCGGGCTTCCAGCGACCGGGCACAGTGCCCTGGCGATGATGAGTGTGGATGTGGCGAATCGGGCATTACGGGAGCATGCGGATTGTCCGATTACCGTGTGCCCGGCCAAGTTACAGGCCAAGACGTATCTGATGCGGGCCGGCAGGCCACGTCGGCGACCACCCCGGGGGAATTGAGATGGACGATATGGCCGAGGTGGAGATTCGCGTTCTCCGGGATGTCATCGACGCGGTCGAGGAGCGGTTGCGGGCCCACGAGCGCGGGGGCGGGTATGTGAAGGCGCCGCGTGCGCAGTTGTATGCGGCGGTGATCCACGCGGTGCTGGCCAGCGCCCGGGCGGGCGGGTATTACGGCGCGGGGAGTTTGGTGCAGGCGCCGCTGCTGGACGAGATCCTGGGCGGAGTGGAGCCGAATCCTAGGGACACGGCGGTTTACTCGGTGGTCCTGGACGACGCGTTGTCGATTGAGCGCGGGAACCGCTGACCCCTCATCGGTCAGCGGCTCCCTGCGCGGGGTGAGTGGTCGGTAGGTCGTCCACGACCGGAAGCTGGACGGTGAAGCGCTCGATCACCCAGCCGGCGGGCAGCGCGGTGCCGCAGTGCCCGTGCGGGGTCCACGGCAGGGCTGCGGCCGGGGCGGTGGTCATGCGATCCAGCTCCAATCATGGTCGGGGTCTTTGTATTCGAGGCCGATCCAGCCGTCGTAGCCCGCGGTGTCGAGGGCGGTGAAGAGGGCTTCGAAGTCGAGGGTCCCGGTGCCGGGGCGGCTGCGGGCGGGGGCGTCCGCGATCTGGACGTGCCCGAAGCGGTCGGCGTAGGTGGCGATGACGGCGAAGAGGTCCTCACCCATGCGGGCGAGATGGTAGAGGTCGCAGAGGAAGCGGAGGTTCGGCGCACCGACCTCGTCGATCACCCGTACCGCGTGGGCGGCGGAGACGATCGGATAGTCGGGCGACTCGATCGAATTCAGCGCCTCGAGCACGACCTGGGCATCGATGCGGGCCGCGGCATCGGAGGCCAGACGGAGGTTCTCGAGAGCCAGCTCATCCTGCGCCCGCGGGTCCACAGCCGGAATCCGATTGCCGTACAAGGCATTCAGGGACCGGCAGCCCAACTGTTCGGCAATGCCGACGGTGACGTCGATATTGTCCCGGAACTCGGATTCCCGCCCGGGCACCGAGACCAGGCCGCGGCCCACGGGCACCAGGTCGATGAAGTTGAGACCGATGAGCTGCACACCGGCGTCGGAGACAGCGGAGACGAACGCGTCGACGTCCTTGTCGCCCGGCACCGGGTTCTCGCCGAACGGCCACCAGAATTCGACGGCGTCGAACCCGGCCGCCTTCGCCGCCGCCGGACGTTCCAGCAACGGCAGATCGGCGAACAGGATCGAGCAGTGCGCGTCGAATTTCCGGAGAGCTCCGTCGGCGGTGTATTTCATCGTGTCGATGCCTCCCGGTAGGTGTGCCAGCTGCCGTAATCGGTGATGTCGATCAGCTGCGGGTCGGAGATGACGGGTCGCCGCAGCAGCATGGACAGCACCGAGCGGCTGTCGTCCAAGGCAATCACACCGAGTTCCAGTTCCGGCGGCTCGGCGGGGAGCAGCCGGTTGCGCAGCACCTCCATGGGCACGTCGAACAGTTCACCGGTGATGGGCGCCCCGCCGTAGGCGACGGGGTGCAGGCCGGGGAAGCGGTTGCCGACCGAGTAGAAGCGGTACTGCGGCGCGGTGCTGGCCTCCCCTGCGCAGGGCGCGCCCTCGAGCAGGTAGTTCAGGGGTTCGCCGCGCATGGCACCCCCGTTCAGGAAGATCAGAGGCATAGCCGTGGGCTCCTTCTCGGTCGGACGTCACAGTTCAGGCGGTGATCCGCAGGGCATCCGGGGAGTCCGGGACGATCACCTCCGGCACCACGACCGCGTCGCGGTGGATGGGTCCGCCGTGGGTACCGAGAGGCACTCCGGTGCCCCCACGGCGGACCGCCACGATCTCGGCGGCGATGGAGACAGCCGTCTCCTCCGGGGTACGCCCGCCGAGATCCAGTCCGATGGGCGACTTCAGCCGCGCCAGTTCGGCATTCGTCATCCCGACCGCACGGAGCCGCTGGAGACGGTCCTCGTGCGTCCGCCGGGATCCCATCGCACCCACGAACGCCACCGGCAGGCGAAGCGCCACCTCCAGCAGCGGCACATCGAATTTGGCGTCGTGGGTGAGTACGCAGACCACGGTCCGGGCGTCCACCCGGGTCCGGGCCAGATATTTGTTCGGCCATTCCACGACCACCTCGTCGGCGTCGGGGAAGCGCGCGGGGGTCGCGAAGACCGCCCGCGCGTCGCACACCGTGACGTGGTAGCCGAGGAACTTGCCGATCCGGGCCACCGCGGCCGCGAAGTCGATCGCCCCGAAGACGATCATCCGCGGCGGCGGCACATGCGATTCCACGAACACGGTGACCTCATCGGACCCGCATCCGATGGTGCGCACAGCGGTCGTGCCCGCGTCGAGCATGGCCTGGGCTTCGGCGATCACGCGATCGTCGAATTCGTGGCCGGAACTCCACCAGGTGCCCAGCGCCATCACGGCGCCGCTGTCGAGGTCGCGGACCATGGCCACGGCCTCCCCCTCAGCTCGCAGGACCTGTTCCACCGCGTCGCGGTTGGCGTCGGTCACCGACTGGACGAACACCTGAATCGTTCCGCCACAGGTCAATCCGACGGCGAAGGCGTCGGTGTCGCTGTAGCCGAAGGTCTCCCGGATGGTGGCGCCGGTGGCCAGCGACTCACGGCACAACTCGTAGACCGCGCCCTCGACGCAGCCGCCGGAAATGCTCCCGACGACGGTGCCGTCGGCGTCCACGGCCAGGGCCGCGCCGATCGGCCGCGGCGCGGAGCCGCCGATCCCGATGATGGAGGCCACGGCGTAGTCCTTGCCCGCCGCGTGCCAGTCCAGTAGTTGTGCCGCGATGTCGCGCATGGCTAGCCTCCCAGGGCCAATTCGATGCCGTTGATACCGAAGTAGGCGACGAAGACGACGCTGACCACGGCCACCAGCCAATGGATTTCGCGGTACTTCCCGCGAGCGAGCTTGATGACGGTGTAGGCGATCAGGCCCGCGCCGACACCGTTGGTGATCGAGTAGGTGAACGGCATGAGCACGATCGTGATGAAGGCCGGCACCGCGACCTCGAGATCGTTCCAGTCGATCTTGCGGGCCTGCGTCATCATGAGCGCGCCGACCAGCACCAGCGCGGGAGCCGCGGCCTGGATCGGCACCACGGCCGCGATCGGCGTGAAGAAGATGGCGGCGCAGAACAATCCGCCGGTGATCACACTGGCCAGACCGGTACGGGCGCCCTCACCGACACCCGTCGCGGACTCGACGTACACGGTGGAACCCGCGCCGCCGGACAGGCCGCCGACGATCTGGGCGACACCGTCGGTGGTCAGGATCTTGCCCATGCCGGGCACCTGACCCTTCTCGTCGGTCAGGCCCGCCTCGTCGCAGACGCCGAAAACGGTTCCCATGGCGTCGAAGAAGCCGGTCAGCACCAGCGTGAACAGCACCACGGTGGCGGTCACGGCGCCCGCGGTGGCGAAGCCGCCGAACAGGTCGATGTGACCGATCAGACCGAAATCGGGAGAGGCGAACAGCGACGTGGGCTTCTCGGGGACGACGGTCCCCCACGCCTTCGGATCGATCTTCGCCATGGCGTTGACCACGATGGCGAGCACCGTGGCGATGGCGATGCTGATCAGGATCGCGCCCGGCACCTTGCGGATGAACAGCGCGAGCATCAGCAGCAGGCCGATCGCGAAGATCACGGTGGGCCAACCGGCCAGATGCCCGTCCACGCCGAGCGTCACCGGCGGACCGCCGGGCGCGCCGTGGCCGACGACCCCGGAGGAGACCAGGCCGATCATGGCGATGAACATGCCGATGCCGACCCCGATGGCGTTCTTCATGGCCAGCGGAATGGCGTTGATGATCATCGTCCGCAGACCGGTCGCGGCCAGGATGACGATGACGATGCCCATCAGCACCACCAGACCCATGGCCTGGGGCCAGGTCATGTGCGGCGCGGCCTGATAGGCGACGACGGGGACCAGCCCGAGTCCGGCGGCCAATGCGAGGGGCACATTGCCCACCAGGCCCATGAGGACGGTGGTCAGACCGGCGGAGAAGGCGGTCGTGGTGGTCAGCTGCGCGATGCTCAGCTTGTCACCGTGCGAGTCGGCGACGCCGCCGAGAATTAGCGGGACCAGCAATATGACATACGCCATAGCGACGAATGTGGTGATGCCGCCACGGATTTCACGGGTTATGGTGGTCTTGCGCTCCGATAGCCTGAAGAACTTTTCGAGCGCGGACCCCCCGGTTTCCGGGGTGGTGATCGGTGATTGAGTCTGGGTCATGGCTGCCCTCCTATGGGCGTAGCCGACCAACGGCCCGGGGGTGCTGGGTAATCCCCGGGCCGCGGATTCGGTGTTGTGGGGTCCCTACCGCGCTCCCTTGTCGCGGGAGGCGCGGTCTGCCCCTGTTAGTCAACTGTTCCGGATGATGTCTTCCGGACGCACGGGCACGCGGTTGATGTTTCCGGTGCCGCCCCGCTTGCGGCAGGCGTCGCGAATCGCTGCGGCGATCGCGGGCGTGGAGGAGAGAGTCGGCGGTTCGCCCGCGCCACGCAAGCCATAGGGGGCGTGCGGGTCCGGGTTCTCCAGAATCTCCAGTTTCTGCGGGGGTGTATCGAGAGTGGTGGGGATCAGATAGTCCGTGAAGGACGGGTTCCGCACCTTGCCGTTGGTGACCTGAATTTCCTCCATAACCGCCAGACCCAGGCCCTGAATGGAGCCGCCGTGGATCTGGCCTTCCAGCGAGAGCCGGTTCATGATCTTGCCGACGTCCTGGACGGCGTCCAGGGCAACGACTTTCACGAGCCCGAGTTCGGTGTCCACATCGACCACTGCCCGGTGCACGCAGACCGCGAGCTGGGTGTGGCTCGAGCCCTGACCGGTGATCTTGTCCATACCGGTGGTGGGCTGGTGGTGGTATTCGCGGGTCAGGTCGATCACGTCGTCGCCGAGGACGTCGGCGATCGACGCGACCACCTCACCGTTGTTCTTGACGACCTTGCCGCCGTCGAGGTGCATGAAGCCGTGGACGTCGAACTTCTTGCGCGCCAGCACGAACAGCTCGTCGGCGACCGCGCGGCAGGCGGTCATCACCGCGCCGCCGGTCATGTACGACTGGCGCGAGGCGGACGAGGAGCCGGAGCTGCCGACATTGTTGTCCGACGGGTGGCTGACCACGCGGTCGATGGTGAGTTCGGTGCGTGCGATCTGCGCCTCGAGGGTGATCAGACCCTGACCGACCTCCGCGCCGGCGGTGTGCACGAGCGCGACCGGCTCGCCGCCGATCACCTCGAGCCGCACGCGGGCGGTCGAATAGTCGTCGAAACCCTCGGAGAAGCAGATGTTCTTGATGCCGACGCCGTAGCCGACGCCGCGGTACACGCCCTCGCCGTGGGTGGTCTGGGACGCGCCGCCGGGCAGGTTCCGAATATCCGACGTATCGACGGACTCCGGCAGTTCCATCTCGCGCAGGCTGTCGAGCATCTCCACCAGCGGAGTTGGCGCGTGCACGATCTGACCGGTGGCCAGCGTGGAACCCTGCGACACCACATTGACCTGACGGACCGTGACCGGATCCATGTCCAGGGCCTCGGCGAGCTTGTCCATCATCGACTCGTGCGCGAAACACGCCTGCACGACACCGAATCCGCGCATCGCGCCGCACACCGGGTTGTTGGTGTACACGCCGTAGGCGTCGATCTCCAGGTGCGGGACCTCGTAGGGGCCCAGCGCCAGGGAGGCGGCGTTACCGATCACATTCTGGGTGGCCGAGGTGTACGCGCCGCCGTCGAGGACGATGAGCACCTTGGCGTAGGTGATCTTTCCGGTCGCGGTCGCGCCGTACTCGTAACGCATGCGCGCCGGATGCCGGTGCACGTGCCCGAAGAACGACTCCTGGCGGTTGTACATCATCTTGACCGGCTTGCCGGTCCGCATGGCCAGCATGCCCGCGTGGATCTGCATGGACAGGTCCTCGCGGCCGCCGAACGCGCCGCCGACACCGGACATGGTCATCCGGATCTGGTCCTCGTTCAACCCCAGGCAGGGGCCGATCTGGGTGAGATCCCAATGCAGCCACTGGGTCGCGACGTAGAAGTCGAGGGTGCCGTCCTCGTTGGGGATGACCATGCCGGACTCCGGGCCCAGGAAGGCCTGGTCCTGCATGCCGACCTCGAACTCCTCACTCACCACGACGGTGGCCAGGGCCTTGCCGATCTCGATGTCGCCGGCGCGCACCGGCTGGTAGCGGGCGATGCCGCCGCGCTCCTGCACGGCCAGCCCGACCGGGTCCTCGATCACGGCCATCGGGTCGGTGATCGGTTCCAGCACTTCGTATTCCACCTCGATGGCGGCCACGGCGCGGCGCGCGATCTCGGGGTGGTCGGCGGCGACCAGGGCGATGGCCTCACCGTGGTGGCGCACCTCGCCGAAGGCCAGCACGGGCTGGTCCCAGGTGTGGTCGAGGCCGTAGACCTTGCGGCCGGGCACGTCCTCGTGGGTGAGCACGGCGTGGACGCCGGGCATGGCCAGGGCCTTGCTGGTGTCGATGCCGATCAGCCGGGCGCGGGCGTGCGGGCTGCGCAGGGTCGCGCCCCACAGCATGCCGTCGATCCACAGGTCCGAGGAGTAGGCGAACTCGCCCTTCACCTTGAGGGTGCCGTCGGGACGCAGCGGGCTCTCACCGATGCCGCCGGCGCCCGGGATCGCGACGTCCTCGGGGAACCGAGTGGTGCGTGCGATGGTCATCGGTTCTCCTGCTTCATGATTCGCTGACGCGCCGCCACGCCGTTCTGACCGACCTGATCGTGCGGCATGGTCTTGAGCTCGTCGTTCTCCACGACGGTGTGGCCGCCCACCAGCAGGCGCGCCAGCGGCGGCTGCGGGCCGAACACCAGCGCGCACACCGGGTCCTCGATGGCGGCGCGGAAGCCGTCCACCTTCCAGACCGCGATATCGGCGAGCTTGCCGACCTCGAGGGAGCCGATCTCGTTCTGGCGGCCCAGGTTCCGCGCACCGCCGAGGGTGCCGACCTCGAGGGCCTGGCGGGCGGTCATCGCGCGGGGGCCGTGCACGGCGCGCTGGAACAGCATGGCCTGCCGCATCTCCCCCGCCATCGAGGTGAGCTCGGAGGAGGCCGCGCCGTCCACGCCGAGGCCCACGGGCGCACCGGCGGCGAGCAGGTCCATCACTCGCGCGATGCCCGCTCCGAGCCGCGCGTTGGAGGTCGGGCAGTGCGCCGAACCGGTGCCGGTCTTGGCGAAGGCCGCGATGTCCTTGTCGTGCAGGTGCACCGCGTGCGCGAACCACACGTCGTCACCGAGCCAGCCCAGCTTCTCCATGTATTCGACGGGCGTGCAACCCATCTGCTCGATGCAGTGCTCCTCCTCGTCGAGGGTCTCGGCGAGGTGGGTGTGCAGACGGACGCCGTGCTGACGGGCCAGGGCGGCGGATTCCACCATCAGGCCCTCCGACACCGAGAACGGCGAGCAGGGGGCGACGGCCACGCGCAGCATCGAGTCGAACGACGCGTCGTGGTACTTGTTGATGATCTCCTCGGTGTTGAGGAGGATCTCCTCGCGGTTCTCGACCACCTCGTCCGGCGGCAGACCGCCGTGCGACTGCCCGCGGTCCATGGAACCGCGGCAAGGGTGGAACCGGATGCCGAGCTCGCGGGCGGCGCGCACCTCGGCGTCGAACAGATCGCCACGGCCCTTGGGGAACACGTAGTGGTGATCGGTGGAGGTGGTGGTGCCGGTCAGCGCGAGCCAGCCCAGGCCGGCCGAGGCCGCGCCGTAGACGATCTCGGCGTCCATGGTGGCCCACAGGCGGTACAGCCCGGTCAGCCACTCGAACAGGGTGGCGTCCTGGAACAGGCCCTGGGTGGCCCACTGGTAGAGGTGGTGGTGGGTATTCACCAGGCCCGGGGTCACCAGGCAGCCGGTGCCGGAGAGGCGTTCAGCACCCACCACCATCGGCGCAGGTCCTGCGCCGAGAGCTTCGATCCGGCCGTCGTCGCCGACGATCAGATAGCCGTTGGGGATTTCGGCACCGACGACCGGTGCGATATAGGCGTTCTCGATGACGAGCTTGGTCATTTCGCCGCCGCCTTCCGCTCGGCCGCCATGCGCACGGCATCCAGAATCTTCTCGTAACCCGTACAGCGGCACAGGTTTCCGGCGAGAGCCTCACGGATCTCGACATCGGAGGGGTTGGGGACGCGCTCGATCAGGTCGTGCGCCTGCACGATCAGGCCGGGCGTGCAGAAGCCGCACTGCACCGCGCCCGCCTCGACGAACGCCTGCTGCATCGGGTCGAGCTTGTCGCCCTCGGCCAAACCTTCGACGGTGCGGACCGAACGGCCCTGCACCTGACCGGCGGCCACCAGGCACGAGCACACCGGGGTGCCGTCCAGATAGACGGTGCAGGAACCACATTCGCCCTGCTCGCAGGCGTTCTTCGCGCCGGGCAGGCCGACCCGCTCGCGCAGCAGGTACAGCAGGCTCTCGCCTTCCCAGACGTCGTCGGCGGTTTCCTGGGATCCGTTGACGGTGAAGTCGATACGCATCAGGCCGCCCTCCTCTCCGCGGTGTAGTCGTTCCACGCCCAGCCGAGGGTCCGGCGGGCCATCACCGACAGCGCGTGCCGGCGGTAGTCGGCGGTGCCGCGCACATCGTCGATGGGCTTGG
The DNA here is from genome assembly GCF_040630785.1 of Nocardia sp. NPDC005746. Classification (NCBI taxonomy): domain Bacteria; kingdom Bacillati; phylum Actinomycetota; class Actinomycetes; order Mycobacteriales; family Nocardiaceae; genus Nocardia; species Nocardia sp. NPDC005746. Next base: position 20,494 of record NZ_JBEXYE010000024.1, read on the forward strand.
CCGCGGCGCCGACCAGACGGCCGAACTCGTGGGCCAGCTCCTCGTTCAGCGCGCCGCCGTTGTCCCAGTCCAGGTTGGCGGCCAGGAAGTCCTGGGCCTCGACCGGACGGATCGGGGTCGGACCGGCCGAGCCGATGCCCGCACCCGCCGTGCGCGAATCCGCGTGCAGGGCAACCGAGAACGAGCACACCGCGATCACCATCGCGTTGCGGGTGCCGACCTTCGAGAAGTACTGCGGGCCCGAGGCGGGGCGCAGCCACACCGCGCGGATCAGCTCGTCCGGCTCCAGGGAGTTCTTCTTGACCCACACGTAGAAGTCGTCGATGTCGATCATGCGGGTACCGCGGGCGGCGGACTCGACCTCGACCACGGCGTTCGCGGCCAGCAGCGCCGGGTGGGCGTCACCGGCGGGCGACGCACCGCCCAGGTTGCCGCCCACGGTGCCGCGGTTGCGGATCTGCGGGGAACCCACGGTGCGCGAGGCCTGCGCCAGACCGGGCAGGCGATCCTGGTACCGGTTGATGATCTTCACGAACGGGACACCGGAGCCGAGGCGGATGCGGCCGTCGGCCTGTTCGTCCACCCCGAACAGCTCCCGGCACGGGTTCAGGTCCAGCAGGGCGTCCGGGCGGTGCACGTCGAAGTTCATCTCGACCATCACATCGGTGCCACCCTGGATCGGAACCGCGTCGGGGCGTTCCGCTTTCAGCTGGAGCGCCTCGGCCCAGCTGCCCGGTTGTAGGAAATCCATTGCGTTCCTCTAGATATCGGTTCTGCGCAGGTACGACAGCCTCGGCTGCCCCGGTACGTAGAGAAGGAGTAGGGACTCAGTTACGGGGGTCGTTCATCGCTCCTCCAGGAGCTTGCGCACCCGGCGGCCGGTGATGTCGGCCAGTTCCCGGCGCACCACGCGGTGTTCCTCGGCCACCGGGTTGCCCAGACGGTGCCGCAGCTCCGCCAGCATCTCCGCGGCGCTGCGGCCGGCGGCCCGGATCAGGAAGACATGGCCGAAGTGTTCCTCGTAGGCGAGGTTCCCGGCGGCCAGTTCGGCCAGCACCCGGGCGTCGGCCTCGGACGCTCCGGACTGCTCGTCGGCCGACCACCGCGCCTCACGCTCGGACTGGTGCCGGGCCGCCTCGCGCTCACCGATGCGGGGGTGCGCGTCGAGCGCTTCCTCGACATCGGCCCAACTCAGTTCGGCAACCCCGGCCACGGCCGCGGCGATCAGACTCGACTCGTCCGCGTACGGCCGGTTCGCCACCATCTTGCGAGCCCAGGTCCGCGACGCGTTGCAGGTCAGCAGGTGCGTCTCGGCTTCTTCCAGGGGCAGCGACCCGAGCCATTCCAGGCGACTCGACATCCGACCTCCATCCGTGTTCAGCGTGTGTCAATCACTAAACCCGGGGGGTGGTCATGCCCGATAGGACGAGACCTCCGAACCTGTGGTCTGCTTCACAGGGGCGCGTTCGTAGTTACATCCAAGTTCGGTAACCGTCGCGTCACTCACTGTTAGCCTCGAGAATCATGCGGTTACGTTCCCTGCTGACCATGCACGATCTGGGCCTGCGGCTCGTCTCCGGAGAGGACGAGCTGGACCGCTTCGTACGCTGGGTCGTAACCACCGACATGCTCGATCCGGGCCGGTATCTGTCCGGCGGGGAATTCGTGCTCACCGGGCTGCAATGGCGGCACGGCCCCGAGGACAGCGACACCTTCGTCGGGGCCCTCGCCCGCGCCCGGGTCGCCGCGCTCGCCGCGGGCGACGCCCTCTACGGGGAAGCGCCCGAGGATCTGGTCGCGGCGTGTAAGAAACACCGAATCCCGCTGTTCCGGGTCGAGGAGCAGATCGCGTTCGCGACCGTCACCGAGACCATCAACCGGAAGCTGTCCTCGGGACGGGCCGCGGACCTGAGCGCCATCCTCGACCGGCATCGGCAGCTGGTCTCCGGCGGCGGGCTGGATTCGGTCCTCGACCTGGTCCACCGCACACTCGGCACCCGCTGCTGGGTGGTGTCGTCCATCGGGCGGGTGGTCGCCGGACCCACGCGCGACCTGCCCGCGCAGGTTCGATCGGCCTTCCTGACCGCGCGGCGGCTGCCACATGTGCTGTCCTACAACGAGATCCGGTACACACTGTTCGCCGTCGACGCCGACGCGACCTCGCGGATCGCGGACTGGTTCCTGGTCTTCGAGAGCGACTTCAAGGACTGGCCCGAGGAACGCCGCGCACTCATCGGCGAGCTCGCGGCGGTGGTGTCGCTCGAACGCGCCCGCCACGACGACCGGCACAGCGCCGAGGGCCGCCTCGCGCAGGAACTGATCGAACTGATCATGTCCGAGGCCAAGTCCGCCGACATCATCTCGCGGCTGGAACTGACCGGGCTGGGCCTGTCCGACCGCTACCTGGCGGTCGCCGCGACCGCCGACTCGGGGGCGGTGCGGCCCGGTGAACTGCGCGCGGTGCTGCGCGAAATCCTGTACGGCAGAAGCCCTGCCATCGGCGTCGTGGACGGCGAGGTCATCCTGCTGGTCGCGCTCGGCGACGAACAGGCCCTCGACGACCACATCCACCGCGCCATCGAGGCCCTCGAACCCGGGCTGCAACTGAGCCGCCTGTCCGTCGGCATCAGCGGCGCGGTCGACGGTGAGGGGCTGCGCGGCGCGGTCGAGGAGGCCCGCTACGCCCGCCGCATGGCCGCCGAACGACAGCAACCCACCAGCGTCGTCCGCCACGACGAACTCGCCACCCACATGCTGCTGCTGGCCAGCGTCCCCGACGAGGTCCGCCGCATGTTCCGGGTGCGCCTCCTCGACCCCCTGCGCGTCTACGACCAGGACAACCGCGCCGACCTGGTCCACACCCTCGAGACCTTCCTCGAAGTCTCCGGTTCCTGGACCAAGTGCGCGGATCTACTGCACGTCCACGTGAACACACTGCGCTACCGCGTCCAGCGCATCGAGGAACTCACCAACCGTGATCTGTCCCGCCTCGAAGACCGCGTCGACTTCTTCCTGGCTCTGGCCCTGCGCTGAACCCGTGCCGGCCGCACCGGGCGCCTGCGAGGGCGGGCGGCCCGGCATTGGAGGCAGTCACAGCGACGCGGATGTGGCTGCACCGAAAACTCAGGGCACTACGCGAGGGTGGCCGGCGCGGTGTCCTGGCGCCGCCGCCGGATAATCGGCATTCCGGCGATGGCCTCGACGGGCGCGTGTATCTGGTTGCGCCAGTGCTGATCTCGGCTACAGCACCCTGTCCGCTGCCGGGTTCGAGCTGCCGAGGGCGGCGAGGACGTTCGGCATCGGCGACGTCTCGGTCATGTGGACGATCGTCCGGGCTCGATCAGCCGGGGCGGCAGTGCGCCGTGCGGCAGAGCCGGGCCGACCGCGACGAGACTGCCCGGGGCGCGGCCCTTTCCCCAGCCGAGCTGCTCGCGGTAGCGGCCGATGTGGGATTCGGGGATCGCGTCGCGGTCCGCGAGCGGGGCGGCGTCGGGCGAGACGTAGAGGGCGTCGGCCGGGCAGTACGCCTCGCACATGAAGCAGGTCTGGCAGTCGGATTGCCTTGCGATGAGCGGGATTCCGCTCTCGGTGCGGTCGAAGACGTCGGTCGGGCAGACGTCGACGCACTTGTCGCAGGCGATGCAGTCCTCGGCGCGCACCAACTCGATCATGACGCCACCGCCGCCGATACGGGTGCGGTCGCCGACGTCGCGGTCCACACCTCGCCGAGACCGCCGGACAGGATGTGGTGGTGCTGGCCCGGATCCAGCTCCGGATGGTCCGCGCGTTTGCTCATACCGCGAGTCTCCGTGCGCGCCAAGGTGGATCGGTACATCAGGCGACCGACCGCGGTGATGGCGGCGGCCTGCCGGGCGCGGACCCGGTCCACGCCGGACCCGCCGCCGAGGCCACGCGCGGCCCGCTCCCAGAGGGCGTCGAGTTCGGCCAGTGCGGGCCTGATGCGGTCACCGTGGCGCAGATAGTTCTTCTCGAACGGGATCAGTTCGTGCTGCGCGTCCGTCACGACCTCGTCCGCGGACACCGATTCGGTTGTCTCGGGCCGCAGTCCGACCCGTCCGATGCCCTGGACTGCGGCAGAATCGACCCGACCGGAGCGGAGCGCGAACCGCGCCGCGCCCGCGCCCGCCCAGCTCCCCGACGACATGGCCCACGCCGAATTGTGGCTGCCGCCGCCGGTGAATCCGCCGCAGATCCGCTCCCGGGTCGCCGCGTCGCCCGCCGCGTACAGGCCGGGAACCGTTGTCGCGCAGTCGTCGTCGACGACATCGATCCCGCCGGTGCCGCGCACCGTGCCCTCGGCGAGCAGGTCCACTTCGAACCGCTCGGTGAACGGGTCGATCCCCCGGCGGTCGAACTGGAGGAAGAAGTTGGGCTGCCCCAGTCGCATCCTGGCCCGCACGTCGGCGTCGGCCCGGTCCAGCTGCGCGAAGACGGGCTCCGACAACAGGGTCCGGGCGATCACCGACCGCCCCTGCGCCGACCCCGCGCCCTCGAGCACCCGGCCGTCGGCGTGGAAGAAGGTCGCGTAGCCGTAATAGGCGGTCTTGGTGATGGTCGAGCCCTTGGGCACGATGCCGTAGGCGTTGGAGAACTCCATGCCCGAGAACCGCGCCCCGGCCTCGGCCGCCATGAGCGCGCCGTCACCGGTGTCGACATTGGTGCCCAGCGCCCGGGACAGGAAGGCACAGCCACCGGTGGCCAGCACGACCGCGCCCGCCACCACGCGATAATCCCGCTCGGCATGCCGCTGATATCCGGCGGCCCCGCGCACCACGCCGTCGGCATCGACCAGCAGTTCCAGTGCCGGGGCGTGGTCCAGGATCCGCACGCCGAGCCGTTTCACCCAGGCGCGCATGCGCCGCATGTACTCCGGGCCCTGCACGCCGGTGAGCAAGGGTTCGCCGGTCTCGGGATCGGCCGGGAACGGATAGCGGCCCTCGACGGCGAGCCGGTTCATGTTCACGTAGGTCTGATCGAGGACCCGGTCCATCCAATAGTGGTCGGCCAGATGCCCGCCCAGCGCCTCGCGACTGGCCTTCGCCTTGGCGCGGGCGGTGGTCTCGGGGGCGACGTACCAGACGCCGGTACCCGAAGGCGCTGTGGCGCCACTGGTTCCGCAGTAGCCCTTGTCGACCAGCACCACCTCCGCCCCCGCTTCCCGGGCGTGCACCGCCGCCCAGCACGCGGCGGGTCCGCCGCCGATCACCAGCACGTCGGTCCTGGTCTGCCATGGTTCGCTCATCGGCACAGTCCTCCCGGGAGAGTTGGTGCCGGAACGGTAAGACGGCCGATCACCCTCGCCGAAGGGTTGCGATCAGGCCGATCCTTTGGCGGCCGAATTTCCCACATCGTGGCAAACCGCTTGCGCTCGGCGCGGCTGCCCGACCAGCACACGATCGACCGCCACGCGGACACGCATACATTCAGGGTTGTATGTAACCGTGGTTAGCACTTACCGTTGAGTGTGTCGCGCCGCACAGGAACGGCCCCCGCCCGACGCCCGGGCGGCGCGGTACACAGACGAGGAGGCAATGATGGCTCTGACGACGAGGTCGGGCACCGGAACCGAGGCACGTGAATACGCGGACGTGCTGCACACCCTGTCGGAGGGATCGGTGTACCGCCGGTTCGATCCGTATCTCGACATCCCCTGGGACTCCCCCGAATTCGCGATCGACCCGCACGATCCGCGCTGGGTGCTGCAACCCGATATCGACCCGCTCGGCGCGACCCGGTGGTATCGGGACCAGCCGATCGAACGGCAGATCGAGATCGGCAAGTGGCGGATCGCCAATGCCATCAAGGTCGGCGCGGCCTTCGAGAGCATCCTGATCCGCGGAATGATGCAGTACATCATGAAGCTGCCCAACGGGTCGCCGGAGTTTCGCTACTGCCTCCACGAGATGACCGAGGAGTGCAACCACATCCAGATGTTCCAGGAGCTGGTGAACCGGATCGGCGTCGATGTTCCGGGAATGCGGCCCTTCTTCCGGAAACTCTCACCGCTCATCGGAGTTGCCGGCGGATATGCCTGGCCGATTCTGTTCATCGGCATTCTCGGCGGCGAGGAACCGATCGACCACTATCAGAAGGCCGTCATCCGCAACGGCGCGAATCTGCCGCCCGCGGTGGTGCGCTGCATGGAGATCCATATCGCCGAGGAAGCCCGGCACATCTCCTTCGCCAACGAGTTCCTGAAACGGCACATCCCGCGACGCAGCCCGATGTACCAGAATCTCTGCGGCATCGCCTTCCCGCTCGCCATGCGCTGGCTCGCCGGGGAGATCATGGCCCCGCCGCCGGAATTCGCGCGCACCTTCGACATTCCGCGCGAGGTCATCAAGGAAGCGTTCTGGCAGTCCCCGACCGCGTCGAAGATCCTGACCGGCTACTTCGGCGACATGCGTTCCCTCGCGGACGAACTGGGCCTGATGAACCCGGTCACCAAGCGGCTGTGGAAGACCCTCGGCATCGACGGCGACCACTCGCGCTACCGCAGCGAACCCGACCGCCGGGTCGCCTGACCCCGACGGGTTCCGGTCACTCGTTGGCCTCCAGGCACAGCACCGGGACCCGCTGGACCGGATTCACGACGAATCCGCCGTGATTCCAGGGCGGCTCCAGCGGCTGGGTGTTGCCATCGGCATCGGTCGCCCGGGCGCTGAGGACATAGTCGCCCGGGGCCGCTATCCAGTCGAAATGCCAGCGCCGCCAAGCCCATCGGCGGCCCTGGTCCGGATCCAGCCGCGCCTCCCGCCAACTCTGCCCGCCATCGGTACTCACCTCGACGAGGGTGACCGGCGCCCGGCCCGACCAGGCGCGCCCTTCGAGCGGCACCGGGCCCGGTCGCACCACCCGCGATCGCGACATGTAATCCGGGAAGCCGGGCGGAACCAGCAGCGCGCGCGGCACGATCCGGGTCACCGGCTCGCCCGCCTCACCGGCCTCCTGCCGTATCCGATACGCCACCGCCTGCTGGTACCCGGTGAACGGAGTGTCGGTCACCGTGATCTCCCGCAGCCACTTCACGTGCGCCATGCCATACCAGCCGGGCACGATCAGCCGGACCGGATAGCCGTGCTGCGGCGGCAGCGGCGCCCCGTTCATCTCATAGGCGACGAGCACCTCCGGCTCGGCACCCAGGGCCACCTCGACCGGCAGCGCCCGCTGATAGTCCTGTTCGACCCCGTACTCCACCCCGTGATCCGCGCCGGTGAAGACCACCTCGACCGCGTCCGCCTCCACACCGGCCTCCGTCAGCAACAGCCGCAACGGCACACCTGTCCACTCGGCGGTGCCGACCGCCCCGAGCAGCCAGGGCGTACTCACCGGACGCGGTGTCAGCAAGGCCCGGCCATTGCCCGCGCATTCGAGCGTCACCCGCGTGGTGACCTGCGGGAGCGCCTTCAGGGCGGCCACATCCAGCCGCAACCGACGCCGCACCCGGCCCGCGATCTTCAGCTGCCAGGGCTCGTTCGGCGGGACGAAGGGGATGTCGAAGTGCGTCAGCACGTAATGCAGGCCCTGCGGGGTGACGTCGTACCGCAGCGCCTCGAGCGGCAGCCCGTGATTGCGGCCCGCGAGCGCGAGCTCATCCAGGCCGATGCCCTCGTCGGGGGCGGCCAGCCGAGCGCGGGTGCTCGAATCAGCGAGTCGACGACCCATCGGCTCATTATCGCGCCCGCACGCCTCGATCGTGGCGGGAGTCAATGGCATTCCCGGTCTGAAACCGCTGCCCAAGTTACGATCGGACTATGCGGTCCATTTGGAAGGGCTCCATCGCGTTCGGATTGGTCAATGTCCCCGTGAAGGTGTACACCGCCACGGAGGACCACGACATCAAGTTCCACCAGGTGCACGCCGCGGACGGCGGGCGGATTCGATACGAGCGGCTGTGCACCGTCGACGGGCAGCCGGTGCAGTATTCCGATATCGATCGGGCCTATGAATCGCCCGACGGTGATCGGGTGATTCTCACCGATGAGGACTTCGCGAAACTGCCGGCCGCGGAGAAGCACGAAATTCCAGTGTTGCAATTCGTGCCCTCGGAACAGATCGATCCGATTCTCTTCGACAAGAGCTACTATCTGGAACCCGATTCCACCACGCCCAAAGCGTATGTGCTGCTGGCCAAGACCCTCGAACGAGTGGACCGGGTGGCGCTGGTGCATTTCACCCTGCGGCAGAAGACGCGGCTGGCCGCGCTGCGCGTCCGTGACGGGGTGATGGTGTTGCAGACCCTGCTGTGGCCCGACGAGGTGCGGTCGGTGGCCTTCGACAAGCTCGAGGGCGTCGCCGAACCCAAGTCGCAGGAACTGAAGATGGCCGAGACCCTCGTCGACACGCTGTCCGACGACTTCGATCCCGGCCTCTACGTGGACGAATACCAGATCGAGCTGAAGAAGCTGCTCGACGAGGCCATCGCCAGCGGCTCCAGCAAGGTCACCCGGGCGCCGGAAGCGGCCGCCCCGGAGATGGACGCCGAGGTCGTCGACCTGGTCGCGGCCCTGCAGCGCAGCCTCGAGGCGTCCGGGCGCAAGACCGGATCGGCCCCGGCCGCGAAGGCCGCCCCCGCCAAGAAGGCCGCCGAGAAGAAGCCGGCCAAGAAAGCCGCGAAGAAGGCTCCGGCCAAGCAGGCCCGCAAGGGTGCCTGACCCTCCAGCACCCACCTGGCAAACTAGCGGCATGGATCCCGACATATCCATCCACCCGGACATCGCCATCGTGCCCATGGGGCTCGGACATCTGCGGCAGGTCATCGACCTCGGCTACCAGGTGTTCGACACCCAGGCCAAGCCCTACACGTCGTGGTCGCTGACCTCGGTCGCCGAACACCTCGACAGCGCGGGCAAATCCTGCTGGGTGGCGGTGGATTCGGATCAGGTGGTCGGATTCGTGCTGGCCTCCATGGAATTCGAGCTCCGCGAGGACTGGGCGTACCTCGAGTGGATCGCCGTCTCCCCCGAGGTGCAGGGGCGCGGTGTCGCCAGCAAGCTCATGACCGCCTGCTGCGACCTGCTGTTCCGGCACGGTGCGGCCCGCATCGTCACCGACGTCGAGATCCACAACACCGCCTCCGCGGCCATGATGCGCCGCAACGGATTCTCCGAAGGCACCACCGTCACACTGTTCGTGTGCCCCAACCCCGACGACCGCGTGGCCGGCGAGGACGAACAGATCACCCTCGGCCCCGGCACCAAACGCGACCTCATCCGGCGCGGCCGCATCACCGGCGACGGACGCCACGGGCGGCCCGCCCGCTAGTTGTCGGTCCCTCCCGCTACGGTCGCCGTCATGACCGCCCCCGATCCGACCATGACCGCCATCAACGACGCCGTAACCCTTGGACGCCAAGGTGATCCAGCGACGGCTCGCGAACAGCTGACCTCGTTGTGGGACGAGATCGGGGCGGGCGGCGACCCCCTGCACCGAGTGTCGCTGGCGCACTTCCTGGCCGACCTGCAGGACCACGCGGCCGACGCCCTCACCTGGGACATCCGCGCCCTCGACGCCGCCGACTCGCTCACCGACGAACGCGCTCAGGCCCATCACGCGGGCCTGAGCGTGCGTGGCTTCTACCCCTCGCTCCACCTCAATCTGGCCGACAACTACCGCCGGCTCGGCGCTTTCGACACCGCTCGGCGGCATCTGACCGCCGCCCACGCCCGCCTGGACGCGCTCGACGAGGACGGCTACGGCCTCGGCGTGCGCGCCGGACTCGCCAATGTCGAAGCCGCGCTGGCCGATCAGTCCACCGAACCGCTGCCCACGCACCCATCCGCGTAGCGGCACATACGTCAACTGCGAGCTGGTCGACGACGGCACCACCAAGGAGCCGCCCGGCCACCCGTGGGGTCACCAACCCGCTCGAGCACTCGCACGGCGGAAACCACGGCGGGTAGCCGCGACCACCCCACGGTCGCGACAACCGGCCGGGCCCCACCGCTCGACAATTCAGGTCGCTGGGCCGGTTCGACTCGCTGGGCCCCGACCTGCATTGCTGGACCGGAATGGCCGATATACGCTGGCCGCGATCATCGCCCGACGAAGGGAAGTGCTTCGATGCCCGATCGGCTACCGAAAGCGGTTGCACCGCAGTCGGACTCTCGGGGACGCCGCCTCGTCGCGGGTGCCGCCACCCTGCTGGCCATGACGGCCGTGGCGAGTGGGCCGGTCGGAACGGGCACCCGGGCCGCCGCCGACGCGCCACCACCCATCGCGGGATCGGTTTCCTGCGCGCCCACCGAGGCGCGGGTGGCGCTGCCCACCCGCGCTCCGCTGCTCGACTGGTCGGAGAACCTGACGTTCGACGAGGCGACCGAGAGCTTCTGGGTCTCGCGCGCGCAGCGCGATGTGGTGGAGAAGTACGACGGGGACGCCCATTTGGTCGCCAGTGTGCCGGTCCGGGGTCCCGGCGCGGTCCGGCGCGGGCCGGACGGGCTGATGTACGTGACCTTCGGCAATTCGCCGCTCTCCGGTCTCTCGGGAGGCAGCGGGGTGGTGCGGTTCGATCCGGCCGCCACCGACCCGACGCCCGAGGTGTTCGCGTCCGGGCTCGGTCAGGCCAATGGCGCGGCCTTCGACCCCGATGGCGCCCTGTACGTGGCCGACACCTCCGCGAACTCCGTGGTGCGGATCCGGCCGGACGGCAGCGTCGACGCCGACTGGACCGCCCGCAGCCACACGGCGCTGGCGGCCCTCGGCCTCGGAGCCGACGGTATCGTCGCCGCGAACGGCATCCTCTACGTGACGCTGCTGGAGAGCCCGACCGCGCGGATCGTCGCCCTGCCGATCGACGATCCCACGCGGGCGACGGTGGCCGTGGATCTGGCCCCCGCTCCCCTGTCCGGCCCACTGCTCCCCGACGACCTCGCGATCGTCGACGGGCTGCTCTACATCGCCACCGGCAGCGGGCAATTGGTGCTCGCGGATCCGGTCGCGCACACCAGTTGCACCCTGCTGTCGGGCCAGCCGCTCACCTCCGTGGCCGTCGCCCCGGCCCCGGCACGCACGCTCGTGCTCGGCACCGAGGGCGGGGACGTCCTGAAAGTCCACTACCGCTGACGTCAGTCGTCCTGTGCCGCATGGGCTCTGCCCTCGCGGAAGAAATCCATGAGGCTCTGCACCGTCGCCACTTCGGCGCGGGGCCGCACGGCTCCGAAGGGCGCGTTCCAGAACTCGCCGCGACGGCGGGTCCACGGGCCGACGTAGGCGTACGGCGTCGGGTTGTCCCAGTCGCCCGGGGAGACACCGTAATTCACCTCGTCGACCGCCACCGACAGGTCGAAGTGCTCGGGCCACAGCACCGGCTGCTGTTCGGCGGCGAAGCGGCGTAATGCGGTGTCCCCCACCGCGAACCAGTCGTGTACGGCGGTGGCGGCCTCGGAGTCGACCTTGAACGGCTCGTCCGGATCCATCCGGGTGCCGTCGGAATACAGCCCGTCCGGCGGGCCGTCGGCCTCGAAACCGGCGGTCGAGGCGAGGTCACTGTAGGTGCCGTGCAGGCGGGTCCGGCCCTGCGGCCACACCAGATCGGTGCCCGTCACCGACACCGGCCACTTCATGCCGGTGAATCCACCCAGCACGATGCGCATGCGGATGCTGCCGAACCGGCGATACTGCGGACCGGCGATCAGCAGTTCGGCCGCCGCGTGCAACGCGAAGCGGGTGTCCTCGTAGGTGATGTCGTCCACGGGGAAATCATCGCCGCCGAGCCCGGCGTGTTGCTGGAAAATGGACTCCCGCAAACAAAACAGCGCCACACCGGACGAATCCGGTGTGGCGCATGGGTGTTTCGCGAAACGTCAGCTCGCGTTGTCGGTGCAGGCCGAGAGAATGACCTTGGCCTGACGCGGCGAGGACGAACCCGTGTCCGGGAAACCCGGCGCACTCTTGCCGAGCACATTGATGGCGGCCGACTCGGCCTCCACCTTGGACGGCGCCCACGCCCAGCCGAAGCGGGTGTCGGCGCCCTGGGCGACCGCGCCACAAGCGTTGGCGAAGTGCACGACGACGGCACAGTCGCCGCCGCCACACTGGCTGACCGCGGAGGAGTCCGCGGCGTCCCAGCTGCCGTAGTTCACGGCATACGCGACGTTCCCGGTGCTCTTGGACAGCGCCAGCGCGCCGTACAGGTCACCGGAGGTCACGATGAAGACCGGCTCGCCGTTCTCCGCCGCGGAGGCGGATCCGGCGGACACGGTGCCCATCGCGGCCATCGACGTAACGGCGAGGCCGACACCGGCCTTGCGCAGCAACGACATTCGATACTCCCCGGGGATGGATGGTGATAACGGCGGTCATCATGCCAGACGCTCAGACCCGGCGCATGACCGAGACGACCTTACCCAGTACCTGGGCATTGTCACCATCGATCACCGGGTACGCGGGATTGCGCGGCTCCAGGTAGACATGCCCGTTCGCGCGCTTGTAGACCTTGACCGTGGCCTCGCCGTCGATCATGGCCGCCACGATCTCGCCGGTGTGCGCCTCGTGCTGTTTGCGCACCACGACGATGTCTCCGTCGCAGATGGCGGCGTCGACCATGGAGTCGCCGCGCACCCGCAGACCGAACACGGTGCCGCGGCCCACCAGCTCCCGCGGCAGCGAGAGCACATCGTCGGTGTGCTCCTCCGCCAGGATCGGGGTACCGGCCGCGATATCGCCGACGACCGGCACCGGCACCGAGTTATCGTCCCGCTGCCGCGCGGGCGCGGACGCCCGCAGGAACAGCCGCACGTCCATGGGACGCGTCACCGACTCACTGCGCTTGAGGAACCCGCGCTCCTCCAGCTCACGCAAATGTCTCGAGACCGATGACGCCGACTTCAGGCCGACCGAGTCCCCGATCTCCCGAGTGCTCGGCGAATACCCGTGCCGCTGCACCCAATCCCGAATGCTGCACAGAATGCGTTGCTGGCGTTCGGGCAACGTGGAGGTGTCGAGATGCTCGAATCCGTCGAAGTCGTCATAGGTCACCGAAGAATCGTACGGTGAGTCGCCGCTCCAACCCCGGCACGACCGGCCGGAACACGCCAGCGCGCTACATCCCGGAAGGCCCGAGCACCGTGTCCCCGGCCGCCGGCGCGGGCTCCTTGAGTTCGATGAACAGCGCGTGGGTCTCCCCCTCGCCGATGTTCTCACCCGAATGCTCCTGCGCTCCGAGCCACCGCACCTGCCCCGCAGTGAGCTCCACCTCCACCTGCTCCCCATTGGCGGTGATCCGACGTCGGAAGGAGTTCAAGGGGTACAGGACGCTGTCGGGATGACTGTGGGGCGATGTGCGGTCACCGGGCTTGTCGCGGTATTCCAGCACCCGCACCCGCTCGTTCTCGAAGACGACCCGGTACAGGTCCGGATTCACGACAGCGGGATCGGTGCTCATAGCAGCCCTCCGGGACTCGATATGGGATCAGAGTACCATCATGGGCATGGCCGTACCATATGAGAACACCGGGCGCACCAACCAGAAATCCCGCACCCGCACGGCCCTGATCACCGCGACCCGGAAACTGTTGGCGCAGGGCGCGATACCGACGGTCGAGGACGCCGCGCAGGCCGCCGACATCTCCCGCACCACCGCCTACCGCTACTTCCCCAACCAGCGCGCCCTCCTGGCGGCCGTACGCCCCGAGATCGACCGGGAAACCCTGCTCCCCGATCCCGCCCCCACCGACCCGCGCGAACGCCTGGACCTCGTCATGCGCGAATGCGTCCGCATCAACCTGGAGTGGGAACCCGAGCTACGCACCTCCCTGCGCCTGTCCCTGGACCCCGCCGCGGGCAACCCCTCCCCACTCCGCCGCGGCCGGGTGATCGGCTGGCTCGAACACGCGCTGGAACCTCTGCGAATCACTCACCCGGACATCGACGTCCACCGCCTGGCCATCGCCATCCGATCCGCCACCGGCATCGAATCCTTCATCTGGCTCGTCGACGTGGCCGCCCTCCCACACCCCGAGGCCGCCGAAATCCTCTGCGCCACAGCCAGAGCCCTCCTGAACGAGGCGCTGGGACGCTGAAACGACGATGCGGACCGATCCACCAGGGATCGGTCCGCATCGTCGGAGTGCGTTCTGTCTACACCGTGAAGCCGAGTGCGCGCAGCTGCTCGCGGCCGTCGTCGGTGATCTTGTCGGGGCCCCACGGGGGCATCCAGACCCAGTTGATCTGCAGGTCCTCGGCAAGGCCGGAGCGGACCAGGGCGTTGCGGGACTGGTCCTCGATGACGTCCGTGAGGGGGCAGGCCGGGGAGGTCAGGGTCATGTCGAGTTTGGCGATGCCGTCCTCGAAGGCCATGCCGTAGACGAGGCCCAGATCGACGACATTGATGCCGAGTTCGGGGTCGACGACGTCACGCATCGCCTCCTCCATGTCGTCGAGGTGCTGCAGCTCCTCGGGAGTGAGTTCCTTGGTCTGCTGCTCTGTCTCGCTCATCGCTACTCCCCGTTGCCCATCGTCTTCTTGGCTTCCTCGGCCGAGGCTATCCGCACCACGGCGTCCTTGAACGCCATCCAGCCCAGCAGCGCGCACTTCACGCGGGCGGGGTACTTGGCGACGCCGACGAACGCGACACCGTCGCCGATCACGTCCTCGTCACCCTCGACGGTGCCGCGGCCGGTGATCATCGCGTCGAACTCCTCGACCACCTTCAGCGCCTGCTGCACCGGCAGGCCGATGACCTGATCGGTGAGCACCGAGGTGGAGGCCTGGCTGATCGAGCAGCCCTGACCGTCGTAGGACACGTCCCGCACATCGCCGTTGCCGTCGATGTGCACGCGCAGGGTCACCTCGTCACCGCAGGTCGGGTTGACGTGGTGCACCTCGGCGCCGAAGGGCTCACGCAGCCCCCGGTGGTGCGGGTGCTTGTAGTGGTCCAGGATCACTTCCTGGTACATCTGCTCCATGCGCATGGTCTATGCAACTCCGAAGAAGCTCTGGGCCTTCCGCACCGCGGCCACCAGCTGATCGACCTCGTCGAGCGTGTTGTACAGCGCGAAGGAGGCCCGGGCGGTAGCGGCGATACCGAAACGGCGGTGCAGCGGCCACGCGCAGTGGTGACCGACACGGATGGCGACACCCTGGTCGTCGAGGATCTGGCCGACATCGTGGGCGTGGACACCGTCGACCAGGAACGACACCGCGCCACCGCGGTTCACGTTCTCGGTCGGGCCGATGATCCGGACACCGTCGATCGCGTCGAGACCCTCGAGGGCCGCGCTGACGAGCGTGTGCTCGTGCGCCGCAACGGCTTCCATACCCACATTGCCGAGATACTTGACGGCAGCGCCCAATCCGACGACCTGCGAGATCATCTGCGAGCCCGCCTCGAACCGCTGCGGCGGCGGGGCGAAGGTCGAGTGATCCATGAACACGGTCTCGATCATGGAGCCGCCGGTGATGAACGGCGGGGTGTCCTCGAGCAGCTCCCGGCGGCCGTACAGGATGCCGACACCCGAGGGGCCCAGCATCTTGTGGCCGGAGAAGGCGGCGAAGTCGACGCCCAGTTCCTTGAAGTTCACGCCCATGTGCGGCACCGACTGGCAGGCGTCCAGCACGACGATCGCGCCGACTTCCTTTGCCCGGCGCACCAATTCGGCGACATCGGCGACCGCGCCGGTCACATTCGACTGATGCGTGAACGCGACCACCTTCGTGGCGGGCGACAATTCGAGCGAATCCAGGTCGATGCGGCCGTCGTCGGTGACGCCGTACCACTTCAGCGTCGCACCCGTGCGGCGCGCGAGCTCCTGCCACGGAACGAGATTCGCGTGATGCTCGAGCTCGGTGATGACGATCTCGTCACCGGGACCCACGTGGTACGGGAAGCGGTCGTCGGAGAAGGCGTAGGCCACCACGTTCAGCGACTCGGTCGCGTTCTTGGTGTACACGATCTCGTCCGGGCCGGCGCCGACGAACGCCGCGATCGCAGCGCGCGCCGCCTCGTAGGCCTCGTTGGCCTCCTCGGCGAGCTGGTGCGCGCTGCGATGCACGGCCGCGTTGTGCTCGAGCAGGAATTCCCGCTCGGCGTCGAGCACCTGCAGCGGACGTTGCGACGTCGCACCGGAATCCAAGTACGCCAGCGGTTTCCCGTCACGCACGGTCCGGCTCAGGATCGGGAAGTCGGCCCGGATCCTGGCGATGTCGAGAGTCCCCACGGTGCTGGTCATATTCAGGCTCCTACAGCAGCTGAAGTAAAGCGCACGTAGCCGTTCGCGTCGAGTTCCTCGGCCAGCTCGGCGCCGCCCTCGGCGACGATCTTGCCGCCCACGAACACGTGCACGAAGTCGGGCTTGATGTAGCGCAGGATGCGGGTGTAATGGGTGATCAGCAGGATGCCGCCGGTCTCCCGCTCCTTGTAACGGTTCACACCCTCGGAAACAATCCGCAGCGCGTCGACGTCGAGGCCCGAGTCGGTCTCGTCGAGCACGGCGATCTTCGGCTTGAGCAGGCTCAGCTGCAGGATCTCCTGGCGCTTCTTCTCACCGCCGGAGAAGCCCTCGTTGACCGAGCGCTCGCCGAAGGCCGGATCGATCTCCAGCTCGGCCATGCCCTCCTTGACTTCCTTGACCCAGGTGCGCAGCTTGGGGGCCTCGCCGCGGATGGCGGTGGCGGCGGTGCGCAGGAAGTTCGAGACCGAGACGCCGGGCACCTCGACCGGGTACTGCATGGCCAGGAACAGGCCGGCGCGGGCGCGCTCGTCGACCGACATCTCCAGCACGTCCTCACCGTCCAGGGTGATCGAGCCCTGGGTGACGGTGTACTTGGGGTGCCCGGCGATGGCGTAGGACAGGGTCGACTTGCCGGAGCCGTTGGGGCCCATGATGGCGTGGGTCTCGCCCGACTTGATGGTCAGGTTCACGCCCTTGAGGATCTTGATGGGCTCGGCGTTCTCGTCCGGGCTGGCGACCTCGACGTGCAGGTCCTTGATTTCCAGGGTGGTCATCGAATCGGATTCCTTTGCGGGGATGGGAAGTTGGTGTCAGGCGCCGACGGCGCCCATCAAGCTCCGACAGCGGCGAGCTCGGCCTCGATGGCCGCCTCGAGCCGCTCCCGGACCTCGGGGACGGAGATCTTCTGCAGCACCTCGAAGAAGAAGCCGCGCACCACCAGACGGCGGGCGACCTCCTCCGGGATGCCGCGCGAACGCAGGTAGAACAGCTGCTCGTCATCGAAACGGCCGGTGGCCGAGGCGTGTCCGGCCCCGATGATCTCGCCGGTCTCGATCTCCAGGTTCGGCACCGAGTCGGCGCGCGCACCGTCGGTGAGCACCAGGTTGCGGTTCAGCTCGTAGGTGTCGGTGCCCTCGGCGGCCGCTCGGATCAGCACGTCGCCGACCCACACGGTGTGCGCGTCCGGCTTGTCCGAGGTCGGATCACCCTGCAGCGCACCCTTGTACTGCACGTTCGACTTGCAGTTGGGCTGCGAGTGATCGACCAGCAGGCGCTGCTCGAAGAACTGGCCGTCATCGGCGAAGTACACGCCCAGCAGTTCGGCGTCGCCGCCCGGGCCCGCGTAGCGGACATTGCCGGTCAGGCGCACCAGATCGCCGCCGAGGGTGACATTGGTGTGGCGCAACACGGCGTCGCGACCCAGCATGGCGTGGTGCGCGGTGACGTGCACGGCGTCATCGGCCCAGTCCTGCACCACGATCACGTTCAGCGCGGCGCTGTCACCGAGGATGAACTCCACGTTCTCCGCGTAGGTTCCGCTGCCCCGCTGGTCGACGACCACCGTGGCGCGCGCGAAGTTGCCCAGGCGGATCTGGGTGTGGCCGAAGGCGACCTTGCCCGCGCCCGGACCGGTGATGGTCACGGTAACCGGTTCGGCCACTTCGGTTTCCGAGCCGACCGACACGACGGTGGCGGCCTCGAAACCGGAGTACGCCTGAGCGGCGACCCGATCGGTGGGGGTGCCGCCCTGGCCCAGGCGAGCGTCGGTGCGGTCCACGGTCTCGGCGGTGACGCCGGCGGGCGCGCTCACCTCGACGGTGGCCTGACCGTCACGGACGGCGGTGCCGTCGTGCAGGCCGTTGAGGCGGCGCATCGGAGTGAAGCGCCACGCCTCGTCACGGCCCGAAGGGATTTCGAAGGCGTTGACGTCGAACGAGGCGAAGACCTCACCCTTGTTCAACGCGGGAGTACGAGCCTCAGCGGCCTCGGCAACATTGTCGACGGCCATCAGCCGACGGCTCCTTCCATCTGCAGTTCGATCAGTCGGTTCAGTTCCAGGGCGTACTCCATCGGGAGCTCCTTGGCGATGGGCTCCACGAAGCCGCGCACCACCATGGCCATCGCCTCGTCCTCGGTCAGACCGCGGGACATCAGGTAGAACAGCTGGTCCTCGGACACCTTCGAGACGGTCGCCTCGTGGCCCATGGTCACGTCGTCCTCGCGGATGTCGACGTAGGGGTAGGTGTCGGAGCGGGAGATGTTGTCCACCAGCAGCGCATCGCACTTCACGGTCGACTTCGAGCCGTACGCGCCCTTGTTCACCTGCACCAGGCCGCGGTACGAAGCCCGGCCACCGCCGCGCGCCACCGATTTGGAGATGATGTTCGAGGAGGTGTGCGGCGCCAGGTGCAGCATCTTCGCACCGGTGTCCTGGTGCTGGCCCTCACCGGCGAACGCGATGGAGAGCACCTCGCCCTTGGCGTACTCGCCGGTCATCCACACGGCCGGGTACTTCATGGTGACCTTGGAGCCGATATTGCCGTCGACCCACTCCATGGTCGCGCCGGCCTCGGCCTTGGCGCGCTTGGTCACCAGGTTGTAGACGTTGTTCGACCAGTTCTGGATCGTGGTGTAGCGGCAGCGGCCGCCCTTCTTCACGATGATCTCCACGACCGCCGAGTGCAGCGAGTCCGAGGAGTAGATGGGCGCGGTGCACCCCTCGACGTAGTGGACGTAGGCGTCCTCGTCGACGATGATCAGCGTCCGCTCGAACTGACCCATGTTCTCGGTGTTGATGCGGAAGTACGCCTGCAGCGGGATGTCCACGTGCACGCCCGGCGGCACGTAGATGAACGAGCCACCCGACCACACCGCGGAGTTCAGCGCGGAGAACTTGTTGTCACCCGAGGGGATGACCGAGCCGAAGTACTTCTGGAACAGCTCCGGGTGCTCCTTGAGACCGGTGTCGGTGTCGAGGAAGATGACGCCCTGCTTCTCCAGGTCCTCACGGATGGAGTGGTAGACGACCTCGGACTCGTACTGGGCGGCGACACCGGCGACGAGACGCTGCTTCTCGGCCTCCGGGATACCCAGCTTGTCGTAGGTGTTCTTGATGTCCTCGGGCAGCTCTTCCCAGGACGCGGCCTGCTTCTCGCTCGAGCGCACGAAGTACTTGATGTTGTCGAAGTCGATGCCCCCGAGGTTGGAGCCCCAGTGCGGCATGGGCTTCTTGTCGAAGATGCGCAGTGCCTTGAGGCGGAAGTCGAGCATCCACTCGGGCTCGCTCTTCTTGGCCGAGATGTCGCGCACGACGTCCTCGGACAGTCCGCGCTTGGCAGCGGCACCGGCGACATCCTTGTCGGCCCAGCCGTACTCGTAGGTACCCAGGGACGCGATGGTCTCTTCCTGGGACAGCGGCTGCACCTGGTCGGTGGTCGTCGTCATTCGGCACTCCTTCCGGAGTCATGTGTAGAAGTCGTTGCGGGCTGCGCAACGGGGGTCTGGGCGGAACTTTCGGGAGCGGTATCGGGCATAGCGGGCGAAGCAATGAGAGGAACGTGCGTGGTGCAGGCGCAGTCACCGTTGGCGATGGTCGCCAGGCGCTGCACATGCGTGCCGAGAATCGCGCGGAAGGCCTCCAGCTCGGCCGCGCACAACTCCGGGAATTCCTCGGCGACGTGCGAGACCGGGCAGTGGTGCTGGCAGATCTGCACCCCGGCGCCGACCTTCCGGGTCGAGGCCGCGAACCCGGCGTCGGTGAACGCTTCCGCGATCTCCTCCGCCTTGGCCTCGGTCTCGGCCGGGGCGTGGACGGCGAGATCGCCGACCCCGGCCACGATGGCCGCCACCCGCTTGCGCGCGAAATCGGCGATGGCCTGATCGCCGCCGATCTCCCGCAACTGCCGCATGGCCGCTCCGGCGAGGTCATCGTAGGCGTGCGCGAGGCGGCCCCGGCCGGTGGCCGTCAGCTGGTACTGCTTGGCGGGACGGCCGCGGCCCTTCTGCTGCCACGGCGCCGACCTGGTCGCCTGCGCCTCACCGGACTCGATGAGCGCGTCCAGATGCCGCCGCACGCCCGCCGGACTCAGACCCAGCCGCTCGCCGATGGCGGTCGCGGTGATCGGGCCCTCCTCCAACAGCAGCTTGACGACGGCTTCGCGCGTGTGTCCCTCACCCGCCGGCCCGGACACGACAACAGACCGGGCACCGTCGTGCTGGTGCCCGGTTTGTTCCGCGTTCCGCAAACCCACGGTTTTCACAACACAAGTGTGACGGAATTCCATTCCTCGATCCAGTAAGGGTCCCCTGACCGAAAATGCGCGACCTGGGAATATGGCATCGCATGTGAGCTGGCACACCATATACATCCCGGCAATTCGGAAATCAGGGCCGGTCATGAGGGGTTCTGGACGGTGTGAACAGTGTGCTCGTAGTGGGCGGGACGGGAAATGTCGGCCGAAAAGTCGTCGCGGATCTGACAGTGGCGGGTATGCGGACCCGGGCCCTGGTCCGGGATCCGGCAGCCGCCGGGCTTCCGCCGGAGGTGAACGTGGTGCGCGGCGATCTGGCCGATCCGGGCTCGCCGGCGGCGGCCACCGGCGGGGTCGAGTCCGTCCTACTCATCTGGCCGTTCCACGACACCGAGAACGCCGAACGCGCCGTGCGGGCGTTGAGCGGACCGGATCGGCGGCTGGTCTCCGACCTCACTGGAAGACCGGCCCGCGATATCCGGGACTGGGCCGTGGAGCACGCGGCGGAATTCCGGTAGCCGACCGGTCGCTTGCCGGCGCGGGTCGGGGCGCGGGCACGAGAGATTCGGCGGACGGGCATAAGTTCGACGCCGATCGAATTAGTACTGAGAGGCGGGCGCACCCTGCCCGCCGTCCGACGAACAGCCGATCCACGAAAGCCGGTGCCAGCATGCCCTTCGCCGTATCCATCCTCGACCTGGCGACGGTCGCGCCCGGGCAGACCGCGCGCGACAGCTTCCAGCACAGCGTGGCGCTGGCGCGGGCGGCGGAACGCAGTGGGTATCGGCGGGTCTGGTACGCGGAGCACCACAATATGAAGTCGATCGCCTCGAGTGCGACCAGCGTGCTCATCGGGTACGTGGCGGCGCACACCGACAGCATCCGGCTCGGCGCGGGCGGGGTCATGCTGCCCAATCACTCGCCGCTGGTGATCGCCGAGCAGTTCGGGACGCTCGAATCGCTGTATCCGGGACGGATCGACCTGGGGCTGGGGCGGGCGCCGGGCAGTGATCAGGAGACCATGCGGGCGCTGCGGCGCAATCCGTCCTCGGCGGATACCTTCCCGCAGGACGTGCTCGAATTGCAGGGGTTCCTCACCGGCAAGAGCCGGATTCCGGGGGTGCAGGCGGTGCCGCGGGCGGAAGGCGTTGTGCCGCTCTATATTCTGGGGTCGTCGCTGTTCGGGGCGCAGCTGGCCGCGCATCTGGGACTGCCGTACGCGTTCGCCTCGCACTTCGCGCCGGACGCGCTGCACCAGGCGGTCACCGAGTATCGGGAGCGGTTCCGCCCTTCGGAGCAGTTGGCCGAGCCGTATGTGATGGCGGGCGCGAACGTGTTCGCCGCCGCGGATCGGGAGGCGGCCGAGGAGCAGAAGACCATCTCCTATCGGGCGCGCACGCGGGCCTTCATCAAGCGCGGCGCGGCGGGCATGGACTTCTCCGACGAGGAGATCGACGCGTTCCTGGCCTCGCCCAACGGCCGTCACCTGGCGGCGATGACCACCTATACCGCGGTGGGCACGCCCGACGACGTCGTCGACTACCTCGAGGAATTCGCGGCCGGGATCGACGCCGACGAGCTGATTCTCGCCCACCACGCACAGGGCATCGAGGATCGGGTGCGGTCGGTGGAGCTCACCGGCGCGGCCGTGGCCGCCCGCGAATCCGTCACGCCCCGAAGCTGATCGGAGCGCCGCGTCAGGGGCGCGGGATATTGCGGAGGTTGGAGCGGGCCATCTCGACCATGCGCCCGACTCCGCCCGCCAGCACGATCTTCCCGGCGGCCAGGGCGAAGCCCTTCACCTGCGCCGCATCGATCTTCGGCGGCAGCGACAGCGCGTTCGGGTCGGTGACGACGTCGACCAGCATCGGTCCGGGTTCGGCGAACGCCTTGGCCAGCGCGCCGCGCACCTGGGCGGGATCGGTGACCCGGATCGCCGGCATGCCCACGGCCGCGGCGATATCGGCGTAGTTCACCGGCTCCTGATCGGTGCCGTAGTCGGGCAGGCCGTCGACGAGCATCTCGAGTTTCACCATGCCCAGGGTGGAGTTGTCGAACACCACGATCTTCACCGGCAGCCGGTGCCGCCAGACCGTCAGCAACTCCCCCATCAGCATGGCCAGGCCGCCGTCGCCGGACAGCGAGATCACCTGCCGCCCCGGGAAAGCCGACTGCGCGCCGATCGCGTGCGGCAGCGCGTTGGCCATGGTGCCGTGCCGCCAGGAGCCGATGATGCGGCGGCGGCCGTTGGGGGTCAGATAGCGGGCGGCCCAGACATTGCACATGCCGGTATCGACGGTGAAAACCGCGTCACTGTCGGCGATTTCGTCGATCAGCGACGCCACGTACTCGGGGTGGATGGGCGTGTGGTGGTCGATGTCGTGGGTGTAGGCGTCGACCACACTCTCGAGGGAAGAGGCGTGGCGGCGCAGCATGTCGTCGAGGAAGGCGCGACTCGGTTTCTGGTGCAGCAGTGGCAGTACCGCGTCGATGGTCGCGGCCACGTCGCCGTGCACGGCGACGTCGACGATCGTCCGGCGGCCGATGCGGGCGGGGTCACGGTCGATCTGGGCGACCCGGCCGTCCTGCGGCAGGAAGGTGTCGTAGGGGAAGTCGGTGCCGAGCAGGATCAGCAGATCCGCTTCGTGGGTGGCCTCGTAGGCCGCGCCGTACCCGAGCAGGCCGCTCATGCCGACGTCGTAGGGATTGTCGAACTGGATCCATTCCTTGCCGCCGAGGGCGTGGCCGATCGGGGCGTGCAGCCGCTCGGCCAGGGCCATGACCTGCCGGTGCGCGCCGCGCACACCCGCGCCCGCGAACAGCGCGACGGTGTCGGCGTCATTGACGGCTTCGGCGAGACGGTCCACCTGTTCGGCGGGCGGGACCACGGTGGCCGCGGACGTCACCAGATCCGAGGGGCGGCCACGGTTCTCGGCGTCCGCGCTCAACACGTCACCCGGGACGACCAGGACCGAGACGCCATGACGGCCCAGAGCGGTCTGCATGGCGATGGTGGCCAGGCGCGGCATCTGGGCCGGGGTGCTCACCATTTCGCAGAAGTGGCTGCATTCCACGAAGAGTCGTTCGGGATGGGTCTCCTGGAAGAAGCCGGTGCCGATCTCGTGGCTCGGGATGTGCGAGGCGATTGCCAGCACCGAGGCGCCATTGCGGTGCGCGTCGTAGAGGCCCTGGATGAGGTGGGTGTTGCCGGGTCCGCAGCTGGCCGCGCAGGCGGCGAGGCGTCCGGTGAGGACCGATTCCGCGCCCGCGGCGAAGGCGGCGCTCTCCTCGTTGTGGCAGTGCACCCAGTCGATGCCCTCGGTGCGGCGCAGCGCGTCGACGAACGGGTTCAGACTGTCGCCGACCAGGCCGTACACCCGTTGGACTCCGGCGGCGACGAGGGCGTCCACCAATTGACTGGCAACCGAGTTGCGGCCCATCATCGCTCCGTTCGCCGTGCCGGGACCGAGCATGATCGAAAGTCACTGTAACCGAATTCAGGCCTTCTGGTAGCTAGATAGTTGCTGACGCATCCGTTTCCGCAGGCTCGGCATTGACGAATCGGCGATCGGCGGGACGGGTCGCCCAGGAGACGGCGGTCAGCGTGGCCATGACGAGCAGGATCGGCACCTCGATGAGCTTCTCCCCGGTGGTCAGGTGCGAGGCGATGGCTCCCGAATAGACGAAGAAGGTCCCGGCGTAGGCCCACTCCTTCACCAGTGGCAGCCGCGGGGCCAGGAGCGCCACCGCGCCCAGCAGCTTCCAGACGCCCAGGATGACCAGGAAATAGGTCGGATAGCCCAGGGCCGCCACGACCTCGCGAACAGTCGCGATCCGGGCGACATCCCACCAGCCGCCCACCGCCAGTTCGGCGGCGACCAGCACGGTCGAGGTCCAGTAGAGGAGGGCGCGGTAGGGAACGATTCGTGTGACGATGGTGTGTGTAGTCATGTCACCGCGACGTTCGGCGAGCACGAAATATGTCGGTCAGCGACTCCGGACCCCCCGCAGCCCGATTCGAGCGGCGGCGGGCCCGCCTGACCGCCCAGGCCTTCCGGATGCTCGGCGCGTCCGGCGAGGCCGAGGACGCGGTGCAGGACACGTGGATGCGCTTGAGCCGCACCGATATCGACACCATCCGCAATCTGGACGGCTGGCTCACCACCGCGCTCTCCCGGATCTGCCTGGACGTGCTGCGCGGCCGCCGGGTCGACGACCGGTTCCCGCTCGGGCCCGGCGCGCCGGAGCCGTTTCCCGAGGCCGCGATCCTGGAAACCCCGGAGGACCGGGCGATTCTCACCGACGAACTGGAACGGGCGGTACTGGTGCTGCTGCGGCGACTGCCGCCCGCCGAACGGGTCGCGTTCGTCCTGCACGACATGTTCGCGGTGCCGTTCTACGAGATCGGCGAGATCCTGGACCGGACACCGAACGCGGCGCGACTGCTGGCCGGCCGAGCCCGGCGCCGAGTGCTCGACGACGGCGACGGGCTGCGGCCCGAGGCGCTGCGGGAGGACCGGATCGTGCGGGCCTTCCTGGCCGCGGTCCGGGCCGGAGACATCGAGGCGGCGCTGACCGTGCTGGATCCGGAGATCATGGTGTCCGCCGATCGGGTGGCCGCGCCCGGATCCGTGCCGGTCACCACACAGGGCACGCATGTGGTGGCCCGGCTGGCGGCCGGTTTCGCGCGGCGCGAGGAGTTCTCGGCGATCATTCTGATCGACGGGCGGCCGGGCGCGCTCGTGGTGTCGCACGGCGAATCGCCGGAGGTCATGGTCTTCACCATCGCCGCCGAGCGGATCACCGCCATCGACGTGATCGCCGAGCCGGAGGTCTTGGCCCGCCTGCGGCTGACGGTGCCCGATTTCACCGCTTGATGGGAACCGCACTCAGGGTGAATGCGCCTCGACGGCAACGGCTTCGGCGAGACTCAGGCGCAGCAGCCGGGCCATGGCCTCCGACACCGTGTGCAGCGGCTCGTCGGTGCGCCGCACCCGGGCCAGGATGGTCGCGCCCTCGTAGGCCGCGACCACCGTGGTGGCCAACCCCCGCGCCTCCCCCGGCTCCAGCCCCAGTTCGATCAGCAGTTCGGCGAAACCGCGCGTCATGGCGTCGAATGCCGAAACACACGCCGTGCGCACCGATTCGACATCGCTGCCACCGTCCAGGGCAGGCGTGCCGACCGGACAGCCGGTGGTCCAGTCGGTCTCGTCCAGCCTCCCGGCCATGAAATCGAACAGCGTTGCCGCGGTGTCGAACACATCGCCGGGCGCCTGCCGGATCATGCGGCCGAACAGCACCCCCGTGCCGGTGATGGCCGCGACCGCGATCTCCTCCTTGCCGCCCGGAAAGTGGTGGTAGATCGACCCATACGGCAGCCCCGCCGCCTCGCTCAACTTCTTCAGCCCGAATCCGTGGTAGCCGTGCCGGGCTAGCAACCCGGCCGCGGCCGCCTCGATTCGCCGTTTCGAATCGGACACCATCCATCCAGAGTATGAGCGGGGTCCGACACCGGCAGGGCGAATCGTGTTCGGGCAGTGGAGCAACCGGGCGTGAGCGGCCCGGATCCGGGCGGGATCAGCCCAGGGCGGCGATGGCGGCACCGAGCTTGGCGGCGGCGGTGTCGGCCACCTCCTTCAGCCCGGGATCGCCCGCGACCTGCACCATCAGCTGCGGGTCCATGGCTTCGACGAGCACCGCGCCCGCGCGTGAACGGTCATCGCGCACAATCACATTGCACGGCAGCAGCAGCCCGATCTGGCGGTCGACCTCGAGGGCGGCGTGGGCCAGCGGCGGGTTGCAGGCGCCGAGGATGAGGTAATTCTCCAGGTCGGCGTCGAGCTTCTGCTTCATGGTGGCGGTGACGTCGATCTCGGTGAGGATGCCGAAACCCTGCTCGGACAGGGCCTTCCGGGTGCGCTCCACCGCGGTGGCGAAATCGGTGTAGAGGGTGGTCGACAGGGCGAGGGTCATCACGCGGTCCTTTCCATTGCGGGGCTGCCCGTCCGGGGCACCCCCAGGCGTCGCAGGAGCAGGGTCACCGGGCACCAGCCGGCGAACCCGTAGAGCAGCAGGTTGGCCGCCACGAACGTGGTCAGCAGCAGCCACCAGGGCGAGAACGCGAGCACCAGCGCGATGCTGAGCAGCACCATGGTTGCGGCCAGGACCGGCACGATGCGGTCGATGGTCCAGCGGCGGGTCGCGGTCATCATGACTTCCTTTCGATCCCGGCGTCAGGCGAGCGCCAGGAAGAGTTTCTCCAGTTCCTCGATCGTCATCGGCTCCGAACCCTCGGCCTGTTCGCCGGTCAGGCAGTCGCGCAGACCGGTGGCGACGATCTTGAAGCCCGCGCGGTCCAGCGCCCGCGAGACCGCGGCGAGCTGGGTGACCACGTCCTTGCAGTCGCGGCCCTGCTCGATCATGGAGATCACGCCCGCGAGCTGGCCGTGTGCGCGGCGCAGGCGGTTGAGGACCAGTGCGATGCTGTCTTCGTCGCCGATCATGAGGGTTCCTTCCCTGAGTTCGATGACTCCATCATACCCCTGGGGGTATGTGAGGGCCGTGAGAGCAGGCTCACCGTTTTCCCACGGCCCCCACCGTTCGGTGCGCGACGCCGATATCTCAGTGCGCGAAGCTGATATCCGGCAGCACCTTGCGCAACCAGCGCGGCGACCACCAGGCGGCGTGCCCCGTCAGACGCAACAGCACCGGCAGCAGGATCAAGCGGATCAGCACGGCGTCCAGCAGCACGGCCACGCCGAGGATGATGCCCATCTCCTTCGGCGGCAGCGGATCGGCCAGGGCGAAGGTGAAGAACACCGCCACCATGACCGCCGCCGCGGCCGCGATCACCCGGCCCGAATGCGCGATGCCGTCGATATGGGCCACCGCGGGATCACCCGAGCGCTCGTAATGCTCCTTCGCCGTGGCCAGCAGGAAGACCGTGTAATCCATGGCGATCGCGAAGATCATGGCGAAGAAGAACACCGGGCCCCAGCCGTCCAGGAAACCCTGCGGGGTGAAGCCGAGCAGGCTCGCGCCATGGCCGTCCTGGAACACCAGCTTCGCCACGCCGAACGCGGCCGCGGTGGACAGCAGGCTGACACCCGCGCCGAGCAGCGCGATGAGCGGTGCGCGCAGGGCGACCAGGAGCAGCAGGAAGCCCAGCACCAGGATGATGCCGACGACCAAAGGCAGGTAGTCGTTCAGGGCCTTTTGCAGGTCCAGATTCTCGGCGACCGCGCCACCGACCAACGCGTCGGCCGGGAGAGCCGTGCGCAGGGAGTCGACGATGTCGCCCATGGCCGGATCCGAGGGATCGACGGTCGGAGTCGCCTGGATCAGAACCAGTCCACTGCCGTCGCCCGCGGGCTGTGGCGGCGAGACCATACCGATCCGGCTCTCCGAGGCCGCGATTCGCGTGACATCGGCGGCGTCGGAGGCCGGGGCCACGATCTGCAGCATGCCCGGAGCGCCCAGCCCGAATTCGCGCTGCACCAGCTCGTAGCCCTGGCGCACGGACGAATCCGCGGGCACCACCTGAATCGAGGGCATGGCCACCTTCAGGCTCGTCACCGGAATCGCGAGCGCGATCAGCACCAGCAGCGAACCGATGGCGAACGGCCACGGGTGGCGGTGCAGCAGCTGGCCCCACTTGGCGAAGACCGGCGAACGATGCTGCTGGCGCGCCACATACGGCAGCGAGCCCGCGTTCACCCGCTTGCCCAGTGCGCCCAGCACGGCGGGCAGCAGGGTCAGCGTCGCCAGCAGGACGAATGAGACCGCGAACATGATGCCGACCGCCATGGTGCGCACGGCGGGCGCGGGCACCACCAGCACGGCCGACAGGCTGACCAGCACGGTCAGGCCGGAGAGCAGGACCGCCTTGCCCGCGGTGGCCATGGTGACCGCCACCGCGGTGCGCGGTGGGGTGTCGCCGCGGATCGCGTCACGGAAGCGCGAGACCAGGAACAACGCGTAGTCGATGCCCAGGGCCAGGGCGAACATCATGGCGAAGTTCATGGCCCACACCGAGATCGGCGTGATCTGGTTGAGCAGGACCAGCCCGCCCGCGGAGGCGACGAGGCCGGTGAGGGTCAGCAGCAGCGGCAGACCGGCGGCCACCAGGGAGCCGAAGGCCAGCACCATGATCGCCAGAGTGACCGGCCAGGAGAACATCTCGGCCTTCATCATCGCGTCGTGGTTGGCCTTGTTGAAGTCGCTCCACAGCGCGGAGGAGCCGGTCGGGTAGATGTCGAAGCCCTCGGCGGAGATGTTCTTCAGCTTCGGGCCGAGGTCGGTGACCGCGGTGACCATATCGTCGGTGCTCGCGTTCGCGCCCGCCAGCAGGATGCCGGTGTGGCCGTCGCGGCTCACCGATTGGCCGGGCGTGGGTGCGACGATCGCGCCGAAACGGCTGTCCGCCTGCAGGATCGCCGTGATGTCGGTGACCAGGCGCTGTGCGTCACGGCTGTCCATGGTCGCGGTATCGGAGTGGATCACCACCTGCACGGCCGCAGCCGAGTTGCCACCGAAGTGTTCCTGCGCGAGGTCGCGGACCTGCACGGATTCGGAGCCGTCGGCCTGCCAGCCCGCACCCGCGAGGGAGTCGAACACCGACGGCGCGGCCGCGCCGAGCGCCACCGACAGAATCAGCCAGAAACCGAACACCCAGCGGGCGTGGTCGGCCATGACCGCACCGAGGCGGCCCAGGAGACCGCCGGGGGCGGCCGTGCTCGGAGAAGCGTCGGCGACGCCGACTGTCGTACTTCGCATCTGAGACTCCCTTCCATACCCCCAGGGGTATGGCACGACTATACCCCCAGGGGTATCAGAAGCAAGCGGGTGTGACCGATGGCAACTACCGGGCACACCCTCGACCCCCCGCTATGGCCATGCGATCGGCGTCCGACCCGCGGCTCCGGACTAGGCTTCGGTCCTGTGGCGGTAGCGGAAGGCGCGGGGCGCAGAGTCATCGATATCGGACGCCGGGCCCTGGGCCTGGACGTCCCTGCCGCCGATCACACCGTCGCCGTGCTGCACAGCGTCGACCACGACGTGCCCGGCCTGGACCGGCGAGAAACCCTGCAGCTGATGCGAATCCGGCTGCTCGGGGCGACCGGCGCGGTCATCATGGCGATTTCGGCGCTCGGCGTCGGCGCGCAGCCGGTGCATCAGAACCCGACCTCCGGGCTGCGGGTACTCGGCTTCTTCGCCCGCGCCGGCACCTCCACGCTGGCCATGTGCATGATCGGCACCGTCCTGGTGATCATGGCGTGGCTGCTGCTGGGACGCTTCGCGGTCGGCGGGTGGGGCGGGGATCCGCGGCACCGGCTCAGCCGCTCGCAGATGGATCGGACGCTGCTGCTGTGGATCATTCCGCTCAGCGTCGCGCCGCCCATGTTCAGCAATGACGTGTATTCGTATCTGGCGCAGAGCGAGATCGCGAACCGCGGCCTGGACCCCTATTCGGTGGGACCGGTCGACGGGCTCGGGCTCGACAATGTGCTGACCAACAACGTGCCCAATATCTGGCGCTCCACCGCCGCGCCCTACGGGCCGCTGTTCCTCTGGATGGGTCGCGGGATCGCGCAGATCACCGGCGACAACATCGTGCTCGGGGTGTGGCTGCACCGGGCGCTCGCGCTGGCGGGCGTCGCATTGATCGTGTGGGCGCTGCCGCGGCTCTCGCGCCGGTGCGGGGTCGCGCCGGTGAGCGCGCTGTGGCTGGGCGCAGCCAATCCGCTGGTGCTGTTCCACCTGGTCGGCGGGGTGCACAATGACGCGCTCATGCTCGGGCTGATGCTGGCGGGCCTGGAGTTCTGCCTGCGAGCCATCGACGACTCACCGGAATTCGATCGGCGGGCGTGGGCGCTGCTGATATTCGGCACCGTGGTGATCACGCTGTCGTCGGCGGTGAAGATCACCTCGCTGGTGTGCCTCGGGTTCGTGGGCATGGCGCTGGCCCGGCGCTGGGGGCGTGGACTCAAACAGGTGCTGCTCGCGGGTGCGGTACTCGGCTCGGTCGCGCTGGTTACGACACTGTTCGTGAGTTTCGCCAGCGGTCTGGGGTTCGGGTGGGTCAATACCGTAGGCACCGCAACCGCAGTGCGCAGCTACCTGTCGTTGCCAACGGCGATCGGGATCATCACCGGATTCGGCGGGGTGCTGCTCGGGCTCGGCGACCACACCACCGCGCTGCTCGACATCACCCGGCCCATCGCCGAATCCGTCGCGGGCTTCGTGACGTTGCGCATGCTCATCGCCGCCTGGACAGGACGCTTGAATCCGATCGGCGCACTGGGCGTTTCACTCGGCGCGATCGTGCTGCTGTTCCCGGTCGTTCAACCCTGGTACCTGCTGTGGGCGATCGTCCCCCTCGCCGCGTGGGCCAACCGCCCCGCCTTCCGGGTCCCCGCGGTCGTCCTGTCGGTGATCGTCTCGGTGATGGTGATGCCGCGCGGCGCCGACTTCTACGTCTTCCAGATCGTCGAATCGGCCATCGCCACCCTGATCGTCGGCGGCTCCCTGATCTTCCTCACCCGAAATGTGCTGCCGTGGCGCAATCAGCCGGGGGTGTCGGCTCGGTCACAGCAGCCCACGCCTTACGGTGTGTCCTCGTGACCGCAGCATCCGGACCCGCCGTACGCGTCGACGGCGTCGTGAAACGCTACGGCGAGACCACCGCGGTCGACGGCATCAGCTTCGACATCGAACGCGCGCAGGTGCTGGCCCTGCTCGGACCCAACGGGGCGGGCAAGACGACCACCACCGAGATGTGCGAGGGGTTCGTGTCGCCCGATGCCGGGAGCGTGCGGGTGCTGGGGCTCGACCCGATCGCCGACTCCGATCAGCTGCGACCGCGCATCGGGGTGATGCTGCAGGGCGGCGGGGCGTATCCGGGGTCCAAGGCCGGGGAGATGCTCGATCTCGTCGCGTCCTACTCCGCGAATCCGCTCGACCCGGCCTGGCTGCTGGACACGCTCGGGCTCAAGGACGCTCGCCGGACGCCGTATCGGCGACTATCAGGCGGGCAGCAGCAGCGGCTCGCGTTGGCGTGCGCGCTGGTCGGGCGGCCCGAGATCGTGTTCCTCGACGAGCCGACCGCCGGACTGGACGCGCAGGCGCGGCATCTGGTGTGGGAGCTCATCGACGCGCTGCGCCGCGACGGGGTCAGCGTCCTGCTCACCACGCACATGATGGACGAGGCCGAACAGCTCGCCGACCAGCTCGTCATCATCGACCACGGACGGGTCGTCGCCCAGGGCACGCCCGCCGAGGTCACCTCGCACGGCGCCGAAGGGCGGCTGGCGTTCACCGCGCCCCCGAAACTCGACCTGTCGCTGCTGGAAGCCGCGCTGCCGGAAGGGTTCACCCCGCGCGAGACCGCGCCCGGCTCCTACCTGCTGCAAGGCGACATCACCCCGCAGGTGCTGGCCACCATGACCGCGTGGTGCGCGCGAATCGACGTGCTGCCCACCGACATTCGCATCGACCAGCGCCGGCTGGAAGACGTGTTCCTCGAACTGACCGGGCGGGAGCTGCGCGGGTGACCGAGACCGAGAACCGATTCGCGGCGGGCACCTTCTCCCCCGCCCCGCAGCCGACCACGCGCGCGAAGATGCTGGCGGCGCAGACGCGCATGGAACTGATCCTGTTGCTGCGCAACGGGGAACAGCTGCTGCTCACCATGTTCATTCCGATCACGCTGCTGATCGGGCTGACGCTGCTGCCGGTCAGCGGACTGGGCGAGCATCGGGTGGATCGGGTCGTGCCCGCGGTGATGATGGTGGCGATCATGTCGACCGCGTTCACCGGGCAGGCCATCGCGGTCGGCTTCGATCGCCGATACGGCGCGTTGAAGCGGCTCGGGGCGACTCCCCTGCCGCGGTGGGGCATCGTCGCGGGCAAGTGCTCGGCGGTGCTGATCGTGGTGGTGTTGCAGTCGATCCTGCTGGGCGGCATCGGGGCCGCGCTGGGCTGGCGGCCGTCGCTGGGCGGGCTGCTGCTGGGCGCGGTGGTGATCGGGCTCGGGACCGCGACCTTCGCGGCGCTGGGGCTGCTGCTGGGCGGGACGCTCAAGGCCGAGGTGGTGCTGGCGCTGGCCAACATCCTGTGGTTCGTGATGCTCGGGACCGCGAGCCTGGTGTTCATGTCCGACGATCTGCCGCGCGCGGTGAGCGTGATCGCGCGGATCATTCCGTCCGGGGCGCTGTCGGAGTGTCTGGATCGGGCGATGCGCACCAGCGTCGACTGGTACGGGCTGGCGGTGCTCGCGGGCTGGGGTGGTCTCGCGGGGTGGCTGGCCACCCGGTTCTTCAAGTTCGACTGAGACGGGCGGCGAAACCCGGTCCGCGACCGGGTGTTTAACGACACGTTGTAGTAGGGCGGGTGACGGGGCGAAATACGCCCCCGCTACCATCGGTGCGTGCTGTCTCGCGCCTTCCAGCGACTTGCCGACCTGTTCCCGATGCCCTCCCTGCGGGTGCAGCGGCTCATCGCCTTCCTGGTCATCCTGTCCCAGGCCGGAATCTCGGTGACCGGTGCGGTCGTCCGCGTCACCGCGTCGGGCCTGGGCTGCCCCACCTGGCCGCAATGCTTCCCCGGCAGCTTCGTGCCGACCGCGGTGGCCGAGGTGCCGGTGGTGCATCAGGTCGTCGAATTCAGCAATCGCATGCTGACTTTCGTGGTGTCGCTGGCCGCCGCGGCGATCGTGCTCGCGGTCACTCGGGCACGACGGCGGCGTGAGGTGCAGATCTACGCGTGGCTGATGCCGGGCGGCACCGTGCTGCAGGCGGTGATCGGCGGTATCACCGTGCGCACCGGGCTGCTGTGGTGGACGGTCGCGGTGCACCTGCTGGCGTCGATGTTGATGGTGTGGCTGGCCACGCTGCTGTGGGCCAAGGTCGGCGAACCCGACGACGGCATCGACACCGTGCGAGTGCCCCGGCCGCTGCGGCTGCTCACCGCACTGAGCGGTGTCGCGATGACCGCCACCCTGATCGCGGGCACGCTGGTCACGGGCGCGGGCCCGCACGCGGGTGACAAGAGTGCCGAGCGACAGGTCGAGCGGCTCCAGGTCGAGATCGTGACCCTGGTGCACCTGCACGCCGAACTTCTCGTCGCCTATCTCGCGTTGCTGGTCGGCCTGGCGTGCGGGCTGGCAGCGATCGGTATGAACAAGACCCTTCGTCAGCGGATGATCCTGGTGATCGCGCTGGTGTGCGCGCAGGCGTTGGTCGGCATCGTCCAGTACTTCACCCACGTGCCCGCCGTGCTGGTCGTCGTCCACGTGGGCGGCGCCGCTGCCTGCATCGCGGCCACCGCCGCCCTGTGGGCGGCGATGCGCACCCGCGAACCGCTACCCGCCTCGGCGCCGATGCCGGCGGGTCAGAGCGCCGTGTAGGTCTCGCAATCTCGGCCACTTGCCGCGCGGTTCAGTGCAGGGCGACCAGTTCGTGCAGCGTCGTACCGGATTCGCGGTAGGGCGCGGCGCCGTCGTGGACGGTCAACTCGAAGGTAGACCGGAACCGGAAGTAGGCCGGGTGGCCGATCAGCCTGTGCAGGAGTGGGCGCAGGGCACGCGATCGCACGACCGGGACATCGTCGAGCAGGTCGTGAGCGTGAATGACCGCGTCGACGGTGAGACGTAAATCCAGCTGGTCCGGTACGCGCAGCTCGATCCATTCCGGATAGTCGCGCCCGGCGATCGGGTCGTGGCGTTTCGGCCCCTCGGTGAGAACCGCCTCGCCCGTGGACAACACAACTTCGTCCTGACACGCGAGCATCAACGGCGCGATGGCGTGCGAGCCCTGCCTGGGCTGGGTCAGAACCTGCGCGTACAGCAGCGAGTAGTCGTCGGTGTAGAGCCGACCCCAATGCCAGCGATCGATGATGCGTTTCATATCGCCGGTGCCCCAGTTGTGGTCGGCGTAGCCGCGGCCGGTCACCGTCGACCGTCGCCCATCGATTTCCAGCGTGCCGTGCACTCTTGCACGCGGTGCGCCGACCATCCACCCGAAGCTCTCGCCACCGGCGAAGCGAGTCTCGCCCTTGCCCGGCATCCACGCGGGCGTCTCGTTCTCGAAGGTCAGTTCGAAGGCCAGGCCTTCTTCCGCCAGGCGCACATGATGCCTGGGCAGCCCATCGGCGGCGACCTCCGACCAGGCGCGATTGTCGCCGATGCGCACATCGCACCGGTCGGCCGAAAAGCTGGTCGCCGCGGGCGAATACCGCTTGGACGTCTGCAGCCGGTCGCCGTCGGGCGTGTAGACGATCAATTCGACCCAGGGCCGCGCCCACGGCAGGTCCTCCGGGCGGCGTTTGATGAGGAAGCCGACGACGACGTGGCCGCTGTCCAGTTGCGCGTCGAAGTACCAGTGCTCGAACGCCATTCGGCTCGGCGATGGATGCCATCCGTTGTGGTGGGGTTCGACGGTCGTGAGGACGCCGTCGCGACGTCCCGGTCCGTTCCAGACCTCGGTGATCCCGATACTCGTCACTGTCCGGCTCCTTTCAGCGCCGCAACGCGCCGGTGGCGTCGAATTGCGCTTCCCGGCCCAGCATTTGGGCGCGGTACCAGTTCTCGCGGTGGCGCACCATGACCCGCTCGTGCAGCCGCGCGAACGGCGGGCAGGTCCGCCGCGCCACTTCCATCGCGGTGATCAGCGGAAACCGCGCCACCGGCACCAGAATCCACGGGAACACCGCGGGCATGCGGTAGCGGCGTCGGGTGCCGGGGGCCATGTACATCGCCGCGTAGACGGAGTTGATCCGGTAGCCGTAGGCGGCGCGCACACGTTGCAGCCCATGCTGATTCGCACGCGGTGCGAACGCCGCCGGATACGATTCGATCAGCTCCGCGCCGTGGGCTCCGGCATCGTAGGATCTGGCGACGATCGTCATGGCCAGCACCCGCAGGCCGTCGGCGATCGACTCGGGATACCAGCGCACCCGCACGCCGAGCAGATGGCCCAGGTAGCGCTGGAAATGCAGGAGCGCACGGATTTCCGAGGGCGTGGTCTGATAGCCGAGCAGCCACAGGCCCAGGGCCGGGGTGACGCTGCCGCCGAGCAGAGTCAGCAGCTGGTAGGTCTGGCTGATCGGCAACCCCCACCGTTGCGTGTCCCACTCCGGATGCCCGGCGACGCGGGCCCGCACCGAGACGTGCATGACCCGGACCTTCATCGCGGTGGCGCGGCCGGCGGACCCGGGGGTCAGCAGCGCCCCCGGCTGGGAGACGTCGATCCAGAAGCGGCAGGTCTCGAGGAAACGCCGCAGCGCGCTGTCCCCGGCGTATCCGCCGGCCAGTGAGAGCGGGGTGGCGACGGCGGCCTCGGTGTACATCTCCAGGGTCTCGGCCCCGGCGAAGCTGAACAGCATCGTGCCCCACCGCCGCCAGATGGCCGCGCCCTGCTCCACCAGGTCCGGGTCCAGCCAGGCGGGGCGAGTGTCGAACTCGGCGAACAGCTCCCGCATGGCCGCGGGCGCGTCGGGCACCGCCTCGAGGCCGGACGTGAGCGCGGTATCGAGCAGGGCGCGCCCGGCCCACGGCCCGGCCTCGCCGTGCACCACCTCTGCCACGAAGCGTTCGGCGACCGGGTCACCGGTGAACAGGTCCTCGCACAATGCGCTCGCCTGCGCGTCGGTGGGGAACGGCCCGCTGCCGGTGAGCGCGGTGAGAACGCGTTCGAAACGCTTGGCGGCGGGCGTGTTCCGGCCCTCCCAATAGCGGAAGGCGGTCGGGCAGCGCGGCGGAACGGACTGGTCAGCAGTGGGAGGTAAGGGAGTGTCCACCGACATGGGGATCCTTTCGATCCGATCCTGAACGAATCACACCATACTCCGAAGTATGGAACCGGTACCCTGAAGTATGGAATCCGCCTTCTACGATCGAGGAGTGCAGATCATGAACAGGCCCCGATGACCGCCGAGCCACCGCGCGCGGCCGCCACACCACGCAGGTCCAGGAAGGCCGAAACGCAGCAACGCGATTCGGCGACCACCGCACGCGCCGGAGGCCGCCGCGCCCCACGGCTCTCCTACGAGGACTGGGTGGACGGCGCACTCGCCCTGCTGGCCCGCGAAGGACCGGCCGCGCTGCGCATTCCGCGCCTGTGCGCGGAGCTCGGGGTCACCAAGGGCAGCTTCTACTGGCATTTCGACGACATCGGCCGGCTCGAGGAAGCCATGGCCGACCACTGGATCACCACCCAGGGCCGGGTGATCGCCGACCTCGCCGCGGTCGACTCGATTCCGGTGGAACAGCGCATCGAAGCGATGGGCGCGCTGCTCGTGGAACGTAACTGGCTGGTCGAGGCCACGGTGCGCGAGTGGTCACGGACCCGCCCGCAGGTCGCCGACGGCGTGCGTGAGCTGGACCGCCGAATCTTCCAGGTCATCCAATCCGCCCTGGCCGAACTCGGTTTCGACCCCGAAGCCGCCCGGCTGCGCGCGGGCGCCATGGTCTATCTGGGCATCGGTTTCATCCACGGCCACGACAGCCTGCCGACCCCGACACCCGAACAGATCAACACGGTCCTGGCGCTGCTCACCGCACCCGAACGGAGCTGAGCGATCGGCTCGTCGACGTTCATCCGCACCCGGCAAGATGGGTGAGGTGCCCGACCTGCTCGATGACGCCCACCTGGAACGGACCGCGGTAGTGGCGAACTCCGCCATGAACCGCGACCGCCGCCTCCCCGCCTACCGCCGCGAACTCGGCTTCGACCCCGTCGCCTGGCTGAGCGCACGGCCGGGCCCGCAGCGGTGGCTGGATGTCGGATGCGGCAGCGCCCTGGCGCTTTTCGAGGCGGCCGAGGCCCTGTCCGGGCACACCCGGATCACCGGATTGGACCTGGTCGGCTACTTCGGCGGAACACCTCGCCCCGGCGTCGACCTGGTCACCGGTTCGGTCCTGTCCTGGGAGCCCGACGCCCCGATCGACCTGATCACCAGCGTTCACGCCATCCACTACGTCGGCGACAAACTCGACGCGCTGACCCGCATGTCGTCGTGGCTCGCAGCCGACGGCCACCTCGCGATCAATTTCGACGCCGGCGCGATTCGCGATGCCACCGGATCCCCGCTGGGCCGCCGACTCTCGACAGCCCTGCGCCACAACGGTTTCAGCTACTCCGCACGAACCCACCGTCTGACCCGGACCGGCCACGGCACGCCCCGCTGGGACTTCCACTACCTGGGCGCGGACCCGTCCGCGGGGCCGAACTACACGGGCCAGGAGGCGGTGACCTCCCATTACGCATCCGAGGCTGCCGCGACCCCCGATTCTCGACGCTGAACTGTCAGCGCAGGAAGCGGGTGAGAGCCGCTCGGACATCGGGTTGGCGGCGGTCGGCGTGGAGTTCGAGGAGGGCGGCTTCGGCGACCATGCCGATCCAGAGGCGGGCGGCCTGGGCGGGGTGCGGCCAGGAGGGGGCTTCGAAGTCGGGTTCTGCGATGGTGGCGGCGCAAAGCCAGCAGGTAGTTGGCGCGGGAGCCGAAGTGATGGAAGAACGTGCCCTTCTAAACGCCCAGTTCCGCGACCAGGACGTTGACGCTGACCCCCACCCGCCCCAGACTCCGAACTCCGCACCCTCCCCACCGGCCACCTCCCCTTCTCCTCCGCCCCCATCGACTTCCTCGAAATAGTCCTCCCCTTTATCGAATCCGCGCACCGCGTCGTCGGAAGGCCGGGTAGGCACGCGCCCGTCAGGTGCGGTCGGCGGTGAGGATGTGGCCGTCGGCTCGGAGGGAGCGGTGTTTGCCCTCAACTTTCGTTTCCACGGCCAGGGATTCGAGGTCTCGGTCGGTGGTGACGGTGAAGCCGTGGGTCGCGAGGAGGGCTGACAGTGCTTGGGGGGTCCAGGTGGAGCGTTGGGGTTCGTGGGCCATGGGGTTGGGGCGGCCGGAGAGGGTGAGGATGAGCTGCATGGCCTTGCGGCCGTACTTGTAGGCGCGGTTGGGGGTGGGGTAGGTGACGATCAGGCGGCTGGCGGGGGCGCTGCGCTGCGCGATCGCGGCTACCGTCGCGGCGACCTGGGCCGGGGTCAGGTAGGGGACGACGCCTTCCCAGATCCAGGTGGTGGGGACGGAGTCGTTGTGGCCGGCGGCGGCCAGGGCGGCGGGGAGGGAGTCCTTGGCGAAGTCGACCGCGACGAAGTGGATGTCGGCCATGGATTCGTGGTCGCCGAGGCGGGCACGTTTCTCCGCCTGGGAGGACGGGTGGTCGACTTCGTAGACGGGGGTGCCGCGCAGGTCGGGCATCCGCCAGGCGCGGGCGTCCAAGCCCGCACCGAGGATGACGAGTTGGGGATTGGCGGCGGCCAGCACGGCGTCGTCGATGGCGATGGTGCGGACCGCCATGACTTCGGCCGTGGCGGAGAGGAGTTCGTATTCCATGCGGGGGCCGAAGGACGCCGGGACCGCGCCGGCTCGGACGAGGGTGACGAGGGCGCGTTCGTCGTCGGTCAGGAGTTCGGTGGCGATGGGGTCGGAGAATCGGCCGATACCCAGTCGGCCGTCGGCGACGGCCCGGCCCTGGCAGACCAGGATGGCGGTGCGGCTCGCTGCGCGCTCGGTCACTGGATCATTATTGGCGGTGAGGAGGGATTTCGTGCAGCGGCAGGCCGGGGCGGGTCGGTGAGACAGGCGTGGGGTCGAGTCTCATGGCGAGAAGAGGGTTGACAGTGCCGGGGTGGGGCGGGAGTTTGGCTGCTGTAGGTCAGGTCCGTCGTAGGAAAGGTCTCCCGCAGCAGTGAGCATCGAACACGCCAGCCAGTCCCCCGCCGAGGTCGTCAACGCGTTGTGCGCCGAATGGCTCACCGGCACACCGGAATCCATCGCCGAGTTCTTCACCGAGGACGCCGTTTATCACAACATTCCGATGGACCCGTTCGTCGGCAAGGCCGCAATCCTGGAGTTCCTGCGCGGGTTCATCGGCGCGTTCGGCGGGATCGAGTTCTCGATCCACCATCAGGCCGTCACCGGGAACATCGTGCTCAACGAGCGCACGGATCGATTCAGCCTCGGCGACAACAAGGTCGAACTGCCGGTCACCGGCGTGTTCGAGGTGCGCGACGGGAAGATCGCGGCGTGGCGGGACTACTTCGACATGGCCCCGTTCGCGGCCATGCAGGCGGGCGCGTAGCGGTCAGAAACTCTGCCAGGAAGGCTTGTTCGCGACCGCGAAACGGTAGTAGTCGACGGCCTTCAGGTTCGCCGCGGCGGCCGGGTCGACAATGACCGTGACGTGCGGGTGCATCTGCAGGATCGAGGCGGGGCAGAACGCCGAGACCGGGCCCTCCACGGCGGTCGCGACCGCCTCGGCCTTGCCGTCGCCGGTGGCGATCATCAGCAGATGGCCTGCGTCGCTGATGGTTCCGAGGCCCTGGGTGAGCACGTGGGTGGGCACCTGCGCGAGGTCGTCGTCGAAGAAGCGGGCATTGTCCTCGCGGGTCTTCGGCGTCAGGGTCTTCACGCGGGTACGCGAGCGCAGCGAGGAGCCGGGCTCGTTGAAGCCCAGGTGGCCGTTGGCGCCGATGCCCAGGATCTGCACCGAGATCGGGCCGTTCGCGGCGATGGCGCGCTCGTAATCGGCCGCGGCGGCGGGGATGTCGGCGGCATTGCCGTCGGGGCTGTGCACGTCGGCGTCCGCGAAGTCGACGTGGGCGGTGAATTCGTCGCGGATGAACTGGCGGTAGGACTGGGGGTGCCCCGGCGGCAGGCCGATGTACTCGTCGAGCAGGAACGCCTGCACCCCGGCGAAACTCAGCCCTTCCTCCCGGTGCTGCCGGATCAGCTCCCGATACGCGCCCAAAGGCGAGGACCCCGTGGCCAGACCGATGGCGCGGGCTCCGCGGCGGACGTGGTCGGCCATGATGCGGCCGGCCAGGACACCGGCCTCGGCGGCGTTGTCGGTGATCACGAGTTCCATATCGCTCCGTTCTTGTACACGCTCACGGGATCCAGGAAGTGGTCGGTGACCAGCAGGTCGGCGCGCATCCCCACCGACAGCGCGCCGAGGTCCCCGGCCAGGCCGAGCAGCCGGGCGGGGGTGGCGCAGGCGGCGGTCACGGCCGCGGTCAGGTCGACACCGGCCTGGAAGACGGTGCGGCGCAGGACATCCGACGCGGTGGCGGTGCCACCGGCGATGGGTCCCTCGCCGTTCGGGTCGTAGATGCGGGAGACGCCGTCCTTCACGACGACATCCAGACTGCCCAGCTGGTAGCGGCCGTCGGGCTGACCCGCGGCGGCCATCGCATCGGTGATGAGGGCCAGATTGTCGGGGCCGATGGTGTCGAAGACCATGCGCACGACCCCGTCGGCCAGATGCACGCCGTCGCCGATCACCTCGGCCACCACGTCCCCACGCCCGGCGGCGGCCATGGCGGCGGTGAGGAAGTTGGCGTCGCGGTGCGCCAGCTCGGGCATGGCATTGAACAGGTGGGTGATCGACACCCGCCGCCCGCGTCGCAGCGCGTGCACCGACCGCGCGTAGTCGGCGACGGTGTGTCCCAGGGAGAGAATCACATTCGCGTCGGCGAGCACGCTGGCGACCTGGTCGAAGTTGGCGGTTTCCGGGGCCACGGTCACCGACAGGATGCGCCCGCCCGCGTAGTCCAGCAGCCGCTCCAGCAAAGCCGGATCACCGGGCAGGATCCGGTCCGGATCGTGGGCCCCGCGCCGGTGCTGGCTGATGAACGGGCCCTCCAGGTGGATACCGGCCAGCAGGCCCGCGTCCACGGCGGTGCCGAGCACATCGATGCGGTCGCGCAGTTCGGCTTCGGTGGCCGACACCAGCGAGGCGACCAGGGTGGTGGTGCCGCACCCACGGTGATAGCGGGCGGCGGCGGCCACACCCTCGGCATCGGTCTCGGGGAAGCCGAATCCACCACCACCGTGGCAGTGCACGTCGATCAACCCCGGCAGGATGATCGGCGACTCCTCGTTCGTCTCCGGCAGCTGAGAGTCGAATTCCGCTGCCGGACCGACATAGTCGAGAAACGGGCCGTCGAACGACACCACCCCGTCGGCGAGCTCGCCCACCTCGGTGAGTGTGACGACCCGGCCCCGCAGGGTGGTCCTCACGTATCCGCCCCCAGGGCGGCTCGCGCAGCCGATAAGGCGTCCGCGGCGGTGCGGGCCGACACCACCGCCGCCGCGGCGGCTTCACACTGGGCCCGGGTCACCGAGGCGAGCCGGGCGCGCACCCCGGCGAGGGAGCGGGGCGCCATGGACAGCGTCTCCACCCCGAGACCCACCAGCACACAGGCGAAGTCGGGATTGGACGCGGACTCCCCGCAGACCCCGACCTTCACGCCCTGCTTCGCGGCCCCGGACACCGCCAGGGCGATGGTCGCGGCCAGCGCGGGCTGCCACGGATCGTGCAGCGCCGCCACCGCCGAGGACATCCGGTCCGCGCCGAACAGGTACTGCGACAGGTCGTTGGTCCCGAGGGAGAAGAACTCCACCTCCGCCCCGAGC
Organism: Nocardia sp. NPDC005746; assembly: GCF_040630785.1. Taxonomy (NCBI): domain Bacteria; kingdom Bacillati; phylum Actinomycetota; class Actinomycetes; order Mycobacteriales; family Nocardiaceae; genus Nocardia; species Nocardia sp. NPDC005746. Next base: position 62,420 of record NZ_JBEXYE010000024.1, read on the forward strand.
TGCTCGGAACGCAGTGCGGCGGCGGGGATCTCGATCATGATGCCGGGCGTCTCGAGCCCGGCCTCGCGGGCGCGGGCGGCGAAGTAGGCCGCCTCCTCCACGGTGGCGACCATGGGCGCCATGACCTTGACCGGGGTCCCGGTCGCCTTGACCGCGGCGTCGATCGCGGTCAGCTGGCCGAGCAGCGTCCCCTCATCGACGCTGCTCAATCGCAGTCCGCGCACACCCAGCGCCGGGTTCTCCTCGGCCGGCAGGTCGAGGTACGGCAGCGGCTTGTCCGAGCCCGCGTCGAGGGTGCGGACAATGACCGGCCGGTCGCCCAGGACCCGGAAGATCTCCGCGTATCGCTCGGTCTGCTCGGCCACGGTCGGCGCGGACTTCCGGTCCAGGAACAGGAATTCGGTCCGGAACAGGCCGACGCCCTCGGCCCCCAGTTCGACGGCGAGCCGCGCATCGGCGGCGGAGCCGACATTGGCGAGCAGGGGCACCGCGTGGCCGTCGGACGTGCGCCCCGGGCCGGTCGGCGCGTCCGCCTGACGCGCCCGAAAAGCCGCGACTTCCCGGCGACGGGCCGCGTTCGGTTCGAGCTCCACGACACCGGAGGTCCCGTCCAGCACGATCTCCGTGCCCTCGGCGATCCCGGCCGCCTCCGGCGCGGCCACCACGGCCGGAATGCCCAGGGCCTTGGCCAGAATCGCGGTGTGCGAGGTGGGCCCGCCCGCCACGGTGAGCAGGCCGATCACCCGCTCGGGATCGAGCGTCGCGGTGTCCGCGGGCGCGAGATCCTGGGCGGCGAGAATGAAAGGCGTTGCGCTGTCGGGGATTCCTGGCGGATCCACGCCCAGCAGTTCCGCGACCACCCGCTGCCCCACGTCACGCAGGTCCGAGGCCCGTTCGGCCATCATCCCGCCGAGCGCGGTGAGCTGTTCCCCGAAGTGCGCGACCGCCCGGGTGACGGAGTGCGCGGTCGGCGTCCCGCCCCGGATCTCGGCGCGCACCTGGTCCAGCAGGGCCGGGTCGGCGGCCAGCGCGGAGGTCATGAACAGGATGTCGGCCGCCGGCCCGGCGGCCTCGAGCGCCTGCGCGGAGTACCGGCCCGCGACGGTCTCGAAAGCGGTTTCCGCGCGCGCGATCTCGGCTTCGACGTCGCTCCCGGGTGCGTCGTCCGGACCGGTGACGGGCGCGGCGGCCAGCCACTTCACCGATCCGATCGCGATCCCGGGGGCGGCGGCGACGCCGCGCACCTCACGCGTCAAGATCTGTCTCCAGCATCACGACCAGCTTATCGAGGGCCGCCTCGGCCCCGTCCTCGGCGTGCAGGGTGACGGTGTCGCCCTGTTCGGCGCCGAGGGTCATGATCTGCAGCAATGAGTTGGCGGCGACGGGTTCCTTGCCCTCCTTCGAGATCTTCACGGGCACACCGGCCTCCCCGGCGGCCTTGGCGAACAGGGCAGCGGGCCGAGCATGCAGTCCGGTCTTCGAGGCGATGACGGCGGTTCGGGTGATCATGCTGCGATGTTCTCCTTCTCGATTTCGGACTCGTCCGGTTCCCGGCCGGGTGTCGGCAGGTTCCAGCGCTTGATGATGAAGCTGAAGGTGAGGTAGTACAGCGCCGCGTACCCGAGTCCGATCGGGATCAGCAGCAGCGGGTGCGTGGCCTTGCCGAAGTTCAGCAGGTAGTCGATGGCGCCGGCCGAGAAGGTGAAGCCGTCGTGGATGCCCAGCGCGTTGGTCAGCGCCAGCGAGGATCCGGTGAAGAGGGCGTGGATCAGCAGCAGCGGCCACGCCACGAAGATGAACGAGAACTCCAGTGGCTCGGTGATTCCGGTGAGGAACGCGGTCAGACCGGTGGACAGCATGATGCCGCCGATCATCTTGCGGTGCTCCGGGCGCGCATGCCGCCAGATGGCGATGGCCGCGGCGGGCAGGCCGAACATCATGATCGGGAAGAAGCCGGTCATGAAGGTGCCCGCGGACGGGTCGCCGGCCAGGAAGCGCGGGATGTCGCCGTGGGCGCCGTTGTAGTCGCCGATCACGAACCACACCACCGAGTTGATGATGTGGTGCAGGCCCAGCGGCAGCAGCATGCGGTTGGCGAAGCCGAACACGCCGCCACCGGCGACCGAGTGGTCGGCGACGGTGGTGCCCAGCCAGGTGAGCGCGGCATTGAAGGCGGGGTAGATGAACGACATGAGCACGCCGATGACGACCGCGGCGCACGCGGTGAGGATGGGCACCAGGCGGCGGCCGGAGAAGAAGCCGAGGTAGTCGGGCAGCTGGGTGCGGTGGAAGCGGGACCACAGCGAGGCCGCGGTCAAACCCATGACGATGCCTCCGAGAACGCCGAAGTTCACCAGTTGCGAGGCCTTGGCGGTGGCCATGTCGGCCACGACGGGGCAATCCCAGTGCGCCGCACGGAACAACCAGCCCAGCACCGGACCGCAGCTACCATCCAGCACTACCGGTGACATGGCTTTGAGGACGCCGGTGAAGGCAAGGTATCCGACCACCGCGGCCAGCGCTGTGGACCCGTCGGACTTCTTCGCCCAGCCGATGGCGATACCCACCGCGAACAGCAGTGGAAGGTTGTCGATCAGGGTCCCGCCCGCGCCCGCGAGCACCGCGGCGACCGAGTGGAGGGGCGAGAATCGGCCGAGCATGTCGTCCTGCCCCAGCCTCAACAACAGGCCTGCGGCGGGTAGCGTGGCAATCGGCAGCATCAAGCTACGGCCGAGCTTCTGCAGTCCGGATAAATCGAGCTTCTTACGAGAGCTCTCGGCGGCGGCGTCGGCCATGGCGGGTCCTCAGTTTGTGAATGGTGTCACGCGCACTGCCTACGATCAGCTAGCGTCACTGGTTATAACCAGACATATACTGGTTATAACCAGCTTTGTCTACTCGACACGCACGGAGGAAATATGTCGAAAGTGGATCAAATCGTCGCGGGCCTGGGTGGCGCCGACAATATCGTCGAGGTGGAGGGCTGTATCACCCGCTTGCGCGTGGAGGTCAAGGACGCGGGCAAGGTCGACGACAAGGCGCTCAAGGCCGCCGGCGCGCACGGCGTGGTGAAGATGGGCGACGCGGTGCAGGTCGTCGTCGGACCCACCGCCGACGCGCTCGCCGAAGACATCAACGACATGATCTGACGGCCATGAGCACCGAGATTCTCGCGCCGCTCGACGGCCGCTCCATGCCCCTGTCCGAGGTTCCCGATCCGGTCTTCTCCGCGGAGATGGTGGGCGCGGGCGCGGCCATCGAACCCCCCGACACCGATACCGCGACCACCGTCGTCGCCCCGGTCGCCGGATCGATCGTGAAGCTGCATCCGCACGCGGCGGTCATCGTGACCGCCGACGGCACCGGCGTGCTGCTGCACGTCGGCATCGATACCGTCGGCAAGCCGGATCTGTTCGAGGTCAAGGCCGCCGAGGGCGATCGGGTCGAAGTCGGCGATCCACTGATCACCTTCTCCCCCAACGCGGTTCGCCGCCTGGGTCTGAGCGCCGCGGTGCCGGTGGTGGTCATGGACAGCACACCCGGTTCGGCCCGCGGGGTCGTCGCCGGTGAGATCGCCACGGGCGCGGTCCTTTTCACCATCTGATCCCGCGACGCCAAGAGCCGCTGTCCCCGATGGGACAGCGGCTCAGTCGTTTCCAGGCGTCGGGTCGCTAGGCGTCCTCGGCCGAGACGGTCATGTACACCTGGTAGCGGTCGGCCCGGTACCAGGACTGCGCGTGCTCGACGGCCCGATCACGCGAGTACGAGATGCGGTCGAAAGCCAGGAGCGGGGAACCGGTTTCGGTGCCCAGCCAGCCCGCGTGCCGTTCGTCGGCGGCCACCGCGCGCACGCTCTGCTCGGCCCGGTCGATCGGGCAGTCGTACTCCCGCGACAGCAGCGCGTACAGCGACTGCGTCAGTTCGTGGTCCAGCAGATCCGGCAGCAGATCGACGCGGTACCAGCCGTCGTCGATCGACATGGGCAGGCCGTCGGCCAGCCGCAGCCGGACCAGGTGATACGCCTTGGTGTTCGCCGCCAGCCCCAGCGCGCTCGCCGAGGCGGCGGGCGGCACCGCGTAATCGGTGTGCAGCACCACGGTGCCGGGGGTGCGGCCCAGGCGGCGCATGTCGTCGGTGAACGACGCCATGTGCAGCCGTGAGCGGGCTACCCGTTCGGCCACGAAGGTGCCCTTGCCGGGGACGCGGGTGATGACGCCCTCGGATTCGAGCTGGCCCAGCACCTCGCGCACGGTCATGCGGCTGACGCGGTAGTCGTCGCAGAGCTGGCGTTCGCTGGGCAGCATCTCACCGGGACGCAGGGTGGCGCACAGGGTGGTGAGGGCCGACCGCAACTGCGCCTGTTTGGTCACCCGACCCGGCACCTCGTTCCGGTCCTTTCCGCCCCCGCCGGCTGCGGGCGCGGTCATTTCTCGTTGCGCGCCTTGGGGAATCGCTTCTGACGCGCGACCCAGCCCGCCATCCTGGCCCAGTGCCCCTTCGCGGGGGTCACCTTGGAGATCAGCTCGCGGTCCCATTCGTCGGCCTCGGTCAGGCCGTCGATGGTCTCGACGAGGGACTTGGCGGACTCCAGCGAGCCGACGACCCGGTCGCCCAGCACGCCGTCGGCGCCGACGAGGGTGACACGGACGCCGATGCGGCCGATGGGCTGCAGCACCGCGGTCGCCGAACCGCCGTGCTCGGCGACGAATCCCTTGACGGAATCCACGACGGACGGCGACAGCTTCTCGGGTGCCGGGGCGGCGGTAGCGCTCATGTGTCGCAGTTTACCCACCGGTAAATCAGCGTCCATGGACCGCCGTGCATCTCACACTCGGCGTGCCGCCGCACACGCCGATTCCGCGCCGGTGTCAGACTGGTCGGCATGCGCGCCATCCAGGTTTCCGAGCACGGCGGTCCCGAGGTCCTGCGGCTGGTGGAGGTGCCCGACCCGCAGGCGGGTCCGGGGCAGCTGCTGGTGCGGACGCAGGCCATCGGAATCAACTTCATCGACACCTACATTCGGACCGGCCGCTACCCGCAGCCGGTGCCCTACATCCCGGGTGCCGAGGGCAGCGGCGTGGTGGAGGCGATCGGGGACGGCGTCACCGACTTCCGCGTCGGGGACCGGGTGGCGTGGGCGGCCGCGCCGGGCAGTTACGCCGAACGGGTGGTCGTGCCTGCGGCCGTGGCGATTCCGGTGCCCGACGGGGTGGACGCGCCGGTGGCGGCGTCGGCGCTGTTGCAGGGCATGACCGCGCACTACCTGATCGAGTCGATCTACCGGCCCGAGCCGGGCGAGACGGTGCTCGTGCACGCGGGCGCGGGCGGGGTCGGATTGATCCTGACCCAGCTGCTGAGCGCGCGCGGGGTGCGGGTGATCACCACGGTGTCGACCGACGACAAGGAGAAGCTGTCGCGCGAGGCCGGGGCCGCCGAAGTGTTGCGCTACGACGGCGACGTCGCCGCGCGCGCCCGCGAACTCACCGGCGGGGAGGGCGTGGCCGCGGCCTACGACGGGGTCGGCGCGTCCACCTTCGAATCCAGCCTGGCCGCGACGCGGATCCGGGGCATGGTGGCGCTGTTCGGCGGGGCGAGCGGGCCGGTGCCGCCGTTCGATCTGCAGCGGCTCAACCCGCTGGGCTCACTGTTCGTGACCCGGCCGACACTGGTGCACTACACCCGTGATCGGGCCGAATTGCTGTGGCGGGCAGGCGACATCATGAACGCCATCGCCGAGGGGACGCTGCGGGTGCGGGTGGGCGGCAGCTATCCGCTCGCCGACGCCGAGCAGGCGCACCGGGACCTGGAGGGTCGCCGGACCACGGGCTCGATCGTGCTGGTGCCCTGAGGTTTTCGTCAGTCCAGATCGCGGCCGGTGAGGCCGCGGTAGACGAATCGGGTGAGGGCGTCCACGGCCTGCTCGTCGGTGAGCGCCAGGCCGCCCTCCTCGACCGCCTGCAGCAGGCCCGTCGCCGAGGCGAACATCATGGACAGGCTCGCGTCGTCGGAGCCGGGTAGGCGCGGGCCCGACGGGCCGAAGCCGTCGAGATGGTCGGCCACCTCGTCGCGCTGTTCGGTCGCGAAACGTGTTGCGATGCGGGCGAAGTCGTCGTTGACCAGGGCGGCCTGCTGGACGGCGCGCAGCACCGGCCAGTTCTTGCGGGCGAAGGCCCAGTAGCTCGCGATGTGGTAGCGCACCGAGGCCGGATCGGTGAAGTCGGGGATGTGCGCGGGATCGGCGGCGGAGATGTCGCTCTCGTCGGCCAGGTCCTTCAACAGCGCCTGGAGCAGTTCTTCCTTGCTCGCGAAGTGGTTGTAGAACGAGCCCGCGGCGCGATCGGCCGCGGCGGTGATGTCGGTGATCTTCGTGTTCAGATAGCCGCGCTCGGCGAACAGCCGCCGGGCGGCGGCTTTGAGCGCCTGCTCGGTCTCGGCCGACCTCTCACTGCGGCGTGCTGCCACGATCCACCTCCTTGACAGCGGAAGTTACCACCCAGAATACTGAATTCACGTTCAGTGAATTTGTATTCAGTATTGGAGTTGCCATGAATCCGCAGGTCATCATTGCGGGAGCCGGGCCGACCGGACTCACCCTCGCCATCGATCTGGCGCGTCGCGGAGTCGCGGTGCGCATCGTGGACCGCGCCGCGGAGTTCTTCGCCGGATCGCGCGGGGACGGACTGCAGCCGCGCACCCTCGAGGTCTTCGACGATCTCGGCGTACTCGACGCGGTGCTCGCCCAGGGCGCGCCGCAGGCCCCGCTGCTGGTTCACCTGGACGGGGAGTTCGTGATGGAGCGGCGGATGAGCGCCTGGCGCGAGCCCAGCGCCGATGTGCCACACCCGAATCCGTGGGTGCTCGCCCAGGCCGACACCGAGCGGGTGCTGCGCGAGCGGCTGGCGGAGTTCGGGGTGCGAGTCGAATCCGGCACGGCGCTGGCCGATTTCAGTGCCGACGCGGACGGGGTGACGGTGACGCTGGAGCACGACGGCGTGACCGAGCAGGTGCGGGCCGGGTACCTGGTGGGCGCGGACGGCGGGCGCAGCACCGTGCGCAAGGCGCTCGGGATCGCGTTCGAGGGCGTCACCGACGAGTCGATTCGCCTGCTGCTCGGGGATGTGTGCGCGGACACGCTCGATCATTCGGTGGGCTACTGGTTCGCCGATTCCGACTCCCCGATGGACGGAATCGCGTTGATGCCCTTGCCCGGCGGGCGGAAATTCCAGTTCGCGACCGGACTCGACGCCGACTCCGGAACCGGCCTGGAGGTGTTGCAGGAGCATGTGACGCGCCGGTCGCGCCGCGACGACATCGTGCTCAGCGACCTGAGCTGGTCGACGGTGTGGCGGCCGAATGTCCGTCTGGCGCAGCGCTATCGGTCCGGGCGGGTGTTCCTGGCCGGGGACGCGGCGCACGTGCATCCGCCGACCGGCGGGCAGGGGCTCAATACCGGCGTTCAGGACGCCTACAACCTGGGCTGGAAACTCGCCGCCGCGCTGCGTGATCCGGGGGCCGCGACCGACGCCCTGCTCGACAGCTACGAGACCGAGCGGCGGGCGGTGGCCGTACGGGTGCTGGGCCTGAGTTCCGAGCTGCTCGACAAGACCGTGAAGGGCGATCCGGACGCCATGGATCGCGAGGGCACCCATCAGCTCGACATCAGTTATCGGGACGCTCAGGACAATTCGCCCGCAGCGCGTCCAGGGGACCGCGCACCGGACGCGCCGCTGATCGACGCGAACGGCAAGACCGTCCGATTGTTCGACTTGTTCCGCGGTCCGCACGCCACCCTGCTGGTGTTCGGGCGGGACACGACCGGCGATCCGGCCCGCTCCCCGGTGACCGATCTGCGGACCGTACGCCTGGTCGGAACCGAAACCGCGCTGGTCGAGGGCGAATTCAGCGATGCCGAGGGGCACGCGCGCCGCGCCTACGGCGCCGCCGACGGCACCTGGATGATCGTCCGCCCCGACGGCTATCTCGGCGCCGTCGCCACCGTTACCGCGCGGTAGCTCACGCGTCCCGGGTTCCCGGCCCCGAGCTGTGCAACCCCTGGGAACCCGGGAGCCGCGTGAACCGTGCAGAATGATCATGCTGCCGCGCAAGACGATTCGCCCGGACCGAACATTTTCGGCCACGCGAGGGAGTCGCGACCCCGTAAGGTGGTCGCGGCGAGGGTTCGGGCGGCCGGCAGGTAGAGGCGCATCGGTCAGAGGTGGTCTGGATGTTGGTGAAGGTCCGTAACGACGACCCGTCGCGGCTGTCGAGCACCGAGCGCACCGTGGTGAACTGGCTCAAATCCTGGAGCGGGCCACACGCCGTGCCCGGTATCGCCGTGGTGCAGTGCCAGGACGCCGACGTGGTGGTGTGGACGCCGCAGACCTGTGTGGTGGTCGGTGTGCACGGATTCACCGAGCGGGTCACCGGGACGCTGTCGTGCGCGCAGGACGAGCCGTGGACCGTGGACGGGGAGCCCGCGCCGATCGACGGCGACGGCGATCCGCTCGACGGGGTGCACCGCCAGACCATGGACCTGGCCGAGCAATTGCGTTCGGCCCCCGGCCGGGAGGCGGTGCCGGTCAGCGGGCTGGTGCTGCTGGTTCCGCAGCTGGGCAGCCGGGTCAAGCTGGAAAAAGGCGATCTGCCAACGGGTATAGACGTACTCATCGGTGATGGGCCGTCTTCCCTGCGCGCCTATTTCACCTCCCTCGCCGAGGGCGCGCCCGCGTCGTGGGACGCCGCGCAGGTCGGGCAGGCGCTGGGCGCGCTCGGGTTCGCCGCCGCCGCAACGTATTCGGACCTGGTGTCGGAGGGCTTCCCCGTGCCGGACTCCGCGCGCGACGCACCGCTGCCGTTCGCGAACCGGCCCACCGAGGTGATGGTTCCCTCGGTGCCGCCGGCCGCTTCGACCCCCGAGGAGAGCAGACCCCCGCTGTCCAGGCGAGAGCCGGGCGCGACCGGGCACGGCAGCGCCGAATCGCGTAGCGGCGCCTCGGGCACGCCCCGGCCGGGCGATCGCCCTGTGGCGCAGCAGGAATCGGCCGCCGGGCGCGGTCCCGGTGTCGGCGCCGCCATCGCGGGCGCGACCTCCGCCACCGCCGCCGAGCGGGCCTACCGCGCACTGGCGGGCACCTCCGAACCCCCGCAGGGACCCGGCCGCACCCCGCCGCCCCCGACGCCCGTTCCGGGCGCGGCCCAGGCCGGACCGCCGCCGGGACCGCCACCGGCCGGGCAGCCGCCGGCGCCGCCGCAGCCCCGGCCGGGCATCGGCGCGGGCCCCCGAACCCGGCCCGAGCCCGCCCAGTCCGGTCCCCCGCAGTGGTCGGTGCCGACCGCTCAGCAGGAGCGCGACCGGTTCCCCCTCTGGAACGAGCCGCAGCCGAGCGGGGACGGCCGCAAGCGCCGTCGCGACCTGCCGATCCTCGGCGGGCTGCTGCTGGCGTTGATCATCCTGCTGATCGCCGTCGCCTGCGTGGGCCGGGACACTCCGACGAAATCGCCGAACAAGCAACCGCAGCCGTCACATTCGACGGTGGTCGATGCGCCCACCTCGGGACACTCGACCGATCCGACATTGCCGCACACGACCATCCCCGCGGCCTGCTTCCCGCTGCGTCCCTGCCCCTGAGCCCGGCCGGTGCCAGATCAGGGCGCCGGACGAATTTCAGGCCGGACGCGGCGCCGATGACCAGCGCCCAGGTGGCACCGCATCGGATCACTCGGTGGATATTCCCGCGGCGGCACGCCATTGGGTCGGGGTGCGGCCGTGGCGGTTGCGGAACCAGCGGGTGAAGTTGCCGGGGGTGGAGAAGGCGAGCAGTTCGGCGATCTCGGTGAGCGTGTGGCGGCGGTTGGCGACCAGGTGCCGGGCGAGTTCGGCGCGGATGTCGTCGAGCAGGGTGGTGAAGGTGTGTCCTTCTGCGGCGAGATGGCGATGGATCGTGCGGCGGTCGACGCCGAGGCTGCGCGCGATCTGATCGACAGAGCAGCGGCCGGTGGGCAGCAGCAGTTCGATGAGTTCCCTGACGCGGTCGAGGGTGGTCGTGGTGTGGGTGTCCGGGGTCGAGTCGAGCAGCTGCTGAGCGTACGTCCGTAGCTGCGGATCGGACATGGCGTTCGGCGAGTCGAGATCGGTCGCGTAGGTGAGGATCCCGTTGAAATCGGCATCGAACACGATGTTCGAGCCGAGCACTCGGTAGTGCGTGCGGCGATCGCGGGGCGCGGGGTGGCTGAAACGGACTTCCAGTGGCTGCCAATCGGTTCCGAGGAAACCGCGCAACAGTCCGTGTAGGACGCCCACGGCCAGTTCGATGGCCTGCCGGGTGCCGCCGGGCCCGCCCAGATCGAGGGCGAGGCGGATCGTGGCGATGGCGTTGTGCTCGGTCAGCCGGGTGTGCAGGGCCTCGTTGTACATGTTCTCGTGGCGCGAAAGGACCCGCAGCGCGCCGCGGACATCGGGTTCGTCGCGGATCACCAGGCTCAGTGGACCGAGATTGGCGAAACGACGGCGCTCGGCCAGGCGCAGACCGAAATCCTCGTGCCCGCTGGCGAACGCGGAGCGTTCGAGCAGATCGGCGATGGCGGCGGCGGGCACCCAGCGGTCCTGCAGGCTCAAGCTCGCCGGATCCAGGCCGGCCGCGCGCATCGACGCGATCGAGTCCAGGCCCAGCGACCGACCCAGTTCGACGTAACTGTGCAGCGCTGCGTAGCGGGCCAGCGGCCTCAACGCACCTCCCGATGATGTCCCGAGGTGATCAGAATTCTGTCCCGACAGGATAAGCATCATGCCTTCGTCCGCCCTACTGTGGGTTCCATCACAGCGACCGTGAAGAGGAGATTTGTTGTGGCACAAGCTGTTCGCTTCTACGAGACCGGCGGCCCGGAGGTGTTGCGCTGGGAAGAGGTCGAGGTGGGAACGCCCGGGCCCGGCGAGGTGCGCATCCGCCACGAGGCGGTGGGACTGAACTTCGCGGACACCTACTTTCGCAGCGGTTTGTACCCGGCGGCCCTGCCGGCGGGCATGGGTGTCGAGGGCGCCGGTGTGATCGAGGCCGTCGGCCCCGGCGTCGACGGATTCGTGCCCGGCGATCGGGTCACCTACACCGGCAGCCCCCTGGGCGCCTACAGCACCGAGCGAGTGATGCCCGCCGAGCACCTGATCGCGCTGCCGGACGAGATCGGCTTCGATGTGGCCGCATCGATGACCATGCGCGGACTGACCACGGCCTACCTGCTGCGCCGCATCCATCCCCTGCGCGCCGGGGACACGGTGCTGTTGCACGCGGCCGCGGGCGGAGTCGGATCGATCTTCACGCAGTGGGCGAAGTTGCTGGGGCTCACGGTGATCGGAACGGTGTCGAGCGAGGAGAAGGCCGAGGTCGCCCGCGCGAACGGCTGCGATCACGTGCTGCTGCACACCCACGAGGACATCGCCGCCCGGGTCCGGGAGCTCACCGGTGGCGCGGGCGTGCCGGTGGTGTACGACAGCATCGGCAAGGCCACCTTCGACGCGTCACTGGATTCCCTGGCACGGCGCGGGCTGCTGGTGTGCTTCGGCACCGCCTCCGGCCCGGTGCCGCCGATCGACCCCATGCGTCTGGCGGTCAAGGGCTCGCTGTTCGTCACCCGTCCCGCACTAGCCGATTACATCGCCGATCCCATCGAGCGGGCCGAACTGGCCGGTGAGCTCTTCGCCCATGTCGCGGCCGGACGCATCCGCATCGAGATCAATCAGCGCTACGAGCTGTCCGACGCGGCGCGCGCGCACCGCGACCTGGAAGCCGGACGCAGCGTCGGCTCCTCGGTCCTCACTGTCTGATCACCCGGCCTCAGGGCCCACCGTTGGGAGGAACCCATGACAACCCTCGCCCCACTATCGGATTCGTCGACGCGCGGTTCGATCGGCGTCCAGCCGCTGACCTGCTCGATCGGCGCCGAACTCTTCGATGTCGACCTCGCGCGGGCGGCGCACGACGATGCGCTGTTCGCCCAGCTGCGCGCCCTGCTGCTGGAATACAAGGTGCTGTTCGTGCGCGATCAGGACATCAGCCGAGCCGATCATGTCGCTCTCGCACAGCGTTTCGGCGCGCTCGAGGATCACCCCGTGGCGGGCAGCGATCCCGACCATCCGGGACTGGTGCGCATCTACAAGGACCTCGACAGCCCACCCGAGCACTACGAGAACGCCTACCACTGCGACGCCACCTGGCGGGTGAACCCGCCGATGGGTGCCGTTCTGCGCTGTGTGGAGACGCCGCCGGTGGGCGGGGACACCATCTGGGTGAACATGGTCGAGGCCTATCGCCGGCTGCCTGTGGAGGTGCGCGACCGCATTCAGGGCCTGCGAGCGCGCCACAGCATCGAGGCCAGCTTCGGCGCACGCATGCCGATGGACCGGCGTCACGAACTCGCGCGGCGGTTCCCCGATGCCGAGCACCCGGTGGTGCGCACCCATCCGGAGACCGGTGAGCAGATCCTGTTCGTCAACTCCTTCACCACCCACCTGGTGAACTACCACACCGCCGAGCATGTGCGCTTCGGCGCCGACTACGCGCCCGGCGCGGCGGAGCTGCTGCACTATCTGATGCGGCAGGCCACCATTCCCGAATACCAGGTGCGCTGGCGGTGGACGAAGAACAGCTTCGCCATCTGGGACAACCGCTCCACCCAGCATTACGCGGTCCAGGACTACTGGCCGGCGGTCCGGAAGATGGAACGCGCCGGGATCATCGGCGACGCTCCCTTCTGAATTCTTCTCTCTCCCAACCTTGTTCGATTTCCGATCGGAGTTTTTCCATGCATTTCCACGATGATTCGCTGTTCCCGGAGAACCAGGAGAAACTGGTCATCACCGTTGCGCCCTACGGCCCGGAATGGGAACTCGACGACTTCCGCGAAGATCTGCCGCTGACCATGGACGAGCACGTGCAGGCCGCGGTGGACTGCTACGAGGCCGGGGCCACCGTGCTCCACATCCACGTCCGCGAACTTGACGGCAAGGGCTCCAAGCGGCTGTCGAAATTCAACGAACTGCTCGGCCGGCTGCGCGAGGCGGTCCCGGAGATGATCCTGCAGGTCGGCGGCTCCATCTCCTTCGCGCCGGAAGGCGAAGGCGCGGACGCGAAGTGGCTGTCCGACGATGCCCGCCATCTGCTCGCCGAACTGGATCCGGCACCCGATCAGGTCACCATCGCCATCAACACCAGCCAGATGAACATCGTCGAACTGATGACCGACGACGACATCGCCGGTACCTCCTTCACGCGCCCCGAGGTATACGACGCCTATCGGGAGATGGTGGTCCCGGCCGGTCCGGCCTGGGTGGAGGAGCACCTGAAGCGGTTGCAGGCCAAGGGTATTCAGCCGCACTTCCAGCTCTCCAGCATCCCGCAGCTGGAGACGGTGGAGCGATTGATCCGCCGCGGCGTCTACACCGGCCCGCTGATGCTGACCTGGGTCGCGATCGGCGGCGGCTTCGACGGACCCAACCCCTACAACATGACGGAGTTCATCCGCCGCGTGCCCGACGGCGCCGTGCTGACCCTCGAGACGCTCATGCGCAGCTGCCTGCCGGTCAACACCATGGCCATCGCGATGGGCCTGCACGCCCGCTGCGGCAACGAGGACACGCTCTGGGGCCGCAGAGGCCAGAAGATGACCTCGGTGCAGCAGGTCGAGCAGCTGGTCCGCATCGCCGGCGAACTCGGCCGCGAGGTCGCCACCGGCAAGGAAGCCCGTCAGATCTACAAGCTCGATGAGCGCTACAGCGACGCCGACGAGACCCTGGCGAAGATCGGATTCGCCCCCAATCGCAGGCCCGGCCAGGTCGGATTCACTCACCACGCCTGACCGATTCGGGCTCGGGCGGACGATCGCGCCGCCGCCCGAGCCGGGGCGCACTCCGCAGTGCGCGAAGCCCCTGTTCTTCTCTCAGCTCCGGTGCGCCGCACCACCGTCTCGGTGCACCGGATTCGTAGGAGCACCAATGGAGTTGCACACCACCGCCGCCGGGACGTACCGCCACGCCGTCGTCCCGGTTCCGGCGGACACCCCCGCGTCCCCGGCCCGTCGCCGCTATCCCTGGCTGGTGTTCGCGCTGGCCTTCGGGCTGCTACTGGCCGACTACATGTCCCGGCAGGTCCTCAGCGCGGTCTTCCCCTTCCTCAAAACCGCATGGGCACTGTCGGATTCCCAGCTGGTGTCGCTCACCAGCATCGTCGCGCTCATGGTCGGCATCCTCACCCTGCCGCTGTCGATCCTGGCCGATCGCTGGGGACGCGTGCGCAGCCTGGTGCTCATGGCCGTGCTGTGGAGCGCGGCGACCCTGCTGTGCGCGCTCGCCACCGGTTACGGACAGATGCTGGGCGCGCGTTTCCTGGTCGGGGTCGGCGAGGCCGCGTACGGCAGCGTCGGTATCGCCGTGGTGCTCAGCGTATTCGCGCCCCGGGTGCATGCCGCGCTCAGCGGCGCGTTCATGGCCGGCGGTTCATTCGGATCGGTGCTCGGCGTCGGGCTGGGCGGCGTTATCGCCGTGCATCTGGGCTGGCGGTGGTCGTTCGCGGCCATGGCGATCGCCGGCCTGATCCTGGCCGCGCTGTTCCGCGCCGTGGTCTCGGAGGCGAAGCTGGCCCTGCACGCCGCCGAACAGGGACCGAGCCCGGTGCGGCCCGGCATCGGCTACCGGGCCCCGGTGTCGACGCTGTTCACCAATCCGGCGGTGCTGTGCGCTTATGTGGGCAGCGCCCTGCAGATCTTCACCGCCGCGGTCCTGCTGGCCTGGATGCCGAGCTTCATCAACCGCTCCTACGGTTTGGCCCCGGACCGGGCGGGTGCGGTCGCCGCGGTGTTCTCCCTGCTCATCGGGACCGGCATGATCATCTGCGGCATGATCACCGACCGCGTCGGCCGCCGCGACTTGGCACGCAAGTGGAGCGCCGCCATGGTGTTCTGCGCCATTTCGCTGCTGTGCCTGGGCATCGGATTCGGGATCGGCACCGGCCCACTGCAATTGGTGCTGATCGGCATCGGCGCATTCTTCTCCGGCGGCTCCTCGGGCCCCACCGCGGCCATGGTCGCCAACCTCACCCATCCCTCGGTCCGGGCCTCGGCCCTGGGAACCCTCACGCTTGCCAACAGCCTGCTGGGACTGGCGCTGGGACCGTTCGTCGTCGGTGTCCTGGCCGATCACCTCGGACTGACGGCCGCGCTGCGCATCGCACCGCTCGCCTATCTGGCCGCCCTCGCCGCCCTGATGCTGGGCAAGCGCGTCTATCCGGCGGGGCTGGCCCGGCTGGCCGCCCTCGAACCAGCGTCCACCACCCTCTGACCTCGAAAGGAACTGTCGCACCCCATGACTGAATCCGCCGAACACACCGTGGTGATCGTGCCCGGTCTGCGCGATCATGTGCCCGACCACTGGCAGACCCACCTCGCCGAACGTCTGGACAAGGTTCGCACGGTCCCGCCGCTCGAACACGACAGCCTGTCGTGTGCCGGCAGAGTCGCCGCACTCGACACCGTGCTCGCCGATATCGACGGCCCCGTGGTGCTGGTCGCCCACAGCGCGGGGGCGATGATCACGGTGCACTGGGCACAACAGGCCACCCGTCCCGTGCGGGGCGCACTGCTGGCCACGCCACCGGACTTCGAAACACCACTGCCGCAGGGCTATCCGACACCGGACGAGCTGAAGGCCGCCGGCTGGAATCCGATGCCGTGGCGACGGCTGCCGTTCCCCAGTATCGTGGCCGCCTCCACCACCGACCCGCTCGCGTCCTACCGACGGGTGGCCGGCATGGCTGAGGCGTGGGGAAGCCGACTGGTCGACCTCGGCGACGTGGGTCACCTCAATCCCGCCTCCGGGTACGGCTATTGGCCACGCGCGGAGGAACTTCTGCGGGACCTCATCGACACCACCGCGGTCGTGAAGCCGGGTGCGGGGGCCGCGCGGTGAGCAAGATCGTCGACTCCGCCCGGGCAGCGGTCTCCGACATCACGTCCGGCTCACGCCTGGCGGTCGGTGGGTTCGGGCTGTGCGGGATCCCCGACGCACTCATCGAGGCACTGGCCGCGACCGAGGTCACCGACCTCGAGATCATTTCCAACAACTGCGGCACGGACCGATTCGGGCTGGGGATCCTGCTGGCCGACAAACGGATCCGCCGGATCATCGCCTCCTATGTGGGTGAGAACAGCGAATTCGCTCGCCAATATCTGTCCGGCGAACTCGAGGTCGAGCTGACGCCGCAGGGGTCGTTGGCCGAGAAACTGCGCGCCGGCGGGGCCGGAATCCCCGCGTTCTTCACCCCGGCCGGAGTGGGCACCCCGGTCTCCGACGGCGGCCTGCCGTGGCGGTACGCCGCGGACGGATCGGTCGCCGTGGCGTCGCCCGCCAAGGAAGTCAGGGCCTTCGGCGGTCCGCGGGACCATCGGCGATACGTGCTCGAGGAAGCCCTCACCGCCGATTACGCCCTGGTCCACGCGCTCGTTGGCGACACCGACGGCAACCTCGTGTTCGACAAGGCCGCCCGCAACTTCAACCCGCTCGCGGCCACGGCCGGTCGCGTCTGCATCGCCCAGGTCGAAAACCTGGTACCCGCAGGCGAACTCGACCCGGACCGGATACACCTGCCCGGCATATTCGTCGACCGCATCGTGCACACCGGACCGCAAACCAAGCACATCGAGAAGCGCACCGTCGCCCAGGAGCCCTGACATGACCACTGCCACCACGGTTCTCGGCTGGTCCCGTACCGCCATGGCCGCCCGCGCGGCCCGCGACCTGCAACCCGGCGGATACGTCAACCTGGGTATCGGGCTGCCGACTCTGATCCCCGGTCACCTGCCCGATGGCGTGCGCGTCACCCTGCACTCGGAGAACGGCATCCTCGGCACCGGGCCCTACCCGCACGAAACCGCGGTCGACGCCGACCTGATCAATGCCGGGAAGGAAACCGTGACAGTCGTCGCGGGGGCGTCCTTCTTCGACTCCGCGACCAGCTTCGGCATGATCCGCGGCGGCCACATCGACACCGCCGTCCTGGGCGGCATGCAGGTCTCGGCCACCGGTGATCTGGCGAACTGGATGGTGCCGGGTCACCTGGTGAAAGGCATGGGCGGCGCGATGGACCTGGTACACGGCGCCCGCCGGGTCATCGTGCTCATGGAGCACACCGACAAGACCGGAGCGTCGAAGATCGTGCCGCGCTGCACGCTTCCGCTCACCGGCGAAGCGGTGGTGCACCGGATCATTACCGATCTCGCCGTCATCGATGTCACCGCCACCGGGCTGGTGCTGCGCGAATGCGCCCCCGGCGTCACCGAATCCGATGTCCGCGTGGCCACCGCCGCCCCGCTCACCACCCTGGCCTGACCGTCCCCGAGAGGTCTCTGTGCTCAATCTCGCTCTACTGCTCGAGGATTCCGCACGCCGCTACCCGGGCACCGACGCCGTCGTGCTCGACGGCGAGCGGCTGACCTATTCCGAACTCGACGCACGCGCCAACCAGGTCGCCCGCTTGCTCACCGACCGCGGTGTCCGGCCCGGCGACACCGTCGCCCTCTCGTGCCCGAATCTGCCGGAATTCGTGATCTGCTACTTCGGGATCGTCAAAGCGGGCGCCGTGGTCGTCCCGCTCAACATCCTCCTACGCCCCCGCGAAATCGCTTACCACCTCGATGATTCCGAAGCGGTTCTGTATCTCTGCCACGAAGGCACGCCCGGACTGCCCATGGGCGAGCACGGCCGGGAGGGATTCCAGCAGGCGCCGGGCTGCCGGGACATGGTCCTGATCACCGCCGATCCGCACGCCCCGGCACCGTATCCGGGCATCGACACCCTCGCCCGGGCCGTCGCGGCCCAGCCTCGCACGTTCGACACCGTCGCCCGCCGTCCCGAGGACACCGCGGTCATCCTCTATACGAGTGGAACCACCGGCCGCCCCAAGGGCGCCGAGCTCACCCACGCCAATATGGTGATGAACGCGCTGACCGCCAACCGGCTCTTCGACAACGTCCCCGATCGCCATGACACGCACCTGGTCACGCTGCCGCTCTTCCATTCCTTCGGCCAGACGATCAACATGAACGCCGGACTGTCGGTCGGCGCGACCCTGGTGCTCATGCCCCGGTTCGACGCGGCCGCCGCGCTGCGGGAGCTCGCCGCGGAACAGGTCACCTTCTTCGCCGGCGTGCCGACCATGTACTGGGCGCTGCTCCGGGCGCTGGACGACACCGTCGACATCGACCGCATCGCGGCGACATTGCGCAAGGCCGTATCCGGCGGCGCCGCACTTCCGGTCGAGATTCTGACACGGTTCGCACAGCGATTCGGGGTGCCTGTGCTCGAGGGGTATGGGCTGTCCGAGACCTCCCCACTGGCGTTGTTCGCGGACCCGGACCGAGATCCTCGCCCGGGATCGATCGGAATTCCCGTGTGGGGCATCGAGGTCCGGCTCATCGACCCGCAGTGGAACACCGTCGCGGGGGCCGGGGAGATCGGTGAGATCGCGCTGCGCGGCCACAATGTCATGAAGGGCTACCACCGCCGACCCGATGCCACCGCGGAGGTCATGCGCGACGGCTGGCTCCGCACCGGCGATCTCGCCCGCCGCGACGCCGACGGCTGCTACTACATCGTCGACCGGGCCAAGGACATGATCGTGCGCGGCGGATTCAACGTCTATCCCCGTGAGATCGAAGAAGTCCTGCACACCCATCCCGGGGTCTCGCTCGCCGCCGTCATCGGCATCCCCGACGAGCACTACGGCGAGGAGATCAAAGCCTGCGTCGTACCGGAACCCGGGGCCACCGTCACCGAGGTCGAGCTCATCGACTGGTGTCGTGCGGAGTTGGCCGCCTACAAGTATCCGCGCGTCATCGAATTCACCGCCACGCTCCCGATGACCGCCAGCGGCAAGATCCTCAAACGCGAACTCGCCCAAGCACACAACCGGCTCACCACCTCTCGGTGAGACCCGACATTCATCACTGAGGATGAGGACAACAGTCATGAACATCAAGAACACGGCCGTCACCGCGGCGCTCGCCGCCTCGGCCCTGGTCGGCACCGCCGTGACCGCCCACGCGGCGCCGGTGGGAGAGAAGCCCTCCGCGGCAGTGAAGTACGAGGTGAGCAGGGCAGGTGACGCCGCCGTGCTGACCGTCACTGGCGGCACCCTGCGTCAGCTCGACCAGCAGCTCGCCCTGCTCGACGGCGACAATCAGCTCGTCGCCGCCATCCCGCTCACCTACCGGATCGACGACACCGCCTACCCGATCACCGCCAGGATCGACGGCGGCACCGCGACGCTGACCCCGTCGAAGGACAATCCCCAGCGCGTCGCACCGGTGACCGCCGCCGACGTGGTGGCCGTCGACCGGGCGGCCGCGCAGATCGCCGAATCCTTCACTCCCCGTGACGCTCAAGCGCTCGGCGCGTTCGCCCAGCGCGCCGCCATCGGCGCGGCGGTCAGCGCCGTGCTCGGCGCGGTCGTCGGCGCGGGCGTGGGCTGTCTGGTCGGCGCGGCCGCCGGAGCCGTCCTGTCCAGCCCGGTCATCGCACTGCTGGTGCCGTTCGTCGGCGCGACCGTCGCCGGGTGCGTGCTCGGCATGGCCACGCTCGGCGCGGTCGGATCGATGGGCGGGATCGTGGTGGCGGGCGGCCCCATCACCCTGTTCTCCGCCATCCAGTACTTCTCCACCATCCTCGCGCCCTGCCCGCCCGATCTCCCCTACTGCAAGGACCCGGCACAGTCCGCCCCGGCGGCCAAATAGTCGATAGGAGATCCTCGATGAGAATCCAGCACGCGACACTCGCCCTCGTCCTGACCTGTTTCGCCACGGCCACGGCCTGCTCGGCCGCCGACACCTCACCGCCGGCCGCATCGCCCGCCGCTCTCCGAGTGAGCTCCTCCGCCGGCCGAGATGTTTTGGCAGACAGCGCGGGAAAGTCTCTGTATGCGTTCGCGAAGGACAGTCCCGGCACCTCGGCATGCGTCGGCGACTGCCTCGCGAAATGGCCGGTGCTGCCCGGACCGGTGATCGCCGGCCCCGGTGTCGCCGCGGACAAGATCACCACCATCACCCGGCCGGACGGGACCGCGCAAGCAGCCTACGCGGGTCGGCCCCTCTACTACTTCGCCGCTGATTCCGCCCCCGGCGACGCCCGCGGCCACGGCCTGATGGGCGCGTGGCACCTGATCGGAGCAGACGGCCAACCCGTACCCTGACCGCCGTTGGTATTCCTTTGGCGGACTGCTGGTCTCGGCCCACGCGGTAGCCGCCCCCGAGCCGGTCGTACCCTTGCGGCCTCCTGCGCCGAAAGGGTACGACCTTCGAAATCGCCAGGCTTGAAGCGCATCTCGGCACATCACCTACCGAGGAGTCCGATCTCGGCGAAACCCGCTGTCCGGGGCCGGCTGCGTCACGCGCTCCTGGCGAGCCACACGTGAGTGACGGCGGCGGTGGAGACCATATCCACGACACGGTAGCCCGGCAGGGTGCCGAGGTTGTCGAACAGGCGCTCACCGGACCCGAGCAGCGTCGGGACGATCGCCAGGTTCATCTCGTCGACCAGGCCCGCGGCGAGGTACTGGCGGATGGCGGAGGCGCCTCCGGCGAGCCGGACGTCCTGGCCCTGGGCCGCCTCGAAGGCTCGGGCGAGGACATCCTCGAGGGTGCCGGAGACGAAGCGGAAGGTAGTGCCGCCCTTCATGGGGAGGTCGGGGCGCGGGTGATGGGTCATGACGAAGGTGTCGTGGTGGTAAGGCGGGGTGTCGCCCCACCAGCCGGTCCAGGAATCGTCAGGCCAGTCGCCGCGGACGGGGCCGAACATGTTGCGGCCCATGATGGTGGCGCCGATGTTGTCGTCACCGGCGGCGAGGATGTCGTTGGCGGGGCCGGGATCGCCGCCCGGATCGCCGATCATGTCGCGGCCGTAGCGGGTGCGGAAGACCCAGTCGTGGAGGCGTTCGCCGCCGCGGCCCAGCGGGGCGTCGGGGCCCTGGTCGGGACCTGCGGCGAAGCCGTCGAGGGAGACGGCGATGTTGTGGACGCGGAGTTTCGGCATGACGCTGGCCTCTCGGGTGAGTGGGCGGCGGTTCCGCCCCTACCCTCTCATCGATCGGCGCTGCGCCGGATCGACACGCGCGTCCGGACCAACCGCACAGGGTGTCGCCGAGACCACAAGTCCATCAACCGAATACCCCCCGGGCACGAGACGCACCCGGGGAACCGTCCGGATGATTACGCCCGGCTCTCGTCGAGCAGTTCGCGCAGGCGGTCGGCAAAGAGCTCGGGCTGACCGGGGTAACCCGAGTCGGGGCCGGTGAAACCACCGTGGTGGCTGGGGAACACCGCCGGGGTGGAGTCGAGCAGGGCCGCGGTGGCCTCGGCGGTCCGCGCGGTGAGAGTGCCCGCGGTTTCCGCGCCGACGGCGATGACGACGCGGGTGGGCGCGGCCTTCAGGGCCGCGGTGTCGGGGACGTAGCCGGTGATCGCCCAGGAGCGATCGGACAGCAGCGGGTCGTCTCGGGTGCCGTCATCCTCGGCGGGCATGCCGAACATGGCCGGGTCGGCCGGAGGCTGGGCGAAGAAGGCGTCGGTGAACTCGCCCTGCCAGGAGGTGTACGCGATGAAAGCGGCCATCCCCGCGAACGAGCCCTTGGCCTGGTAGGCGTCGCGGACCTGGGCCTGGCCCCGCGCCGCGGCGTCGGCGTCGGGCAGGACCGACAGGATGGGGGGTTCGTGGGCCACCAGGGTGGCGATATCGGCGGGGTGGGCGGTGACCAGGGCCAGGGCGGTGACCGCACCGCCGCTGCTGGCGAAAAGGTCCACCGGGCCGACGTCCAGGGCGGCGACGAGGGCGTGGACGTCCTCGGCCTGCACGGTCGGGGAGTTGTCGGTCCGGCCGTCCTTGCGGACGCTGCGGCCGAGCCCGCGCGGGTCGTAGGTGATGACGGTCCGGTCCGGGAAGTACGCCGCCAGCGCGGTGAAACCTTCCGCGGTCATCGGCTGGCCGATCATCAGCAGCGGCCGGTGTGCGCTCTCCGATGGTGCGGGCCCCCGGAGATCGTAGGCGAGGTCGACGTCGGGCAGAGCCAGGATGGGTTCGGTCATCAGGCGGCTGTTCCTCTCGGTGCGAGGGCGGAGGTTCCGCCCTTCACCTTCTCATCGAACAGCGACGAGCCGAATCGACACGCACGCCCGAAACTTCACCGCCGCCCGGCGGCCCCGAAACTTCACCGCCGCCCGGCGGCGGGGATCAGGACCAGCCGAAGAGGGTGTGTCCGATGGTGTTCCAGCCCAGCACCGAGTCCACTGCCAGACCGCAGAACACGACGGCCAGATAGTTGTTGGACTGCAGGAACAGTCGCAGCGGCTTGACCGATTCGCCCTTGCGGACACCGGAGTACAGCTGGTGCGCCATCAGCAGGAACCAGGCGCCCGCGACCAGCGCGGTCGCGGCGTAGATGACGCCCGCCGCGGGGACCAGGGCGAAGGTGGCCAGCACGGTCGCCCAGGTGTAGAGGACGATCTGCCGGGTAACGGTCTGCTCGGTGGCCACGACCGGGAGCATCGGGACGCCCGCGGCCTTGTAGTCCTCCTTGTACCGCATGGCCAGCGCCCAGGTGTGCGGCGGCGTCCAGAAGAAGATGACCAGGAACAGCACAATGGCGGGCCAGCCGATATTGCCGGTGACCGCGGACCAGCCGACCAGGGCGGGCATGCAGCCCGCCGCGCCGCCCCACACCACGTTCTGCGAGGTGCGGCGCTTGAGGCCGAGGGTGTAGACGAAGACGTAGAACAGGATGGTCGCCACGACCAGCGCGCCGGAGAGCAGGTTGGCCTGCCACCACAGCCAGGCGAACGACGCCAAGCCGAGGGTGACGCCGAACACGAAGGCGTTGCGGGTGGGGACGGCCTCGCGGGCCAGCGGACGCTTCGAGGTCCGCTTCATCACCTTGTCGATGTCGGCGTCGGCGACACAGTTGAGGGTGTTGGCGCTGGCCGCGCCCATCCAGCCGCCGAACAGGGTGACCAGGATCAGGCGGATGTCGACATCGCCGCGGTCGGCCAGCAGCATGGTGGGAATCGTTGCGACGAGCAGCAATTCGATGACCCGGGGCTTGGTCAGCGCAATGTAGGCGAGCACCCGCCTGGTCGCCGCCGAGAGGGGACCGCTGCCCGTCACCCGGTCGGCGAGCACCGCCCCGGAGGAGCCGTGAGCGCCACCCGGCTGTTGCCCAATCCCCACAGTTTCTCCTCGCACGCCGTGCATCATCCGATCGGTCTGGATTCAGTGGTGCGCGATCCAGACCCGGTCCGGTGCGAAATCCGGACACGGTGCGGCGCGGCCACTACTACAGAGCATGGTAGACCCACGGCGACCATGCTCCCGACCAGGTCCACCCCGACGCGCACCGAGACCGGTTCGCGACGCGTACACCGGGCAGTCACGAACAGGTCCGCGAAACGCCACGAACCGACGACACGGCGGCAAGTGAATGCGGGTTCCCTTATGACCACGAAACGCCGCCCTTTAGGGTGGTTGTAGATCGGTGCGGCCGCGTCGCACCCGGATCGAACGCAGCGATTCCCGCCGCCGCCCACAACCGCATCGTTGACGAATGGTCAGGAGAACCTCGGTCGTGTCAGTCACAGACGACATCCGCGCGCTCACTCAGCCGAACCACCCCACCGACTGGACCGATCTGGACACCAGAGCCGTCGACACGGCCCGGGTCCTCGCCGCCGATGCGGTCCAGAACGCCGGCAACGGCCACCCGGGCACCGCGATGAGCCTCGCCCCGCTGGCCTACACCCTGTTCCAGCGCGTGATGCGCCTGGATCCGGCGGATCCGGCGTGGGTGGGTCGCGACCGTTTCGTCCTGTCGTGCGGCCACTCCAGCCTCACCCTCTACATCCAGCTGTACCTGGCCGGCATGGGTCTCGAGCTGACCGACCTCGAGCACCTGCGCAAGTGGGGTTCGCTGACCCCGGGCCACCCGGAGTACCGCCACACCGACCACGTCGAGATCACCACCGGCCCGCTGGGCCAGGGCCTGGCGTCGGCGGTGGGCATGGCGATGGCGTCGCGGCGTGAGCGCGGCCTGTTCGATCCCGAGGCGGCGCAGGGCGAGAGTGCGTTCGATCACTTCATCTATGTCGTCGCCTCCGACGGTGACATGGAGGAGGGCGTCACCTCCGAGGCGTCCTCGCTGGCGGGCACCCAGCAGCTGGGCAACCTGGTCGTCTTCTACGACGACAACAGGATCTCCATCGAGGACGACACCCGCATCGCGTTCACCGAGGACGTGGCGGCGCGCTACCAGGCCTACGGCTGGCACGTGCAGACCGTCGAGGGCGGCGAGAACGTCACCGCCATCGAGGAAGCCATCGCCGCCGCGCAGGCCGTGACCGACAAGCCGTCGATCATCCTGCTGCGCACCATCATCGGCTTCCCGGCCCCGAACAAGATGAACACCGGTTCCTCGCACGGCGCCGCGCTGGGCGTCGACGAGGTCGCGGCCACCAAGAAGATCCTGGGCTTCGACCCGGAGAAGAGCTTCGACGTGGACGCCGCCGTGATCGCGCACTCGCGCGGCAATGTCGCCGACCGCGGCAAGGCCGCCCGCGCGGCCTGGCAGGAGCAGTTCGAGGCGTGGGCGACCGCGAACCCGGAGAACAAGGCGCTGTTCGACCGCCTGCAGGAGCGTCGTCTGCCCGAGGGCTGGACCGAGACCCTGCCGGAGCACGAGCCGGGCAAGGCCATGGCGACCCGTAAGGCGTCCGGCGCGGTGCTCGCGGCGCTGGCCCCGGTGCTGCCGGAGCTGTGGGGCGGTTCGGCCGACCTCGCCGAGTCCAACAACACCACCATGCCGGGTGCGGCGTCCTTCGGCCCGGAGTCGATCTCCACGGGCGCGTGGAAGGCCAACCCGTACGGCCGGACGCTGCACTTCGGTGTGCGTGAGCACGCCATGGGCTCGATCCTGAACGGCATCGCGCTGCACGGACCGACCCGCCCGTACGGTGGCACCTTCCTGGTGTTCTCCGACTACATGCGTCCCGCGGTGCGCCTGGGCGCGCTCATGCGCACCCCGGTCACCTACGTGTGGACCCACGACTCCATCGGCCTGGGTGAGGACGGCCCCACCCACCAGCCGATCGAGCACCTGGCCGCACTGCGCGCCATCCCCGGCCTGAACGTGGTCCGCCCGGGTGACGCCAACGAGACCACCTACGCCTGGCGCACCATCCTGGAACGCGATAGCGCCGAACGGCATTCGCACTTCCTGGTCTCCGAGCCGCCGCACCAGGACGGCCCGTCCGCGCTGGCGCTGACCCGTCAGGACCTGCCGATCCAGGAGGGCACCAGCTACGAGGGCGTCCGCAAGGGCGGCTACATCCTGGCCGAATCCTCCACCGGCACACCGCAGGTAATCCTGATCGCCACCGGTTCGGAACTGCAGCTCGCGGTCGACGCGCGCGCTACGCTCGAGGCACAGGGCATCGGCACCCGCGTGGTGTCCATGCCGTGTGTGGAGTGGTTCGACGCGCAGGAGCAGTCCTACCGCGACGAGGTGCTGCCGCCGTCGGTGCGGGCCCGCGTCACGGTGGAGGCCGGCATCGCGATGCCGTGGCACCGTTTCACCGGCGACGCCGGTGAGAACGTCTCCATCGAGCACTTCGGTGCCTCGGCCGACTTCAAGACGCTGTTCCGCGAGTTCGGCATCACCGCCGATGCCGTGGTCGCCGCTGCCACCCGCTCGCTCGCCAAGGTGAAGGGATAGTTGTCATGACCCAGAACACGAACACCGCGGCCCTGTCGGCCGCCGGGGTTTCGGTGTGGCTGGACGACCTGTCGCGCGATCGCATCAAGTCCGGAAATCTGAAGGGCCTGATCGACTCCCGCAATGTCGTCGGCGTCACCACCAACCCGACCATCTTCCAGGGCGCGCTGTCGAAGGGTCACGCCTACGACGAGCAGGTCACCGAGCTCGCCGCGCGCGGCGCGGACGTCGACTCGGCCATCCGCACCATCACCACCGATGACGTGCGCGCGGCCTGCGACGTGTTCGCCGACGTCTTCGCCGCGTCCAAGGGCGTCGACGGCCGCGTCTCCATCGAGGTCGACCCGCGCCTGGCCTTCGACACCGACGGCACGGTGGCCCAGGCCATCGAGCTGTGGAAGATCGTGGACCGGCCCAACCTGTTCATCAAGATCCCGGCGACCGAGGCCGGCCTCCCGGCCATCACCCGGGTCATCTCCGAGGGCATCAGCGTGAACGTGACGCTGATCTTCTCGGTGCGGCGCTATATCGCGGTGATGGGCGCCTACCTCGACGGTCTGCGCAACGCCGCCATCGCCGGGCACGACATCGCCAAGGTCCAGTCCGTCGCCTCGTTCTTCGTCTCCCGTGTGGACACCGAGATCGACAAGCGGCTCGAGGCCATCGGCACCCCGGAGGCCCTGGCGCTGCGCGGCAAGGCCGGAATCGCCAACGCGCACTTGGCCTATGCCGCCTACCAGGACATCTTCGACGGCGGCAAGCACACCGACGTGTTCAACAAGCTGGCGTCGCAGGGCGGCAACAAGCAGCGCGCGCTGTGGGCCTCGACCGGTGTGAAGAACCCCGAGTACTCCGACACCATGTACGTGACCGAGCTGGTCGCCCCCGACACCGTGAACACGCTGCCGGAGAAGACACTCGAGGCCGTCGCCGACCACGGCGTGATCGTGCCGAACGCGGCCGTCGGCAAGGCGGAGCAGGCACAGGCGGTCTTCGACCAGCTGGTCGCGGTGGGCATCGACCTGGACGACGTGTTCGGTGTGCTCGAGACCGAGGGCGTCGACAAGTTCGTCGCCTCCTGGCAGGAACTGCTCGACGCCACCACCGAAAAGCTGCAGGTCGCGGGAGGCAACTGACCGTGGCTCGCGCGGCGACGACGGTCGCGATGCCCAACCCGCTGCGCGATGATCGCGACAGCCGGGTGCCCCGCATCGCCGGACCGTGCAACGTGGTGATATTCGGCGTTACCGGTGACCTGTCGCGGCGCAAAGTGCTGCCGGCCATCTACGATCTGGCGAACCGGGGGCTGCTGCCCCCGGGCTTCTCGCTGATCGGATTCGCGCGCCGGGACTGGACCGACGAGGACTTCGCGAACCTGGTTCACGAGTCCGTGTCGTCCTCGGCGCGCACCCCCTTCCGCGAGGAGGTGTGGCAGCAGCTCAAGGAGGGTCTGCGTTTCGTCCGCGGCACGTTCGAGGACGACGCGGCCTTCCACAAGCTGGCTACCACCCTCAAGGATCTGGACCGGGATCGCGGCACGGGCGGCAATACCGCCTTCTACCTGTCGATCCCGCCCAGCGACTTCCCCATCGTGTTGGAACAGCTGTCCAAGAACGGGCTGGCCAAGCCGACCGATACCCCTGCGGGGCAACCGGGTCCGTGGCGGCGAGTGGTGATCGAGAAGCCGTTCGGGCACGACCTGAACAGCGCGCAGGAACTCAACGCGCTGGTCAACACGGTGTTCCCGGAGCGGTCGGTGTTCCGCATCGACCACTATCTGGGCAAGGAGACGGTCCAGAACATTCTGGCGCTGCGCTTCGCCAACCAGCTGTGGGATCCGATCTGGAACGCCAACTATGTGGACCACGTGCAGATCACCATGGCCGAGGACATCGGCCTGGGTGGTCGCGCGGGGTACTACGACGGCATCGGCGCGGCCCGTGACGTCATCCAGAATCACCTGCTGCAGCTGCTGGCGCTGACGGCCATGGAAGAGCCCGTGAGCTTCCAGCCCAAGCAGCTGCAGATCGAGAAGATCAAGGTGCTCTCGGCGACGAAACTCGTTGCGCCGCTGGACGAGACGACCGCGCGCGGCCAGTACACGGCGGGCTGGCAGGGCAGTGAGCCGGTGGTGGGCCTGCTGCAGGAGGAGGGCTTCGACCCCAACTCCCGCACCGAGACCTACGCGGCCATCACCCTGTCCGTGGCGACCCGCCGCTGGGCGGGCGTGCCGTTCTACCTGCGCACCGGCAAGCGTCTGGGCCGGCGCGTCACCGAGATCGCGGTGGTTTTCAAGCGCGCCCCGCACCTGCCCTTCGACCAGACCATGACCGAGGAACTCGGACAGAACGCGCTGGTCATCCGGGTGCAGCCGGACGAGGGCATCACCATGCGATTCGGGTCCAAGGTGCCCGGGTCGTCCATGGAGGTGCGCGACGTGAACATGGACTTCAGCTACGGCGAGGCGTTCACCGAGGACTCCCCCGAGGCCTACGAGCGGCTCATCCTGGACGTGCTGCTCGGGGTGCCGTCGCTGTTCCCGGTCAACGAGGAGGTCGAATTGTCCTGGCGCATCCTCGATCCCGCGCTCGAACACTGGGCCGCGACCGGCAAACCCGACCCGTACGAGGCGGGCGGCTGGGGTCCGGAATCCGCCGACGAGATGCTCGCGCGCAGCGGGCGGGAATGGCGGCGGCCGTGACCACACCCATCCAGGAGCCCGCCCGATGATCATCGACATGCCCGACACCGACACCCGCGAGGTGTCGAAACGCCTTGTGCAACTGCGGGAATCCAATGGCGTGGTCACCATGGGCCGGGTGCTCACCCTGGTGGTGTGCACCCTCGACAGCTCCGAGGCCGAGGACGCCATCGACGCGGCCAACGACGCCAGCCGTGAACACCCCTGCCGGGTGATCGTGCTGGCGCGCGGCGACCGCATGGCCCAGACGCGACTGGACGCGCAGATCCGCGTGGGCGGCGACGCGGGCGCGGCCGAGGTGATCGTGCTGCGGCTGCAGGGCGATCTGGTGCCGCACGAGGCCAGCGTGGTGATCCCGTTCCTGCTGCCCGACACCCCCGTGGTGGCGTGGTGGCCGCGGGGCGCGCCGGAGTTCCCGTCCAAGGATTCGGTGGGCCGCCTGGCGACCCGCCGGATCACCGACGCCACCTTCGCGGCCGATCCGCAGGCCACCATCAAGGGTCGCCGGCGCTCCTACGCGACCGGCGACACCGATCTGGCGTGGAGCCGGGTCACCTACTGGCGGGCACTGCTGGCGGCGGCGCTCGACGAGGCCCCGTTCGAAACCGTTGAGTCGGTGACGATTTCGGGTCTGAAGGAAGAACCGGCGCTGGACATGCTGGCGGGCTGGCTGGCCGCGCGGCTGGACTGCCCGGTGGTGCGGCGCACCGGCGAGCTGAAGGTGGAGATGCACCGGCCCTCGGTGTCGATCGCCATCTCCCGCCCGCAGCACGGCCGCACCGCGACCCTGTCCCGCACCGGCGAACCCGACCAGCGTTTCGCGCTGGCGCGCCGCGAGACCAAGGACTGCCTGGCCGAGGAACTGCGTCACCTCGACGCCGACGACATCTACGCCGAGGCCCTCACCGGAATCGAAAGGGTGACCTATGAGTAAGCCCGCCGTCACGGAAACATTCACCACCGTCGACGATCTGGTGACGGCCGCGGCCGCCCGCTTCGTCGCGCAGGTGGTGGAGGCACAGCGACTGCGCGGCTCCGCCTCGGTGGTCCTGACCGGCGGCGGCACCGGCATCGCGCTGCTGGAACTGGTGCGCAAGGCCCCCGGCGACATCGACTGGGCCAAGCTCGACATCTTCTGGGGCGACGAGCGTTTCGTGCCCACCGGCGATCCGGAGCGCAACGAGCTCCAGGCCCGCCACGCACTGCTCGACCACGTCCCGGTCGACCCGTCCCGGGTGCACCCGACCGAGACCTCGAGCGGCGACTATCCGGACCCGCTGGAGGCCGCGGGCGAGTACTCGGCCACCGTGCACGCGCACCTGGCCGAGCATGGCGCGTTCGACCTGCACCTGCTCGGCATGGGCGGGGAAGGGCACATCAACTCGCTGTTCCCGCACACCGACGCCACCCGCGAGGAGCACGAGCTGGTTGTCGCGGAGACCAATTCGCCCAAGCCGCCGGCCGTGCGGATCACGCTGACGCTGCCCGCGATCCGCAAGTCGCGCCACGTCATGCTGATCGTGTCCGGTGAGGCGAAGGCGGCCGCGGTGGCCGCCGCCCTCAACGGGGCGTCGCCGCTCGATATCCCGGCGGCGGGTGCGATCGGCACCGAGTCCACCACCTGGCTGCTGGACGAGAGCGCCGCGGCGGACCTGCCGCGCTGATTCCACCGAACGGCGGGCCCGGATCGATCGATACGGGCCCCCCCGTGGAGGTTTTCCCCCAAAATAACGCCCCCCAACGGGAAGAGGGGGGGGTGGGGAAAAGAGTTAG
>NZ_JBEXYE010000025.1:0-89719 GCF_040630785.1 Nocardia sp. NPDC005746
GCCTTGGCCAGGCTCTCGCGCAGCTCCTGCAGGCCCTTGGCGTCGGTGACCTCCCAGCCGGAGACCAGCAGGCGGTCCTGCTCGCCGGGCACGATCACCAGGCGGGCCGCGAAGTCGTCCATGCGCAGGTAGAGCGCGTCGGGGTTGAGCCCGCTGCCCTCCATCATGCCGAGCACCTCGAGGCCGTACTCGCGCCAGGCCGCCATGTCGGTGGCCTCGATACGCACGTAGCCGAGCGCTCTAATATTCATAGCCGTCCCTCTCGTTCGATATCGAATCGCACCATCGTCACGCGCTACACCATCGTGTCGCCGGTAGGCAGCCCGAAGGCGTGGTTGCCGTACATGACGTAGGCGCGCTCGGCGTCGTTGGCGGCATGCACGCGCCCGGCGTGCGCGTCACGCCAGAACCGCTGCAGCACTGTGCCATTCTCCAGCGCGGTCGCGCCCGCGGCCTCGAAGAGCCGATCGATGGAGGCAACGGCGCGACCGGTGGCGCGCACCTGATCGCGACGAGCGCGGGCCCTCAGGGCGAACGGAATCTCCCGCCCCGCGACCAGGCACGCGTACTCGTCGGCCACGTTTCCCGACAGCTGCCGCCAAGCGGCGTCGATATCGCTGGCCGCTTCGGCAATCCGGACCTTGCCGAACGGATCGTCCTTGGCCCGCTCCCCCGCGTAGGCGGCACGCACACGCTTGCCCTGATGCTCGATATGCGCATCCAACGCCCCGTATGCCATGCCGACGATCGGACTGGAGATCGTGGTGGGATGGATCGTGCCCCAAGGCATCCGGTACACCGGGTCGGTATTGTGCTCCAGGCCGGGCGCTTTCGCCTCGCCCATCGTCTTGAAGCTGAGGAAGCGGTGCGCGGGAACGAAGACGTTCTCGACCACGACCGTGTTGGACCCGGTGCCACGCAGGCCGACCACATTCCACACATCGTCGATGCGGTAGTCACCGCGGGGAATGAGGAAGCTGCCGAAGTCGACGGGCTTGCCGTCCTTGATGACCGGGCCACCGACGAAAACCCAGTCGGCGTGATCACAACCCGACGACCAAGCCCACGAACCGTTCACGAGGTAGCCGCCCTCGACTACCGTGCCCGCCCCCATGGGCGCGTAAGAGGACGCCACCCGGACATTGGGGTCCTCGCCCCACACATCCTGCTGTGCACGCTGGTCGAACAAGGCCAGATGCCAATTGTGAATGCCGAGGATGCCGGCCACCCAACCGGTCGAGCCGCACGCACCGGAGATCCTGCGGACGGTGTCGTAGAAGACGACCGGATCCGCTGCCCGGCCACCCCATTGACGGGGCTGCACGAGGGTGAAGAACCCGGTCTCCTGCAGGTCCTTGATCGATTCGTCGGGGATGCGCCGCAAGTCCTCGGTCTGCTGGGCGCGTTCACGCAGGCTCGGCAGCAAGGCCTCGACGCGGCCGATGATTTCCTGGGTCATCTCGCGGGATGCTCCTGACTATCGGGTGACGGGCGACCCCGACCACCACACAACTAGAACTAGTTCTAGTGAATATTGAGCATGGGGTGCTGTGGCGGTAGTGGATTAAAAGCCCTAAAGAATGGACTTTTGACCATTGCCCAGCGGTCGCGACATACCTCAAGCTGTCACCGTTCTGCAACAGGTTCCACCGTGTCGAGGAGTGAGTGATGGTGACAATCCCCCAGGGCCGCGGCAGGAAAGTCCGCGAAATCGACGTGGGCTCGATGCCGAACCGGTACGCCCGAGGCTGGCACTGTCTCGGCCTCGCCGAAACCTTCCGCGACGGTGAACCGCACGCGGTCAACGCCTTCGGCGGCAAGCTGGTCGTCTGGGCCGACAGCACGGGTGAGCTGAAGGTACTCGACGCCTACTGCCGGCACCTCGGAGGGGACCTCTCCATGGGAAAGGTCAAGGGCGACAATGTCGCCTGCCCTTTCCACGACTGGAGCTGGGGTGGCGACGGCAAGTGCAAGGACATTCCGTACGCGCGGCGTATACCCCCATTGGCCCGCACCCGGTCGTGGCTCGCCATGGAACGCAACGGGCAGCTGTTCGTCTGGCATGACCATGAGGGCAACCCGCCCGCGCCCGGAGTGACCATCCCGCACGCGCCGGGGGCCTACATCGACGCCGACGGCCGCGCCCTCGCCGAGCTGAATCCCACGTGGACGCCGTGGATCTGGAACTCGATCCTGATCGAGGGCTCCAACTGCCGTGAGATCATCGACAACATCGTGGACATGGCCCACTTCTTCTACATCCACTACGCCTTCCCGACCTTCTTCAAGAACGTCTTCGAAGGCGAGGTCGCCACGCAGTATCTGGAGACCAAGGGCCGCCCCGATGTCTTGGCCGGGGCCAAGTACGGAGGCGAGACGCTGCTGACCTCGCAGGCCTCGTATTACGGTCCGTCCTACATGATCAATCCGCTGCTCAACAGCTACGGCGGCTTCGAGGTGAGCAGTGTCCTGATCAACTGCCACTACCCGGTCACCCAGGACTCGTTCGTCCTGCAGTACGGCATCAGCATCGAAAAGCCCCGCGGCCTCCCGGACGAGGCCGCGGGGCAGCTCGCCGCCAAGATGACCGAGGGCATAGCCGCCGGCTTCCTGCAGGACGTGGAGATCTGGAAGCACAAGTCCAAGATCGAGAACCCGCTGCTGTGCGACGAGGACGGCCCGGTCTACCAGCTGCGCCGCTGGTACGAGCAGTTCTACGTGGACGTCGCCGACGTCGACCCGAAGTCGGTGCAGCGCTTCGAATTCGAAGTCGACACGACCAGGGCCAATGAGGTCTGGGAGGCCGAGGTCGCCGAGAATCTGCGCTCAACGCGGGAATCCGTTCCCGCCGGCCCGTCAACGGAAGCGTGAGGAGCGCCCGGCCACGATCCATGTCGCGGCCGTGCCGGTTTCTGCGGGTCGAGCCGCTGCCCGTGCCGCGACTTCGGTTGCCGAATACGGGCTCCCGCGATCAGATTCCCGCGACCCCGGCGAGGTGACCGATGCCGTAGGTGACGGCCATCGCCAGGGCGCCACCGATGACAATTCGGGCGACCGTGCGAGCATGGCCGGCCCCGCTCAGGTACGCGCTGAGGTTCCCGGTCAGCGCGAGTGCGAGCAGGACCGCGCCGAACGTGACGGGGATTCGCACCGACGCCGGTGTCAGCATGACCGCGAGCAGCGGAAGCAGAGCACCCATGGTGAATGCGACTGCGGACGCCAGCGCCGCATGCCGCGGGTTGGTCAGCTCATCCGGGTCGATCCCCAATTCGGCGTCGACATGCGCGGCGAAGGCATCATGCGCGGTCAGCTCTTCGGCGACGGTCTGCGCAGTGGCCGGGGACAGGCCCTTATTGCGATAGATGGCGGCAAGCTCGGCCAGTTCCTCCTCCGGGCTCTCGAGCAGTTCACGACGCTCTTTTGCCAGCAGCGCCTGCTCACTGTCACGCTGCGAACTGACCGAAACGTACTCACCGAGGGCCATCGCCACCGCACCCGCGGCCAGACCCGCGATACCAGCGGTGACGACAGGTCCGGTCTCGGTGGTCGCCGCCGCTACGCCGACAACGATGCCGGATACCGACACAATGCCGTCGTTGGCGCCGAGCACCGCGGCCCGCAGCCAATTCAACCGGGACGATAACCCCGCACTGTGCGGCTCCCACGCGTGCAAACCGCTATTGTCCAATGCAGCTTTCTCTGAATCCGTACGCACATCGCAGAGAATAGGGGCCCGGCGGACCCGTCCGCCAGCAATGGCAGCCTCACCAATCTCAGGGCACCCTTGGCATCAATTACCCAGTATGGCAAGGCTTTCCGAACCACTTTGAACGGCTCGGCATCCACTCGGCCGCCAGCTCCTCACCGGTCTCGGCGCTGCAAATGGCGGCGGAGGATGAGGTCGCGCGACCGGCTCGATAATGCTGTTCCAGCGCTGTTGTCGTCGGGGGTGCGCCAGCAGCGCGTGCACGCGGTGGTGTTCGGCGGCCCAGTTCACCGACATGTCCGGCATGGCTCCCGGTATGCCCGTATCGCACCTCCGCGCGAATACACCTGGGCGAAAACGCGTGCACGGAATCTGATTTCCAGCAATGACATCCGTCACAGCCGCGCCCAGATTTGACTCGAGGCGTTTCGGGGCTCAATATTGGTCTGTCTGCACCTCGCTAGGCGAGGCTCCTGTACGAATACAGGCCACTGATCCGACGACGTCGAGAGACGCCCAGGGTTAGGACAGATCTCCCCGGATTAAGGGGTGATCCGAAGTGGCTTCCCGCACAATGGGATACGTCGTGCAGTGCCGAAGCTCTGACGAGAGGGGTGCCCACAACGTCGCTGGTCGCGATGTTGTTTCCCCTTCGCTTGGTGCGGCACCGGTTGGTGTGGTCGACGCGCGCGTGCGTCCTGGCGGCAAGGAGGTGAGGGACGAATTGAGTTCCGGCGATAGTCCGTATCCGAGTCCGGTTCGAAAACCATTGTCGTTCCCGGCTTGCCGCGTACTGAGCGCTTCCTGATTTCTCTTATCGTTCGTCGGCCGATTCGGCGACCGTTTGATTTCGTGTGCCCTGAATCAGGGGCCGACGGGTATTCGAGAATTCTGGTGGCATTCGGAGATTCCGTGGTAGGCCGATTCTCCGAAAAGAGTTTCATCATGGCCGTCATCGCATTCCCCCGTACCCCGCTGACCGTGCTGTCGGTGCTCGGGGACTCAGCGCGCCGAGTTCGCGCCCGCCACACCCTGACCGAGTCCGAGCGGGCCAACCTGCGTATCGCTCGCCCCCCGGTCGCGGCCTACACCGCCTCCCTGGGCGGTCACCCCTACCACGCGTAGGCCCCTCGCGGTCGCGGGCCCGCGCTGCGCGGCTACCTGCGGCTCGCCGTGGTCCTGGTCGGCGTCAAGACCTTCCAGTCCATCACCGGATGGCCCGGCCCTGTGCTCGTCCGCGGTGTCGGCATGCTCTGCCGCGAGTGTGCCCACACCGCGGCCGGGATGAGGCCGAATCAGCCTCGGCTGAGCTGAATAGCCCTGACCACCAGCAGGATTCGAAACCATGGCAGGAGAACAATCTTTACAGCTCGGGTCGGCTTCAAGGTGGTGGCCAGGATCGCGTCACTGTAGTGCCCCAGGCCGGAAACGCCCGAGATCGCGGGGCCGGCAGCGTGTCCCAGGACCGTGAGTGAGCCGTGGACCACCATCATGGCCACCGTGAGAACAAGTCCGAGGGTGGTGTTCCAGAACCCGATCCGCAGAGCATCGCTGAGACGATGTGCATGCTCGGTCATCTCGTCCAGGCCGGAAGCCGCCGCATCGCACAACAGCGGCACCGCGCGTCAGACGTTCACGGCCCGGCGCGCGGAATCCGCGGCGATCTCCGCGGCCCACGAGGAGATGGCGTTCCAGTCCCGCAAGTTGCCGTAGCGCCGTCCGCCCAACAGGAAGTAGCGCAGCCTGGCGCGTATTGGGAGCCCGGCGCGCTCGTAGCGTCCCGCGAATGCCCGGTAGCCGCGTACGCCAGCGCATCCCGCACGATCGCAATCTCTTTCGGCACCGCACGCGCCACTCGTCGACCGACCGGACCCGTCAGCGCCGGAGCCATACCGATGCCGAAAAGCCACACATCCGGTTTCGCCAGCTGTTCCAGCCGCTGACAGGCGAAGACGACGAAGGACTTCAGCAACGCCTCGTGATACACCGGACTGCCCAGCACCACCGTGTCGAACCCGCTCAGGTCCGGCACCCGGTGACCGATCGCCACCACCTCCACCACCGTGTCGGAGGATTCGAGTCCCTTGCCGATGACTTCGGCGACTTCCTTCGTCGTCCCCTGCCCCGTCGCATAGACCACGGCCAACCGCCGCACCCATACCCATGCCCGCCAGCCTGCGGACCGTGCGCCGACTCTCGGCAGAGGAATTCTGCCCCTGCCCGTGGGACCACGGTAATCCGTTGTCCCGTCGATAGCGGAGGCGCATGGGAAGGGTCCCGGGCCGATCGCCGTCACCGCTCGGGACGAAAGTCCCCGATCCACTGGCGAAGGTCAGGAGGCGAATTCCGACCCTATCTCCGACAGCGCGTAGTTGATTACTTTGCGGTAGCCATAAGACGTATGCAAGGAGGATGCTGGTGACCGCGGTATCACCGAAACCTGAACTACCCGTGGCAGTTACACGCCCATACCCAGCCCGACGCGGACAGCGTGGCTCGTTCGCCTACAAGCTGATCACGACCACCGACCCCAAGGTGCTCGGCACCATGTATCTGGTGACCTCGATGGCGTTCTTCATGATCGCGGGCCTGATGGCGTTGCTGATGCGCGCCGAACTGGCGCGACCCGGAATGCAGTTCCTGTCACCCGAGCAGTTCAACCAACTGTTCACCATGCACGGCACCATCATGCTGCTGTTCTACGCGACCGCCATCATCTTCGGATTCGCGAACATCCTGCTGCCCTTGCAGATCGGCGCACCGGACGTCGCCTTCCCACGATTGAACGCCCTGAGCTACTGGCTCTATGCATTCGGCGCGACCATGGCGACCGCCGGATTCATCACGCCCGGCGGCGCGGCCGACTTCGGCTGGACCGCCTATGTGCCCTTGTCCGACATCATCCACTCCCCCGGCGTCGGCGCGGATCTATGGATCCTCGGGGTAGGCGTCTCGGGCCTGGGCACGATTCTCGGTGCGGTCAACATGCTCACGACGGTGGTCTGCCTGCGCTGCCCCGGCATGACCATGTTCCGGCTCCCCATCTTCACCTGGAACGTGGTGGTGGCGAGTTTCCTTATCCTGCTGGTGTTCCCGCTGCTAACCGCCGCGGCGCTGGCACTGTTCTACGACCGGCATCTGGGCGGGCACATCTACGATCCCGCCAGCGGCGGTGTGATGCTGTTCCAGCACTTGTTCTGGTACTTCGGCCACCCCGAGGTGTATGTCATCGCCTTGCCGTTCTTCGGCATCGTCTCCGAGATCCTCCCGGTCTTCAGCCGCAAACCGATCTTCGGCTACACCGGCATGGTCTACGCGACACTCGGCATCGCCGCACTGTCGATCGCGGTGTGGGCGCACCACATGTACGCCACCGGCGCGGTGCTGCTGCCGTACTTCTCGTTCATGACCTTCCTCATCGCGGTCCCGACCGGTGTGAAGTTCTTCAACTGGATCGGCACCCTCTGGAAGGGACAGCTGACCTTCGAATCGCCGATGCTGTTCTCGCTCGGATTCCTGGTGACCTTCCTCTTCGGCGGCTTGACCGGTGTCCTACTGGCCAGCCCGCCACTGGACTTCCACATCTCCGATACCTACTTCGTGGTCGCGCACTTCCACTACACGCTGTTCGGCACAGTCGTGTTCGCCACCTTCGCCGGCATCTACTTCTGGTTCCCCAAGATCACCGGCCGCATGATGAACGAGCGACTTGCCAAGTGGCACTTCTGGACCACGTTCCTCGGCTTCCACCTGACCTTCCTGGCCCAGCACTGGCTCGGCAACATGGGCATGCCCCGCCGCTACGCCGACTACCTGCCCAGCGACGGATTCACCACGCTCAACACCATTTCCACCATCGGATCGTTCCTCCTGGGCGCGTCGATGCTGCCGTTCATCTGGAACGTCTTCAAGTCCTACCGCTACGGCGAGGTCGTGACCGTGGACGACCCGTGGGGCTACGGCAACTCCCTGGAGTGGGCGACCTCCTGCCCGCCGCCGCGGCACAACTTCCATGAGCTGCCCCGAATCCGTTCGGAGCGACCGGCTTTCGAGCTGCACTACCCGCACATGGTCGATCGCATGCGCGCCGAAGCCCACGTGGGCTGGGGCGCCAAGGCGCACGAGGTCGCCGAAACCGGACTGGTGGCAACGAAATGACCCGCCGACAACAGACGCAGACCTTCCATGTACCACACCTTCCCCACGGGCTGATTGTCGTACTGACGGCGATCGTAGTGATCGCCGGAGTGATCTGCTTGTCCCACCTCGCGGACTTCGACACGGCCGGCAAGCCGAATACACCCTCCGAATCGACTGTGACACATATTTGTCCGGGCACGCGGTGCACCGCCGAGGAGCAACGCTAACCCTGATGCCGAACGTGCGGATCGGCTGTCCCCCTGGCCATCCGCACCCCGGTGCGGCAGGCAGCTTCCGCGCCGTGCCGGTGGGACTTTGCCCCGAAAGACGAGAAGGAAGATAGAGCTACGTCGGCTCGGATCGAATCACGCCGTTACCGCAGCGGAGAAAGTCTCCGCCCCGAGGCCGACGTACACGAAGCCGGGTCCGGTTGTCGCCGGACCCGGCTTTCGGCTATTCCGTGCGTTTTCGCCTGGCACCGCTCCCTCGGTGTGGAAACCGACCACCAACGCCCGGACTACGGGTCCGCACTGGGCGCGGGCGCACACCCGTCACCCAGTGCGATTCGATCAGACCCGCGCCCGCTCGCGCGCCAGGGCCCGGTCGCGCTGTTCTTCGAAACGCGGAATCTGGACCCTTTCGAGGTTCTCGAGAAACACCACGAGCCGATCCCGGGCTTGTTCACCGATCCGACCGAAATCGTTGCGCTCGAAGAGATTCCATTGCCGTAGCACAGGCTGAAGGACTTCTTCGAGATGGATTCGCAGGTCGTAGACGCCGTGTTTGGCCATCAGCACGCCGTTGCGGCGGAAGTTGGGCATGCCCATGCCGGGCATGCGGAAGTTCTCGATGATCAGGGTCGCGCAGCACAATGCTGTGGCGCGCCTCCTCTGCGGTCCACCGCCCGACCCAGGTGCCCCACGCGCCGTCGCGGGAGAAGTTCTCGGCGATCTCGCGATGGTAGGAGGGCAGGTTGTCCTCGGTGAGCAGGTTGGTCACCAAGGCTGCCTTCGCGACATCGAACAGCTGAGATTGTTCTGGCTCCCAATCGATTCCGCCCAAGAGCGGGAAGTTACGCCCCTCGTCCCAAGGCACATAGTCGTGGGGATGCCAGTCCTTCGCCATCGACAGGTGCCGATCCAAGGCTTGCCCCGCGACGGGCTCGAGTTCACCCTCGAGTACCGGCACCTTGCCGCTGGCGAACAGCACGACGTCGGGGTAGTCCACCGACGACCAAGCCTCCAAGACCCGCAACATCGGCCGCGCCCTCCTGCGCTCTCGACACGCATCACCAATGACTAGAACAGGATCGACGGCGTCCCTGCCTGGAAATAGGGCCGAAAGGCCCCCTGAGGAGGGCCTTCGCACTCGCGCCCGCCGCGCACCCTGAAGGGCCTGATCCTCACGCCACTTACTCAGGGGGCCACCTGTTTTCGATGATCCTCGTCCGGACCTTCACCGTCCGTGGGCGCGTGCTGCTGGACCACGTACTGTCCGTGCAGGCCGCGAGGTGATCGCACACGGCGACTCGCCGTGATCGGCTCTCACCACGCCCCCGGATAGACTCGGGGGCAGGCCGTAACGGACGGATCGTGCGCGGACTCCGCCAACAGGAAGAAGATGTGACCGTTGAGCCCCAGCACGGCTCCTGTTCGGTGCGCGGCACTCTCTCCCAGCTGCGACTCCGGGAATTGCACGTAGAGGTCAAGGACAGGGTCGAGAAAATCATCGACGCCCGTGATCACATGGACGGCCTGGTCGAAGCCATGCTGGCGGTCACATCGGGGCTGGACTTGGATCAGACTGCGCACCATCGTGCACACCGCGATCAGTCTGGTCGATGCCCGGTCCGGTGCGCGCTCGGCGTCGGCGACCTCGACGGTCCCGCCCCGGGCGGCGAGATCGTCGTCCGCGGTGAACGGTTGCCCGCCGGCCTTCTCCGTCAGGTACAGGTTGCCGGCGTCTCTCTCGGCGCACGTGTCCTCTACCGCCTGCTCGGCGGCGGTCGCTACGGCGACCTACGGGATTGGACCGCCATCAGCGCCTTCACGGATTCCATCGCACAGGCTCTGAAACTGCACGCACCGCACACCATTCCGATTCATCCCTGACGGCCGCGCGGACCCAGGATTCGACATCGTGATCGTGCGGGGTCAGGTCCTGCGCAGGGACTTCCGGCCCTACCCGGGGATCGCATGAGCTGACCACGACAGAGATCGCCGGCGGCGGCACGTCGGGTCAGGAGATGATGCGGACGGCGTAGGGCATGATGCCGTCTTCGCGGACCGCGGAGACCTTGACGACGTCGCCGGATTGGGGAGCCTCGACCATCTTGTTGTTGCCGATGTAGAGGGCTACGTGCTGGGAGCCGCCGGCGCCCCAGAAGAGCATGTCGCCGCGGGCTCGTTCGGAGACGGGAACCCTTGTGCCCATGGTGTATTGGTAGCCGGAGTAGTGCGGGAGGGAGACGCCCACGCCGGCGAAGGCGTAGATCATGAGGCCGGAGCAGTCGAAGCCGGTCTTGTTGTAGTCGCCGTAGCTGTCGGCGGTGCCGCCGTCGCGGATGCCGAGGGTGGGGCCGTCCTCGTCGCCGCCGCCCCAGGCGTAGACGACGCCGAGCTGGGACATGGCGCGGTCGACGACGGTTTCGATGAGTTCGGAGCGGGAGCCGCCGCTGGGACGGGTGGTCTGCGTGTCCGAACGGTTGGGCTGGGGGCGGCGCGGGGGCGGGGAGGAGTCCTGGACCTTGTGCGGGCGGTGGCTCTGGCCGACCTGGGCGGCGCGGTCGGCGGCGGCGCGGTCGGCGGCCACGCGAGCCGCGGCGGCGACCGCGGCGGCGCGAGCGGCGGCCTGGGCGGCGGCTTCCTCGGCTTTGCGCTGCTGATCCCAGGCGACGAAAGCGTCGCGCTGGTTCTGCAGGCCGGCCACATTGGCGCGGGCGGAGTCCAAACGCTGCTGGGCCGAGTCACGCTGGGAGACAAGGCCGTTGCGGACGTTGTTCTGCTGGTTGAATTCGGCCTGGGCGGTGGTGACAGCGTTCTGCGCGTCGGCCTTCTTGGCGTCGGCGGCGGCAGCGGCCGCGTCGGCGGCCTGCTGGGCCTGTTTGGCGGCGGAGGTCTTGTTGGCCTGATCGACCTGGGCGTGCCGGAGGCCGTCGACGACCTGCTGCTGGTTCTTGGAGGCGATGGTCAGGATCTGGGCGCGGTTGAGCGCGATCTCGGGGCTCGGCGCGGCCATGTAGCTGATCAGCGAGGTGGAGCCGGGACGCATGTAGACCTGCGCGACGTACTTGTCGAAATTGCCGTGCGCGGTATCGACTCTCGCGCCCGCGTCGGTGAGTTCCTGCTGGCACTGCACCACGGTCTGGGCGGCGGCATCGGCGGCGTCGCGGGCGATCTGCAGATCCACCAGGGCCTTGTTCACCGCTTCACGGCGCACGGCGATGGCGTCGTCGAGCTGTTGCAGCTGCTGTTCGGCGGTGGCGACCTGGTTGATGAGCGCGCCGACTTCGCCGACACCGGCGTCGACCTGGGCGCCGGCCGCATTGAGGTCGCCGTCGCTGGGATTGGGGGGTGGGGGTGGGACCGCGTGCCCGGAGGCCATGCCACAGGCCAGCACGACGACCGCTACGAGCAACTCCGTAGCGACTCGCGCTGGACGTCCGCGCCGCTTCGCCGGTCGTCGCATCGCACCTCCCTGGAGTCTCATTCGGCACATCCGTCCCAGCCGTGCCATCGCGAAACCGTACGACATGTCATGAACCGCTCTGAACAGCCACGCCACAATCACAAATATGTAATTCGCCAGTAGCCACATATTTGCAGGTAGACCACATGATCACCATGCGTCACATGACACGACACGCGTCACGGATCGGGCGTGTCGCGTACGAACCGGGCGGTTTGCTTTACCGCGCACCCGGATTCGGGCAATGAAAAAGGGGCCCGGGACGAACCCGAACCCCACCCGGCGACCCCGTCGCCGTCGGCAGCGGAACCCCTAGCCCACCGGAGTCGGCGGCTGCGCCCCCTCCGGAGCCCGCCGCGACTTCACGACGTACAGCCCGCCGATCCCCGCGACCAGCAGACCCAGCAGCACCAGCGTGATCACCGTCCAGGACACCGCCTCCGGCTGCTGCAGCCGATCCACGAAAACCCATGCGGCATCGGCGGTGTGCTCGGATCCGCGGTACTTGGCCCCGTCCTCGGCGCGCTCGAGCCGCCCGCGGGTGAACTGATCGCTGAAGGTGCCGACCCAGTCGTCACTGAAGACCACCACGGTGCCGTGCTCGATCTTGCCGACCTCGTTGGCCAGGTCGCGCAGGTTCGCCTCGATCCCCGGATTGCCCGGCACCACAACGATATCGAGCTTGATGCCCTGATCGCGCGCTTCGGCGGCGATGGCCGCGAGGGCCTCCTGGTCGCGTCCTTCGGGGGCGGCGACATGGTTGTCGTCGAGATCGGCGATGATCTTATTCAAGTCGGTGTTCGGCGGTAGTTCCGCCTTCACGGGCGTGAAAACCGAGGGGTGCGAGACGGTCACGAACGCAGGGTACGGGACGGCTTGTCAGATCGCCTCACCGCGCCACGGTCTTCCCGCCCCCGATGTGCTCACAGGACAAGCGTACTGTTAATGTCGGAAAACGGACGAGGCCCGCGCCTCGACGAGGCCATCGGCACAGCCCCGCCGCTGGCCCTCCCATTCACAGACGAGTGGAGCTGAACGTGACGAGTATCGATACCTTCGGCGCCAAGGGCACCCTCGAGGTCGGAAGCAACTCGTATGAGATCTTCCGTCTCTCGGCCGTGCCCGGCACCGAGAAGCTGCCCTACGCCCTGAAGGTCCTCGCGGAGAACCTGCTTCGCACCGAGGACGGCGCGAACATCACCGCCGACCAGATCCGCGCCCTCGCGGCCTGGGATCCGTCGGCCGAGCCCGACACCGAGATCCAGTTCACCCCGGCCCGCGTGATCATGCAGGACTTCACCGGCGTGCCCTGCATCGTCGACCTGGCCACCATGCGTGAGGCCGTCACCACCCTCGGCGGCGACCCGAACAAGGTCAACCCGCTGTCCCCCGCCGACATGGTCAT
This sequence comes from Nocardia sp. NPDC005746, assembly GCF_040630785.1. Lineage (NCBI taxonomy): Bacteria > Bacillati > Actinomycetota > Actinomycetes > Mycobacteriales > Nocardiaceae > Nocardia > Nocardia sp. NPDC005746. The sequence goes on from NZ_JBEXYE010000025.1 coordinate 12,939, forward strand.
CGACCACTCGGTCATCCTCGACGTGTTCGGCACCGCCGACGCCCTCGAGCGCAACGTCGACCTGGAGTACCAGCGCAACGGCGAGCGCTACCAGTTCCTGCGCTGGGGCCAGGGCGCCTTCGACGACTTCAAGGTCGTCCCGCCGGGCGTCGGCATCGTGCACCAGGTCAACATCGAGTACCTGGCCCCCACCGTCATGGTCCGCAACGGCCAGGCCTACCCCGACACCTGTGTCGGCACCGACTCGCACACCACCATGGTCAACGGCCTGGGCGTGCTGGGCTGGGGCGTCGGTGGCATCGAGGCCGAGGCCGCCATGCTGGGCCAGCCGGTCTCCATGCTGATCCCGCGCGTCGTCGGCTTCAAGCTGACCGGTGAGATCAAGCCGGGCGTCACCGCCACCGACGTGGTGCTCACCGTCACCGACATGCTGCGCAAGCACGGTGTGGTCGGCAAGTTCGTCGAGTTCTACGGCAAGGGCGTCGCCGAGGTGCCGCTGGCCAACCGCGCCACCCTGGGCAACATGAGCCCCGAGTTCGGCTCCACCGCCGCGATCTTCCCGATCGACGCCGAGACCATCAACTACCTGCGCCTGACCGGCCGCAGCGATGAGCAGCTCGCGCTCGTCGAGGCCTACGCCAAGGAGCAGGGCCTGTGGCACGACGCGGACAACGAGCCCGCGTACTCGGAGTACCTGGAGCTGGACCTGGGCACCGTGGTGCCGTCCATCGCCGGCCCGAAGCGCCCGCAGGACCGGATCCTGCTGTCGGACAGCAAGGACGCGTTCCGCAAGGACATCCGCACCTACACCAACGACCCGGTTCCGCACACCGCGCTGGACGAGGCCATCGAGGAGTCCTTCCCGGCCAGCGATCCGGTCGCCCCCGGCACCGCCACCGACGAGACCGCCGTCCCGACCGCCGCCAACGGCAGCGCGGGCCGTCCGTCCAAGCCGGTCAAGGTCTCGGACCCGGAGCGCGGTGACTTCGTGCTGGATCACGGCGCCGTCGTGGTCGCGGGCATCACCTCCTGCACCAACACCTCGAACCCGTCGGTCATGCTGGGCGCGGCCCTGCTGGCCCGCAACGCGGTCGAGAAGGGCCTGGCCTCCAAGCCGTGGGTCAAGACCAACATGGCCCCGGGCTCGCAGGTCGTCGCCGACTACTACGAGAAGGCCGGCCTGTGGCCGTACCTCGAGAAGCTGGGCTTCTACGTGGGTGGCTTCGGCTGCACCACCTGCATCGGCAACACCGGTCCGCTGCCGGAGGAGATCTCCAAGGCGATCAACGACAACGACCTCTCGGTCACCGCGGTGCTCTCGGGTAACCGTAACTTCGAGGGTCGCATCTCCCCCGACGTGAAGATGAACTACCTGGCCTCCCCGCCGCTGGTCATCGCGTACGCGCTCGCGGGCACCATGGACTTCGACTTCGAGACCGACGCCCTGGGCCAGGACCAGAACGGCAACGACGTCTTCCTGAAGGACATCTGGCCGTCGCCGCAGGAGATCGACGACACCATCAAGTCGGCGATCAGCCGGGACATGTTCACCAAGTCCTACGCCACCGTCTTCGACGGCGACCAGCGCTGGCAGGGTCTGGACACCCCCGAGGGCGACACCTTCGCGTGGGACGAGGCCTCGACCTACGTCCGCAAGGCCCCGTACTTCGACGGCATGTCGATGGAGCCGGCTCCGGTCCAGGACATCACGGGCGCGCGCGTGCTGGCGCTGCTGGGCGACTCGGTCACCACCGACCACATCTCCCCCGCCGGTCCGATCAAGCCGGGCACCCCGGCCGCGCAGTACCTGGACGCCAACGGCGTCGAGCGCAAGGACTACAACTCGCTGGGCTCGCGTCGTGGTAACCACGAGGTGATGATCCGCGGCACCTTCGCCAACATCCGTCTGCGCAACCAGCTGCTGGACGACGTCTCGGGTGGTTACACCCGCGACTTCACCCAGCCGGGTGGCCCGCAGGCCTTCATCTACGACGCTTCGCAGAACTACCAGGCCGCGGGCATCCCGCTGGTCGTGCTGGGCGGCAAGGAGTACGGCTCGGGTTCCTCGCGTGACTGGGCCGCCAAGGGCACCAGCCTGCTGGGCGTCAAGGCCGTCATCACCGAGTCGTTCGAGCGCATCCACCGCTCGAACCTGATCGGCATGGGCGTTGTGCCGCTGCAGTTCCCGGCCGGCCAGTCGGCCGCGTCGCTGGGCCTGGACGGCACCGAGACCTTCGACATCGAGGGCATCACCAAGCTGAACGAGGGTGTGACTCCGAAGACCATGAAGGTCACCGCCACCAAGGAGAACGGCGAGAAGGTCGTCTTCGACGCGGTCGTCCGCATCGACACCCCCGGTGAGGCGGACTACTACCGCAACGGCGGCATCCTGCAGTTCGTGCTGCGCAACATGATTCGCGGCTAGTCACTGCGATGTAGCTCGGTTCTCGAAGGGCTGTTTCGAAACCGAGTCGTGGTGGCGGGCACCGGAATCGCGTGAAAGCGCAGCTCCGGGGCCCGCCACGCGACCCCCCACCGGGTCGCTTCGCTCGTCGCTCGTGCGGGTTCTCCGATTTGGTCGCAAGATCGATAAGGAGAACCCGCACAACACGTTTCGGAGGAGTCCAGTGCCCAAGGTGTCAGACGACCACCTCGCCGCCCGGCGCAGCCAGATCCTCGACGGAGCCCGCAGTTGCTTCGCCGAGTTCGGCTACGAGGGCGCCACCGTGCGTCGTCTCGAAGAAGCGACCGGTCTGTCGCGGGGCGCGATCTTCCACCACTTCCGGGACAAGGACGCGCTGTTCCTGGCGCTGGCCCAGGAGGACGCGGGCCGCATGGCCGAGGTCGCCGCCAATCAGGGTCTGATCCAGGTGATGCGCGACATGCTCGCCCGCCCCGAGGATTTCGACTGGCTGGGCACCCGCCTCGAAATCGCCCGCCGCCTGCGCAACGACCCGGAGTTCCGGGCCAATTGGGAAGAGCGGTCCGAGGAGCTCACCGCCGCCACCGTGGCCCGCCTGGAGCGCCGCAAGGCCGCGGGCGCGCTGCGCGACGACGTCCCCACCGAGGTGCTGCTCGGTTACCTGGACCTCGTCCTCGACGGCCTCATCGCCCGCATCGCCTCCGGGCACGCGGGCAACAATCTCGAAGCCGTGCTCGATCTGGTCGAGGCCTCCATCCGCCGCAAGGCGTGATCACCCGGGGCGAATTCGCCCCGGGTGCTCGTCAGTCCTCGCGTTCGAGATCGGCGAGCAGTAGCCGCGAGATGCGGTCGAGTTCCTTGCGATCCGCGGCGCTCAACACCGACAGGATGCGGGTCTCGTTCTCGAAGTGGTCGGTGACCACGATGTCGATCAGGTGCAGGCCGCGGTCGGTGAGCGCCACCTTGATGGCGCGCCGGTCCCCCGCGTCGGCGATGCGGCGCACCAGACCGGCCTGCTCCAAGCGGTCGAGTCGGCCGGTCATGCCCGCGCGCGACATCATCAGGGTGTCGGCCAGGGCGGAGGGGTTGAGCTCGTAGGGCTCCCCCGAACGGCGCAGCGCCGCAAGCACATCGAACTCGCCGCGTTGCAATCCGTGTGCGGTGAACACCGTTTCGACCTTCGCGCCCGCGACCGCGGCCAGTTTGCCCAGGCGGCCGATGATCTCCATGGCCTCGCCGTCCAGGTCCGGCCGTTCCCGCCGCCACTGTGCCGCGATGGTGTCCACGGCGTCGGTCGCGTTCTCACCCATGGACAACACTCTATTCGATGCCATATAGTTCGGTAGCGAATTATCAATCACCGAATGATTCGGAGCTTGTCATGAACGCCGCTTCCCGCCCCGCCGCCATCCGCTGCCCCGAGGACTCCGAGATCATCGGCGCGGGGCAGCCCGCCTCGGTGCGACTGCTCATCGACTCCGAGGAGGCGGGCGGGTCGGTCAGCACCGTCGAGGTGACGCTGGCCGAGGGCGCCGACGGGGCCGCGCCGCACTATCACACACTCTCCGACGAGCTGTTCTTCGTCGCGGACGGCGAACTCCAGGTCATGGCCGGGGACGAGATCGTCACCGTCGGCGCGGGCGGGGCGCTGGTGGTCCCCCGGTTCATGCCGCACGCCTTCGGCGCGGTCCCCGGCTCCTCGGCCCGCCTGTTCATCGCCCTCATGCCGGGCGTGGAGCGCCACGGGTACTTCCGATTCCTGGAGCAGCTGGCGCTGGGGCAGACCACCCCGGCCGACATCGAGGCGGCGCAGAAGGAGTACGACAACTACTTCGTCGACGCTCCGCGGTGGTGGGCCGAGCGCACCGCGAACCGCGCCTGAACACGCGAGTTCGCCTGCCGCGCCGCGTATTCGCCGACCCGTCGGCGCGGTTCACCGGCAACCGATCGCAACACCCGCCGGGGCATTCCGCCCACCGGGTAGCCCGGGAGTCGCCGAGGTGGATGTGCCGTAGGCCACCCGAAACGCGGAATGATCATCGGGTCGTCGCGGGTTGGACCTTGCATGGCATTCTCTGTTCCCATCACCGTGCGCGGCTATGAGCTCGATATCAACGGGCATCTCAATCAGGCGGTCTACCTCCAGTACGCCGAGCACGCGCGCTGGGAGCTGCTGAAGGCCGCGGGCATCGCCGGGGACAAGATGGTGACCGCGGGCATCGGCCCGGTCGTGCTGGAACAGACCATCAAGTACCAGCGGGAACTGCATCTCGGCGACGAGGTGACTGTGAGCTGCGAGTTCGAATTCACCGGCGGCAAGATCTTCCGGATGCGCCAGCGCATTGTGAAACTCGACGGCACCGTGTCCGCGGAGATCGACGCCGTGTCCGGCATTCTCGACCTCGCGGCCCGCAAACTGGTTGCGGATCCCGGTGCGGCACTGCGGGCCGTAGCCGACTCGCCCGACGCCCTGGGCCTCTAGTCCCGCGACGCCCGTCCGCACCCACCCCGATTGTTCAGCGAAAATCTTTCGGCGGGAGCGATTTCCGAAACCCCGGCGGAGTTTGCCGAGGAGGCTGAAATCTGTCGATGCGGACCGAATTCGACCCGTCGCGGGATATGATTCAGATCACGCTCGGCCCCGCAGCAAATCCCGAGCAGATCGGAGTTCCGCATGACCGGCGCCCTGCACCGAACGGGATCGGCGACCCTCGCCACCACCTCGCGACCGCTACCCGGCTACCTTGTCGCAGCCACCGAGCGAAGTATCAGCGTGCGCGTCGGCGACGGCACCTGGACCCTGGATCGCGCGGATGTGCTCGACATCGCCCGGTGGGACGCTGCGAGTGCGCAGAGCGGTTGCGAGGGCCGTCCGGTCCTGGTGCGGGTACGGTCCGGCGCCACTGCCGATTTCACCCAGCGCCGTCGCGTCGAGGTCACCGATCGTCCGCTGACGCTGGCGCCGGAGCAGAGTCCCGCGCGCGGTGACGACGAGCTGCGCCGGCAGACCGAGATCTGGGCCCGCGGACTGGATCTGACGGCGGGGCCTGGGGTCGGCGGGGCCACCATGACCTGCTGCCAGACCCGGTCGCACAACGGCAGCGACGACGGCATCGCCTGCGACAGCCTCGACTGACGGGGGCCACGCATGGCCGCCCGCACCACGGGCTCGGTCCTCATTGTCACCGAGGCCGAGGATCTCCACGGCGACGCCCTCGCCGCTACGCTGCGCAAATTTCATGGGCATAATCCGATTCGTCTCGACATGCGTGACTTCCCGCGCGAGAACGGCACTTTCCGGCTCGGCGCGGACGGCTCCTACCGCAGCCTGTCGCACATTTTCGGACTCGACGACGTCACCTCGGTGTGGTGGCGGCGCCCGCACCCCACCCTGGTGCCGGGCGGGCTGAGCGCCGAGGACGACGACTACCGCCGCGCGGAGTGCGACGGCTTCCTGCAGGGGCTGCTGTGGTCGATCCCGGCCCTGTGGGTCAACGACCCCGGGGCCGACCGCACCGCGGGACGCAAGATCGTGCAGTTGGAGACCGCCGCCCGGGCCGGATTCACGATTCCGGAAACCCTCGTCACCAATGATCCCGACGAGGCGCGCGCCTTCATCGAATCCCGGCCCGGGCCAGTGGTTTACAAGCGCACCGGCACCGGGCGCGGGGCGTTCACCGAGACCCGCCTGTTCACCCCGGCCGATTTCGACCGGCTCGCCACGATCCGCAACTCCCCCACCATCTTCCAGGACTACATCCAGGCCGAGAGCGACCTGCGCATCGTGTGGGTGGACGGCATCGAGTGGGTGGTGCGCATCGACTCGCAATCCGGTGTGGGACGGGTGGATTCGCGCCTGGACACCTCGGTGGCGTTCACCGCCGATCGCCTGCCCGCCTCGGTGAGCAAGTCGCTGACCACGCTGATGGGTGCGCTGGGACTGGCTTTCGGCGTGCTGGACCTGCGAGTGGGGCTCGATGGCGAGTTCTACTTCCTGGAGGTGAATCCCCAGGGGCAGTTCGCCTATCTCGAGATCAAGACCGGTCTGCCGATTTTCCGGAGCCTGGCGAACCTGCTGGTGCTCGGCGACGGGACCGTGACCCTGTAGCGGCCGCACGCCATCGCGAGCGGAGCGAGATCGCAAGTCCCCGACCGGCATTCACCGGCCGAGTCCCCGCGATCGTGTTCCCGGAACGGGACGCTACTTGCTGACGGGCTTGCCGGCCTTGCGGCGGTTGGCACCGCCCCGGCTGCGGAGTTGCACATGCGACTCCACGAGCACGTTGTGAATGAAGCCGTACGACCGCCCGGTTTCCCTGGCTAGGGACCGGATACTGGCCCCGGCCTCGTACTGCTTCTTGAGCTGGGATTGCAAGCGATCGCGGGATTTCCCGGTGACGCGCGTGCCTTTACCCAATACGGCTTTACCCTGTGCGGGCCTGTCACTCATGGCTTCCTCCGAGTCGCCGTGGGCGCCTTATTCCAGGGTAGAGACTCGGATGCCTGTGATCAACGAAACGGTGTGATGTGAATCACCGAGTTTTGGCGAACACGCGTTTTTCGGTGCGGGAAGCGAGTTTCCGGGCGCGGACGGCGGTTTCTCCGGGCCCGGAACGCGCGCGCTCAGGCCAGCTGGATCAGTTCCAGGTAATCCTGCGACCAGTGGTCCTCGGTGCCGTCGGGCAGCATGATGACACGCTCGGGGTTGAGCGCCTCGGCCGCGCCCGGGTCGTGGGTCACCAGTACCACCGCGCCCGCGTAACTGCGCAGCGCGTCGAGCACCTGCTCACGCGAGACCGGGTCGAGGTTGTTCGTAGGTTCGTCCAGCAGAAGGACATTCGCCGCCGAGGACACCAGACCGGCCAGGGCGAGACGGGTCTTCTCACCACCGGAGAGCGTGCCCGCGGGCTGCTCGAGCTGCGGCCCGGAGAACATGAACGCGCCCAGCAGACCGCGCAGGTCCTGCTCGCCCGCGTCGGGGGCGGCGTGACGGATGTTCTCCCAGACCGTGGCCTGGTCGTCCAGGGTGTCGTGTTCCTGGGCGAAATATCCGATTTTGAGGCCGCGACCGGGGTCGATCTGGCCCGCGGTCAGGGTCTCCACGCCCGCGAGCAGCCGCAGCATGGTGGTCTTACCGGCGCCGTTGAGGCCCAGGATGACCACCCGGCTGCCCTTGTCGATGGCCAGGTTCACCCCGGTGAAGATCTCGAGGGACCCGTACAGCTTGGTCAGGTTGGTGGCCATCAGCGGCGTCTTACCGCAAGGGGCCGGCTCGGGGAACTTGATCCGCGCCACCTTGTCGGCCACGCGGATGTCGTCGACCTCGTTGAGCATGCGCTCGGCGCGCTTGACCATCTGGTGCGCCGCAGCGGCTTTCGTCGCCTTGGCGCCGAGCTTGGCGGCCTGCTGCTTGAGCGCGGAGGCCTTCTTCTCGGCATTGGCGCGCTCGCGCACGCGGCGCTGTTCGTCGGTGGCGCGGGCGTCGAGGTACTTCTTCCAGCCCATGTTGTAGATGTCGGCCTCGCCGCGCACGGCGTCGAGGAACCACACCTTGTTCACCACGTCGCCGAGCAGTTCGACATCGTGGGAGATGACGATGAGGCCGCCGTCGTGGTTCTGCAGGAACCCGCGCAGCCAGTTGATGGAGTCGGCGTCGAGGTGGTTGGTGGGCTCGTCGAGCAGCAGCGTGGTGTCGGACTTGCCGCCGCTGCCGTCGGAGGCGCTGAACAGGATGCGCGCCAACTCGATTCGACGACGCTGACCACCGGAGAGAGTCCGCAGCTGCTGGTTCAGCACCCGGTCGGGCAGGGCGAGGCTGTGGCAGATGCGGGCGGCTTCGCTCTCGGCGACGTAACCGCCCAGGGCCGAGAAACGCTCCTCGAGGCGGCCGTACTTGCGGATCGCCTTGTCGCGTTCCTTCTCGTCGGCGACCTCGGCCATCAGCGCCTGCTGCTTCTCCATCTCCCGCAGCAGGGTGTCGAGGCCGCGCGCCGAGAGCACCCGGTCCTTGGCGAGCATGTCGAGGTTGCCCTCGCGCGGATCCTGGGGCAAATATCCCAGTTCTCCCGAACGAATGACCTTGCCCGCGTAGGGTTCACCTTCACCGGCGAGAATGCGCAGTGTGGTGGTCTTGCCGGCACCGTTGCGGCCCACCAGCCCGATCCGGTCACCGGCCTGCACCCGCAGCGCCGAGCCCGGCGCCGTCAGCAGGGTGCGGACTCCGGCCCGGACCTCCAGGTCGGTCGCGGTGATCACAAGCGTCTCCTCGGGTGCAGCGGATGCCGATGGTTAACTGATCGATTGTGCGTCGCGTCGACACACAAGAACCACCGATTTTATCCCAAGCGGGCGGGACCCCGAGGTCAGGGGCATGGTCAGGCGTGCTGGCCTGCGCGGATGCGCTCACGGCGGCGACGGGCCGCCAGGAAGACGCCGCGGGCCGCGACCGCGATCAGCCACAGCGTTGCTCCGAATCCCCCGCAGAAGATCACACCCCACACCATGATGAACGGCCCGTAGTAGGCCACCCGAGCCCAGTAGCCGCACGGGCCCACATCTTCCGGGATGCTGGCGCATTCGGGGTGCCCGATGGCGGAGAACGCGAGGGTCGCGAGCATCGGAATCGCCACGGCCGCAGCGAGAACGAACGCCAGTTCGCGGAGCGGACGGAACGGGACTGCTGCCATGCGGTCGCACCCTACGCCCCGACGCTGCCATCCGCCGCCCCGACGCGACCAGGATGACAGGTTGGCCTTCGTCGGTGATTCGTCACTCACTGGCGGGGCTGAAGTGACGAGAGAGGTTCACGAGACCGCGGGCTCACTCCGCGCCGCCCGATCGGCCGCTGACCATCCCGCCTTCTGACTCATTCAACGGGATCTCCAGGTGCACGGTCTGGAAGCGTCGCCCGGGTTGGCGGTCGTCGTGCACGACCGTCCCGAGTGATTTCCAGAATTCCAGCGCACCGGGCACGCTAGCGTCGGTGTGCAGATACAACCGCTGATACGCGGGTGTCCGGCGTACGAACTCGACCGCCCGCACGACCAATGCGGTGGCCAGCCCGTGGCGGCGGTGCTCGGGCCGGACGTAGACCCGGAACAGCTGGGCCGTGCTGTGGTCGGGGTAGCGTGCGGCCAGCCACGCCGGATGCGGCGGCGTGCGCGGTCCCCTGGCCCGGATCGCGGTGGTGGCGACCACCTCCGCGCCGAGCACCGCCACCCAGAGGCGCTGGCGGGGATGGCAGAGGTAGGCGCGGGCCGGGTCGACGACATCGTCGTGATGCTCGGGCAGGTAGCCGTATCCGAGGTCGTGGTAGAAGGTGTCGAGCATGACGCTGCGGGCGCCGGGGAGATCCTGCGGCAGTGCCGCGCGGAGGGTGTAGTCGCTCATCGGAGGGCGCCGAGCTTGGCGGACAGCACCTCGAGGCCCTCGACGGCGACCGGGCCGGGGCCGGTGTAGCCGAACGGGACGGCGATGACGCGGTCGTGGCGGATCGCGTCGAGCGAGGCCAGTTCCAGCCGGTCACGGAGGGCACGCCGGACCGAGTCTGGGGTTTGGTCGCCTTGGGTGAGCAGGATGATCACGTCGGGATTTCGGGCGATCAGGGTCTCGGTATTGGCCTCGAAATTGCGTTTGGCCACGTCACCGAAGATGTTCTCGAGCCCCAGCGTGCCCATTTGCGTGTGCACGGTGCTGGTGGCGCCGTACGCGCTGAGGGTGGAGCCGTCCCGGGAGAGGATGAGTGCGGCGGCGGGGCGGGCCGGGCTGCCGGGCCGGTGCTGATCCGCGACCGCGGCGACGCGGCGGCGCAGGTCGGCGACGGTGTCGCCGGCTTGCTTCGCGGTCCCGAACAGCTTTCCGTACAGCTCGATATCGGCGAAGATGTCGTCGTAGGCGCCGGCGGCGTTCTTGCAGTAGCCGCGGGTGACCAGCAGCGGGATGCCCGCCGAGGCCAGGTCCTCCGGTTTGACGGCCGCGCCTTCGAAGCTCACCACCACGTCCGGATTCCGCGCGATGATCTGTTCGCGGGCGAGATCCGCGGTGGGCGTGATCATTTCGGCGTGACCGAGCGCGGCGGCGTATTCCCCGGGGAAGGGCGCGGTTTCGAAGGTTCGGGTCACGACGCGGTCGGCGGCGCCGGCGGCGGCGATGAGCGGGGCGGCCACCGATCCCACGGTGACCACCCGGGCGGGGGTGCGGTCGAATCGCACGTCCCGGCCGCAACTGGAGATGGTGAGCGGGAAGGCCCCGTCGGCGGACTGCGCGTTCTCGGGCGCGGTCGCGCCGCAGCCGGTCAGTGCGAGCACCGCGACAACGGCAGCGGGCAGGACACGCGCGAGCGTGTTGGAGACGGTCATGATCGATGAATCCTTGTGTCGTGGTTCAGGCAACGGGGTTGCGAAAACGGCGAATGAGAACGAGCAGGAGGGGTGCGCCGACGACCGCCGTGACGATGCCGAGCGGTAATTCCCTGGGCGAGAACGCGGTTCGGGCCACCACATCGGCGACCACCAGGAAGACCGCGCCCAGCAGGGCGGACGCGGGGATCAGCCGGCGATGGCCACCGCCGGCGAGCAGTCGCGCGGTGTGCGGCACGATCAGTCCGACGAACCCGATGGCCCCGGCGACCGCGACCACCGCCCCGACGCACAGCGACACCACCGCGAGGGCGGCCACCCGCCACCGGGTCGGCGCGAAGCCCAGGGTGCGCGCGGTGTCGTCGCCGACGGCCAGCGCGTCCAATCGCGTGGCCATGAGAAACAGCGCCACCACGCACCCGCTCACCGCGGCCGTCGTCGTCGCGACCGCGGGCCAGGCCGCGGACCCGAGCGAACCCAGCAGCCAGAACAGCACCGCGCGAGCGCCTTCCGGCGAGTCCGACGCGAAGATGAGGAAGCTGGTCGCCGCCGAGAAGACATACCCGATGGTCACCCCGCCGAGCAGCAGTCGCAGCGAGGTCAGCTGTCCATGACTGCGTGCCACCGCGAACAGCAGCACGGTCGCGGCGAGCGCTCCGAGAAACGCACTGCCGGACAGCATCCCGGCCCCGGCGGTGACTCCGAACAGCAGCGACAGCGCCGCCCCGGTGGACGCCCCCGACGTGACACCGAGGATGTGCGGATCGGCCAGCACATTGCGCACCACGGTCTGCAGCACCGCTCCGCTGACCGCCAGCCCGGCGCCGACCAAGGCGCCCAGCAGCACGCGCGGTACGCGCACCCGCCACACGATGGCGTCCTGTGCCGCCGTCCACTCCGATGCCGCCGGGACTCCGGCTACGTGATGGCCGACAATGCGGGCGACGGTGAGCGGCGGCACCGCGACCGGGCCGATCCCGCACGCGCAGACGATCACGGCCAGCAATACGGTCATCAGTGCGGTGAGCCACGCGATCGACACCCATCTGCGCCGGGCGTGCCCGAGATCGTCGGGCGGGTCCTCGCTCGTGGCGATGGGGATCAGTGTCATTGCGACACTCCCTGTTCCACCCGCTCACCCGATCGTCCAGCCGGTGAGCCGGACAGGTCGCCGGTCCGATCGATGGCCTCGGGCTGTGGCCGGCGTGGGCCGAACAGCAGTTGCGGGGAATCGAAGGCGGTCGAGCGCTGAACGCTGACGCCGTAGACGGGTTCGAGGAGCTCGGGCGTCAGCACCTCGTCGACGGTTCCGGTTGCGGCGACGCGGCCGCGATCGAGCAGGACCAGCCGGTCGCAGTAGCGGGCGGCGAGATTGAGATCGTGCAGGACGATGACCGTGGTGATCGCGAGTTCTCCTAGCAGGCTGAGCAATTCGTGCTGATATCGGATGTCGAGGTGGTTGGTGGGCTCGTCGAGGAGCAGGTGGTCGGCTTGCTGGGCCAGGGCGCGGGCGATGAGCACGCGCTGGCGTTCGCCGCCGGACAGCGCGGTGAACGGGCGGTCGGCGAGGTGCCTCGCACCGACGCGATGCAGGGCCGCGGCCGCGGCGACATGATCGGTCCGGGCGTAGCCCCGCACCGCACCGGCCCAGGGCGAGCGACCCAGCAGGACCATGTCCGCCACCGTGATCGGCGTCTCGGCGGGCGCTTCCTGGGTGACGACCGCGAGGCGTTCGGCCAGCGCTCGCCCGCGCAGTGCGTCCACCGAGGTCTCGTCGACCAGCACGGTGCCGGTGCGAGGGCGGAGCGCGCGGTGGATCACCCGCAGCAAGGTGGATTTGCCGGAGCCGTTGGGGCCGATCAGTCCGACGGTGGAACCGGTTTCGGCGGTGAGTTCCACACCGGACAACACCACCGCGCCGCCGAATTCGACGCGGATGTCGGTCGCGCTGATCACCGGACCACCGCCCGCGCGCCGCGGCCATGCTCCGCCGCCGCGCTCGGCCGGGATTCGGCCCGCGGTCGCATCGTGACCAGCGGGCCCGCCGATCCCGGCCAGTCCGGCGGGCGCGGACGCCAGGTGCGATGCACGCTGACCGCCGTTCCGTATTCCGCCGAGATCCGGTGGGCTTCAGCCAGTTTTCCTGGGTAGTCCGGATCGTCGTCGGCCAGCAGGATGCCGGTGGCGGTGCCGCTGTGGGCGATCACCACCCCGAGCGCCCCCATACCGCGCGCGGCCCGGCACGCCAGGTCCAGGTGCGGGCGTTCGCGCAGCACCGAGTTCATCAGCGCGCTGCGGGTGGCGATCTCGCCGATGCGGTGGTGGTCGCGCCGGGCCAACGCCTCGGTGAGACCGCCGAGCAGCCGGGTGTATTCCCGCTTGTCGGCCGCGGTGAAGGGTTTGGCGCGGCGGTTGAAGTCGACCGTGTCGAGCTGTCCGCCCTCGTCGGCGAGGACGATGGTCAGTGGCGGCAGCGCGGGCAGCCGGGCGAGCAGCCGCACCTCGCGGTGATAGAAGGCGACCGACCCGGGATACATGACGCCGTCGGAGGGTTCGATGCCGCGCAGCAGGTCCTCGATCTCGGCGGCGGCGATACCGCGGCCCTGTGCGTCGGCGATCGCGCGAGCCGCCGCGACCAGGTCGGCCGTGGAGCTGGCCAGCCCTTTGCCCTCGGGAAGTTCGCTGATGATCGTCAGACGTCCCGGCTGTCGGTGACCCGACCGTTCGAGCATGAGTTCGGCCAGCCGGCGCGCTTTGCTCTTGTGCGGCGGCACCGTCTCGATCTCACCGTCGCCCGTGCCGGGCTCGAACACCGCGACCGAGCCCTGCCGGATCGGCAGCGTCACCAGGAAGTCGCGATCGTCGCCGGCGGTCACGCCTTGCAGCAGTTCGCCACAACTGCCGAACGCGCTGCCCACCCCGGTGCGCATCGATGTGCTCACCGCGTGCCCGTCTGCTCGCTCCGGCGGGCGATCACATGGAGACGGTCACCGGTCAGGGCGGCGGATCGGGTGCCGTCGCCCGGCCAGGCGGGTTCGGTGAGCGGACCCGGCTCGTCGAACATGGCCAGGACGTCGAATCCGCTGGTGTGCAACAGGTATCGGAGCTCCTCGGGGAACAGCAGCCGCCACGCCGTGTGCTGGACCACGGGTTCGCCTCCCACCCAGGTCCATTCGCGCCGCCGCCGCAACAGCTGCGCGGACAGGTCCACCGACAGCACGGTACGAGAGGTGTAGGCGACCCCCTCCCACTCGATCTCGCGGACGGACACCTCGTCGAGCAGCTCGCGGCGGCCGCGATCGGTGAGCAGGAAGGCGCCGCTGCGCATTTCGAGCACGAGCAGTCCGCCCGGCCGCAGGCAGTCGGCGAATCCGGTGAGCGCTGCGGCCACATCGGCGCTCGAGTGCAGGTGCAACAGCGTGCTGCCCAGGCAGGTGACCACGTCCATCGGCTCGCGGGTGCCGGACCGGCGCGCATCGCCGACCTCGAACGCGATACCGGGATACTTCGCCCGGGCATAGGCGACCATGCGGGGCGAAATGTCGACGGCCGTCACGACATAGCCCAGTTCGGCCAGCCGCGCGGCGTCGCGGCCGGTGCCGGAACCGACGTCCAGCAGCCGCATCGCCGTGCTGTCGGGCGGCGTGCCGAATTCGGTGACCAGATCGTGGACGAACCGGGCGTTGCGGTGGCCGCTGTCGGGGAAGGTGCGTTCGTACAGCGCCGGATTGTCGGTCAGCAGATTCTCGGTGGCGAGCACCGGGCCTTCGGTCGGGCAGGTCATCGTGGGTCTCGGCTTTCGGTGTCGGGAGCGGTCGCCGCCGTGGCGACGGAGACCGCTGTTTCACTGGGTTTTTCGATGTCGGCCACGGGAAGGAGCCGACCGTGGTGGAGCGCGCTCACCGCGACGGCGGCCAGCAGCCCGGTGCCCGCGCAGAGCCCGGCGGGCCACCACGCCAGCGGACCGCCGCCCCGGTCCACCGCCGCACCGACCAGCGCCGTCAAGCAGACGGTGCACACGCCGGACACGAGATAGAAGGCACCGAAATAGGTCCCGGTCAGGCGGGCGCCGCCGAACGCGGCGACGAGTTCGTTGACGAAGGGCTGCACGATCATCGCGCCTACCGTGAGGACCACGACCGCGGCGAGAATCGGGACCATGCGCAGCGACGTGGCCACGACACCGCCGCCGCCCCCGTCGATGAGCGGCGCGGCCAGCGGCGGAATCACGAACGCGAGGCCCATGACGGCCATCCCCGCGGCCATCGCGGGTCCGCGTTCCCCCCGTGCGAAACGCTGGGTGATCCGCACTTGCAGCAGCAGGATCACGGCGGTGTCGACCAGGAACAGCGCCGCCACCGCCCCGGTGGCGTGCGGACCGGCGACCCGCCGCGCCTGCAGGGTCAGGATGAAATAGCTCTGACTCTGCAGCGCGAACATGCCCGCCGAGGCGGCCGCGAAAGCCCAGAAGGCGCGGTGGGAGACCAGATTTCGCAGATCGTGCAGCACCCCGTGGTCAGCGGGCGGCACCGGGCGCGCGGGCAGGAACACCAGTTGCGCGATGGTGAGCAGCACGAAGATTCCGGCCGCCACCGCGGCGGTGAGCCGGAATCCCATGGCCACCAGCACCGTTCCGGCCAGCGGCCCGACCGCCGAACCCACATTGCCGAACACGTTGAACAGTGCGAACGCCGTGGCGGCGCGGTCGGCGCCGTCGCGGGCGATATAGGCGCGCACGGCCGGATTGAAGAGCGCACCGGCGAATCCGGTCAGCACCGAGGCCGCCAGCACCACCGCCAATGACCCACCGGCGGCGAACAGTGCGAATCCGACGGCCCGGATCGCCGCGCCGACGATGATCACGCCGCGGGCGCCGAGCCGGTCGGAGATCGCGCCGCCTACCAGGAACAGGCCCTGCTGGCTCAGATTCCGCACGCCGAGCACCACGCCCACCACCGCCGCCGACAGGCGCACGTCGGTGAGCAGGTAGCCCGCGAGGAACGGCATGAGCATGTAGAAGCCGGTGTTGCCGGCCAGCTGGTTCACCAGCAGCAGCCGAACCGACAGCGGAAACGACCGGAAGAGCCTGAGGGTGTTCATCGTTCACCGCCGGGTTGGACGCCGAGCCCTGGGCCCGCGGGCCGCAGCAGTAGCCCGTCCGCCCCGCCGAGCCCCTGCCAGGGATCGCCGGTGATGAGCAGATGCCCGTCCAGGTCGACCCAGCGCGCGGCACCGCTCAGATGCGCCGCGGCGGCGATGCTCAGCGAGGTCGACGCCTGGCAGCCGAGCATGACGGCCACCCCGCGCCGACCCGCCCAGTCGATCATCGACAGCGCCGCGTCCAGTCCGCCGCATTCGGCGAGTTTGATGTTGATGCCGCCGATTCCGCCGGGTAGCGCGTCGAGATCGGCGCGGGTGCCGGCGTCTTCGTCGGCGATGACCGGTATCGGCACGGACTTCGCGACCAACGCCAGCTCGTCCGGAGCCCCGGCCGGAACCGGTTGCTCCACCGCGGCGATCCCGAACTCGGCGAGACGGCCGAGCACGGCGACCGCGGTGTCGGTGTCCCACGCGCCATTGGGATCCAGCAGCAGCGCGGCCGCGGGAGCGGCGGCCCGGATCGCCGCCACCCGCGCGATATCGTCGGCCGGATCGGCGGCTCCCAGCTTGACCTTGATCGTGGTGAACCCCGCGCGGACCAGGCGCGCTGCCGTACGGCCCGCGTCCGGGGCCGGCACGATGCCGATCGTGTAGGCCGTCGGCACCCGGTCCCAGGCGGGCATGCCGAGCAGTTCGCACAGCGGGACCCCGGCCGCGACGGCCAACCAGTCGTGGACGGCGGAATCGACAGCGGCGGCCACCGGCAAGGCGTTGCGCAATCGGATTCGGAGTTCGGGCAACCGCTTCGACAGGCGGCCGGGATGCGGGTCGTCCCCCATCCATTCCACGGCCACGGCCAGCGCCCGCTCGATGGCCGGGACGTCCAGTCCGAGCCGCGGGCTCGTCACCACCTCCCCGCTGCCGTGAATCCCGTTGTGCGAGAGCCTTACCCACACCGCATCGCGCTCACTCATCGCGGCGCGCGAGATCCGCAGCGGCTCGGCCAGCCGCAGCCGGGACACTCGAGAATCGAGTCTCATACCGGCGCCCCCGCCCCGGCCGGGTCGCGAACCACGCCGCACCGCGCCCAGCCCTCGACCTCGACCGCGTCCGGTGCCGCGATCTCGACCGGATCGGTCGCGGCGACGCCCAGCAGCCCACGCGCGACACACCATTCGTCGTCATAGATGGTGCGCAGGTAGCGGTGCGGCCCGTCCGGGAAGACGGTCACGACATGTGCTCCGGGTTCACGCCGGGCGGCCCATCCGGCCACCAGCGCGGCCGCGCCGGTACTCCATCCACCCGCCACGCAGGAACGCGCCGCCACGGCTCGGCAGGAGGCGACGGCCTCGACCGGGCCGACCCAATGCACCTCGTCGTAGTCCGAATAGACCACATTGCGGGGCAGGATGCTGCTGCCGAGGCCCCGCATGACCCGGTGCCGGGCGGGCTGGCCGAAGATCCGCGAGCCGACCGAGTCCACCCCGATCACGCGCAATCCGGGCCAGCGCTGTCGCAGGACCCGGGTGAGTCCGGCGCAGTGGCCGCCCGAACCCACCGTCGCCACCAGGACATCGACGGTCTCGACCTGGTCGATGATCTCCTGTGCCATGGCGGCGTACCCGGCGGCGTTGTCCGGATTGTCGTACTGGTCGGGCCAATACGCGCCGGGCGTGGCCGCGAGCACCTCGGTCAGCCGATCCAGGCGCGCCCGCTGCCAGCCGCCCACGGCATGCGGGCGTTCGACCACCTCGAGCCGTACGCCGTAGGCGGTGAACAGGGCACGCATATCCGGTTCCAGCTCGTCGTCGACGACCAGTACGACCGGATGCCCGAGCGCGCGGGCGGCCAAGGCCAGCCCCATACCCAAGGTGCCGCTGGTGGATTCGACCACCGGCGCACCAGGCGCCAACTCGCCCCGCGCGACCGCACCGGACAGCAGCGAGATCGCCGCGCGGGCCTTCATACCACCGATTCCGGCCGATTCCAGCTTGGCCCGGTACCCGACGCCGGCGTCGCCCGCCGGTATCCACGCCATCGGCGTTCCGCCGATCAGGTGCAACAGGCCGGCCTGTGCGGGTGTTGCTAGGCGCCGCATGCGAACTCCCCGCCGCGATAGTGGAAATGGGTGCTCGGACCACCGTCGAGCGAGAAGAACGGGTACGGCTCCGCGGCGACCGCGGTCAGCCCGGGCCCGCCCAGGAACCACGGCAGCACCGCGCTGCCGGTCTGCGCGAACATCACCATCGGCACATCGCGTGCCCGGGCCCGTGTCAGCAGTTCATCGAAACTCGCATTGCTCAGGCACATTCCGGTGGACAGCAAGGCATCGTAGGGTTCGTCGATCGCGCCGGCCGAGGTGCGCACCGGCTCACCCCATTCGGTGACGCCGCCCGCCAGGTCGCAGGGGATGTAGCCGATGCCTCGGCCGCGCAGCTGCGCCAGCAGGGAATTCACCACACCGACCACCAGGACCCTGCGCACACCCCGGGGCAGCAGATCGACCACCCCGGCGGCCCGGGTCCGCGATTTCGCCAACGAGGACTCCCCCGCCACGACAACCGACTCACCGCGCACGCCTCCGGCATCGGGATGCGGATGGGCGTGCATCAGATAGGCGTCCAGCGCGGCGATCCGCACGGCGGGCAGCGGATGGTCCAGCAGGTCGGCGATGCTCGCACCGACGCACTCGCCGACGGCGGTCACATGATCGGACCCGTCACCGGGTTCGAAGGCGCACGAACCCACGGCGGCGCCGACCCGGATACTGAGAATCTCATTGCGGTACCGCTGGTTCCGGCCGACGTGGCGGGTGCTGTGCAGGGTGAGGAAGGCGGCGGCCACCGTCACGGTGGCCGGCTCGGGACCGATGCGGCCGGCACGGACCGAGGAGATCAACTCGTCCAGGGTGATCGGCCGGGCGAGGGGGCTGTCGGTCACCGGGCCACCGCGGCCTCGGCGTAGGAGACCCGCAGCGCGTCGATCAGCGCACGCGCCGACTCCCCGGCCACCCCGGCCTTCTCCTCGGCGACCATCACGTGCGCGAGGTAGCCGTTGTTGTTCTGCGCGGACCGCACCCGGGTACCGGGCGCGGCCAGGTCGTAGTCCACGATGCGGGTGTCCAGCTCCCAGTGCTCGGCACCGGAAACGCCTTCGAGGACGCCGGATTCCCGCGGCACCAGGAAGGCGATCGCCGCGCTGCCGACACCGATCGGCGCGGTGGTCAGATCCGGCGCCCGGCCCAGCGCCAGATCCGCGCACACCGCGGCCAGGTCGATACCGGTCACCCGGCGCACCAGCTCGGTGATGCGATTGCCCGCCGGCCGCGGATTCACCTCCACCAGCCGAGGGCCGCTCGCCGTCAGCTTGATCTCGACGTGCGCGACCGTATTGTCCAGTCCCAGAGCGGCGATCGCGGCGCGTGCGACATCGGCGATGGCCGATTCCGCGGCGGGTTCCAGCAGCGCCGGGAACATATGTCCGGCTTCGATGAACCATGGCGCGCCGGTGAGCTGCTTGTCGGTGATGCCGACGACCGTGGTGTGCCCGTCGAAAGTGACGGTCTCCACACTGAATTCGGGTCCCTCGAGGTGCTGCTCCACCAGCGCCTCGGCGGCGCGCTGCTGTCCGCGCGCGTTCACCGGGAATCCGGCGATCTCGCCGAGGGCCGCGCGTAGCTGCGCGGCGTCGTCCACGCGACGCACGAACATTCCGCCGCACAGGTCGACGGGCTTCACCACCACCGGGTAGCCGATCCGCTCCGCGGCCTCCAGCGCTGCGGCGGCGGTGGCCGCCACGGCGAATTCCGGCCCGGGAACGCCTGCGGCGCCGCAGATCCGGCGGGTTCGGGCTTTGTCACATGCCGCCGCCACGGCCTCGCGGCTCGGCCCCGGCAGGCCCAGCTCGGCCGCGACCGCCGCGACCGCCGGCAGGTAGTAGTCGCAGGAGGACAGCACGCCGTCGAACTCCAGGACCTCGTGCAACCGCCGCACCCACGGCAGCAGTGCCGCCTCGGAGTTCGTCTCGGCCGTCACGATATTCGCGGCGCCGAGCAGCGGATGCCCGGCGCCCGGCGCTGCTCGCACATAGTGCCGCAGGTCGCGGGTCAGGAAGCTGAACCGGTCCCCGCGCTCCCGGATCGCTTGCGGCAGCAGGGTACTCATCGACCCGACCCAACTCTCGATCATCAGCAGATGTCCCACTCGGCCTCCTCGGAACTGATTGACGGGGGCCTTAACGATAATGATTGTCATTATCTCTGTAAACCCGTAATCTCTCCCAGCGCCGGGCCGAGCCGATACGCATGCGAGCCGAGGCCGATCACCACAACCCGGCGTGCCACACCACACCTGATGAGAAAACTCGAGGTCAGTCACATGGGGTATTCCCCTGCCCGTCCCGCCGCCCTGTCCGCGGCACTGCTCATGACCGTCGCGAGCATCGGCGCGGCCACCGCGACCGCCGCCCCGACCGACGGCTCCGGCGCGATCGACTACACCGCGACCGTCGGAGAGACCAGTACGGTCATCCGGACCTCCGCCGGATCACTCGTGTCCGACAAGGGCGTCTTCACGATCGTCGCCCCCGACGGCAGCACGCTGGGCGGCACGGAATTGTCGTTCCGGGTGGACGATTTCGTCTTCCCCATCGACGCGGACATCCACGACCGCACCGCGACCCTCACCCCCCGGTTCGACCTGCGGCACGCCGAATATCGGCCGGTGGCACTTCCCTTCGAGGATCAGGCGCCCTGGAAGAACGCCTATGAACGCGAACAGGCCGCGTGGAGCCGCATGACCAGCACCATCAGCATGGGCGCCACCGTCGGCACCCTGGTGGGCGGCCTCGGCGGAGCGGCCGTCGGCTGCCTCATCGGCGGCGCCACCGGAGCCACCCTCACCGGTGCGCTCACCGCAATGTTCGGCGCGTTGCCGGGCGCGGTCGCGGGCTGCCTCGTGGGCGCGGCGGCCGTCGGCTTCCTCGGCACCGTCGCCGGGCAGATCTTCGTGACCGCACCGGCCGCCGTCCTCGCCGCGGCACAGTACTTCACCACCATCAACCAGGCGATGACGGCGCCGAAGCCGGCGAGCTGAGGCGGGTCCCCGACCGGAGCGGATCGCGGCCACACTCCCTGTACCGCGGTCCGTTCCGCGCCCACCGCGACCCTTCACCCCGAGCGCCCGCACGGCCGAAGCGAATCCGGCTTACAGGTTGACATTCGCCGGTGATTTGTAACACACTCGCTGAGCTCAATTGGTGAGGGAGGGTTCAGCGGTGACCGATCACGCGCGTGTGGCGCTCGAGCTATTGCGGGACAGCAGCCAATTCAAGTGGTACGTGATTCCACTGTTGCTGGTCGTCATCTATATCTACGCCACCGAGGTCGAGCGGCGGAACTGGAACGTGCTGTTCGCGGGCCTGGCGCTGTGGGGCATGGACCTGTTCAACGAGATCTGGAACTCGCTGGTCTTCCACGGCACCGGGCGGGCGCCGGTGTGGGCTGCGTCCGGGCCCACGGCCTATCAGATTCTCATCGGGTTGAACATCGAAATCTGCTTCATGTTCGCCATCATGGGCATCGCCGCGGCGAAGATGCTGCCGCCCAAGGAGACTCGCATTCTCGGGCTGCCCAACCGGCCGGTGCTGATCGCGCTGAACTCCGCGGCCGCGGTCGGGGTCGAGGTGCTGCTCAACAAGATGGGCGTGCTGACCTGGGACTGGTCCTGGTGGCACGCGGGCTTCCCGTTCCTGATCTGGCTGGTCGGCTACGTGCCGTTCTTCGCGGCCTGCTTCTTCGTGTACGACCTGCCGACCGTGCGGGCCAAGGCCATCGCCGTCGGCGCGATCCTGGGCGTCGACGCGCTCGCCATCGCGACCTTCGGCGCCCTCGGGTGGCTGTGATGACCGATCTGTCCCTGCGCCACGGCGTGCTCGCGGCCGCCGCCGGACTCGCGTTCACCCTCGCCGTGCCGCAGCAGGCGGCCACCGCCGCCCCCGCCTGCAATCTCCTCGGCACCGTAGGAACCCCCGAGCCGGGTGCGGACGAAACCACCGCAGGCCTGGACGCGTTCCCCGCCGCCACCGTCGCCCTGCCGGATCGGGTCCTGCTGCGCGGCACCGCGGAGACGTTCAATCGCCGCTGGTCCTTCGCCACGCGCGACGGCGCGATCTACGTCAAACCGGCCGCCGCGCAGGGCGGTTGGCGCACGCTGCCGCTGCCGGGCTGCCTGGCGGGACGCGTCGCCGGGGTCTCGGCCGACGACGACGAGCTGATGGCCATCGATGTCGACGGCCGCTTCTTCACCATGGACCGTATTCTCAGCGCCCCCAAGGACTGGAACTGGTCCAGCCGTTACGGCTCGCCGCTGTGGACCGGTCCGGGCAACACCCTGCCGGCGGGCACGACGGCGTGGACCTGGTCGGTGCTCTCCCCCAACGAGGACCACGTCTGGCGCGATATCGCGGGCAACGACCATACGGTGGGCGGGGCCAAGGCGTCGCACGTGTACGCGCTCACCGACGACGGCCATCGCATCCACTACGTGGACCCGTGGCTGCCGCTGGACCACAGCTACGAGATGTCCACCCCGGCCGGCGGCCGTTTCCGGGCGGTCGGCATCTCCACCAGCGGCTCGACCACCCTGGTGGTGAACCGTTTCGGCGACCTCTACACGCGCCTGTACGACTTCGACATCTCCGGCGCGGACAAGGTCTTCTTCCGCTACTCCTACGAGGACCAGCGCGGCCGCCCCGAAGCGCCCGACATGCTCTCGGAGCGCATCGACGACCACTACGCCGCGATCCAGCTGCCCGCGCCCGAGTGGACCGCGCAGCCCAAGATCCCCGGGCAGATCACCGACCGTGTCTCGGTGCACAAGACCGGGATCGGCTCGGCCGCACGCGAACTGCGCGTGGAGGGCGTCGCCGACGGGCGCACCGGGTACTGGGTGAAGACGCTGACCGCCGAGCGCTGGGACTTCGTCCCCACCGATCAGCCATTGGCGGGCAAGATCCTGGACAACACACCCGCGGACCATGCGGTCGACGACAGCGTGCCCGTATCCCCCTACACCTATGCGGGCCAGACCCCGTCTGGTGTGGGAGCGCGGATCGAGAACTTCGATCTCGCGGTCTCGCCCACGCCGTTGCGGCTGGAGTTCGCCGACGGCAGTCGGCTGGATCTGATCCTGCACACCGTCGACGGACTCCGCCAGACCGTGCAGGCCGCCGGAATCACCGATCAGCCACGGGGTTTCGACGGCGCCATCGAGGTCCCCGCGGCCACCCTGGCCACGCTCGCCGAACAACCCGAAGCGGTCCGCCAGTTCGTCCGGACCACCCTGGGCGACCGCCGTTTCACCGACACGGCGGTCCGCGTCACCACGACCGGCTTCGCCGTCGACGCCCTCGCGGTGACGCTCCCCCGCGCGCACTGACGGCGGAGAACGGCTGTCCGACCGAGGAATCAGAGGTCGGGCAGCCAGTTCCCGTGGAACCCGTGCGGCACGCGGCGCGGCAGGTGGATGGTGCCGATCGGCTCTCCACCGAGGTCGTCGGCATCGAGAATGACCAGGTCACTGCTGTTTTCCGCGGCGTCGTAGACGTAGGTCATGAGATAGCCCGCCCCGCCGGGGGTTTCGTCGGCCGCCGCGAACGCGGCTTCGGCGGGCACTCGGCCGGGACCGAAGTCGTGGACGGTGCTCGACCCCGTGTGCAGGTCGTAGCGCAGCAGCGCGCCGGTGCCGCCGCTGGAGACCGAGGCGTGGCCGTAGCGGGCGTCGAGCCCCGCCAATCGGTCGTCGATGCGCGGGAATTCGGCGATCCGGTCGTCGATCCGTTCCTCGTGGACAGCCCCGGTGGCGAGATCGAGGGTCCAGCGCCACAGGTTCGCGCCGGTGTCGAAGCCCTGTGAGGTGTCGCGCCACATGCTCGGATAGCGCATGGCGTACAGCACGATCCGGCCCGCGTCATCGTGGGCGTTGAGGGTGTGGAAGACGTAGCAGGGTTCGATGTCGAACCAGCGCACCGGGCCGTGCGGGTCGTCGCGGCGCAGCACCCCGATGCGCGCCTGATAGTCGTCGCTCCACCGGAACGGCATGGACCCGCCGGACGTCGCGGTCTGCATGTCGAACACCACCGGCAGATCCAGGAACAGCACATGCTTCGCGGTGAGGGCGAAGTCGTGGTGCATGGTGGCGGCCGGGACGTCGATGGCGCGGCTGAGTTCGAGATTGCCCGCGGCGTCGGCGCGATGGTAGGTCAGGTAGGGCTCGCGGAAGTCGTAGCCGAAGAAGTGCAGTTCCCCGGTGACCGCGCAGGTCTTGGGGTGCGCGGTCATGGCGGTGGTGAGCTTGCCGTCGAAGTCGTAGGGGCCCACGGTGTCCAGCTCGCTGGTCAGTTCGTAGGGGAACGAGGATTCGACGAGGGCGAAGCTGCGGCCCGCGTGCCGGACGATGT
This sequence comes from Nocardia sp. NPDC005746, assembly GCF_040630785.1. Classification (NCBI taxonomy): domain Bacteria; kingdom Bacillati; phylum Actinomycetota; class Actinomycetes; order Mycobacteriales; family Nocardiaceae; genus Nocardia; species Nocardia sp. NPDC005746. The sequence goes on from NZ_JBEXYE010000025.1 coordinate 37,275, forward strand.
GGGTGTTGGCCGCGCCCGCGGCGTAGTCGCGGTTGCCCTGCGCGTCGATGCCCTGCGCGCCGTCTGTGAACCGGGTGGTCCGCACCCACCGATTGCGGTAGGACACCGCGCGGCCGCCCTCGAGACGTACGCCGTGCACCATGCCGTCGCCGAAGAACCAGTGCGGGGAGGCGGCGTCGTGCGGGTTGGGCCCGTTACGCACGAACCAGCCGTTGAGGTCCTCGGGAATCGTTCCGGTGCAGGGCAATTCGAAGGCGGTGATCTCGTCGGGGACCGGTGCGTAGTTGCCCGAGAGATGAGGAGGAGTAGTCATGATCGATACCTTCTGCCCGAGCAGCGGGGTGCTCACGGCTGCGACATTCCAGTTCTGACATGTCCAACTTTGAGGCTCCAGTTCCGACATGTCAAGAGTGGAATGTAAGCTGATTCCATGAGTCTCCGGTACGCCCTGCTCGGATTGCTGTCGGACGGTCCCGCCAGCGGCTACGACCTGCTGCGAACCTTCAAGCTGTCGCTGGCCAATGTCTGGCCCGCGACGCAGAGCCAGATGTACACCGAACTCACCAAACTCGCCGACGCCGAGCTCATCGCCGTCACCGATGAGGGCCCGCGCGGCCGTAAGGAGTACACGATCACCGCCGCCGGGCTCGGGGATCTGCGCACCTGGCTCACCACCACGACGCCGAAGGAGGTGCACCGCGATGAGACGCTGTTGCGGATCTTCTTCCTCGGCGTCATCCCGCCCACGCTGGCCCGCGCGTATCTGACCGATATCGCCGAGCGGGCCGAACGCGAGCACGCGAACCTGCGCGAACTCGAACAGGGCATCGACTGGAACGAACGCGACCTGTCCCGCTACGGCCATCTGGCCCTGGAGTACGGGGCGCGCGCCAACGCCCTGAAGGCCGAGTGGGCCCGCTGGGCACTGGAAAACCTACCGCCCGAACAGGATTGAGCCGCTACAGGCCGAGCCCGTGCGCCAGCACCGGCCAGGACGCGGGCAGCTCGTCGTCCCAGTACCCCCACGAGTGGGTGCCGTACGGGTGCAGTTTCACGGTGGCGGGGATGCCGAGCTCCTCGAGCCGGTCGCCCATGGCGCGGGTGCACTGATCGGTGGCCGCCTCGAGGATGCCGCCCACCAGGATCTGGTTCGCGAGATTGTCCCCGGCCCCGGCGAAGTGCTTGTCCAGGACCTTGTCGTGCGGTCCCGGCATGCCGTTGCCGCTGGACAGGTACAGGTCCAGGCCCCGCAGGCCCTCGGCGTGCAGGTAGGGATCGTTGGCCGCCCACTGCGGGTCCCCCGACGGCCCGTACATATTGATGGCGTCGCCGCCACCGAAGGCGACCGTGATCCGCACGAACGCCTCCCCGATCGGATCGGCGATCCGCGCGCAGCCACTGTAGGCCGCCACCGAGCGGTACAGCCCGGGTTTGACGATCGGCAATTGCAGCACCGACGTGCCGGACATCGACACGCCCACCAGCCCGTTCAGGCCGTTCGTCCCGAGCGCGGCGTCGATGAGCGGGGGCAGTTCCTCGGTGAGGTAGGTCGTCCACTTCATGACGCCCAGCCGAGGATCCGGGTGCCGCCAGTCGGTGTAGTACGACGCCGCGCCGCCGATCGGCTGCACGACGTTCACGTTCTTGTCGGCCAGGAAGTCGAAGGCGTTGGTGCGCTGATCCCACGACGCCGCGCCCTTGCCGCCGCTGCCGCCGCTGAGCATGTAGAGCACCGGCCGCGGCACGGAGGTGTCGGCCGGGCGCTGCACGTCCACCGGGAAGTCCATGTTCATGGCCGCGGAATGCACGGTGAACTGCAGGTGCCGATCGTCGATCACGCGGGTTGCCACGATCCTCGAACCGTCCGGCGCGCCCTCCCCGCCACTACCGGTCGAGAAGGGCAGCACGTCGGGTTCGGCATTGGCCGCGAGATCGAAGGGCGTCGAGGTCAGCGCGAGCAATCCCGTCGCCGCCATGACCGCCGCACTGCACATGATCGAGCGGAATCGCACGTCCGGGGTTTTCCTGGTTCTCGCATGCCGCGCCGGGTTCGAATCCGGGCGGGGATGTTCTCCGGCGGCAGCAGCCGCCCACGGCCCGACAAACTGCGCATCGGGCACGCGGCGGACAGTCTGGCACACGCCATCGAACGGCAGGTTGCCGGATCGTTGCACGCAGCGAACAGCTTGCGCACCGGCTGCCGAGACGCGAGTGAACTCGGCGGGTTACCCGAGAGTCAGTAGTTTCGCCGTGCCGGAGACGACGGTCTGGCTCTGGTCGACCAGCGCTACCCGAACCTGTACGGGCGCACCCTTTTCCAGGGCCGGCTCCCCCGCGGCCGGGCTGAGCGCCACGGTGGCCGTGTGCTGGGACCCGTCACAACTGAACGTCGTCTGCGTGCCCGTGGCGGCCGGGCGGTCGGCATTGGGATCGCCGACCATGGCTTGAATGCTGTCTACCCCCGCTGACGACTCACAGGTGTAGTCGATCCCGATCGAGGTCGCGGCGGCGGAGGTGACCGCGATCGAATTGGCGGCGAGAGCGGGGGCGGCGGTACAGACCAGGCTCACGCCCAGCGCCGCGAACGCGGAGACGGACAGGGCGGAGCGGTACCGATTCCGGATGGTGACCATGGATATTCATGCCTCCTGGGTGAGGGACCTGAATCACTGAACACACTCGGAAAAGACGCCCAGCCAGTATGGCCGGGCGTCTCCATGGTCCAGCGCGCGGGTCCCCGCTCCCGGGAGAATCGCACCGCCCGGCAAGTCACCGGGGCGATGCGATGGTCGATCAGCGGCGGGTCACTCGCCCGGGTTCAGCACCACCGGCAGGCTGGTGTGGCCGTTGGAGATGAAGCTGCCGATCGGGGTCAATTCCGTTGCGGGCGTGGCCAGCCGGAGGTTGGGGAAACGCGCGAACAGCGCCGGGAGCGCGATCGCGGCTTCCAGGCGGGCCAGCGGCGCGCCGAGGCAGTGGTGGGCGCCGTGGCCGAAGGCGACGTGCTGCTCCTTGGTGTCGCGCTGGATGTCGAACTGGTCCGCGGTCTCGCCGTGGATCTTCGGGTCGCGGCTGGCCCCGGCGTAGGAGGCGAGGATGGCCTCGCCCTTGGGGATCACGACGCCGCCGACCTCGATGTCCTCCACCGCGTAGCGCAGCGGCAGGTGGGCGACCGGCGCCTGGTAGCGCAGGGTCTCCTCGATGACGTCGTTCCAGGAAGCCCGCTCACCGACGACGGCGGCCAGCTGCTCCGGATGCGACAGCAGCGCGACGATGGCCTGGCCGAGCAGGTTGACCGTGGTCTCGTGGCCCGCGTTGATGACCAGCATCAGCGTCTCGACGAGTTCCTTGTCGGCCAGCTGCGAGCCGTCCTCGTCGCGGGAGGCGATCATGGCGGTGGTGATGTCGTCGCCCGGGTGCTCGCGGCGGTAGGCGACCAGCTCGCCGACCCGCTCGTACATCTCCATGAAGTTGGCCATGGCCTCCTCGGCGGTCAGCGACCCGTCGAAGAAGCCGTCCACGCACTTGTGGATGGCGGCGTCGAGGTGCTCGGGCACCCCCATGAGCCCGCTGATCACGCGGATCGGGACCGGGTAGGCGTAGAGCGAGCGCAAGTCCGCGGTCGAACCGGCCGGGAGCTCGGCGAGTTCGTCGAGCAGTTCGGCGACGATGGCCTCGATGCGCTCGCGCATGGCGGTGGTGCGGCGGTGGGTGAAGGCCGGGGAGACCAGCTTGCGCAGGCGGCGGTGGTCGGCGCCGTAGGCGGTGAACATGTTCTCCACCGCGACCCAGGGCAGCAGCGGCCAGGCCTCGGTGATCTCGCCATTGCGGAACGCCGCCCAGTGCTGACGCGGGTCCTTGGAGACGCGCTCGTCGGCGAGCAGGCTCTTGAGCACCTCCTGGTCGGTCACCGACCACGCCTGGACGCCGCCGGGCAGCTCGACCAGCGCGACCGGGCCTCGCTCGCGAATCCGGGCGGATTCGCCCTGGATATCGGTGCCGGTGACATCCAGCACGATCGGGCTCTGGGACATGAAAAGCTCCTTCTACACCGCGCGCAGCGCGGGACTGATCGGGAATTCGACCGGCAGTGCCACCATGGCGCGGTGGAACGGGCCGGGACGCCAGGAGATCTCGTCTTTGCCGACGGCCAGCACGATGTCGGGCAGCGCGTCGAGCAGCTCGTCGATCGCGGTCTGGGCGACCAGATACGCCACCGAGCGGGCGGGGCAGGCGTGGGGGCCCGCGCCCCAGGCCAGGTGCGAGCGGTTCCCGGTGCGGTCGCCGCCCGCGATCTCGGGATCGTTGTTGCAGGCCGCGAGGCTGATCAGGACCGGCTGGTGGGCGGGCAGCCAGGTGGTGTCGATGAGCACCGGCTGACGCGGGTAGCTGATCGAGAAGTTGGCCATCGGCGGGTCGTTGAAGAGGACCTCGTCGAGGGCGTCGCGGGTGGAGAGGCTGCCGCCCAGCATGTCCCCGCCGAAGCGGTCGTCGGTGAGCATGAGCAGCAGTGTGTTGGCGATCAGATTCTGCATCGGCTCGAGACCCGCGCCGTAGAAGCTGACCAGCTGGTACAGCATCTCCTCGTCGTTGAGCGCGGCCGGGTGGTGCGCCATGCGGGAGGTGACGTCGTCGCCGGGCTCGGCGCGACGCAGCGCGATCAGCTCCATGAGCGCCTCGGCCAGGGTCTGCATGCCCCACGCGGCATTGACGGTGTCGAACAGCGCGGCCATGCCGGTGGCCACCCGCTGCCCGATATCGGCCGAGCAGCCCACCACCTGGTTGAGCACCTCGAACACCAGCGGCAGCGCGTAACTCGACACCAGGTCGGCGCCGCCCTCGGCGGCGATCCCCGCGATCAGCGGGCCCGCGATCTCCACGACGGTGGAATGCACCGCGTGCAAGTCGATTCCGTCGATGGCGGCGGAGTAGGCCTGCCGATAACGCAGATGCTCGGCGCCGGCGTTACGCAGCGCGTTCGGGTACCACTGCATCATGGGCCGAATCGGCGAGTCCTCGGGGATGGTCTCCTGCCAGACGCGCGGGTCGGCCGGAAAGTGCTCCGGATCGTTGAGGATTCGCAGGGCGGTCCGATAGTTCACGACCAGGGTGGCCGGAACACCCGGGGACAGTTCGATGGGCACCATGGAGCCGTGGCGTCGCCGCATCTCCCGGTAGGCGGCGTGCGGATCGGCCGCGAATTCCGGTGTGCCCAGCAGAATCCTGAGCTCCTCGGGCGCGACACCCGCTCCGCCGCGAACCGGACATCCCTGCACCCCCGCGAACCCGCCTCGCGACCCTGTCGTGTCCACGACCGAAACTCCCTATCGACGAACAACTTTCACCGCGCCCCACCGAGCCATCCCGATCGGGCCACCGCATCGCAGACTAGCAGCCCCGCAGCACACCTACCGATTTTGTGAAACACCAACGGCCGCCGAGACTCCTCGGCCGGGCCGCTATTCCTCGACGATCGAGGTGATCAGGGTGCGGCCGCTGACGGTGCGGGTGGTGACCGTCTGGGTGAACGCGTCCGGCAGTTCCCCGGGCCGCTGCTGCATGACCTTGACCGCCCAGTGCTCGTCGTCGCCGGGGGTCATGCGGCCGACCTGCACGCAGTAGCGGGTGCCGACCGGCAGCGAATCGATGCCGGTCTGAATGGTCGCCGGGTTGGCCACATTCGAGGCGTCGCCCGCGACGAATTGGCTTGCCACCGAGCCGGAGCGGAGCACGTAATAGGCGTACTGGAAGGCCAGGATCGCGTCGGGGCCGCTGGCGATGCCACCCGGATCGGTGCCGGTGACACTGTCGGGGGTGCGGCGGGTCTGGCAGCCGTCGGCGGCCGCGGCGGCGGACGGGCTGACCGATGTGGCCACCGCGGCCGTGCTCGTGCGGGCGGGGGCCGAGGTGCGCGGGCTGGTCGTGGGCGCGGACGAATCCTTCGGACTCGGTTCCATCAGAGCCGAGAGCAAACCGACCGCGGCGGCCGTGGCGCCCACCGCCACGACGACCGCGAGCACCACCAGCAGGGTGCGCGACCGCGCCCAGGGCTCCGACTCCGGCACGGCGGCGTGCCGGTTCTTGTCGCGCGGGTTCTTCGCCCTGGGCGGCGGAACCGCCGGCGCCGACCGTGATTCGGTGAGCACGCCGCTCACCGCCGCGGACAGTTCGGCGCAGGTCGCGTAGCGGTGGCGGGGATTCTTCGCCATGGCGCGCGCCAGGATCGGGTCCAGGGCGGCGGGCAGGGCCGGGTTGAGCGCGTGCGGCGCGGGCACGGGGGCCTTGACGTGCCGGTAGATCAGCCGGGGTAGGTCGGTGTCGGCGTACGGGGGTGTGCCGGTGAGCATTTCGAACAGCGTGCAGCCCAGTGAGTACACGTCGGCGCGGCGGTCGACGCGGGCCTCGTCGTTGAAGCGTTCCGGCGCGGTGTACTGGAAGCTCGCGACCACCTCGCCGCGCCCGGTGATGCCGCGGACCTCGTGATTGGACTCGGCGATGCCGAAGTCGGTGAGCAGCGCCCATTCTCGCGGTTGCGCGGTGAGCAGGATATTGGCGGGTTTGACGTCGCGGTGCAGCACGCCGGCGTCGTGGGCGTAGTCGAGGGCGCGCGCCACGTCGGCGGTGATGGCGGCGGCGCGGCGCGGTTCCAGGGGGCCGGCCAGCAGTTCGGCCTCCAGGTCCGAGCCGTCGACGTAGGCCATGGCCAGCCACAGCCGCCCTTGTTCCTCGCCGCGCGCGTAGATGGTGACGATGTTCGGATGGGCGAGCCGGGCAATGATATTGGCCTCGCGCAGGAATCGCTGCCGGGTCTCGGCACTGTCCCCCGCCACCACGTTGAGCAGCTTCAAGGCGACGAATCGGGGCAGGTCCCGGTCGTGGGCCAGGTACACCTCACCCATTCCGCCGACGCCTAGGAGCCGCTCGACCCGATACCCGGCGAAGGTCACTCCCGGCCGGAGCTGCTCAGCCAAACAATCCTCCCGATTCACCTGCACCGCAGACAATACCGGGACCGATCGGCGGCGGGAGGAACGGTTCGGATCGGATGCGGCGGGGCGCGGGCGCGCCGGGATTTCCGCTGGCTATGGTCGGTGCGACCAGCACCGCACCGATCCGGGAGGCCCATTGACCGCCGCCGCGCGACCACACATCGCGGTGGTGATGGGCGTGGCGGGATCCGGCAAGTCCACTGTGGCGAGCATCGTGGCGCGGACGCTGGACTGGGATCTGCTGGAGGGCGACGACCTGCACCCGCCCGCCAATTGCGCGAAGATGGCCGCCGGTCAACCGCTCACCGATGCCGATCGGAGGCCGTGGCTGGCGGCCGTGGCGGAGTGGATGTCCGAGGAGTTCGCGGCGGGCCGTTCGGGAGTCGTCGCCTGTTCGGCGCTGAAACGCTCCTATCGGGACATCCTGCGCGCCAGCCGCATCGGACACCCGGACGCGGACCTCACCTTCGTGCACCTCACGGGCGCCCGAGCGGTACTGCGCGCCCGCCTCCTCGCGCGCACCGACCATTTCATGCCACCGGACCTGCTGACCTCGCAGCTCGAGACCCTGGAGCCACCCGATCCGGACGAGCGGGTGGTCACCCTCGAAATCAATCGTCCGCCAGCCGAAGTCGCCGACGCCGCGCTGGCCGCCCTGCGTCCTCACAGCTGACCCGAAGCTTCAGCTCAGCTTCAGGCCGCGTCTCTACCATCGACGGCGTGTACGCACCGAGAATCGCCGCCGCGGTCCTGCTCTCCGCCGTGTTCCTGTCCGCGGGCTGCACGTATCCGCGGGCCCGCGCGGCGGCCGACACCACGGTCACCCTCGAATTCGGCGGCCTGCAACGGCAATACCTCGTCCACTACCCCGCCAACCGCCCACAGGGCCTGGTGCCCGCGGTCCTCGCCTTCCACGGCGGGGGCGGTACCGCCCGGAACCTGGCCGAGACCTCCGGCTTCGACACGCTCTCCGACACCGAGGGCTTCATCGCCGTCTACCCCGACGGCTACCAGAAATCATGGAACGACGGCCGCGGCGCGGACACCACGGCGGGCGCGGCCGGAATCGACGACGTGGGTTTCGTTGCGGCGGTGATCGACCGGCTCGTCGGCGGCGACGGCGTGGACCCGTCCCGTGTCTATGCCACCGGGATGTCCAACGGCGGCATGTTCACCGAACAGCTCGGCTGCCGTCTGTCGGGGAAGCTCGCCGCCATCGCCCCCGTCGCGGGACCGCTCCCCCAGACGGACGAATTCGACTGCACGCCCGCCCATCCCCTGCCGGTGCTCGAGATCCACGGCACCGCCGACCCGATCGTCCCTTATGACGGCGGTGTCGTCCGGGTCACTTCGGGGCGGCACGGCGCGGGCACCAGCCCCGTGCTGTCGGTCGACGCGACCCAGCAGTGGTGGCGCGAGCGCGACGGCTGCTCCGGCGTCACCACCACCCAGCTGCCGCCGCGCACCGACGACGGGACCTCGGTCACGCTGCGGTCCGCCGACTGCCGGAACGGATCCGCGGTGCAGCTCTACTCGGTCACCGGCGGCGGTCACACCTGGCCGGGTGGTCAGCAGTACCTGCCCGAGGCCATTGTCGGCAAAGTCACGCGCCAATTCGACGCCGCCGACGTGATCTGGCGATTCTTCGCTCGATTCTCGGCATAACCGCCGGTCGAACACTGGACAACCAGGACTTACCGGTACCGTGGGCCAATGGCCGCCCCACAGTTTGCCTGTCGGTAACTCTCATATGAAACAACCAACGCAGAAGCGCCGGATGGTTCCATGAGAGGTGGGCAGCACGTAATGCCGCGACCGCAGGCCGATATCGAGACAGACGCGAACCCGATGTTGCGGGCCGCCCTCGCGCCGCGAGCCCGCACCCTGGTCGACATTCTCGCCGCGACCGCCGCGGCGTACCCCGACGCACCCGCCATCGACGACGGCGAGGTGGAACTCGGATACGCGGAGCTGCTCGCGGAGATCGCCGTCGAGGTGGATCGTCTGGCCGCCGCGGGCGTGCGCGCCGGGGACCGGGTCGGGGTCCGGATGCCGTCGGGCACGCGCGGGCTCTACATCACCATCCTGGCCGTCCTGCACGCGGGCGCGGCCTATGTCCCGGTCGACGCCGATGATCCCGACGAGCGTGCCCGGCTGGTGTTCGGCGAGGCCCGGGTGTCGGCCATCGTGACCGCCGCCGGCATCGAAACCACCGGCGTCGCACGGGAATCCGGCGATCCGCGAACCCGACCGGCCGCCCCCACCCCGGCCGACGACGCCTGGATCATCTTCACCTCCGGATCCACCGGCACCCCCAAGGGCGTTGCGGTGACCCATCGCAACGCCGCCGCGTTCGTCGACGCCGAAGCGAACCTGTTCCTCCAGCACGAACCCATCGGCCCCGGAGACCGGGTACTGGCCGGTCTGTCGGTCGCCTTCGACGCCTCCTGCGAGGAGATGTGGCTGGCCTGGCGGCACGGCGCCTGCCTGGTCCCGGCCCCGCGCGCACTGGTGCGCACCGGCGCGGACCTGGGTCCGTGGCTGGTACGCCGCGAGATCAGCATCGTCTCGACCGTCCCGACGCTGGCCGCCACCTGGCCCGCCGAGGCCCTGGAACCGGTGCGCCTGCTCATCTTCGGCGGCGAGGCGGTCCCGCCCGAGCTGGCCGAACGACTGGCGGGCAACCAGGATTCCGAGCGCGAGGTATGGAACACCTACGGCCCCACCGAGGCCACCGTGGTGGCGTGCGCGGCGCTGCTGGACGGCGGGTTCCCGATCCGCATCGGCCTGCCCCTCGACGGCTGGGACCTGACCGTCGTCGACGCCGCCGGAAACCCCGTGGGCGAGGGCGAATCCGGTGAGCTGGTGATCGGCGGCGTCGGCCTGGCCCGCTACCTCGACCCCGCCAAGGACGCCGAGAAGTACGCCCCGCTGGAATCGGTGGGCTGGGAACGCGCCTACCGCAGCGGCGATCTGGTCCGCAACGACCGCGAGGGACTGGTGTTCCTGGGCCGCGCCGACGACCAGATCAAGCTCGGCGGCCGCCGCATCGAACTCGGCGAGATCGACAACGCGCTGCAGCACCTGCCGGGCGTGACCGGCGCGGCCGCCGCCATCCGGACCACCAAGGCGGGCAACAAGATCCTGGTCGGCTACCTCACCGGACCCGACGCCGACTACGACCTGACCGCCGCCAGAACCATTCTGGCCGAACAACTTCCGGCCCCCCTGGTGCCGCGCCTGGCCGTCGTGGGGGAACTGCCCACCCGCACCTCCGGCAAGGTCGACCGCGACGCCCTGCCCTGGCCGCTGCCCAAGGCGGTCGCCGCCACCCCCGAGGCCGGGCTCACCGAGACCCAGCAGTGGGTCGCCGGACTGTGGGATTCGATCCTGGGCGCCGAGGTCACCGATCCCGACGCCGACTTCTTCGATCTGGGCGGCGGCTCCCTCGCCGCGGCCCAGCTGGTGGCGGCGCTGCGCGAGCGGCATCCGCGCATCGCGGTGGCCGACCTCTACGACCATCCGCGCCTGGGCGCGCTGGCCGCCTTCCTGGACGGCTTCGCTCCGACCGAGACCGTCGAGGAGCGCGTGGTCCGGCCGGTGCCGCTGTCCGCGCAGCTGTTTCAGGTGCTCGCCACGATCCCGCTCACCACCCTCACCGGTCTGCAATGGCTGACGTGGCTGGCCACGGTCGGCAATATCGCCGCCTGGTCGGGCTCGCTGCCGTGGCTGCCGCACCTGTCGTGGTGGTGGACCCTGGCGGCGTTCGTCCTGTTCATCTCCCCGCCCGGCCGGATGGCGCTGTGCGTCGCCGGGTCCCGGCTGCTGTTGCGCGGCGTCGGGGCCGGCACCTACCCGCGCGGTGGTCTCGTGCACCTGCGACTGTGGACGGCCGTGCGGCTGTCGGAGGCCAGCGGCGCGGAGAACCTGTCCGGCGCACCGTGGATGGTGCCGTTCGCCCGCGCGCTCGGCGCGACCGTGGGCACGGGCGTCGACCTGCACACCCTGCCGCCGGTCACCGGCATGCTGCGGCTCGGCGACGGCTGCAGCGTCGAACCCGAGGTCGACCTGGCCGGGTACTGGATCGACGGCGACGTGGTGCACATCGGCCCGATCGAGATCGGGCCCGGCGCGGTGGTCGGGGCGCGCTCGATGCTGCTGCCCGGCACCAGGATCGGCCGCAATGCCGAGATCGCGCCCGGCTCGTCGGTGTCGGGCAAGGTCAAGGCCGAACAGGAGTGGGCGGGCTCGCCCGCGGTGAAAGTCGGCCGGGCCCAGCACCGCTGGCCCGACGCCACGCCCGCGCGCGCCTCGCACTGGGTGGCCATCTTCGGCATCACCTCCATGCTGCTGGCCTCGGTGCCGATCCTGGCGCTGGGCAGCGGCGGCCTGCTCATCGCCTGGTGGATTCGCGACACCCAGACGCTGACAGCGGGTTTCGGGCGCGCGTTCGCCATGCTGCCGGTCGCCATGCTGCTGGTCCTGGGCGTGTACGCGACGGTCACGATCGTGTCGGTGCGGCTGCTGGCCATCGGGCTCACCGAGGGCCATCATCCGGTGCGCAGCCGCCAGGGCTGGCAGGCGTGGGCCACCGAACGCCTGCTGGATTCCGCGCGCACCTTCCTGTTCCCGCTCTACGCCAGCCTGCTGACCCCGGTGTGGCTGCGCCTGCTGGGCGCGAAGGTCGGCAAGCGCGTGGAGGTTTCGACCGTGCTGCTACTGCCGAAGTTCACCGTGGTCGCCGACGGCGCGTTCCTGGCCGACGACACCATGGTCGCCAGTTACGAATTGGGCGGCGGCTGGCTGCGGATCGGTGAGGCCAAGGTCGGCAAGCGGGCCTTCCTCGGCAACTCCGGCATGACCGCGCCGGGCCGTCGCGTCCCCAAGAACGGCCTGGTCGCCGTGCTGTCGGCCGCGCCGTCGAAGGCGAAGGCGGGGTCGTCGTGGCTGGGCAGCCCACCCATCCGATTGCGCCGCGCCGCCGAAACCGCCGACACCGCACGCACCTTCGACCCGCCCACGCGGCTGCGGATCGCCCGCGCGGTGGTGGAGACCTGCCGGTTGATCCCGGTGCTGGTGACCTTCGCCATCGGGCTCGGCGTGCTGTTCGGCCTGGCCTGGCTGGCCCAGACCCTCGGCCACCTGCCCACCGCCCTGCTCAGCGGCCTGGTGCTGCTGACCGCGGGCGCGGTCGCGGGCGCGTCCTCGGTCATCGCGAAATGGCTGCTGGTGGGCCGGATCGGCACCGAGGAGCATCCGCTGTGGAGCTCGTTCGTGTGGCGCAACGAGGTGGCCGACACCTTCGTCGAGCATGTCGCCGCACCGTGGTTCGCGCGTGCCGCCACCGGAACGCCTGTCCTCAATGTCTGGTTGCGTGGACTCGGCGCGAAAATAGGCCGCGGGGTATGGTGCGAGTCCTATTGGCTTCCGGAGGCTGACCTGGTGACACTCGGTGACGGCGCGACCGTGGAACGCGGTTGCGTGGTGCAGACCCATCTGTTCCACGACCGCATCATGGCCATGGACACCGTCACCCTCGGCCCCGGCGCCACCCTCGGCCCGCACTGTGTCGCCCTGCCCGCCAGCGTGATCGGCGCGGGCGCCACCATCGGGCCCGCCTCGCTGGTCATGCGGGGCGACAGCGTCCCGCCGTCCACCCGCTGGTGGGGCAACCCCATCGCACCCTGGCCGGACGGGAGCCGCTGATGGTGAATCCGATCGACGAACCCATCGACGATTACCTGCCGCAGAACGGGAATCGCGGCTACCGGGTCTCGCGCTACGACCTCGAACTGGTCTACAAGGTCTCGAGCAACCGGCTCGCCGGGCGCGCCGACATCACCGCGGTGACCACCGGCGCGCGAGATCGCTTCGCGCTGGACCTGTCCCAGGCGCTGTCGGTGTCCAAGGTGCTGGTGAACGGCGCCAAGCCCGCCAAATACGTCCACCAGCGTGGCAAATTGGTGATCACCCCGCGCCAGCGCGTCCCGGCGGGCGGCGCGCTGGTACTCACCGTCCAGTACGCGGGCCCGCCCACGCCGGTGCGCGGTCCGTGGGGCGAGGTCGGCTGGGAGGAGCTCACCGAGGGGGCCCTGGTGGCCAGCCAGCCCAATGGCGCGGCCTCCTGGTTCCCCTGCGACGACCACCCCAGTTCCAAGGCCAGCTACCGGATCTCGATCACCACCGATTCCCCGTACTACGCGCAGGCCAACGGCACCCTGGTGCGCAAGCAGACCAAGGCCAGCCAGACCACCTGGGTGTACGACCAGCCCGAACCCATGGCGACCTACCTGGCGACCATCCAGATCGGCCACTACCGCAAACAGCGGATCGACGCGCCGCGCGGATCGGTCCCCATGCAGGCGGTGCTGCCGCCGCGGCTGCGCCTGCCCTTCGAGCACGACTTCGCACGCCAGCCGCGCATGATGGAGGTCTTCACCGAACTGTTCGGGCCCTACCCGTTCGAGGCGTACACGGTGGTGGTCACCGACGACGACCTCGAGATTCCCATCGAGGCCCAGGGCATTTCGGTGTTCGGCGCGAATCACTGTGACGGGCAACGCGGTTCGGAGCGACTGGTCGCGCACGAACTGGCGCACCAGTGGTTCGGCAACAGCCTCACCATCCGGCAGTGGCGCGACATCTGGCTGCACGAGGGTTTCGCCTGTTACGCGGAATGGATCTGGTCCGCGGCCGCGGGCGGCCCGTCGGCCGATCAGCTGGCCCGCACCGCGCACCGCAACCTGGCACGGCTGCCGCAGGACATCCTGCTCGCCGACCCGACCCCGGAGTTCATGTTCGACGACCGGGTCTACAAGCGCGGCGCGCTCACCCTGCACGCCCTGCGCCTGCAGCTGGGCGACACCGCCTTCTTCGACCTGCTGCGCGCCTGGACCGCGCGGTACCGGCACGCCTCGGTCGGCACCGACGAATTCACCGACCTGGCCGGGCATTACAGCAACCAGTCACTGCGACCGCTCTGGGACGCCTGGCTGCACGCCCGACCGCTGCCGCCGCTGCCCGCACTCCCCGCGTACCGGACCGATTTCGAGGCCGGGTAGACTTCCAGCGAACACGTTGTTGATCATGGCTGTGCCGGTGCGAACCGTCACACCAGCGTCGTAGATCGCTACAACTCCCAAGCAGCCCCCACTGCGCGGCTTAGCTTTCCTTACGGCGATCGATTTTGCCCACTGGCAATCTCGCCACCTTGTGCCCCCGGCGCGGACCCGATGTCCGCCGCACGGCTCGGGCACGCCCCCGATGCCCGAAAGGCACTGCAGCTCCGATGACTTCCGCCCCCACCTCCTTCGCCGCGCTCGGTGTGCACGAGCCGCTGATCCGCGCCCTCACCAGTGCCGGCATCACCGAGCCGTTCCCGATCCAGGCCGACACCCTGCCCGACACCCTGGCCGGGCGCGACGTGCTCGGACGCGGAAAGACCGGCAGCGGAAAGACCTTGGCGTTCTCCATTCCGATGGTCGACATGCTGGGCCGGGACCCGCAGCCGTGTGCGCCGAATCACCCCGCCGGGCTGGTTCTCGCGCCGACCCGCGAGTTGGCGACCCAGATCGCGGCCACCCTCGAGCCGTTGGCCGCCGCGTACCGCATGTCGGTGACCACCATCTTCGGTGGCGTGTCCCAGCACCGGCAGGTGCAGGCGCTGAAGAAGGGCGTCGACATCGTCATCGCCTGCCCGGGCCGCCTCGAGGACCTCATGCGACAGGGCCTGATCAGCCTCGACGATGTCGAGATCACCATCATCGACGAGGCCGACCACATGGCCGACCTGGGCTTCCTGCCCGGCGTCACCCGGATCCTGGCCGCCACCCCGAGCGACGGCCAGCGCCTGCTGTTCTCGGCCACCCTGGACAACGGCGTCAACAAGCTGGTTCAGCGCTTCCTGCCCAACGCGGTGAAACACGAAGTCGACGAAGCGAATTCGCCGGTGGCCGCCATGACCCACCATGTGTTCGAGGTGCCTACCAACGATGCGAAGCGCGCGGTCGTGCACCGCCTCGCGTCCGGCACGGAGCGGCGAATCCTGTTCACCCGCACCAAGCATCAGGCCCGCAAGCTGGCCCGTCAGCTCACCACGGCCGGCATCCCGGCCGTGGACCTGCACGGCAACCTGACCCAGCCCGCCCGCGACCGCAATCTGGCGGCCTTCGCCTCCGGCGCGGCCAAGGTCCTGGTCGCCACCGACGTGGCCGCGCGCGGCGTGCACGTGGACGGCGTGGAACTGGTCGTGCACGTCGATCCGCCCGCCGAGCACAAGGCCTACCTGCACCGGTCCGGCCGCACCGCGCGCGCGGGCAATGACGGCGACGTCGTCACCCTGGTGCTGCCCGATCAGCGCGGCGATCTCGCCGCGCTCATGCGCAAGGCCAAGATCACCGTCTCCCCGCAGTCGGTGACGCCCGAATCCCCGCAGGTGAGCGAGCTGGTCGGCGAGGTCGCCGCGCTGGTTCCCGTCTCCGGCGGCGATACCGCCCCGGCCCGCGGCGAGGCGGCCGCGGCTCCCGCGCGCGGCCCGCGTCAGCCCCGTCAGCGCACCCGCCCCGTGGGCGACAAGCCCGCCGCGCCGCGCCGGCGCAAGTCCGGTGGCCGCGGCGACGAGGTGCGCAGCGACCGTCCGGCCGACCGCAAGCACGAGACCGTCAAGGACGGCCGTCCCGGCGGGCGCACCGGCGGGCGAGCCTCCGGCAAGCCGCGCACGGCCTCGGGTGCGCCCGGGGCCTCGGGTCACGGCTCCCGCGGCGGCGAGACGGGCGGCAAGCCCGCCTCGCGCACCCGGTCGGATCGCCGTGCCGCGGCGCCGGCCCGTCAGCGGGACCACGGCCAGAGCGCTTCCGACACCGCGGGCGGGCGGTCCGGATCCCCGCGTACGGGCGGTGCGCCCCGCCGTCGCCGCAACGGCTGACGTCACTCGGCGGCACTCGCGGGACGCGCGGCATGCTCGGCGCGACCATTCTCCGGTCGCGCCGAGAATGTAACCTTTGTCCGTATCCACCCGGCGTGGAATTTCTTACAGTTAATTGAGAGCAAGCAGCAGCCTGCTCCCACGCCGTGAATATGTTTCCACCGCCCCCGACGTCCGCGCAGGGTGAGGAGAGAAGCAATGGTTACGCAGGCCGCCCCACTGAGCGAATCGGTCACGGTCAAATTCGAGCGGGTGGACGAACACCGCTACAAGGTGTCGGTGACGCCGATCGACCGCCTGCAATGGCGAGTGGGGTACGCGCCGGATATGAAAGCCGCCGTGCAACTGGCTCACGAGCTTGCGAAATAGCCGCTACAGCGCCGGCGCGCCGGGCTCCAGCAGGCGTTTGGGGTGCATGCCGTCGACCTGCCCGATGAAGGGCGGGTGAATGCTGTAGCCGAGCATCCGGCGAATGTCCTCGGACACCGCGCGCACGGTATCGCGGGTCATCGACAGGGTGAACGCCTCCTGCGGGCGCAGCCACGGCTCGCAATACTGCGCGGTGAGCGCGAGCCGCGGATTCGCCGACCGATTCGCGCCGCCGCCGTGCCACAGGGTGCCACCGAAGAATACGCAGCTACCGGCCCGCATCACGATCGGTTCCCGCGGCGTGGATTCGTCGGGGAGTTCGTCGCCCCACAAGTGGCTGCCCGGCACCATATCGGTGGCGCCATTGTCGGCGGTGAAGTCGTCGATGGCCCAGATGGTCGCCGCCCCCAACGCCTTTCGCGGCCGCGGCAGCGGGTAGAAGCCGTCGTCGGTGTGCAGCATCTGCGCGGCTTCGCCGGGTTGGATATTGATCACCTGCAGCATGGACAGCAGATAGTTGGGCATGAACAGCCGGTCCAGCAGCGCCAGCACGCGTGGATGATCGGCGATGCGGTCGCAGGATCGAGTCTTGTTCAGCACGCTGTAGACGCGCTGGGTGGAATGACCTTCGAAGTTGTTGCGCCCGCTCCGATCCAGCAGTGGCGCAACGCTTTCCCGGATCTCGTCCAGTTCGGCCGCCGTCAGCAGGTCGGGCAGGATGACGTAGCCGTCGCGCTCGAGCGCGGCCAGATCCGCGTCGACCACCGCCGGGTCCACACTCGCGCCGCTGCTGCCGGTGCGCCGATAGGTTCCGGCCAGATCACCGTCGAGATCCCGTAGCGAGGTCACCTTCGTGCTCATCGGGCCATCCTTTACATAACTGAGTTCTGTTATCCTCCGACTGTGGCACGAGCACCGATCGGACGTCAACAACTTCTCGACGCCGCGCGCGACGAACTGGTCCACGCCAACGGACTGCTGGAGCTGAGCGCGCTGACCCGCCGCACCGGCCTGAGCACCGGCGCGCTCTATCACCACTTCGGCTCGAAAGTCGGTCTGCTGGCAGCGATCTGGGACGATTTCTACGAAGGGCTGAGCCGGGCCATCGCCGACGATCGCCTCCCCGACGGCGACTGGGCCACCCGCGAACGCGCCCGCACACAGTGTTTCGTGGCCTACCACTTCGACCACCCGCTCGCGGCGCTGCTCCTCAATCGCGCCGCCCCCGATCCGGGTCTCACCGAGATCGAGGCCCTCTACATCCGCAATCTCGGCGATGCCGCGGCCGCCAATATCCGGCGTGGGCAGGCCACCGGCGAGATCCCCGCCGATCTCGACCCCGACAGCGCGGGCGCGTACGTGATCGGCGGTCTACGCCACGGCATCGGCCGGCAACTGCGCACCCACCCCCGGCCGGCGGTCGACCTGGCCGCGGAACGCCTGTGGCGCTTCACGGCCGCGACGCTGGAGCTGTCCTAGAACCCGCGCGACACCCGGCGGAGAGAACTCAGGCCGCCAGCCCGAGGTTGGCGACGAGTCGGCGCACCCGCTGCTCGATGTCGTCGCGGATGGCGCGGATCTCCTCGATCCCACCCCCGGCGGGATCGGGCAGTGGCCACTGCTCGAACCGATGCCCGCCGATGATCGGGTTGTCGTCACCGCAACCCATGTCGATCACCACATCGGCGGCCCGCATCAGTTCGTCGGACCACGGCTTCGGGAATTCGTCGGCGATGTCCACGCCGCGTTCGGCCATGGCCGCGATCACCAGCGGGTGGATCGCCGCGCTCGGGGCCGATCCGCACGACCACGCGGCGGCCTGCCGCCCGGCCATGCTGGTGAAGAAGCCGAGCGCCATCTGTGAGCGCCCGGCGTTCTGGGTGCAGACGAACAGGACCGTGGGCCCGGTCGGGGCGCCGTGCCCCCGGGTACGGGCCAGGGCGGTGAGCCGCTCGCGGGCGAACCGCTCGGCCAGTCCGGGCAGCCGGTCCGCCGGCAGCCCGATGGCCGTGAGATGGTCCAGCGAACCGTCGAGGATGCGCTCGACCGTGGCACGGTCCGCGGACGGTCCGAACTCGTCCATCAGACGTGCCACCGCGTCGCCCCGCACAGCCGGTTCCGTGTCGGCGCCGGAAGGCAGGGCGGTGCCGGGATTCTCGTTCACGCTCACTCCCTCCGCTCGAAATTCCAGCGTATCGCTGTTGAGAACGTCCGGGCTGAACACCGAACCGGACATGAGACTTGTTGATAGCCACACGCTATCGTCATTAGTCCGTACTCCGCCAGTCGCGCACCCGGTCGCTCGACGACTTCACGGTGAGTGAACGACCACATCGAATCCGGCAGTGTGATGACGGCCATGGTCCTGGCGCGTCCGCCGGCCCGTCACTCGGACCAGGAGCGGCGTCAACGCCCGCGGCTAGCGCACCGGGCCGAGCTGGTCGCGGAACTGGCCGGGGGTCAGACCGGTCTCCTCGCGGAAGGCGCGGTAGAAGTGACGGTCGCTGGAGAACCCGCAGGCGGCGGCGACCGCGGCCAGCGAGCGGGTGCGATCGGCGCGAATCAGGCGGCGGGCGTGGGCGATTCGGGTGCGGCGGATCAGCGCGCCCGGCTCACCGAATCCCTCGCACACCCGGTAGAGGGTGCGGCGGGAGAGCAGGCAGGCGTGGGCGATCTCGTCGACCGTCAGGTCCGGATTGGTGAAGTTCTTGCGGATGTAGGCCAGAACCTGCTGACGGGTGTAGAGCGAATCCGACGGGGCGGGTGCGCCGGTACCGGTGGACAGCAGCAGGGCCGAGGCCATCATCCCGGCGGCGTCACCGCCGAATACGGTGACCGCGCGGGCGATGTCGTCGGCGGGGAGTTCGGCCAGATTGCGGAAGAAGCCGGTGACCACGCCGAGGGCTCCGGTAGCGGGGACAGCGGTGGCGGTGGGCAGCTGTTCACGGGTGAGGCCGGAGTGTTCGAGGACCTGTCGCATCGGGGCCCGGATCAGAGTGGACAGGCAATTGTCGGTGGTGCGGCTCTCGAGCGGCAGGCCGCTGTCGAAGAATGCGATGGTGCCGGGCTTGGATTCGGCGGTGCGGCCACCCTGCTCGGTCCAATTCGTCCCTTTCAGAACGATATTCACGAGCAGGAAGTCGCCAGCGGTCCGCGCCACCATCTTCGGTGTCCGCATGGCGCGTTGCGCACTGGCCTGCATGCGCGACACCGAGATTCCGTCGTACTGGGTCGATACCACGCGGCCGTGCCAGTGACCGGTGCGCAAGGGCTCGATGACGGTCGGCGCGACCGCGTCCGACATCAGGGATTCCCATTGTTCGAATGCCTGACGTGGCGAAAGGGTCGAGGATGACGAGACCTCGACGGCGCCGGTAACGGCATGGTCCACACAAGCAATCCTCCCACCGAGGTGAGCCCGGCAATCCCCTTTTCGCGGGATATCTCGAGGCATGGGAGAACCGCTCATGAGCACGGCGGTCGAGGTCGCGAGGCGTTCGATGCGGAGCGGCGATCCGAGATCTTTGCAGTGCCACAAGGGAGTTCGCACCGAATCCGATTCGGCGGCGTCATGTCCGGCATTCCGGGGGGGAGCGAGCATCGATGCCCCGAGCGGCGAGCGCAGGGGTTCCCTGAGCAAGGCGGTGAACCCGGGCGGACCGGGAAGCTGAGACGGGCGAAAAGCACTGCAGCCGTTCCCTGTTCGATTCCGCCACCGGGGCGTGCAGCGGCCAGAAGCCGTGATGGCGAAGTCCTTCGCGACGCAGATACGGCTCGGCTCCGGGATCTCGGGTCCGGACCACCCGATCGCCGCGGCAGTCAGAATGGGCGAGCGTGCCAAGAATCCCTCCTGCGCGTCGCGCACAGCCGGCCATCCCCGAGGTAGCGAGTCGAGCAGTTCGAGCGGAAACTCCTGCCACGGCGCCGTTGCTGTTGTGGTTGCGCGCCAATGCGCTAGGGAGTGTCGCGCAGCGTGTATCCGACGCCGCGCACCGTGTGAATCAGTGGCGGATGGTCGGTATCGATCTTGCGCCGCAGCTGACTGACGAACGTTTCGACCACTCGGTCGGCTCGCCCTTCCTCGGCCTGCCACACACGGTCGAGGATCTGCCGCTTGCTCACCACCTTGCCCGCGTTGAGCATCAGGTACTGCAACAGCTTGAATTCGGTGGCGGACAGCCAGATCAATTCGCCGCCCCGGAACACGCGGTGAGTGTCGGCGTCGAGTTCCAGGTCGGCGAAGCGCAGCCGCTCGGGCCCCTCGTCGTCGGCGGGTCTGGTGCGGCGCAGGATGGCGTGCAGACGCAGCACGACTTCCTCGAGGCTGAACGGTTTGCTCACGTAGTCGTCGCCGCCGGCGCTGAGTCCGGCGATGCGGTCCTCGACGGCGTCGCGGGCGGTGAGGAACAGCACCGGCACCTCGCTGCCCGCGGCGCGCAGCCTGCGGGCGACGGTGAAACCGTCGAGGTCGGGCAGCATGACGTCGAGGATCATGACGTCGGGCGGCCGCCGGGTCGCGGCTTCCAGCGCGCCCCGGCCGCTGTCGGCGGAGCTGACGTCGAACCCGCTCAGCCGCAGCGCGGAACAGAGCAGGTCGAGAATGTACGGCTCGTCGTCGACGACCAGCACGGTCGCCGCCGGGGTCGCGGCGCGATCGCTCACGATGGTCACCCTAGGCGCTCCCACACCGGATTCGTGCGCGCACTCGCGCCGCTCTGTGTCATACGGGCCATCCTCGGGGCCGGCCCACCGGGCAGGCTCGGCGTCAGCTGGGCGTTTCCTGTGAACCGGCGGCCTCGGGTCCGGACCGGTCCGAGAGCGGGAACACCATGCGGAAGAGCGTGCCCGCCCCGGGCCGGGTGAGCAGTTCGATCCGCGCGCCGTGCGCGGTCAGCACGGCGGCCACGATGGCCAGTCCCAGCCCGGAACCGCCTGCGCGCGAGCGGGATTCGTCGACCCGATAGAAGCGGTCGAAGACGTGTCCGGCCTGTTCGAGGGGGATGCCGGGGCCGGTGTCGGACACCTCCGCGATCACCGCCGGACCACCCGCCCGCAGATCGGCCCCGGCGGCGGCGACCACTCCGGCCGCGTCCGGCACGGTGCCCGTGGCGATCCGAATGTCGATCTCGGCCGTGGCGGGTGTGTGCACGAGCCCGTTGCCGACCAGGTTGGTCAGCACCTGCCGCAGCCGATGCTCGTCCCCCACCACGCGCACGGCGCCGCCGGGAAGCCGCAGCCGCACAACGCGTTCCGGCTGCCGGGCCAGCGCGTCGCGCACGATGTCCCCGGCGAGGGCGGACAGGTTCACGTCGGTCAGGTCCAGCGGGCGTTGCTCGTCCAGCCGCGCGAGTAGCAGCAGGTCCTCGACCAGCAGTCCCATGCGCGCGGCCTCGTCCTCGATGCGTCGCATCATGGTGGCGACCTGGCCGGGATTCGCGGCGCCGCCCATCCGGTACAGCTCGGCGTACCCGCGGATCGAGGTGAGCGGGGTGCGCAGTTCGTGCGAGGCATCGGCCACGAACAGCCGCATCCGCGCCTCGGATTCCCCGAGCCGCCGCATGCTGGTCGACAACCGTTCGAGCATCACATTGAACGCGGCCCCCAGCCGCCCGACCTCGGTGTGATCGTCGGTGTGCTCGACCCGCCGATCCAGCTCTCCGGCCGCGATGGCCTCGGCGGTGTGCTCGATCCGCGAGAGCGGCCGCAACCCGACCCGCACCACCCAGGTCGCCACGGCGGCCATCACCAGCACCAGCACCACGCCGGAGACCACTTCGATGGTCCGCAATTCCCGAGCGGTCGCGTAGTAGCCGTCCAACGGCATGACCACGGCCGCCGTCGCCCCCAGTGGCTGCATCCGGCTCGGCGGCTGCACCACCGTCCGCACCCGCCAAGGGGACCCGTGCGAGTCGGTCACCTCGAAGATCCGGTCGCCACGCGCGGCGACTGCCGCCTTGTCCATCGCGGGCAACGACAACTCGACACCACCGACGCCGATCTGCCCCGACGGAGCGCCCGTGCTGTCGAAGAACAGGACCTGGAAGGTCGAGGGCAGGCCCTTCACCGGTTCGTCGGGCCGCGGGGGCGGGGGCGGACGGCTCTCGGTGGCCAGATCCCGCGCGACCCCGTTCAACTGTCCATCGATACGCGCCAATTCGGAGCGGCCGAGCATCGCCTGGGTGAGCACCCCGAACGCGGCCAGCCCCGCCGTGGCGATCACCAGCACCGACACCAGCAGCCGGGCCCGCAGCGTCCACCGCCGCAGCCTGGGGAAACGAGGCCCCGCATGGGCTCCGGCGGACGGAGAGCCGACCGCTCGATCACGCACGAACCCACCTAAACACAGCCCGTCGACGGCCCACGCCGATCTCCCTTCCGCCGCGCCGCCGCGCGAACCGCCCCGACAGTAGGCGCCGAACCTCCGGCGAACTCGAGAAGCCGCGTCCGCCCGCGCGCCGATTGCGGCGGGCACCGACCCACAGCACCGATCCCGGCCCCGCGAACCCCGGCCCGCACCGGAGCGGTGACCGGCGGCCGGGCGTTTGGTTGTGGTCGACCGGCGACTCCATGCGGGGCCCACCGCTCGAGCCACGATGTCTGGCTCCAGCCGTTGACCGGCGCGGGGATCCGTGTGGCAGTCCAGCCCCCGGTCCGCGCACCTCGCAGGCACGAGTGTCCACGCACCATCACTCGGCCTAGCGGGCCCGGCGAGCCCATACCGCGTTCCCAGCGGACTCCCAGATTCGCACGCCATTCGCCCCGAGCCCCGGCGAACAGGATCGACCACGACGACCGCGCCGCGATCACGGTGTCGCGGTGAGCGAAGGGACGGGATATGACATCGACTGCGTGGCGGCTGGAGTCGGCCGCGGCGGAGCGACCGGACGAGGGCGACGCCGGGCGGCGTGAAACACGGCTCGCCCGGGTGGTTTTCGGGGCGGACGGGCAGCCTCGCTGGGCGCGGCCGGGTCTGATCGGGCTGCTCGCGGTGACGGCGGTGCTCTATCTGTGGGATCTGACGAACTCCGGCTGGGCCAACGAGTACTACTCGGCGGCCGCCCAGGCGGGGTCGCGGAGTTGGAAGGCGCTGCTGTTCGGGTCGTTCGACGCCGGGAACGCCATCACGGTGGACAAGCCGCCCGCGGCGCTGTGGGTGATGGGGCTGTCCGGGAAGCTGCTCGGGTTCAGCCAGTGGTCGGTGCTGCTGCCGCAAGCTCTCATGGGCGTCGTGTCGGTCGGGCTGCTCGCGGCCACCGTGCGGCGGCTGAGCGGGCCGGGCGCCGGGCTGCTGGCCGGGGCGATCGCGGGCCTGACACCCGTGGCGGTGCTGATCTTCCGCTTCGACAATCCGGACGCGTTACTGGTGCTGCTGCTCGTCGTGGCCGCCTACTGCACGGTCCGTGCCATTCAGGCCACCGGCGACCGGGTGTGGTCCGCGCCGACCGGCTGGCTGATGCTCGCGGGTGTGGCGGTGGGGTTCGGCTTCCTCACCAAGATGATGCAGGCGTTCTTGATCCTGCCCGGGCTCGGTCTGGCTTTCCTGATCGCCGCGAACAGCTCACTGCGGCAGCGGGTCCGGTCCCTCGCCCTGGCCTGCCTCGCCGTCGTGGTGTCGGCGGGGTGGTACATCGCGCTGGTCGAGTTGTGGCCCGCGGACTCGCGGCCGTTCATCGGTGGCTCGACCGACAACAGCCTGTGGCAGCTGGCGGTCGGCTACAACGGTCTGGGCCGCATCCTCGGCGGCAGCGGCAATATGGGTTCCCACAGTCCCGGCGGTGTCGACGCGCCCGAGGGCATGTCCGGATTCGCCGGGTTCAGCGGATCCTCAGGCCTCACACGGCTTTTCAATCCGGAGATGGGCGGCGAGATCTCGTGGCTGCTTCCGGCCGCGCTGATCGGGCTGGCCGCGGGGCTCTGGCTCACCCGCCGTGCGCCGCGCACCGACCGCACCCGGGCGGCGTTCGTCCTGTGGGGCGGCTGGCTACTGGTCACCGGGGTGACCTTCTCGTTCATGGGCGGCATCGTGCACCCGTACTACACCGTGGCCCTGGCCCCGGCGATCGGCGCGCTGGTCGCGCTGTCGGTGCGCGAATTGTGGTCGCGCGCGGCCCATCCCGCGGCGCGCCCGACCTTGGCCCTCATGGCGGCGGGCACCGGGGCGTGGTCGTTCGTGCTGCTGAACCGCACCCCGGACTGGCTGCCGTGGCTGCGCTGGACGGTGCTGATCGGCTCGATCCTGGTGGCGCTGCCCGTTATTGCCGGTTCCCGCGCATCCTGCCGCTACGCCGCCGTCCTGGCGCTGGCGGGCGTGCTGTTCGGACTCGGCGGCGCGAGCGCCTGGGCGATCGCGACCGCCGCCCAGCCACACAGCGGCGGCAATCCGCTGTCCGGACCCGCCGCCGCCCAGAGTTTCGGCCCTTGCGGCGCTCCCGGCGAGGACGGCGATCGCTTCACACCACCGAGCGACGCAGCGCCCGAAGGGGATCCGGCCGCCCCGAGCGGCGAGATCACGACCGGGCCGACCGACGTCATTCCGGTCCAGCAAGGCGGCACCGGCGACGGCGCGCCAGGCAACGGGCACGGCCCGATGTTCGCATCGGCGAACAATGCCGAGCTGGTAGCCCTGCTCGAGCACAGCGACGCTCGCTGGGCGGCCGCGACCGTCGGGGCGGGTTCGGCTGGGGGCCTTGCCCTGAATTCCGGCAAGTCGGTCATGGCGATCGGTGGTTTCACCGGTAGCGACGACTCCCCCACCCTGGCGCGGTTCCAGACCTACGTGTCCGCCGGTCAGGTTCGCTACTTCATCGACGGCGGAATGGTCATGGGCGGCAACGCCGATTCGAGCGGCTCCCAGATCTCGGCCTGGGTGAAGTCCCACTTCACCGCGCTCACGGTCGGCGCCAGCACCGTGTACGACCTGTCCCGGCCGGTCACCGCCTGAGCGGCCGGACGATCAGATCAACGCCTTGTGCACCCGCAGCCGACGGCGCACGTTCGCCATCATGCTCCGGGTGCCCGCGTTGCGAATGAAGCGGGGAATGAAGCGGTTCACGAAGCCCACGAACACGAACAGGTGCTCGAAGCGGCGCTGGTCGGCGGCGGACCAGCTCACGCCGAGCTGCTCACGGAAGTACGGGGGCAGGTAGCCGACGGTGAGGAAGCGCAGCAGACCGCCGAAGATCACCCGCAGATTCCAGTGGATCATGCGCAGGCGTAGCAGGTCGTCGATGAAGGCGCGGATCTTCTCGTCGGCCGCCACCTGCTCGCACGCGCGCACCCAGTACTCGTCGAATTCGGCGCGGGTGCCGGGCCACATCTCGTCGGTGACCTGGAGGGTGGTGCCCAGGGGCGCGGAGGTGGAGTAGAACGCCTCGGCCTGTTCGGGATTCATCTTCCCGTTGAGCAGCTGATACGAGTCCTCGAAGCCGATGTAGAGGCAGGCCGCGACCCACAGTTGCAGGTCGCGGTCGAAGGCGTTGTAGCGGACAGCGGCCCCGGGTTCGGACTTCACCTGGCGGTGGGCGACATTGACCGCTTCCCGGAAGGCGACCTTCTCCTCCGGCGTGCCGAGGATGGCGACCGCGAGGTAGGACGCGGTGGTGCGCAACCGTTTCCACGGATGCACCATGAGCGCCCCGGAGTGCACCTTGCTGTCGGCCACGCCGTGCCCGACGCCGGGTCGCGCCATCTGCATGGCGACATTGGCGGCCGCGCCGGAGAACTGCCAGAAGTCCAGCGCGTCCTCGAGTTTCGGCGGGCGTTTGGTGTCGGCGCGGTGCACGCCGGGGATGTGGATGCGGGTCTGCTCGAGGGTGAGGGTGGCGTCGCCGGCCGGCTGCGGTGCCGCGATGGTCATGGATCTCCTTCGATCGGGCGCGGGCTATGTTACCGAGGATTCCGCAGCGCGGTCTCGGATTCAAGAGGGGAATAGAAAGTAACTTAGTACCACCTGTGTTACCGCATCACCGCAGCGTGAGACGTTGCATCTCCCCAATATCATCCCCGAAGAAGATCTCCCGATTCTCTTCCATTCTCGAGAATCGTGAGTAACATACGTCGCTGCGGCAGCTCGTGCACAGAGGCGCGGGGCGGGGACGTGAGAGGACGTTCGCAAGATGCTGAAACGGTTGGATCGCATACTGAGCTACGAGATGAAGGTGTCCGAATTCCTCGGGACGCTGATCATTCTGGCCATTCCCTACGGGCTGGTGGGGGTGGTGTGGACACTCACCCACACCGCACATCTGAAGCAGTTGCACGGCCTCGACGTGATCATCTCGTTCCTCGGATCGATCGTGTGCTGGCCGGTGCTCACCTTCTCGAATGTGTGCATGACGTAGATGATGGTTCTGGTCTGGCTCATCGACATCCTGGTAATCGGGATCAAGATTCTCGGTGGGCGTATGCGAGTGAATCCCGTTCTGCGCGCCGGCCTGTGGGTGGCCGTGCTGTGCACCGTGGCCGCCGGTCTCTCGGTGGCCGGGTATCTGCTGATGCTGTTGCAGCGCTACCTCGAGGACATGGCCTGATGACGACACTCGAAAAACCTTCCGGCGCACCGGAACCCTCCGAACTGGAGCGGATCGGCCGGAGCGCCCGACAGTTGTGGCGCGATCATCCGCAGCGGTCCCTGGAAACCCTGGGGCGACAGGTCGATCTGGGCCGGGACGCGCTGCGTCAGCTGGTGGTGTCGATCCTGTCGCGGCGGTTCCCGTACCGCGAGTTCATCAAACAGTGCGCGTTCATGACGAGCGTGTCGGCCGCGCCGACGGTGCTGGTGGCCATCCCGATCGCGGTGGTGGTGTCGATCCAGGTGGGCGCGTTGGTGAATCAGGTCGGCGCGACCACCTTCATCGGCGCGGTGGCCGGGCTCGGCATCATCCGCCAGGGCGCGCCGCTGGTCACCTCGCTCATGATCGCCGGCGCGGTCGGCTCGGCCATCACCGCCGACCTGGGCTCGCGCACGATCCGCGAGGAGATCGACGCCATGATGGTGATGGGCGTCGACCCGGTGCGGCGGCTGGTCGCGCCGCGACTGGCGGCGGCGGTGCTGGTGAGCATGCTGCTGTGCGGCTTCATCGTGTTCGTGGGCTTCGCGACGGCCTACATGTTCAACGTCTACGCCCAGTCGGGGACGCCGGGCTCGTTCATCGGTTCGTTCGCGTCCTTCGCGGTGGCCGACGACCTGGTGGTCGCGGTGCTCAAGGCGGCCATCTTCGGGCTGCTCACCGCGGTGATCGCCTGCGATATCGGCCTGCACGCGCACGGCGGCCCGGGCGGGGTGGCCAATGCGGTGAACTCGGCGGTGGTGAGCTCGGCGCTGATGCTGTTCGCCACCAATATCGCGCTCACCCAGCTCTACAACACGCTGTTGCCGACGAAGGTGGTGTGAGATGGGCAGTTCCTACACTCCCCCGGCGCTCAAACCCGTGCGCCTGGCCGCGAACGTGGTGTCGGTGCCGGTGCAGGCCAATCAGCGACTGGGCCATCAGGTCATCACCTTCTTCCAGGCCCTGATCGCGATTCCGTTCGTGCTCGAGCACTATCGCCAGGAGGTGCTGCGCCTGACCGCCGACGTCGGCTGGGGCAACGGCTCACTGGTGGTGGGCGGCGGCACCATCGGCGTGGTGGTGGCGCTGTGCGGGTTCGGCGGGATCACCGTCGGCATGGAGTCGTTCACGGCGTTGAACCTGCTCACCATGAGCCCGCTCACCGGCGCGATCTCCGGTTTCGCGACCACCCGCGAGCTGGCCCCGATCATCGCGACCCTGGCGTTCGCGATCCAAGCCGGGTGCCGGTTCACCGCGCAGCTGGGCGCCATGCGCATCTCCGAGGAGATCGACGCGCTGGAATCCATTGCCATCCGCCCGCTTCCATACCTGATCAGCACCCGCATGATCGCCTCGACGCTGACCATCGTCCCGCTCTACAGCGTGGGCCTGGCGGTGGCGTACCTGGCGACCAAGCTGTCGGTGCTGATCCTGGGTGGTACCACCGCCGGCACCTACGACCACTATTTCTTCCAGTTCCTGCTGGGACCGGACATGTTCTGGTCGCTGCTCAAGGTCATGGTGTTCGTGATGATCTCGACGTTCATCCAGTGCTACTACGGCTTCGTCGCCACCGGCGGGCCCGAGGGCGTCGGGGTGGCGGCCGGACGCGCCATCAAGATGGTCATCGTCGTCATGGTCTTCGTCAATCTCTTTCTGACCCTTGCGATCTGGGGCATCGACCCCGGATTCCGCATCTCGGGATAGGTGTATCGATGATTCTCGATCCCAGCGGGCGGGGCCCCACGGCCCGCCACCTCACGCTGGCCGGACTCGCGCTGCTCACCACGGTCGCGCTGCTGCTGTATCTGCTGGCCCTGCGCTACAACGGCCGCTTCGAGGACAAGGTCCCGGTCACCGCGGCGCTCACCAGCACCGGCGACGGGCTGCCCGCCCACGCCGACGTGAAGTTCCGCGGCATGATCGTCGGCCGCGTCGAGGACGTCACCGTGGTGGCCAAGGGCGAGCGGCAGGAAGCCGCCATCGCACTGAGACCGGTGGTGGCGAACACGATTCCGGCGAATGTGGCGGCGCGGGTGATCCCGAACAATATCTTCGGGGTGACCGCGGTCGAACTGGTCGACACCACACCCACCAAGGACACGCTGCGCGCGGGCGCGACCATTCCGGAGGACACCAGCACCGCGACGGTCCAATTGCAGAGCACCCTCAATGTGCTGCGCACCGTGCTGAACAATATTCAGCCCGAGAAGCTGGGCCGGGTGCTGTCGACGCTGGCGGCGGCGCTGGATCCGTCGGCCCGGGTCCCCGGGTCCACGGTGGAGCGGCTCGACCGCTGGGTCACCGAGGTGCGCGGGATCGAGGGCGTCGGCGACCTGCTCGGCAATCTGGGCCGGGCGGCGACCGCGTTGAGCGAGTCCGCCCCGGATCTGGTGGGGACCCTGGCCAAGTCGGTGACCACCGCGCGCACCCTCACCGAGCAGCGGGCGGCGCTGGTCGGTCTGCTGACCAATGGGGGCAGCGCGGTGGACACGGTGAACGGACTCTTCGCCCGTAATCCCGATTCCGGCAAGTTCCTGGTGTCGGGCCTGAATCAGCTCTTCGGCAGCCTGGCCCAGGACCCGCAGGCCATCCCGTTCGCCATCGCCAATCTCAATACCGCCCTGCAGCGGTTGCAGGGCGTCTTCACCTTCGGGCCCAAGAAGCAGATGGTGTGGCGGATGGACGTGTCGTTCACGCCGTTCCAGCAGTACACGGCGGCGGACTGCCCGCACTACGGGGAGCTCGCGGGACCGCGCTGCGGTGGGTCGACGGTGCCGGATACCGCTCCGGCGCAACAGTTCCCCCAGCAGCAGCTGCCCACCTGGCTCAATGCCGCCGGGCCCGCGCCGACACCGGCGGCCACACCCGCGATTCCGGGTCTGCCTGCCCTTCCGGGTCTTCCGTCGATTCCGGGACTGCCCGCGATTCCCGGGCTGACGGCGCCGGCCAGCGCGACCCAGCCCGCACCCGCGGCCGTTCAGCCGGCCGGATTGCGCGGCAGCGACGCGGTCGCCGCGATCGTCGGCCACCGGCCGGACGCGGCTCAGCTGCTGTTGCTGACTCCTCTGCTCGCGGGCGGCGACCTGGTCCCGGCCGAGACGGGAGGCGTGTCGTGAAGTCCGGAAAAGCCTTGGCGGGCTTCGGCCTGTTCGCCGCTGTCGCGGTCCTGCTCAC
The DNA here is from genome assembly GCF_040630785.1 of Nocardia sp. NPDC005746. NCBI lineage: Bacteria > Bacillati > Actinomycetota > Actinomycetes > Mycobacteriales > Nocardiaceae > Nocardia > Nocardia sp. NPDC005746. The sequence continues at coordinate 67,283 of NZ_JBEXYE010000025.1, forward strand.
CTACACGATGTGGTCCACCCTGCAACGTTCGGTGCCCGGCTCCACCAACTCCTACTCCGCCGTGTTCTCCGACGTCCTGGGCCTGCGGGTCGGCGACGACATCCGGATGGCGGGCGTGCGGGTCGGCCGGGTCGACAAGATCGATTTCACCGATGGCTACCGCGCCCGGGTCGACTTCCGCATCGGGGCCGAGCAGCATCCGACGACCTCGATGAAAGCGCTGGTGCGCTACCAGAACCTGATCGGGCAACGCTATATCGCGTTGCTGCCGGGCAAGGAGGCGGGCGCACCGCTGCCCGCGGGCGGTCAGATCCCGCTCGACCGGACCGAGCCGTCCTTCGACGTCTCGTCCCTGCTGTCGGGCTTCGAGCCGCTGTTCAGCGTGCTGCAACCCGATCAGGTGAACTCGCTGTCGGAGACCCTGATCCAGGCGTTGCAAGGCAATGGCGTCTCGTTGAGCGCCCTGGTGACGCAGGCCGCGCAGCTGGCCGGGACCTTCGGGCAGCGCGACGAGATCCTGGGCCAGGTGGTCGGCAATCTCAGCAGCGTCATCTCCGGCCTGGCCCACCGCAGCAATGAGCTCGAAACCCTGATCACCCAGGCGCGAGCGCTCACCGATGCGCTGTACGCGCAGGGCGGCACGCTGAAATCGTCCGTGGAACGCGTTGCGACGGCGACGGATTCACTGGTGGGCATCCTGGCCCAGGTGAAGCCCGGCGCGGCCCGCGCGCAGACCGACGCCAGTGCCGGTGTCGCGTTGCTCCTGCTCAATGGCGCGTCGCTGGACAAAGCGGCCGTCGAGCTGCCCGACGTCCTCAATGGTGTCGCGCGGTTCAGCAGCTACGGCGCCTACGGCAACGCGTACCTGTGCAGCCTGGACGTCTCCTTGTGGGGCGTGCTGCTGCCACCGGGCCTGTTCAACCAGATCGGCGGCCAATCACATTCGGAGGTGTGCCGATGAGGCGGCTTCGCTACCCGGGCTTCCTGGCCAACCGGCCGCTGCGACTGGGTCTGTTCGCGTCGGGATTCGTGGTGGCGCTGCTGGCCGGGTCCACCCTGATCGAGCAGGCGCACGTGGGCGACAAGACCATTCACGCCGAGTTCGCCCAGGCCGCCGGGTTGCGGCCGGGCGCGACGGTGGATGTCTCCGGCATCGAGGTCGGTCAGGTCGGCGCCGTGAGGCTGGACAACGGCAAGGTGCTGGTGGACATGAAGGTGCGGCGCGAGATCAAGCTCGGTGACGATGCCCGCGCCGCCATCAAGATGTCCACCATCCTGGGCCGCCTGCACGTCGAGCTCACCCCCGGCAGCGGACGGACCCTGCTCGGCGACCGGATCAAGCTCGACCACACCTCGGTGCCCTACAACCTGGGCAAGGTGGTGCAGGATCCGCAGTACAAGAACGCCTTCGAACGCGTCGAGAAGCTGGATCCGCAGAAGCTGCGCAATGCCCTGGACCTGGTGGACCAGCAGATGGGCAACTCCCCCGAGCTGACCGTGCAGGCGCTCGACAGCGTGGGCACGCTCGCCAAGGTGATCAATGACCGCCGCGACGAGGTGGACACCCTCTTGAAGGGCATGGACACCGTCTCGCAGCTGGCCTCGGACAACCAGAACAGCGTGCTCATGCTGCTGACCCGCGGCGAGGCCATCGGCAGCGCGGTCCAGAAGCGGCACACGCTGCTCGAGCAGCTGCTCGACAATGTGGCCTCGCTGTCGAAGCTGTTGCAGCAGATGGGGCTCGAGAACAACAACCAACTCGGTCCGCTCATCACCGACCTGAACACCATGTCGGAGGGCCTGGACAAGAACAAGGACAACCTGGCCCGGCTGTACCAGATCATGCCGGTGACCTTGCGGCAGTTCAACAATGTGCTCGGCGACGGGCCATACGGAAACGTGTACGCGCCGTGGCTGTTCCCGGACAACTGGTTGTGCTTCGCGCAGGCCGTGCAGGGGTGCAAGTGATGCAATTTCGCAGACCATTCCGGCTGGCCGCGGTGTGCGGCGCGCTGCTGCTCACCTCGGCGTGCGGGCTGCTGCCCGACTCGATCGGCTCGCTGCCCACCGAGTATCTGGGCGCGCGCATGAAGGTCACCGCGGATTTCGAGAGCGTCGCGGGCCTGTACGCGGGCAATGAGGTGGCGGTGCTGGGGGTTCCGATCGGGACCGTCGAAACCGTCACGCCCAAGGGCAGTTACGTCCAGGTCACCATGTCGCTGGATGAGGACGTCAAGATTCCCGCGGATGCCATTGCGGCGCTGGTGAATCCACAGTTGATCACGAATCGTCACGTGGAGTTGGCTCCGGCCTACACCGGTGACGGTCCGACCCTTGCCGACGGCGCCTATATTCCGTTGCAGCGCACCCGCGTTCCGGTCGAGCTGGATCGGATCCTGGCCACCTTCTCCCAGCTCGGCGATGCGCTCAAAGGTGACAACACCACCGGGCCGATGGCCAGCCGGGTGTTGTTCCCGCTGCTCAACGGCAATGGCGACAAGCTGCGCCAGACCCTGGACCAGCTGTCGGGCGCGTTCGAAGTGACCTTCGCCAACAAGGACCAGATCTCCAACACCATCGTCAAACTCAATGACATCACCCAGGTGATCGCCGCCAACGATCAGACGGTGCGCGACTTCAGCGGCCGGCTCACCGAACTGGTGAACCTGATGGGCGAGCAAGCCCCCGGCATCGACGCGGTGCTCCGCCAGCTCGACGACTTCGTCACCAATACCGCGACCCTGGTGGGGCAGAACAAGGATCAGCTGGCCGGGGCGCTGACCCGCTTCGTGGCCATCACCGATCAGATGCGCGCCAATGCCCGCAGCCTCACCGAGATCGTGGACGTCGGACCGCTCATGTTCCAGAACCTGGCCAACGCCACCAGCACCGAACATCAGGCGCTGCGGCTGCACGGCCTGCTGGACAAGTCGGTGCTCGACGGCGAGATCCTGTCGACCTTCTGCGAGCGCATCCAGATGCGGCTGGACGGCTGCCGCACCGGCAAGGTGGCCGACTTCGGACCCGACTTCGGCATCACCGCCGCACTACTGGGGATCACGAACCTGAAATGACACTACGCACAACGGCTCTCGGCGGTGTCCTGACCGCCGCCACGCTGCTCACCGCCACCGGGTGCGCGGTCACCGTGGACAGCCTCCCCATGCCCAAACCCGGTCTGGGCGCACCCGGTTACACCGTGCACGCGTCCTTCGCCGACGCGCTGAACCTGCCCGACCACGCGCACGTCAAGATCGGCGGCACCGATATCGGGGTGGTCACGAAGATCGAGACCACCAACTTCCTGGCCGACGTGCGCATGCTGATCCGCGAGGACATCCGGCTGCCGCGCGGCACGACGGTCGAACTGCGCCAGGCCACCCCGCTCGGCGACATGTTCGTGGCCATGACGCTGCCGTCGGCCGCCGACGCCGGAGACCCACTGCGCGACGGCGACACCATCGGCACCGACCACACCGCGGCGGGCGCCTCGGTGGAGCAGCTCATGATGTCGATCTCGCTGCTGCTCAACGGCGGCGGCATCAATCAGGCCGCCAAGATCACCGGCGAGATGAACTCCATGTTCGGCGGACGCGCGCCCGAACTCTCGCATCTGATCACCGAGATGACCGCCGCCATCGGCGCGCTCAACGCCCGCACCGGCGATATCGACTCCGTCCTCGGCGGGATGAACTCGCTCTCGGGTGAGTTGGCCCGGCGCAAGGAGCAACTCGGCGCGGCCGCGGACACCTTCCCGGCGCTGATCGGGCTGCTGACGGAGAACAATCAGCAGATCGTGGACCTGCTGGCCAAGGTAGCGACCACCACCGACGCTCTCGGTGATTTCGCCACCACCACCGGCGGCGATTTCGTCGGGCTGTTCAACAGCATTCAGGCCCTGATGTCCGGCTTCGCGCAGAGCGATCAGCTGACCGGAACACTGGACGGGCTGCACGCCATCTATCCATCGCTGATGGCCAGCCTGCGCGGGCCCGCCCTCGCGGTGGCGGCGACGGTGTCGTACCTGAGCGTCGGCGCGCTGACCGATCCACACGGTAGCCGGTGGCCGGAACTCGGTGACGCCGGGCAGTTCATCGGCAGCCTGACGCAGGTACTGGAGAAGGTGTTCGGGCGGCTCACCAGCCCGCCGCGACCGCCCGGCATGCAGCCGGGTCAGCCCGAGACCCAGCCCGCGCAGCCGGAACAGGGAGGGGATCGATGAATCCGCCACTGTGGAACTGGGTGGTACAGCGCCGGATCGCCATCGCCAATCTCGGTCTGATCGTGGTGCTGATCCTCGGGTCGGGCTATATCGGCGGCTATGTGCTGCGGTTCGATCCGATTCCGCACACCTACGACGTGACCGTGGAACTGGTGTCCTCGGGCGGGTTGCTGCCCGGCAATGACGTGACGTTCCGGGGCAGCCGGGTCGGCAAGGTCCGCGACGTGCGCGTCGCCGGAGACGGGGTGGCCGCGGTCGCCGAGATCGACGACAGTGCCCGGATTCCGCTGGGCGGGACCGTGGCGGTCGGGCGGCTCTCGGCGGCCGGGGAACAGTATCTCGACTTCCGGCCCGACTCCGACACCGGGCCCTACCTGCACGACGGGTCACTCGTCGAGCGGGCCCGCACCAGCGTGCCGGTGCAGATCCAGTCGGTGTTCAGCAATCTCGGGGACCTGGTCGGCGGCATGAACCCGGATCGGCTCACCGTGATCGTCGACGAGCTGGACAAAGCTCTCGCCGGCGGGCCGGATCGGTTGCGCAACATGATCTCCGGGCTGAGCCGGGCCATGGCGGGCCTCACCGACCTGCTGCCGCAGACCCGGCAGCTGATCGAGAATCTCGAAGTCATCGCGGGCACCACCCAGCACGCGCAGCCCGACCTGGGCACCCTGACCAAGGCGGGCAGCGTGCTGTTCGACCAGTTCGCCTCCGCCGACCAGGAATTGCGCACACTGCTCCGGCAGGGGCCCGGCCAGCTGGCCACCCTCAACGGGTTCATCTCCGAAACCCAGGACCCCATCACGAATCTGGTGACCAACTTCGTGGCCGTCACCCGCGCCGCCAAGCTGCGCGCACCCGCCATCGCCGCGCTCTTCCCCGCCCTGCGCGCCGGATCGCAGGCGCTCGGCGTGCCCGCCCACGACGGCGCGTACAACACCCTGATCGATCCGTGGCCCCGGCCCAGCTGCGACTACCAGACCATCCCGGTGGTGCCGACCGATATCCAGGCCGACAACCGGGTGCGGCTCTACAACTACTGCGTCACCAGCGATCCGGCCCTGCAGGTCCGCGGGTCGGCCAACGCGCCGCGACCCGACGTGCCCGACAACGGGGCCACCACACCGCCGGGGGCCACCGGCAACGAAATGTCCCAGCCTGTCCCCCGTTAGGAGACTTCCCATGAGCGACAACATCATCGAGCAGCACCCGGACGAGACCCCCGACCCCGAGGCGACCCCGGCCGCGCCCGTCGATGTCGACAAGACCGACACCGCGGCCGTCGAGATCACGGAACCCGCCACCGCCGCCCCGAAATCGACCGGGCACACGTGGAAGTCACGCCTGCGCACGACCTCGCTGCCCGCCCTGGGCCCGCGCGGCCGCATCGCCGCCTGCGCCGCGGTGGTGTTCGCACTGGCGGCGTCGATCGGGTCCAGCATCGTGCTCTACCGGCACGATGCCGAACAGAAGGATCTGCTCGCCGCCCAGGAACAGGCCCGGGCCGCGGCCTGCGCGTACGCGCCGATACTGGCCACCTACGACGCCAAGAACCTCGACGCCTACTTCACCGGCGTCCTCGACGGCGCGACCGGGGAGTGGCGCAAGCAATTCGACGCCACCAGCAAGGATCTGCGCGACGTGCTCACCCAGGGCCAGGTCGTGTCCAAGGCCACCGACGTGCAGTGCGCGGTCCGCAATACCGAACGCGACTCCGCCGAGGCCATCGTGGTGATCGGCCAGACCATCACCAGCCTCGGCACCCAGGGCAAGCCCGCCCCCGGTCAGCTGTCGATGGTGATGCGGCTGCAACGGTCCGGCGACCGGTGGCTGGTGAACAAGGTGAATTCGCCGCTGGCGCAACAGCCGCAGTCGTGAACCGGGCGAGGACGCCCGCCCCCGAACCGGGTGCGCGGGCGGTTCGGCGACGGCCGAAGAACCGGCGCGCCCAGATCGCGGCGGTATCGGCCGCGGAATTCGCGGCGCAGGGCTACCACAGGGTGAGCATGGACGACATCGCCGCCCGCCTCGGCATCACCTCCACCGCGCTGTACCGGCACTATCCGAGCAAGTACGCGCTGTTCGCGGGTGAGCTGCTGCGGCTGGGCGAGGTGACGGTGGCGGCGGTGAGCCTGCCCGAGGTGGCGGCGGGCTGGCCCGCGCGGCGGCGGCTCGGGTACGGGATCGACGGCATCATCGCGGAGACCATCGTGAACCGGACGACGGTCGGGCTGGCCCGGTGGGAGCACCGCTACCTCGACGACCCCGACAAGCGCACGGTGGACCAGCATTTCAGCACCGCCCTCACCGACCTCAGCGCCCTCATCGACGCGGTCCGGCCCGGCCTGTCCGCCCGTGAACTGCGGGTGCGGGCCATCGGGGTCTTCAGCACGGTGAGCTGCCTCGGCGACCACCGGGTCGTACTCGCCTCCAAAACCCTTGCCGTCCTGCTGAATACGGCCTGCTGGGCGATCATCGCCGCCGACCTGCCCGAGCCCGCCCAGCCGCCCCCCGCCCCGCGCGCGGTGGAGACGCCGCTCTCGCTCAAACATGAACTACTGCTGGCGCGGGCGGTGCGGCTGTTCTACGAGCGCGGCTATCCGAATGTCAGCGTCGAGGACATCGCGATCGCCGCGGGCCTGCCCTCCACCTCCGCGGTCTACCGCTACTACCGCGGCAAGGGCGATCTGCTCGAGGCCGCCTTCCGCCGGGCCGCCGACCGCATGTCGGCCGTCATCGCCCCCACCCTGGCCGAATCCTCCGGCCCCGCGGAGGCTTTGGCCAAGCTCATCGACATGTACGTGGCCGGGGCCTTCGACGAACGCGAACTGCTCTTCGTGTACTTCGCCGAATTCGGCCACGTCCCCGACGACGAGCGCGCGACCCTGCGCGTGGTGCAGCGCATGGTGGTCACCGAATGGGCGGCCCTGCTCACCCGCGTCCGCCCCGGCCTCACCCCCGCCGAGGCGGCCGTCCTGGTGCACGCCGCCCTCGGCCTGGTGGTGGACTACGCCCGCGTCTTCGGCGACGACGAGCGAATCTATCCGCGCCAGTGGGTGATTCGCCTCATGGAGGCCGTCCTGTTCGGCCCGGCCGAGGTCCGGACTACGCCGGAGTGACGATCTGGATCAGATTGCCGCAGGTGTCGTCGAACACCGCGGTGGTCACCGGGCCCGCCTCCACCGGTTGCTGGGTGAACCTCACCCCGAGCCCGCTCAATCGCTCGAATTCGGCCCGCACATCCGCGACCTGGAAGGAGGCCGCGGGAATTCCGTCACCGACGAGCGCGTCCTTGTACGGCTTCACCGCCGGATGCCCGTCGGGCTCGAGCAACAATTCCGCCCCCTGCGGGTCCTCCGGCGACACCACGGTCAGCCATCGGGCCGCGCCCAGCGGAATGTCGTGCTTCTTCTCGAAGCCGAGCACCCCGCTGTAGAAGTCGAGCGCCTTCTGCTGGTCGTCCACGAAAACACTGGTGATGTAGATCCGCATGGCTCCTACCCTTCCTGTGCGCCGGCCGCGTGGCGACCGGATTCGTGAGAGTCCCTCGTCCGGCTAGTTGGCGACGTGCTCGCCGTCGCACCACTGCTCGGCCGGAACGGCCGCCTTGACCTGGTCGATGTGGTCGCCACACCCTGCCCAGGTGATCTTGCCGCAGGTCTGGCAGGGGGTCGGTTGACACATGGGTGCTCCTCGGGCCGATCGGATGGGTTCGGGTGGATGGTATCGGGTTCGCGGCCCGGTTCGTGTTGCCGGGCCCGGCCGTGACCACACCCTCCAGGATACCCCCTGGGGTATGCTACGGTGGTTGATATACCCGGTGGGGTATCTATGAAGCAGTCGAAGGAGTAGGCATGTCCGCACCGCACGAGACCACGCAGGCGTCGCCGCACGGAAAGGCCGTGCTCAACGAGCTGTCGCCGTTGCACCGGGAGCTGCGGCGCGCGATTCCCGAGGTGTACAAGGGTTTCGGCGAGCTCAGCAAGGCGGCATTCGCGCCGGGCGCGCTGGATCGCAAGACCAAGGAGTTGATCGCGCTGGCCATCGGCGTCGTCGAGGGCTGCGACGGGTGCATCGCCTCGCACGGTCAGGCGGCCGCGCGGGCCGGGGCGACCAAGCAGGAGGCCGCCGAGGCGATCGGCGTGACGTTCCTGATGCACGGTGGTCCGGCCACGATCCACGGCGCTCGCGCCTACGAGGCGTTCTGCGAATTCGCCGACGCCATCGCATCCGGCGAAGCGCCCGCCTGAGAACCCGGAGGACTCTCGAATGTGTCGAGCGACGCGGTGCCGGACCTGCGGCAAGACCACCTGGACCGGATGCGGGGCGCACATCGCCCAGGTGCGCGCCCGGGTTCCGGCCGATCAATGGTGCGCGGGGCACGAGCAGGCCGCCGAGGGCGGCTGGATTCGGCGGATCCTCGGCCGGTGACGGTACCGGCATACCGGCGATGACGCCGCCGTTCCGGTGACGACAGTGCGGTACCGGCCCGCGATCCCCTCCGCCACGGGCCGGTACGACCGATCGGGCCTTCAGGCCGGCTGGCGCGCCAGGCGCGGAATACCTTCTCCCGCAACCCGATCCAGCGCCGCGGTGCGGCCGTGACCAGGAGCAGCAGGACGAGGATCGGTCCTGCTATCCCACTGCCGGCACCGCGAGTCCTACGCCTGACCCTCGCCCGGGCTCCGCAGCCCGATGAAGATCTGCATGCGCCCGGGATAGGCCGTGCTGTTGACAGTGAACAGCTGCCCGACGATCCGAACCGTCGTACCGTCGCCGTCGCGCAACCAGATGACCGGGCGGGCGCGCTCGTAGCGGGCGGTGGTGTCCGACCAGAGTTCCAGGAACAGCGGGAACCGGCCCAGCTCCTGCAACAGGTCGTCGAACCAGCCGGTGTCGCCGTACTGGGCGATATAGCCGTGCAGCCACTGGATCGAGATCCGGAGCTCCCGCTCCCATTCGACCAGCGCGTGCCGCGCGCGGGGATCATCGAGCATCCAGCGCAGCAGATTGCCGCCCTCGGTCAGTCCCGGGAACCCCGCGGCGAAGCTGTCGTTCCACATCAGGATGTTCAGGCGGGTGTCGACGTAAGCGGCCAGGTGCGGCTCGTACAAGGCCAGGGCCTGCGGAATTCCGCGCCCGAGATCGGCGCGCAGGTCATCGGTCGAGGGCTGCTCCACGGGACCGAGTCCGGCCAGATCCGATAATTGCCGGAATTCCTCCGGGGCCAGTGCCGTCAGGCGATCGAGATAGCGCATCAACGCCGTCACCACTTCCCGGGTGGGCCGCTCGCGTTCGCCCTTCTCCAGGTGATTCACATAACTGGCGCTGACCCCCGAATTGAATGCCAGCCGCTCCCGCGACACGCCGCGCGCATCCCGTAGCCGTCGTAAGACCGACCCGAACGTGGGCGCATTGGGAAGCCCGTCCCCCGCCACCTCGGTATCGAACTCCTCCATCGCCGCCTCTCCCACGCGCGAACCGTCCGGTGTGCTGATTCTTCCATTCCCCCCCCCAATCGGGGTGTGCCCCAGGGGAAAGTGGGCGATACTAGACGAATCGGGCGTGATCGGATGGCGGGGAGCCGGCTCGCACTCCAGGGTCGGCGGATGAGGCCACGCGGATTCGCGCTCACCGAAGGAGCTGTGCCCCATGGTTTCCGAGCGAATCGTCCTTCCCGACTTCCACATGCCGTATCCGCCGGAAGGAACCAATCCCAGAGCCAGAGCCGCCGAATCCAAGATGTGGGAATGGCTGGTCAACCTGGATCTCGTTCCCGAGGAGTTGTCCCGACGCAGAGTGGCGGGTTCCCGCCCGGTCGAGATGTATTCGATGTGGTGCCCCGACGCCGACGTCGAATCGCTCGCACTGCTCGCCGAATTCACGGCGTGGGCGTTTATCGTGGACGACCAGTTCGATATCGAAATGCCCGACCCGCGAAGATGTTTGGCCACCATTCAACGCCTGGAGACGGGCTTTCACCTCGACGGCACACCATCCGGTGTGCTGGCGACCGGCTTCCAGGACCTGTGGCGCAGACTGTGCCGCGGCCGCTCGCCGCAGTGGCAACGCGCGGTGCGCGCCGAGATCGTGGAGTGGTGGTGGAGCTACTACACCGAGAGCGTCCGCACCATCACCCGTGACCTGCCGAAACTCGACGAATACCGCACCCACCGGCAGATCTCGGTCGCCATCTATATGCTGCTGGATCTGAGCGAGATCACCTACGGGATCGATCTACCCGACACGGTCCGGCAGCTGCCCGCCATGAAGACCCTGCGCGCGGCGGTCACCGAGCACATGGGGTTGATCAACGACGTGCATTCCCTGCCCGCGGACGAGGCGGTCGGTTACGCCTACAACGCGGTGCTGCTGGCCGAATATCACCTCGGCTGCACCAGGACTCACGCCCTGCGCGTGGTCAACGAGATGCTGACCGAGTGCATTCTACGGATCGGCCGGATGGAGGAAGCACTGGCCGAGGAACTCGACGTGCTCGGCGTCACGGGGCAGGCCCGCACCGACACCCTGCACACTCTGGAGGATTACCGCCGGTACGTGCGCGCGAACTTCGACTTCCACTACCGCGCACCGCGTTACACCAGCCCGCCGATCGAGGCGCTGGCACACGGGCAGCTGCTGTCCTAGTCCGCGGCCGGACGGCTCTCGCGCCGGGCGCCGGAGGCGTCGAAGGCGTACTGGGAGCGGAATTCGCCAGGCGTCATACCGGTTTCGAGCTGGAACGCGCGGTAGAAGTGCCGGTCGGAGGCGAAACCCGAGGCGGCTGCGATGGAGTTGAGGGAACGGGTCGGCTCCGACCGCAGCTGCCGCCGGGCGTGCTCGATGCGCATGCGCCGAATCAGCGCGCCCGGGCCGCCGAGCCCTTCGCACATGCGGAACAGGGTGCGCCGGGACACCAGGCAGGCCTTGGCGATCTCGTCGACGGTGAGGTCGGGATCGGTGAACCGTTTTCGTAGGTAGGCCATCATCTGCTGGCGGGTGTAGAGCGAATCCGAGGGCGCCGGTGAGGCTTTCCCGACCGCGAGCAACAGCGCCGAGGCCAGCATGCCGGTGGTTTGCCCGTCGAAGGCGAGGTTCGCGCGCTCGGCTTCCTCATTGGTCAGTTCGGCCACGTCGCGGAAGAAGCGGGTGACCACGCCCATGGCCCCGTCGGCGGGAATCGGCACAGCGAACGGCAACTCGTCGCGCGCCAGCCCGGCGTAGTCGAGCACCGGCTGCAACGGCGCGCGCAGCAGCGTCGACATCGCGTTGTCGGTGGTGCGGCTGAGCAGCGGCTGCGCGCTGTCATAGAAGGCGATGGACCCGGCCACCGATTCCGCGGTCCGCCCCTGCTGCTCTGTCCAATTCGTCCCTTCCAGCACGATATTGGCGAGCAGGAACTCCCCTTGCGACCGCGAGACCATCCGCTGCGTCCGGTTCACCTGCTGTGCGCTGGCTCGCATGAGCGCGACCGACACTCGATCGAACTGGGTGCTGGTGATCTTGCCGTTCCAGCACCCGTCGTGTAGCGGCGATATCGCTGAGGGCACGATGGCATCCGCCATCAGTGCTTCCCACTGTTCGAAGGCATCACGCGGTTTCAGCGTCGAGGACGAGCGCACCTCGACTGTCACGGAGGCGGTTTGCTCCACGTCCGCATCTTCCCACCGCATGTGCCTGCGCGGGACGGGATTCTGAGGAATAGCGAGGCCCGGAGTCGTTCGATCACCGCCGATCAGAGCTGGAACGCAAGGGTTTCGGTAGGTGCGGGGTCGTCAGGACGACACCGGATGCCGTCGCCACCCGTTCGAGCGCCTCGAGGTCCTTCTCGATGACGCCGTACAGCAGATAGGCGAGCACGAAACCGAGGATGCCGCCGACGCACAGGATCCGCACCGCCCAGATGATGGACTCGATATCCACCCCGGGCAGGAACGTGACCCCGGTGACGCCGACCAGCGGCACCGCGGCCGCCACGGTCAGATAGAAGCCGGTGCGCCCGGCGAGCCGGTGCAGGTGGTCGATATCGGCGGCGTCGGACCGTCCGTGTTCCAGGAACACCGGGTACAGGCACCGCACCACGTACCAGGTGAGCCCGAAGTACGGATACGACACGGCCATCGCGCCGCACACCACGACCGACAGCAGGAAGTGCACGTAGGTGGCGTACGGTACGCCCCCGGCGATCAGGTTCAGCAGGACCGGGAACACGATTCCGCCGAGCACCCAGAACACGAAGGCGATCCACACCACCCGCGGGCCGAGCCGGAGCGCGTCGATGCGGGCGCGGGTGAGCGTCTCATCGGTGAAGTCCCAGCCGATGCGCAGGCCGACCAGAACCAGGACGAGGCGGCGCGCGGCGAAGAGAATCAGGACCGCGGCGACCACGATGGCAAGCGGATACAGCACCAGCGCAACGTATTCGAAGGTGTGCCGGGCCTGCGGCGTGAGCTTCCCGACGATCAGTGTCCTGCTGTAGTAGTAGTTGTATCCGACCGCGATCAGGTTCGGTATGGCGATCGCCAGCGCGAGGATCGGGATCGCCCACAGTGGTGCGGTCGGCAGCCACCGGCGCTGTGGCGCGTCCACCAGCTCCCGGGCCCGGGGGTCGAGGCACAGTTCGAACTGCTGAGCCAACTCCGCGCCATTGGCCCAGCGGTCCTCCCGTTCCGGCGCCAGGCAGGTCAGCAGCACGCGGCGCAGCGAGGGCGGAGTGTCCGCGGGGAGGTCGTCGAGGAATTCCGGTGCGATCGAGCGGCGACGCACCTCGAGCAGTTGCTCGACCGCGGCCTGTGAGTCCTTCGCCTCGAGCGTGGGAAACGGCCGCCGCCCGGTCAGCAGCTCCCACAGCACGATGCCCAGCGAATAGATGTCGCTGCGCGTGTCCAGGTTCTCGACGGTGCCGGACAGAGCCGGGTGGCTGGCCGCGAGATGCTCCGGCGACATGTAGGCCAGGGAACCACCGAAGTACGCGACCGGGCTGCTGCCGGCGACGTGGTCGCTGGCGCTGATATTGAAGTCGGCCAGTTTCGGGACACCATCGGCGGTGAGCAGCACATTCGCCGGTTTGAGGTCGCGATGCAGGACACCGCGCTCCTCGGCGTAGTCCAGGGCCTCGGCGAGCCTGCGGCCGAGCCAGGCCACCACCTCCGGCCACGACAACGCGGCGATCTCGTCGCGCACCCGGGCGCCCGAGGTTCGCAGCTCGCCCTTCTGTTCCAGCGCCGCGTCGGCGGCATCGAGCAGCAGTTGTCCGCCGCGTTGTTCCGGCGGGGTCTCGCGAACGCGGGTCAGAACCGCCGACAGCGTGCCGCCGGGCAGGTACTGCATATACATGAGTTTCAGCGCGCGGTCCGGCAGTACCCGCTGGTCGTAGACGCGCACGATGTATTCGTGGTCCAGCTGGGCCAGCGTCTGCGGTTCGGTGCCGTGGTCGGTGGAGACCTTCACCGCGACGAGTCGCTGCATCGAGAGTTGCCGTGCCAGAAAGACTCTCGCGAACGCGCCGCGGCCCAGTTCCAGTAGGAGATCGAAGTCGTCGATGCGGTCGCCGGGTTCGAGTTCCTCACCCGCGACCGGCGGGCCGGTCCGGTCGACGAGGGTGCTCTCGTACGGGTCGTCCGGCCGCAGGATCGCGTCGATCCGGTCGGCGTACGCGGGATAGTCCCGCGCGTATTCGGCGACATCGATCCGGACGCCGGCGCGGCGCAGAATATGGAACTCCTCGTAGAGCAATTGCCGCGGCATCGGGCCCGACGCCAGTTCCGGAAACCGGGCGCGATATTCGGCGAGCCGCTTCGGATGCTCGTAGCGCAGCCATCGGTATTTCAGATCCACCTTGACCAGTGCGATCAGGGAGGCCCGGCGGGCGGTGTCACCGGTCAGCGCGAATTTCGCCAGATCGGGAGGCAGGCCACCGGATTCCCATGCGGCCGTGAACTCCTCGACCGCGTCGACGAGCCGCAGCAGAGTACTCGCGGCACGATCGGCCAGCGGATCGAATACCGCGGTTGCGTTCGCGTTCGGCTCGCTCATGGCGGTCACTCCGGGGTGAAACTCCGAGGCGTCTTACCCAGACCACGGTATCCGGATTTCCGGACATCCACGAGATCAGGACTGTTCCGCCACCCAGGCGGCGATCTGTGCGCGGGAGGTGAACCCCAGTTTGACCAGGATGTGCTCGACGTGACCCTGCGCGGTGCGCTGGGAGATCACCAGGCGGGACGCGATCGCCCGGTTCGTCAGGCCTTCCGCGACGAGCTCGGCGACCTGGCGTTCCCGTTTGGTCAGCACCTGCGGGGCGGTCTCGCCGGCCGGGGACGGTTCGTCGAGCGCGAGTCGTACGGCGGAGTCGAGGCTCATGGCGGAGCCTTCCTGGCGGGCCCGGTCGAAGGCGCGCGGGCCGAGCGCCTCGCGGCTGCCGCGCATGCAGTCGGCGCGGTAGGTGAGCAGGTCGCGGACCATGAGGGTCGCGGTTCCGGCGAGACGACCCAGCTTGTCGGCCGCGCCCATGAGGACGGCCGCGCGGCGCGGCTCGTTCCGATCGGCGGCGATCCAAGCCAGGGTCTCCAGGCAGCCCGCGGCCACCAGCGGCTCGGTGATCAGGGCGGACAGCCGGACGCCCTCCTCCAGCAGACGCTTGGCGCGGTCGACGTCGCCGGCTCGCCAGACCGCGAAGCCCGCGGCGAACAAGGCCCAGGACCGGTAGATCGATTCGCCGGCGCTCGACGTCATGGCGAGCGTCTTCTCGTGGCAGGCGACGGCCCGCGCGGCGTCACCGCCGAGGGCGTAGGCCCAGCCGAGGGACAGTTGCGCGTCGATTTGCATACCGAGTTCGCCGCATGCCTCGTACTTGCGGATCGCGTCGGTCAGCAGGGCGGCCGCGTCGGACTCGCCGACATTGCCGCGGGCCAGCGCCGCATTGGCGTCGACGTGGTCGACCAGGGCCGCGACCAGCGGGTCCGGGGTCTGTTCGGCGAGGATGCGGAGCTCGTCGAATCGTTTGTTCGCGGTCGCCAGGTCACCGGTCAAACCCACGATCGTGCCGGCGGCGAACAGTGCCCGGGCGCGATCGGTGATGCGACCGCCGGGGTGGCCGAGGGCCCGCTCGTACCAGCGGTAGCCTTCGTGGAGCCGCCCACGCAGACCCCAGAACAGGTACAGGTCGGTGACCATCCCGAGCCCGCCTTCGGTGGACTCGGACAGGCTGTACTCCAAGGCTTTTCGAAGATTCGGCAGTTCCCGTTCGAGCCGGGCGACCCAGTCGAGCTGACGCGGGCCGATCATCTCGGCGTTCGCCTCGCGGACCAGTCCCTCGCACCAATCCCGGTGGCGCCGATGCAGATCCGGGTACAGGCCGGATTCCTCGGCCTGCTCGCGCCCGAATTCCTGCACGGTCTCGAACATCCGGAAGCGCACCGCCCCGTCGGTTTCCTGTCGGACCAGGATGGACTTGTCGACCAGCGCGGACAGGGTATCGAGAACCTGGTATTCGGGCAGGTGACCGGCACACACCTGCTCGACCGCGTCGAGTTCGAAGCCGCCGGTGAACACCGACAGGCAGGCCCACAACCGCTTCTCGTCCGGGGTGCACAGGTCGTAACTCCAGTTGATGGAGTACCACAGGGTCTGCTGCCGCCTCGGGGTTCCCCGGCCACCGCGGGACAGCAGGGCGTACCGGTCGCTGAGGCGGGTGCGGATCTGCTCGACCGACATGGTGCGCAGGCGCGCGGCGGCCAGCTCGATCGCCAGCGGCAAGCCGTCGAGGCGGGCACAGATCTGGGCGATCGCGGGCTGATTCGCGTCGGTCATCTCGAAGCCCGGCAGTGCCGCGGCGGCGCGCTCGACGAACAGCGCCACGGCGTGCGAGTGCGCCGACGCGCGTTCCTTGCTCGACTCGGGAACGGTCAGCGGCGGAAGCGGATACACGGCTTCACCGCCGATGCCGAGGGCCTCACGGCTGGTGGCCAGGATGCGCACGTTCGGGCAGACCCGCAGCAGTGCCTCCGACAGCTTGGCGGCCGCGTCGATCACATGCTCGCAATTGTCGAGGACCAGCAGCAGATCGTGCGGCGCCAGCGCCTCCACCAGGGTGTCGAGCACGGATATGACGCCCTGGCTTCGGATTCCGAGGACGGCGGCCACCACATCGGGCAGCAGGGCGTCGTCGTGCAACTCCCCCAGCTCCACCAGCCACGCGCCGTTCGGGAACTTCTGCCGGGACTTGTGCGCGACTCGCAGTGCGAGCCTGGACTTTCCGACGCCGCCGATCCCGGTCAGGGTCACCAGGCGGGAACCGGCCAGCAGGTTGACGACCTCCGACAGCTGGGTGCGGCGATCGACGAAGCTGGTCAGTTCGAGCGGCAGATTGCCGGTCCCGTCGTGCAAGCCGTCACTGTGCAGACGCGGAACTCCCTGCGATGCGATCATTTCCGATCCTGTGAGCGATTCGGATTCGGCGCCCGGCTCGTCGCGCACCGCCATGTCGTCGACCGGGAAGCCGCGTTCGAGCTGTATCCGGCGCAGCTGGTCGCCCAGGGCCGCCGCGGTCGGACGGTCGCGCGGGTCGCGCGACATGGCCGCTTCGAGCACCGCGCGGACGTCCCAGGGGATCCCGATCTCACAGAGTTCGGGATTCGCGGGGGTGGCGATCCGCACGGGCTGGGTCGCGTGCTCATCATCGGGCTGCTCGGTGGTGACGCGGCGGGTGAGCGCGCAGAGCAGGGTGGCTCCCAGTCCGTAGACGTCCGAGCCGCGGCTGGGAGCCTGGCCGTCGAGCACTTCGGGCGCGGTGACGTCCGGCGAATTGGCGACGTCGGCGATGCCGAAGTCGGTCAGCACGGGCTCGTCGTAGTCGGTGAGCAGGATGTTCGCGGGCCGGATATCGCGGTGAACGACTCCGGCGCGATGCGCGGATTCGAGCGCCCCCGCGATCCGCACCCCGATGTGCAGGGCGTCGGGCAGCGACAGCGGGCCGTCGACGTGGAGCCGTTCGCCCAGCGATCCCCGCGGGAAATATGGCATGACCAGGTAGGGACGGCCGCCGCCGGTCTCGCCGACCTCGAGCATGCTGACGATGTTCGGATGCCCGGTGAGACGTCCCAGCGCGCGCTGCTCGCGGAAGAACCGTTCCCGGTCCTCGTCCAGGTCACCGGTGAGAACCTTGACCGCCACATCCCGTTCGGCGGCGACCTGCGTGCAGCGGTAGACGATTCCGAGTCCGCCGCGCCCGATCTCGTGCGCGCCTTCGAATCCGGCAGCGCTCAGCTCCGTGACGACGTCGGAACCGGCATCACGCTGCACTTCGAATGGATCGGCTTGGACCATCGGTAACTCGCAAATCGCCAGCAGCGGGCACCAATCAGCTTATCTCCCCCGCACGTGCGCGGCGGAAATAGGTATATGCCCGGCAGAACGACCGTCGTGCGCAGGTATTCCCCCGACCGACGCTGTGTTCACCGCCGAGCGACCGCACGGCATCGAAATTCTCAGGAGAACCACCATGGCTACCGGACACCGTTCCCCTTCCCGGACCGCCCGCCGTCTCGCCGCTTGCGCCCTGGCCGCCGCATCGCTGTCGATCGTGGCAACCGCCCAGGCCTCGGCACTCGTCCCGGACGCTTCGGCGCGGACCCTGCCCGCAGCCGTCAACCTCTCGGCCACGACGAAGATCACGCCGACCGCCGCCTCGAACGACCTCGACGGCTGGATCCGTGAAGCCCTGGGCATCATGGCCGCCCACGGCATTCCCGGCAGCTACGAGGGCATCCACCGCAATGTCATGCGCGAATCGGGCGGCGACCCCGGCGCCATCAACCTCTGGGACTCCAACGCCGCGGCGGGCATCCCGTCCAAGGGCCTGCTCCAGGTGATCGATCCGACCTTCGAGGCCTACCACGTCGACGGCACCTCCTGGGACATCTACGATCCGGTCGCCAACATCGCCGCGGCCTGCAACTACGCCGCAGCCCGCTACGGCTCGATGGACAACGTCGACTCGGCGTACTGACCACTCGATTCGCTCCACCCGCTCGGGCGGTGATCCACTCCTCGGATCACCAGCCCGGCCGGAGCATTCCGGGATGCGCGTCCCGGACGGTTCCCAGCTCGATCCCGAACTCCAACAAGGCTTTCGCCCCGCTCAACATCCAGGTGAAGCCCCCGGTCGAGTCCGCCGCGTAAGCGACCATCTCCTCGACCGTCCCCATCACACCGGTCTCGTTGACCGTCATCCGGGTCATCCCCTCCCCCCAGGGCTCGAACCCGAACTCGACCGTGGTTGCGTTCCAATCGAACACGATCCGCTGATCCGCGACCACCTCGGTCACCCGCACCTCACTCGAGACGCCGTACATCTCCCAGGTCCAGGTCAATTCCGCGCCCGCCACCACCGGCCCACTGCTCTTCGTGAACCAGAACCTGGACGTCACCTCCGGATCGACGAACGCGTGAAAGACCTCCGCGCACGGCCTCCGGATCAGAATCTCGGTATCGGCAACGGGAATCATCAAGCCTCCTACACGGTCGCCTGCCCCCTCCGTACCTCGCTCACCCTAGGCACGACCCGGTTCCGGTGGTCGAGCCGGGTGCTCGCCTCCATCCCACTGCCCTGGGCAGCACTCTCGATCCGCCCGATCGCGGGCATAGCCCCGCGCCGGTCCGCCACTCCGACCTGAACTCGAGCACATCCTGGTGTCGGCGCCCGACCCCGAACCGCCCCAAAGCCGCCCCGGGAACCCGCGTCCGAATCATGATGGGACACACCACGTTCGCAGTCGGCGGGAGATCCACACATCATGTCGGTGAAAGCCATATCGGCGAGCGTGACGGCCGTGCTCGCCGCACTCGCTCTGACCGGGTGCGGCTCGAGCAGCAGCGCATCCGACCAACCGAGCACCACGATCGTGTCCACGACCACCCAGCCCCTGTCGACCACACCGGGGTCGTCGCTGTCCCCGGCCGCCGCTGGAGCACGACGCTCGGCATGCGTCGGCATGCACGCGGTGCTCGCCCTGGCCGCCAGAAGCCACGCCGGGGACCCGCGATGGTCGTTGCAGCAGGCCGGCGACGAACTCCTGACCAGCTGGCTCACCAGCCCGGACGCCGCGGCCGCGACACCGGACGAGAACGCCGGCTTCACCGCCGGAGCGGGCGACGCCATCGCTCTGATCTCGCGCGGCCAGGGCTACGATCAGTGCCCATGAACCCGCCCAGCCCGCGCGCGGCATGCGCTCAGGAGGGTGCGCCCGACAGGACCTCGACCTCCCCGGTATCGAGGGAGTAGTAGGCGCCCACCACCGCCATCCGGCCCTCTCCCACCATCGGCGCCAGATCCGCGTTGCCACGCAACCGATCAGCGACCAGCCGCACCTGGGCCCGCGCCATGGCATCGGGACGATCCTGGTCGCTGACGCGCACCTGCTCGTAGGCCGGGCGCAAAGCGAGCGCTATCTCCTGCAGATTGCCCGGCAGCGCCTTGCCCGTACGCAAGGCCTCCTCCGCGGCGATGACCGCACCGCACCGCTGGTGCCCGAGCACCACGATCAACGGCGTGCCACCGGTGAGCGGCCCGTACTCGGCGGACGCCTCCACCAGTGGCCCCATCACCTGCGCACCGGTCCGCAGCACGAACAGATCGCCGAGACCGACATCGAAGAGCAGTTCCGGGGGCACCCGAGAATCGATGCAGGACAACACGACACAGTACGGGTTCTGCTTCATGGCAAGGAGTTCTCGCCGATCCGGATCGCGGTCGGGATGATCGAGATTGCCCTTGACCCAGCGCCCGTTTCCCGCCATCAGTCGCGACCACGCCGCCGCGGGAGTCGACGGCGCCGGAGCCTCGGGCGAGGCCGACGCGATCGGGGTCGATGTTTGCCCCTCCGACCGAGACGAGTCCGAACACGCGGCCAACGACCCAGCCGCGAGCATCACTCCACCCGCCAGCACCCCCCGACGCGACAGACCCTCGTGAGCCGAACCCATAGGCATCCACCTCCGGTCGACATCGCGAGACAGCTATCAACGAGTTACTGTACGCGCGATTCCGTCGCCCCCCGCGGAAGATCGTGAAATGTCTTGCGCTCGAGTCTGTTCGGCGGCGCTCGCACCCATCCCGGCTCGGACATTTTCACGGTCGCGACCCGCGCGCCCATGCGGTCAGCGATCGCAGCACCGGTCGACTCATGACCGCGTAGTCGGATCGGCCACGCTTCAATCATCATTTCAATCACTGATTGAAACAGTGATTGAAGACATGATTTACTGCCCGTATGACAGAGAACACTCGACGGCTGGATCGAGCATGAGTAGGCGTGTGGCGGGCAAAGTGGCCCTCATCAGTGGTGGCGCGCGCGGAATGGGCGCCGCGCACGCGCGTGCTCTGGTCGAGCACGGGGCCAGGGTGGTGATAGGCGATCTGCTGGATTCCGAAGGTGAAGCGCTGGCGGCCGAGTTGGGTGCGGCGGCGCGTTTCGTTCACCTCGACGTGACCGACGCCGAGCAGTGGAAACAGGCGGTCGACATGGCGGGCGAGGAGTTCGGCTCGCTGAGCGTCCTGGTGAACAATGCCGGAATCGTCAACGGCAACACCATTGCCGACTTCGACCCGGCGGCCTGGCGGCAGATCGTCGACATCAACTTGACCGGCACCTTCTTCGGAATCCAGGCGGCGACGACGGCGATGACGACGGCCGGCGGCGGTTCGATCATCAACATTTCCTCGGTGGAGGGTCTGCGTGGGAGCGTCGGATTGCACGGCTACACCGCCACCAAGTTCGCGGTGCGCGGTCTGACCAAGTCGGCCGCACTGGAGCTGGCGCAGCACAATATTCGCGTCAATTCGGTGCATCCCGGCATGGTGCGCACACCGATGACCGAGGGCATTCCCGAGGACTTTCTGCAGATCCCGCTCGGCCGTGCCGCCACCGCCGAGGAGGTCGCGAATCTCATCGTGTACCTGGCGAGCGACGAGTCCAGCTACACGACCGGCGCGGAGCACGTCATCGACGGTGGCCTGATCGTCGGCGTGCCCCACAAGACGTTCGGATGACGCACGCACTACCGATTCGAGGATTTGATTCATGACCAACGCCGTTGATCTCCAGAAGCTCGCCACGCAGGTGACCGCAGAGCTGACCGGCCCGGGAGGTCCGTTCGAAATAACCGTCGAGCAGGTGCTGGGTGCACCGCAGCCGGTCTTCAAGCACCGCCGAGGATCACTGTTGGAGCTGTTGGAGGCCTCCCGTGACCTCGGCGAACTCGACTACCTCGTGTCCGCGCGCACCCGCTACACCTTCGCCGAGCACCACGCCGCCGCCGGCGCGCTGGCCGCCGCGCTGGCCGAGCGCTACGGCGTCGGCAAGGGCGACCGGATCGGCATCCTGGCCGCCAACACCCCCGAATGGGTGGTCACCTTCTGGGCCGCCCAGCGGTTGGGCGCGATCCCGGTCGGCTACAACGCGTGGTGGGCGCCGCGCGAGATCGAGTACGGCTTAACGCATTCCACCCCGAAGGTGGTGATCGCCGACGCCAAGCGCGCGGCGGTCGTGGCGGAGACCGGCACCGAAATCCCTTTGCTCACCATGGAAGTCGACCTGCCCGCACTGATCGCCGAATTCGAGCCAGGCAATCCGGCCGCCGAGGTGGCCGAGGACGATCCGGCGATCATCCTCTACACCTCCGGCACCACCGGCCGCCCCAAGGGCGTGGTGCACACCCAACGCAACCTCGTCGCGGTCGCCGACTACCACCGCTTCACCGACGCGCTGGCCGCCGGCTTCCGCGGCCAGGCTTGGGACGGTTCCCCGGCCGGCCGCCGACATCTGGCGACCATGCCACTGTTCCACATCGCCAGCCTGCATAACATCGCGATCCCGCGCCTCACCACGGGTGACGCGATCATCTTCCCGACCGCGGGCGAGTACGATGCCGAATCGCTGCTGCGGCTGGTCGAGACAGAGCAGGTCACCAACTGGGCGGCCGTACCGACGCTGGCCAGTCGCATTCTGGGCGTGGACATTTCACGCTATGACCTGTCCTCGTTGGCGGCGTTGTCACTCAACTCCGCCCCTTCGTCCCCATCGCTCGTGCAGCGACTGCGTGAACGCTTCCCCGTCGCATTGCAGGGCCTGACCACCAGCTACGGCTGCACCGAGTCCGGCACCGCCGCGACCGTGGCGACCCCGCCGGAACTGGCCGCCGACAACGAGACCGTG
>NZ_JBEXYE010000026.1:0-85664 GCF_040630785.1 Nocardia sp. NPDC005746
CGCACCCGCCGCCTGGCGTTTGGCCGCCGCTGCCTCCCGTTCGATTTGCGCGACGGCCTCGGCCTGGATCTGCGCGAACTGGGCGGCCATGGCCTCGGCCAGCGCCTGGGCGCCCGAGAGCGGGCGGACCATCACCGTGAATTCGTCGATCTTGCCGTCGGCGTCGAAGTGCAGGAAGTCGCACCCGGTGATGCGCTTGCCCGCGACGGTGGTCTCGAAGACCAGCGCGTGGTCGGCGGCGTCCGGCGCACCGATCTCCTTCACGTACCGGAAGTCCTCGAACACCCGCATCACCCCGCGCAGGATGGCCGCGGTGATGGCCTTACCCGGATAGGGCTTGAAGGCGACCGGGCTGGTGAAAACCACATTGTCGGCGAGCAGCGCTTCGATGGCCGCGGCATCGCGGGCCTCGACGGCCTGACGGAACGGGTGCATGATCCCTCACATCCAGATAGTCAAATCACTGCCTATGGATTCGAAAGGTAGCGCCAATTACTGGTATCTGTCTAGAGACAATATAGACAATTAGTTCACTATCTGGCTCCAGGCTCCAGGCTCCAGGCTCCAGGCTCCAGGCTCGATGTGAAGACGACAACGGCCCGATCCCACCGGGAACCGGGCCGTCGCGGTGGCGCTCTACTTGCCGATGACGCCGTACTGGGTCAGCAGCTCGCCGATCTCGTTGTTGCCGAACCGCTTCGCCACCCCGCGCCACAGCAGCTCCGGCCCGGGCAGGTCGATCGGGTCGCCGTCGCGCAGCCGCGTCATGGCCGTCAGCAGCGTGCGGATGTCGTAGGTGGAGTTGAACACCTCCGGCACACCCCGCTCGATGTCGAGCAGCTGATACGCCGCCTCCATCCCGGTGCGCACCGAGTACTCGGTGGTGAAGATGCAGTCCCGGCTGGTCTCCGCGAACTGGCCGATGAACGCGAAGTTCACCGAACCCGCGGGCACCACGTCGGGCCGGTCACCGGCCTTGCGGGGCATGAAGAAGGCGGTCACGTACGGCATCATCACCGGCACGCAGCGCGCCGCCTCCGCCGCCAGTTCGGGGATGTCGGACTCGGGCACGCCCAGGTGGTACAGCCATTCCTGGGTGATCTCCGCGCCGGTGCACTCCTGCATGGTCTTCTTCACGTAGTCGCCGGGCTTGTCGGCGAACAGCGCGTACACCCAGACCACGATCTGATCCTTGGGCTGCTGCTTGAAGTGCGGCTGCCGGTTCACCGTCCAGCTCATCAGCCAGCTGGAGTCCTTGACCGTGACGATGCCGCCGGTGACGACCTTGCCGCTGAAGGGATCCCGCTTACAGATCTTCTGAATGTATTCGGGGATGCGCTGATCCAGCGTGGTGACGGTGGCCGACTCCCACTTGGTCTCGGGGATATGCGAGCCGAACACGTCGGGACGCCCGAAAGCCTCGTCCTTGGCCGCGATGCGCCGCCACAGATCCCACGCCGGCGCCGGGCCCTCGTTCAGCTGAGCGGGCGTGTGCTGGTCGCCCTCGTCGGAGTTCTCGGTCAGCGACCCGATGGTCATCAGCAGCAGATCGTCCGGACCCAGGTCCACCCCGCCGTCGACTCCCTCGGAAGTCCAGTGAATCCTGGTGGCCTGCTTGCGATCCCCGCTGATCTCGAAGTCGACGTCGGTGACGGTGGTGTCGAACGTGAACGTCACGCCCTGGTCCAGCAGCCACCGGTACAGCGGCAGCACCAGCGACTCGTACTGGTTGTACTTGGTGAACTTCAGCGCCGAGAAGTCCGGCAGCCCCCCGATGTGGTGCACGAATCGGTGCAGGTACAGCTTCATCTCCAGCGCGCTGTGCCAGTCCTCGAAGGCGAACATGGTGCGCCAGTACATCCAGAAGTTGCTCTCGAAGAAGTCCTTCGAGAACACCTCGTTGATCCGCTTGCCCTCCATCTCCTCCCGAGTGGCGAGGAAGATCTTGGTGACGTCCTGCTGCGCCTTGTCGTTCAGCGTGAAGAGGTTCTTGGTCTGCGCGCTCTGCCCGCGATTGACGGTGGCGCGCTCCAGCGAGAAGTTCGGGTCGTCCTTGTTGAGCCAGTAGAACTCGTCGAGCACGCTGGCGTCCTCGACCTCGATGGACGGGATGGACCGGAACAGGTCCCACAGGCATTCGAAGTGGTTCTCCATCTCGCGGCCGCCGCGGATGACGAAGCCCTTCTTCGGTTCCCTGATGCCGTCGAGCGCGCCGCCGGGGATCTTCAGCTCTTCCAGAATGGTGATCTTGTTCCCGGGCATCCGGCCATCGCGGATGAGGAAGGCCGCGCCGGACAGCGAGGCGAGACCCGACCCGACGAACCAGGCCGTCTTGCCATCCACGCCCGCGGGCTTGCGGGGCCGTGC
The DNA here is from genome assembly GCF_040630785.1 of Nocardia sp. NPDC005746. NCBI lineage: Bacteria > Bacillati > Actinomycetota > Actinomycetes > Mycobacteriales > Nocardiaceae > Nocardia > Nocardia sp. NPDC005746. The sequence goes on from NZ_JBEXYE010000026.1 coordinate 2,368, forward strand.
GAAGGCTTCGTAGTTGCCGCTGGTGTACTCCATCAGAACTCCTGTCCGTGGGGGATCGGTCTGGAAAAACGGTGTGCGCCTAGGCCGTGTACTTGTAGAACCCCTCTCCGGTGGCGATGCCGAGCTTGCCCTTGTCGATGTAGTTGTCCTTGAGCCACTGCGCGATTCGCTGTCCGGTGGCGTCACCGCTCATCAGGATGTTGTAGGGCGTGGTGAGCCCGATGATGTCGAGGATCTGGAACGGCCCGGCCGGAGCGCCGGTGCCGATGCGCCAGGTCTTGTCCACCGCCTCGGGCTCCGCGTAGCCGCCCTCGGCGAGGTTCATGGCCGCGTTGAGCAGCGGCACCAGCAGCGAGTTGAGGACGTAGCCCGCCTTCTCCTTGTGCAGTTCGATGGGCACCATGCCGATGGCGGAGGCGAAGTCCACCACCGCCTGGTAGACGGCCGGATCGGTGTCGGGGGTGCCCATGATCTCGGCGGTGTTGAAGTGCCACACCTGATTCGCGAAATGCAACGCCAGGAACCGATCGGGCCGACCGGTGAAATCCTTGATGGCGCTGGGCAGCAGGGTGGAGGAGTTGGTGGCGAAGATGGTGCGCTCGGGGGCCAGCTTGCCCAGCTTCTCGTAGATCTCCTGCTTGAGTGAGAGCACCTCCGGCACCGCCTCGATCACCAGGTCGGCATCCGAAACCGCCGCGCCCAGATCGGAACTGAGCGCGATGCCCGCCGCGGTCGCCTCGGCCTTGCCGTCGCCCGCACCGGGCACCTGCTCGCGGTAGGTGGCGGCCAGCTTGTCGAAGCGCCCGCGGGCCGCGGTCAGCGCCGCGTCGTCGATGTCGTATCCGGTGACGTCGAAGCCGCGGAACGCGGTCTGGAACGCGATCTGGGAACCCAGCACACCGGTGCCGAGCACGGTGACCTTGCGGATCTCGATGCCCATTGTCATTGCCTCCCTGTGGATGTGAAGTATCCGGCGATTATCTGTGCGATCTGCGCCCGCAGATCCGCCATGGCGTCGTGCCCGGGATGCGCGCCGGTGGACGGCCGGGCCAAGGCCAGGTGCAGCACCGCGAAGATGCTGCGACCGGCTACTCGCGCCTGCTCCTCGACCTGTGGTGACCCGGTCGCGCCGGAGTCGGCGACGAGCCGTTCGGCGATCATGGATTCCAGCCGGGCCACCAGGGCCAGGCCCTCGGAGCGGTACTTGTCGGTGGGTGAGCCGAACAGCAGTTCACGCTGATAGACGATGGTGTTCTCGGGTCGTTGCGCGGCGGTCCGCAGCAGCGGGCCCAGCATCTCGCACACCGCCGCGACGGTATCGGCCTGCGCGCGAGCCTGATCCGCGCCGACCTCCAGCGCGGTGCGCAGCTCCTCGTTGTAAACCATCAGCAACAGTTCGCCTTTGGTGGCCGCGTAGCGGAACAGCGTGCCCGCCGCGATATCGGCGCGATCGGAGATCTGCTGGGTGGTGACCCGGTCGAAGCCCTGTTCGGCAAACAGGGTCGCGGCCGCCTCGAAGATCCTGGACTGTTTGTCGTGCATCTTGCGTTGCCGTCGTCCGACGTGCGCCGATGTGGCCGTTGTGGCCATCGGACACCTCCAACCCTGCCTGCGGAACTGAGTGGACTCAAAAATGAGCGTACTCCAAGCTACTGAATCCGCAACCCCGCCCCGACCGGCCGGGCGTATGTTGTGGGCATGGCCACGCACCTCACCCACTGGGGCGTTCTCGAAGCGGACAGTGACGGCGAACGGCTGACCACGGTCCGCCCGTGGCACGCGGACCCCGAACCCACTCCGCTCATCGAGAATGTCGCCTCGGCCCAGCACCATCCGGCCCGCATCGACCAGCCCTATGTGCGGCGCGGCTGGCTGGAACACGGCCCCGGGCCCGGACCGCGCGGCGCGCAGGAGTTCGTGCCGGTCTCGTGGGAGACCGCGCTGGATCTGCTGGCCGGTGAATTGGCCAGGGTGTACCGGGAATTCGGTGCGGGCGCCGTCTACGGCGGCTCCTACGGCTGGGCCAGCGCGGGCCGATTCCATCACGCGCAGAGCCAGATTCACCGATTTCTCAACTGCCTCGGCGGTTACGTCTCGCATCGCAACAGCTACAGCCTGGGCGCGTCGACGGTGTTGCTGCCGCACATCCTCGCCGATATGGGCACCATCATGTCCCGGGCCACCACCAAGTCGGTGCTGGCCGAGCACTCGAAGCTGATCGTCTCCTTCGGCGGTCTGTCCCCGAAGAACGTGGTGGTCTCGCCCGGCGGGGTCTCCAAGCACAACGGCCGCGGCTGGATCGAGACCGCGCACGCCAATGGCTGCCGCTTCGTCACCATCGGCCCGCTGCGCGACGACTGCCCGGCCGAGGCCCACGCCGAATGGATCGCGTCCCGGCCGGGCAGCGATGCCGCGCTGATGCTCGCGCTGGCCCAGGTGCTGGACGCGGAAGGGCTGGCGGACAACGCTTTCCTGGACCGCTACACCGTCGGCTACGACCGCTTCCGCGACTATGTGCGCGGCGCGGCGGACGGCATCGTCAAGGACCCGGACTGGGCCGAGCCCATCACCGGTGTTCCCGCGGACCGGATTCGCACCCTCGCCCGCGAGATGGCGACCACCCGCACCCTGGTCACGGTGAGCTGGTCGCTGCAGCGGGCCCGCTACGGGGAGCAGCCGCTGTGGCTGGGCGTGGTGCTGGCCGCCATGCTCGGCCAGATCGGTCTGCCCGGAGGCGGATTCGGCCACGGCTACGGTTCGGCCGGGAATGTCGGTCTGGCCGTGCGGGTCACGTCCCCGCCGAAACTGCCGCAGGGGCGCAACGCCGTGCACGACTTCATCCCCGTCGCGCGCATCGCGGACATGCTGCTGAACCCGGGTGAGCCGTACGAGTACAACGGCGAGCATCGCACGTATCCCGCCATCCGCCTGGTCTATTGGGCCGGTGGCAACCCCTTCCATCACCACCAGGACCTGGCCCGGCTGCGCACCGCCTTCGGCCGGCCGGACACCGTGGTGGTGCACGATCCGTTCTGGTCGGCCACGGCCCGGCACGCCGACATCGTGCTGCCCTCGACCATGACCCTCGAACGCGACGACTACGGCTCGGGCGAGGGCGACCGCTACCTGTTCCCGATGCCCGCCCTGACCCGGCCGCACGCGCAGGCCCGCGACGACTACTGGATGTTCGGTGAACTGGCCGAAAGGCTCGGCATCGGTAAGGAATTCACCGAGGGGCGCACGGATCGGGAATGGCTGCGCCACCTCTACGACGAGTGGCGCGACCGATTGAGCGCCCGCGGCCACGACGTGCCCGACTACGACACCTTCTGGTCCGGGGAATCCCTGGACCTGCCCCTCGAAGCCGAGGAGCACGTCGCCTTCGCCGACTTCCGCGCCGACCCGGTCGCTCACCCGCTGCACACCCCGAGCGGGCGGATCGAGATCTTCTCCGAGACCATCGCGGGCTTCGGCTACGACGACTGCCCGGGCCACCCGGTGTGGCTCGAGCCGGACGAATGGCTGGGCGGCCCGCTGGCGGCCCGGTTCCCGATTCAATTGGTGGCCAACCAGCCTCGGACCAAACTGCACAGTCAGCTCGATATCGGCGCGCACAGCCAGTCCTCGAAGATCCGGGGCCGCGAACCGGTCCGGCTGCACCCGGACGACGCGGCCGCGCGCGGTCTCGCCGCGGGCGACATCGTCCGGATATTCAACGATCGCGGCAGCTGCCTGGCCGGGCTGGAGATCAGCGATTCGGTGCGCCCGGGCGTCGCGCAGCTGTCCACCGGCGCCTGGTACGACCCCGACCCCGCCGACGCGACCTTCTGCCGCCACGGAAACCCCAACGCGGTCACCCGGGATCGCGGCACGTCCCGCCTGAGCCAAGGGTGCACGGGCCAGCTGTCCCTGGTGGAGATCGAGCGCTACACCGACCCGCTCCCGCCCCTGACCGTCACCGGCCCACCCGCCATCGTCGACCTGTGAAGGCTGCGCGGCCGCACGTCATCGCCCCGCGCCGCCGTGCGCGACGAGCGCTTCGATGACCGTGCGCGCCGCGTTCGACGGAGTCCGCGCGGCCGCGTGACCGACGCACAAACGCCACGGCAGCGGATACGGCCGGTAGTCGGCGAACGGGACGCCGGGGGAGAGCCGCGCGACCGACAGCGGGATGAGCGCGACCCCGAAATCCTTGGCCGCCAACTCCAGTGCGAACGCCTGGTCGGCCACCTCGATGACCGGATAGCGGCCCGGGAACAGCTCGTCGGCGATGGTGCGGATGCCCCAGCCCGGCGGGAAGTCGATGAACCGCACCCCGTGCAGATCGGCGGCGTGGAAGGGGCGGCCCGCCAGCGGATGCCCGGGCGCGGTGCACAGCACCAGCGTCTCCTCGGCGATGAGATGGGTGGTGAGGCCGGGGAATTCGTCGCTCATGCCCGCGAGCAGCGCCAGTTCGAGCGAATTGTCCAGCAGTCCGGCCACATTGCCGGCCATTCCGGAGATGCTCTGACGCATCCGCAGGGTCACCTCCGGATACTGCCGGTGCAGTTCGGCGATGATGCCCGCCAGGTCGATGTTGTGGATGTTCATCAGATTGCCGACGACCACCTCCCCGCGGATCTCCCCGCGGGCGGCGTCGATGGCGTCCACGATGTCGCCGCGGGCGCGCAGCAGGGTGCGGGCGGGCGCGACCATGGCCCGGCCCGCGACGGTCGGCTCGAGGGTGCGCGGGGTGCGGTCGAACAGGCGCACCCCGAGTTCGTGCTCGAGTTTGGCGACGCTGGTGGAGACCGCCGACTGCACCAGGTTGAGGTGGCGGGCCGCGGCGGTGAAGGACCGGTGGTCGCAACAGGCCAGGAAGCATTCGATCTGACGCAGCTCCATGGGCCGAGCTTAGCCCTGCCATCTATTGGATAGATAGCAGTATCGAAAACCATCGCTTTTGTAGATTGAAATCCCCGCCCACCATGAAGCGGTGATGGTTTCCACGCTCCGCACCGCGGCACCCGCACCGATCGCTCCCGAGGCTGACCCGACGCTGACCCGGACGACGGTGCTGGTGTTCGCGGTGACCGCCGGCTCCTCGGCCGCGGGCAACTACTACCTGCAACCCCTGCTGCACCAGGTCGCCGGCGACCTGACGGTGTCCACCGCGAGTGCGGCGCTGTTGGTGAGCGCGGCCCAGATCGGCTATCTGTGCGGCCTGGCGTTCCTGGTCCCGCTCGGTGACTTCCTGCGCCGCCACCGCATGGTGCCGGTGCTGCTGCTCGCCTCGGTCGCCGCCCTGCTGGTGTCGGCGTTCGCGCCGAACTACGCGGTGCTCGTCGCGGGAGTGGCGGCCACCGGGGTGGCGGCCTCGGCGGCGCAGGTGGTGGTGCCGTGGGCCTCGGCGCTGGCCGATCCGGCGCGGCGCGGGCAGGTGGTCGGCACGGTGATGAGCGGCCTGCTGCTGGGAATCCTGTTGTCGCGGGTGCTGTCCGGGGCGGTGGCGCAGCTGGGTGGCTGGCGCGCGGTGCTGCTGGTGGCGGCCGGACTGCAGGTGGTGATGGCGATCAGCGTGTACCTGCTCGCGCCCGCCACCCCGCGCGCGGCGACCGGGGAGAGCTATCCACGAGTGCTGGTGTCGATCATGGGTCTGATCCGCCGCCACGCGGTGTTGCGGCAGCGCATGCTGCTCGGGTTCATCCTGATGGGGAGCTTCTCGCTGGTGTGGACCGCGCTGGCGTTCCAGCTGTCCGGATCGGGCGGAAGTTCGTACCACTACGGCGAATTCGTGATCGGCCTGTTCGGCCTGGCGGGGGTGGTCGGGGCGCTGGGCGCGCCGGTGGTGGGCCGGCTGGCCGACCGCGGGCACCTGCGCCGCGTCACCACGCTGACCTGGCTGGTGCTGCTGGCCAGCTGGGTGCTGGTGGTGTGGGGCGGGCACAACGTGGTGGCGTTGATCGCCGCGCTGGTGGTCTTCGACTTCGGTATCCAGGGCGCGCATCTGACCAACCAGTCGGCCATCTACACCCTGGATCCAGCCGCGCGCAGCCGCCTGACCACCGCCTACATGGTCACCTACTTCCTCGGCGGCGTGACCGGATCGGTGACCGCCGGGGCCGCGTTCGAGGCGGGCGGCTGGACGCGGGTGTGCGAACTCGGGGTGGCCGCCACGGTGGCCGGTCTGGTGCTGTGGGCGGTGTTCGCGCTCCGCCCACAGCACCGCCGGACTCAGACCGCCATGGCCTCGGGCAGCTGACCCGCCAGCGCGATCGCCTCGGCCAGCAGGTCCGCCGTCGACAGCAACTGCCGCTCGCTGTGCTCGGAGGTGATGAAGAAGCGCAGCCGCTCCTTGCCCACCGGCACCGCCGGGGCCGAGATGGCCCCGGCGTACACGCCCTGGCGCAGCAGGTGCGCGGACACGAATCCGGCCCGCATCTCGCCCGGCACGATCACCGGCACGATCGGCGTGCCCTGGGACTCACCGAGATCCAGTCCCCGCTCCCGCAGCGCGGTGTCGAACAGCCGGGCGTTGTGCCACAGCCGGGCCACCCGATCCGGTTCGGCCGCGAGCACATCCAGACCGGCCAGCGCCGCCGCGATGGCGGACGGCGCGGGCGCACCGGTCAGCATGGCCACGCCCGGTGCACTGGATTTCATCGCCGCGATCAGCTCGGCGTCGGCGGCGATGAACCCGCCGACGCTGCCCAGCGCCTTGGACAGCGTGCCCATCCAGATGTCGACCTCGGCCCCGGCCATGCCGTAGTGCTCGCGGATGCCGTGCCCGGCCGCGCCGAACACGCCGAGCGAGTGGGCCTCGTCCACCATGACGGCACAGTCGAATTCGCGGGCCACGGCGGCCAGTTCGGCCACCCGGCCGACGGTGCCGTCCATGGAGTAGTGGCCTTCCAGCACCACCAGCGCCCGATCGAACCCGGACCGCGACATCTTCAGCACCGACCGCAGCGAGTCGGGATCGTTGTGCCGGAAGTTGATCCGGCGGCAGCCGGCCCACTGCGTGCCGGAGACCACACTGCCGTGGATCAGGCTGTCGCAGAACGCCACATCGCCCTCGCGCAGCAGGAAGCCGATGACGCCCGCGTTGGTGAGGTAGCCGCTGGTGGTCACCATCGCGTCGCCCACGTCGTACATTCCGGCGAGCCGCTGCTCCAGTTCGCCGTAGAGCGGGATCTCACCGGACACGATCCGGCTCGCCGAGGCCGACGCGCCGTACTGGTCGAGGGCCTCCTGGGCCGCCCGCACCACCCGGGGGTGGCTGGACAGTCCCAGGTAGTTGTAGGCGCTGAAGTTCACCAGGTCGGTGTCCATGGCCCGGATGACGGTGTCGTTCGGGCTGTTCCGTGGCAGGAACAGCGGGTTCGGCATGCCCGACTGCTCGCTGATGGCCGCGATGGCCGCCCGTTTGGCGACGGCCGCCGCGACCTCCGGATGGTCGGCGAACTGCCGACCCGGCCCGCGCGGAGCGCGAGCCGGACCAGTCCGCCCCGCGAGGGGAGCCGGCGTGGCGGGCGCGGTGTGCCGGACCGTGGTGGCCGGGCCGGGCACTCCCGCCTCCGTGGTCGCGTTGCCCGCCAGCAGTTTGCGTGCCAGGTCCCGTGCGGATTCGCTCATGCCGACACCGCCCCGGTGTTCGCGCCGACCAGCATCTCGGCGGCGCGGGCCCCCGCGAGCTGGAGGGTGAACGACCGCCCGACCTTCATCGACAGCAGGTCCACGCCCAGTGTCTTGCCCACCAGCGCACCGAATTCCACCGCCATCAGCGAGTCCAGGCCCAGTTCCGGCACCGGGATCGTGAGGTCGATCGAGTCGGCGTCGACGCCCATCACCACGGCCAGTTGCTCGGCCAGCATGTGCGCCACCACGTCGGCCCGCTTCTGCTCGTCGAGTTCGCGCAGCGCCGACACCAGCTGCGAGGCGGCCGAATTGTCCTGCGCCGCAGCGGCGATCAGCTCGGCGGTGCGGCCGGTCATGGCGTACCAGGACACCGTGGAGGCCACCGTCGACCAGTTGATCGGGATGATCGACGCCTGGTGATGGATGCCCAGTTCCAGGGACTTCTCCAGGTATTCGACGCCCTCGTCCATGTCGATCGGGTCGAATCCGGCGGTGCGCAGGTAGCGGGACACATAGTCGTCGTCGGCCATGCCGCCGCCGGACATGTGACCCCAGCCGACCGCCAGCGCCGTGCCGCCGTCGCGGACCACCAGGTCGGCGGTGGCATTGAGCGCGAGATTGGCCGCGGTGTAGGCGTATTGGCCGATGCTGCCGAAGATGGTGCTGCCGGAGGAGAACAGCACGAACATGTCGAGCTCGGCTCCGGCCGCGGCCAGCCCGTGCCGCAGCGCGATCACGCCCTCCGCCTTGGGCCGGTACACCTTGGCCAGGCTGTCCCGGTCCATGTCGGCGACCCGCTTGTCGTCGAGCGTGCCCGCGGTGTGGAAGACGCCGCGCAGCGGGTGCTCGGCGGAATGCGCCCGCGCCACCACGGCTTCCATGGCCTCGATGTCGGTGACGTCCACCAGTTCCTCGGTGACCTCGACGCCCTGCGCCCGCCAGCGCGCCAGTTGGGCGCGGGCGGCGTCGGTGGTCGCGCCGCCCCGGCCCAGCAGGGTCAGGTGGCGTGCGCCCAGCCCGGCCAGCCAGCGCCCGACGGCGAGGCCGAACGCGCCGAACCCGCCGGTGATCAGGTACCGGGCCGCCGGATCCACGGTGACCGCCGCGATCAGCGGACGCACCTGCGGCGCTTCGGATTCCAGGCGCACCGCGATCCGGCCGAGCTGCGCCGAACGGGCCACGTCCTCGAAGGCCCGGGCCACGTCGGCGGTGTCGTACACCTCGAACGGCAGGTACCGGTAGTGGCCCGACGCCAGCTTCTCCTGCACGCCGCGTACCAGATCGCTGGTGGCCGAGCGCTTGATCGCCAGCATGCGGTCCAGGTCGAAGGAGTGGTAGGAGAGGTTCTTGTCGAAGTACCCCAGGTCGAGCACGCCGCCGCCGTAGATGTCGGCCTTGCCGATCTCCACGATGCGCCCGAACTCGGCCACCGCCTTGAAGTTCTGCCGCAGGATCTCCCCGGGCGCGGTGCTGATCACCACGTCCGCGCCGCGACCGGAGGTGAGGCCCAGGACGTCGTCGGCGAAGTTCAGCGACCGCGAGTCCAGCGCGTGGTCGGCGCCCTGTTCGAGCACATAGGCCCGGCGCTCGTCACTGCTGGCGGTGCCGATCACCGTGGCCCCGTACAGCTTCGCGACCTGCACCGCGGCTGAGCCGACACCGCCCGCCGCGCCGTGCACCAGCACCACCTCGCCCTTGCGCACCCGCGCCAGTTCGAGCAGCGAGTGCTCGGCGGTCGCGAACGCGACCGTGCTGGTGCATGCGCCGGGCTCGGTGTCCGCCGGCACCCGGGTGACCAGGTCGGCCTCGGTGGTGTGGAAGCGGGAGATCATGCCCTTGGACGTCACGAACACCCGGTCGCCGACCGCGAGATCGCCGACGCCCGTACCGGTCCGGACGACGACGGCGTCGGCCTCCATCCCGGGCTCGGTGCCGTAGAAGGTGCCCGCCATCTCGCGCTCACCGAGCACCCCGATGACCTTGAGCGGGTCCTTGTAGCCGAGACCGACCGCCAGGATGCGCACCTCGACCTCGCCCGCCCCGGGCGCGCGGCGTTCGCAGCGCCGCCACGCCAGCCGCGACAGCACCCGCGACTTGGGCAGCTCCAGCCGGAAGTTCGCCTCCGGATCGGTGAGCGGCTCGGCCCGGTCCAGTCCGTCGATGCGCTCGGGCAGGGTGGCCGCGACCACCGTCACCCAGCGCAACCCGTTGCGCAGCACCACTTCGTCGGCGTGGTCGTAGGTGAACGCGCCCGGCACTGCCAGCTCTGCCGCCAGGTCCGCCTCGCTCACCTCCGGATCCACGTCGATGAGCCGCCAGCGCAGCCGCGGCTGCTCGTTGAGCAGCACCCGGCGGGCGCCGGCCAGCGCGGCGTGCGCAGGATCGGGGACCGCGTCCTCGTCCGGGTGCGCGAAGGCCCGCTCGGTGACCAGGGAGACGTGCACGGAACCGTCACCGGTCATAGGGATTTCCTCGCCGCGCTGCTCGAGCCAGTCCTCGAGGAAGCCCTCGACGGTGACCGCGATGCGACGCAGCGTCCACAGCGCGTCCAGGTCGGTGTAGTCGTGTCCCGCGACCAGCACGATGTGCGTGCGCTCGACACCGTTGAGCGCCACGATCCGCTGGAGCCGCTCGCGCACAACGGATTCCAGGTCCTCGCGGCCCGGATCGCCGACGGCGAGCACCTCGCCGTGGGCCGTGGCGCCCGCGATGGATGTGGCCCGCGCTCCCGCCTCGGCGGCGAAGTCGACGGCCAGCGTGTACGCGGTATCGGGGGTGGGCAGGGCGGTGGTGTCCACCGGTTCCCGCATGTCCCAGCGGTCCTCGTAGAAGTAGTCCGTGAGCCGTTGCAGCGCACCACGATCGGGGTTGATGTCGCCCAGCCGCAGGCCCAGGATCCGCATGACGATGTTCTCCTCATCGTCGAGCAGGTCGTAGTCGCAGGTGAGCTCGTCGGCGGTCTGGTCGCCGCTGGTACTGGTGAGGCGGGCCACCACCGTCACCCGCTCCGGGATGGGCGCGAACACCCGCACGCCTGCGACGGCGACCGGAACCAGCGCTCCCCGTCCGGCGTTCGGCGCGGCGGCGAGGACCGCTCCGAAGCACTGCACGGCCGCGTCGACGACCGCCGGGTGGGCGAGGTGCCCGCTGTCGCGGGCAATGGTTCCGTCCAGGGTCGCGACCACGGTATTGCCGCTCACCCGCAGCGCGGTGGCGCGGCGGAAGTCCGGGCCGTAGTCGAGGCCGCGGGCGGCGAAGGCGGTGTAATAGGCGTCGGGGTCGATGGCGGCCATCTCCTCGAGCACCGGCAGCTCGGCCTTGGACGGCTCGTAGACGCCCTCGACCAGGCGGCCGGTGGCATTGACCGTCCAGGCGTCGCCCGCCGCGTCGCGGGAGCGAATGCTGAAGCGCCGGGTGGATTCCTCCACCTGCAGTTCCACCACCGGGGCCATGCCCTCGTCCACCACCAGCGGCGCGAGGAACCGGACGTCCTCGACGGCGACCCGGGTGGACTCGGTGCGCAGCGCCGCCGCGCTCAGGGCCGCGTCCAGATATGCCGCGCCGGGCAGGATGCGAGACCCGCCGACCACATGGTCGGCCAGCCACGGCATGTCGCCGACGCTGAGCTGGACGCGCCATGCGGTGTTCGGGTGCTCCGGTACGGGATCGCCGAGCATGCGGTACATACCGGGCGTGCCGTACTTGAGCCGCTGCATGCCGCTCAGTTCGACGCGCAGCCGGGTGCGCTGCCATGGGTAGCGCGGCAGATCCACATGCCGGGTGACCAGATCGCCGAAGAGGGCGTCGATGTCGAGCACACCCGCCGCGTACAGCCCGGCCAGGGTCTGCCGGACGCTCTCGGCGTCGTCCTGCTTGCGGTTGAGGGTGGCGACGGTGGTGCCGGTCTCGTTCGCGCCGATCAGGATCTCGCGAATGTTGGCGCCCAGCACCGGATGCGGGCCGACCTCCAGGAACACCCGGCTGCCCACGCCCACCAGTTCGGTGATGGCGTCGGCGAAGCGGACGGGCTGCCGCACATTGGCGCACCAGTAGGCCGCGTCCCAGTCGCCCGCGGTCACCCGGGTGCCGGTCACGGTGGACCACAGCGGGATACGCGGCTCGGCGAGGCTCAGCCCGGCCAGGGCGGCGGTCAGCTCGTCGAGGATGGGGTCCATCAGGTAGCTGTGATACGGCACCTCGACCTGGAGTCGGCGCGCGAAAACGCCTTGCTCGGTGAGGGATTCGGCGATCTCGTCGAGCCGCTGCTCGTTGCCCGCGAGGGTGACCGCGCTCGGGCTGTTGATCGCGGCGATGCTGACCAGTTCGTCGCCGTCGATCAGCTCCAGCGCGGCGGCGGGGGCCAGACCGACCGCGAGCATGCCGCCCGAACCGGCCGTGGTGGCCTGCAGGCGGGCGCGATGGAAGCTGACCAGCAGCGCGTCCCGCAGCGACAGCATCCCGGTGACGTAGGCCGCCGACACCTCGCCGACACTGTGGCCGACCACGGCGGCGGGCCGGATGCCCAGCTCGTCGAGCAGGGCGACCAGAGCGACCTGGATCAGGAAGTTGGCGGGCTGGGCGACCGCGGTCGAGGTGACCCGCGACTGCTCCTCGGGCCGCAGCAGCTCCTCGACGATCGACCAGCCCGAGATCTCCCGGAACACCGCGTCGATCCGCTCGGCCTCGGTGGCGAAAGCGCCACCGGTGGTGAGCAGTCGGCGGCCCATGGCCCACCACTGCGGACCCATGCCGGTGAACACGAACACCGGTTCGGGCGCCTTGCGGGCGATCACCTTGGCGGTGCGGCCCTCGCCGCCCGCGAAGTCGATCAGCGCCCGCACCAGCTCGGCGTCGTCACCGAAGGTGAGGCCCGCGCGCACACCGTGATGGTGCCGCCGGGTCCACGCCGCCTCGGCCAGCCGGGCGGGTTCGGCTCCGGCGGCGATGAGCTCGGCGTAGCCGCGCGCCAGTTCGCGCGCGGCGGTGTCGGTGCGCGCCGAAATCGGCAGCACGCCATGGTGTCTGGGCTCCCGCTCCGGAGTGTCCGCCGCGACGTATTCCTGGAGGATGACGTGCGCGTTGGTGCCGCCGTAGCCGAAACCGTTGACCGCGACCGTCATTCGGGTCTCCGGATCGACCGGCTGCGCCTCCACCTGCAAGGCCAGACCCAGCTCGTCGAACGGGATCTCCGGGTTCGGCTCGTTCAACCAGCCCTGCGGCGCGATGGTGCGGTGGGTGATGGCCAGCGCCGACTTGATGACGCTCGCGATACCCGAGGCGGCCTCGGTGTGCCCGAGCTGCCCCTTGACCGAGCCCACGCCCAGCGGCGCGGTCCGCCCCTCGACCTGCCCGTAGGCGCGTCCGATGGCCCGCAGTTCCAGCGGGTCGCCGACCGGGGTGCCGGTGCCGTGCGCCTCCACGTAGGTGACCTCGTGCGGTGCGATGCCCGCCCGCTCGGTGACCGACTTGGCCAGGGCTTCCTGCAGATCCGCGTTGGGAACGGTGATGGCGGTGGTGCGCCCGTCCTGATTGGATCCGGTGGCCTTGACCACCGCGTAGATCCGGTCCCCGGCGCGCTCGGCGTCCTCGAGCCGCTTGAGCACCACCATGCCCGAGCCCTCACCGCGGCCGTAGCCGTCGGCGGCGGCGTCGAAGGGCTTACTGCGGCCGTCGGCGGCCAGGAAGCCGCCCTTGCACATCGAGACGAACACCTCCGGCTGCAGCAGCATGGTGACGCCGCCCGCCAGAGCCACCTCGCAGTCGCCGTTGGCCAGCGCCTGGCAGGCCAGGTGGAAGGCCACCAGCGACGACGAGCAGGCGGTGTCGACGGTGAGCGCGGGGCCGATCATGTTGAGCGCGTACGCGATCCGGTTGGACAGCATGGTGTACGACGCGCCCGCCGCGGTGTGCATGTCCACCCACGGCAGCGCCGCATTGGTGTTGGACACCGCCATCTGGTCCAGCGTGAAGGCCCCGACGTAGACGCCGATCGGCGCGCCCGCGGCCTGTCCGGCGATGCCCGCGTCGTCGAGCGCCTCCCAGGCCACCTCGAGGACGAGGCGCTGCTGCGGGTCCATGGCGGCGGCCTCGCGCGGCGAGATGCCGAAGAAGTCGGGGTCGAAGGCCCACGGGTCGCCGGTCATGAAGGCGGCCCGTTTGGTGTACATGCGTCCCGGCGTGCGTTTGTCCGGGTCGTAATACCGGCGGTAGTCCCACCGGTCGGACGGGATCTCCACGACCCCGTCGCCCTTGTTGATGATGAAGTCCCAGAACGACTCCGGGGAATCGATGCCGCCGGCATAGCGGCACCCGATTCCGACAATGGCAAGGTCAGACACTGCATCTCCTCGGAAAACAGAACGAACCTGGTGATCCCCCCCGAGGGCGCGCGGCGGCGGCCCGATCGTGTTCCGCGATCGGGCTCCCCTCCGAGTCATGTCAGCCCGCGGTCACGCCCGCCGGCCGCAGCATGAAATTCAATTCCGGACCCTTACTCCCGATTCGGGTTCCGGCGAGCCGCGCGAAGTCCATCGCTTGGTAGTAGCCGACGTTGGCGTCCTTGCAGATGCCGCACAGGGCGCGCCCGTGGGCCTCGGACTCGGCGATGAGCCAGCGGGTCAGCGCCCGGCCGATGCCCGAACGCGGGACCGTGGGGTCCGCGCCCAGGTAGACCATGTAGTTGTGCGGCTCGGCGGGGGCGGAGCCGGCGATGGCGGCGTCCACCTCGATACCCCGGCGGGTGGCCGCCGGGCCCATGGCCCACAGCAGCTGTGGACCCGAAATCGCTTCCCGCAGAGCGGTATTGCGGAAGCCGTGGGGAATCCACAGCAAAGCGCCGACGATCACGCCGTCGATCTCGGCGACGATGGCCGCCTCGGCGGGCAGGTAGCGGTGCCGGACGAGGACGCGCAGCATGCCCGGCGTGCGCCGCGCGCGCACTTCCGGATCGGGGAAGACGTAGTCCTCGATCGGATCGTCGGACTCGAAGGCCAGGGCGATGACCCGGACGATGTCCTCGATGTCGGATTCGGTGGCGCGGCGAATGGTCGGTGTACCCGACTGAACCAAAACTGTCCCTTACGTTTTCGCGCCCGTCAGCGCCCGACTTCGATGACGGACAGTCCCTCGTCCCACTACTCGACGGTAACCTGAACGGCTACTGACCGGTAATGTACCCAACAGCTACTGAACATGCGACCGATTCACCTTGTGGCATAAAACGATTCGCCGGGAGATGGCCAAGCGCCTCCGGATGCCCTAAGGTTCGCGCGCACAAAATGCCACGCGCGAAACAGATATGGGTTCGTTTCATCCGGGTGTCCGGCCGAACCAATAGAGTGGAGAACGTGGCCGCACTTCTCACCCAAGGGCAGACCGGTGAACTGGGCGTCTCGGACATCACCGTGACGGTGCATTTCAGCGCGGGAGTCGATCTCGCCGCGCTGCTCCTGACCGATCGCGGTGCGGTACGTGATGATACCGACCTGATCTTCTACAACCAGCCCACCGGCCCCGGCATCCAGCTGGTGCCCGGGCAGCACGCCGTCGCCGTGAACCTGAGCGCCGTGCCGCCGGGCGTGGCCCATATTCGCATCGTGGTCAGCCTCGACGACCGCGACAGCCGCTTCGGCGACCATCCCGCCCCGCACATCGGCATCGCCGACGATCGCGGAAACCCGCTGTACGAGTACGTGATCGACGGCCTCGGCAACGAGACCACGGTGGCGGCGGTGGACCTGGACCGCGGCGACGACGGATGGTACGCCCGCGCGGTCGGCTTCGGCCACCCCCGCGGCTTCGCGGCGCTGGTCGCGGATCACGGTGTTTCCATCAGCAATTCGCCGCACGCGGCCCGCCCCGCCGCCCCGTCAATCGCGCCGGTCATGAAGTCCGGCGACACCGTGGCCCTGCGCCGGCAGGGCCAGGACCTGAGCTTCGTCAAGATGGGCCTGGGCTGGGATCCGGTGCACGTGCAGCACAAATGGGGTTCGCGGCCGGTCGAGATCGACCTGGACGCCTCGGCCCTGGTCTACGCCGGGCACGATCTGATCGACGCCGCCTACTACGGCCAGCTGGTCACCAAGGACGGCGCTATCCGGCACTCCGGCGACAACCTCACCGGTGAGGGCAAGGGCGACGACGAGACCATCACCGTGGACCTGACCCGGATCGGCCCGCAGGTCACCACCATCGTCTTCGTCATCACCTCCTATGCGGGCCACACCTTCGAACGGGTCCGGAACGCGTTCTGGCGCTTGACCGACGGCACCACCAGCACCGAGCTCACCCGCTCCAATCTGAGCTCGGGCGGCGCGCACACCGGCATGGTGGTGGCCAAGGTGCATCGCGAGGACGGCATCTGGAAGGTGTCGGCGCTGGGGCATCCGATCGAGGCCGGGCACCCGGTCGAAGCGGCCTCCCAGGTGGTCGGATTCCTGTGAGCGGGTTCAGTCCACGGTGATGAACCGGCCCAGCTGCGGCACCGCCTCGCCGGGGTGCTTGGCCTGGAAGCCCTCGCCGATGGCCTGTAGCTTCCATTCGCCGCCCGAGCGGAACACCTTCGCCATGGCGATGGCCGTGAACGGCATGCCGCCCGCCAGCGCGTAGCGGGCCAGCTCGGCCTGCGTGGTGTCGTCCACCAGCCGGCAGTAGGCATTGCTGACCTGCTCGAAGGTGTGGCCCTGGTAGGAGGTGACGATGAACAGCAGCGTATTCACGTGGCGCGGAATGCGACTCAGGTCGACCAGGATCACCTCGTCGTCCCCGGCCGCGCCCTCGCCGGTGAGATTGTCGCCGGAGTGCCGGATGGACCCGTCCTTCGAGATCAGCTGACCGTAGTAGGCCACGTCCACCAGGTGCCGGTCGGCGAACATGGCCACCCAGGCGTCCAGGTCGATGTTCGCCGCGCGGCGGCCGAACAGTCCGCCCTGTTTGGCCGGGTCCCAGCCCAGGCCCATGCGGATGCGGGTGAGCGCGACCCCGCCCTCCTTGCGGAGCGTGACGCGTTGCCCCTTGGACAGAGTCACCGGCTTGGCGCCCGAGAGCCCGCCCTCGGTGGGGTGCGGCGAATAGGGCGGCGGAGGTGGCGGCTGGGTGCGGTCGGCCGGCGTCGGCGGGACCGGGGGCGGAGTGATCGGCGGCGGAGCGATCGGCGGCGGGTAGGCCGAGGGCGGCGGCGGGGGAGCGACGGGCATCGGGGCGGGCCGCGGCGCGTCCTCGACCGTCACGCCGTGATCGCGGACCAAGGCGGCGAATCCGCCCGCGTACCCCTGCCCGACGGCCCGCACCTTCCAGGCGCCGTAGCGCCGGTACAGCTCGACCGCGATGACGATGGACTCGCTCTGCAGGTCCTCGATCTTGTACTCGTACAGCGCGTTCCCGCCCGGGTCGGAGACCACCGCGATGGGCGGGGCGATCCGCCCGAAGGTGGCCCCGGTCCCGTCGAGGGTGATGACCGCCCGGATCTGGGTGATCTCGGCGGGCACCTGCGCCAGTGAGACCGCCAGATCGGCGGGCTGCCCGGCCACGCCGTTGCGCAGGCGCACCCCCGGACCGGTCGGCTGGTTGTAGAACACGAAGTCGTTGTCCGAGCGCACTTTCCCCTGCTCGGTCACCAGCAGCGCGGACAATTCGGCGGTGGCCGCGACGCGGACGGAGACCACCACCTCCGCCGCGGCCAGTGCGCCGTTCTGACCCTTCACGAGTGTTGTGGACAAAACCGATCCTCCCGTATCGAAAACGCCCACCTGCCACTCTAGGAGACGGTTCGGCGCTCAGCAGGCGAGCTGGTCGGCCAGATCCAGGAAATCCACGGCATTGATATCGAACTCGGCGGAGAACTCGGCATCGGCGAGCGCGGGGTCGCCGTATTCGAGCGGCCGGGCCACGAACGCGGTCCGGAAACCGAGCTCGCGCGCGGCCCGGATGTCGTACTTGTGGCTGGCCACCATCATGATCTCCGACGGCTCCAGGCCCAGGTAGCGGGCGGCCAGGCCGTAGGTGCGCGGATCCGGCTTGAACGCGCCCACCATCTCGGCCGCGAAGACGGCGTGCCAGGGGAGGTCGCCGTGGCGCGTAATCTCCACCACCGCACTGACATCGGCATTGGATAGGGTCGCGAGGGTGAACGTCGCGCGCAGGCGGCGCAGGCCGGGGACGGTGTCGGGCCACGGATCCAGGCGCGCCCAGGCGCGGGCCAGTTCGTCGCGGGCGGCGGGCTTCAGGTCGATGCCCTCGACGTCGAGCAGCGGGTCGAGGGTCTTGCGGTAGATCGACGCCACACTGACCCACCCGCTGTCCGCGGGCTGCCGGGACGTCTCCGTGAAATAGGCCGCGCGCCAGTCGTTCACGAACTTTCCCCAGTCCTGGTCGGGGCTCAGCTCCCCGGCGGCCGCGACGGCGGCCCGCACGATGGTCGAGTGGAAGTCGGTGGTGGTTCCCTGGACATCGAACAGCAGTGCTCTCGGCCTCATCGCGTTCACGGCGAAAGCCTACGAGATCGGTTCTAGGCTGGCGGGCATGGAGATCGGTCGGGCCAGCAGAACAGCCTTGGCGACCGCGTACGCGCGCGCCTACCACCAGCTCTCGGGCGAACCACGGGTCTTCACCGATCCGCTGGCGGCGCGGATCGCGGGCGTTACCGCCGAGCGGATCGCCGATCTCGACACCGCGACCCTGGACCGGCCCGGCGGTCCGGACCCCCGGCAGCGGATCCGGCGCTACTTCCTCGCCGCCCGGGCTCGATTCGCCGAGGACGTGGTGGCGAGCGCGGTCGCGGCGGGAACCGGGCAGGTGGTGATTCTCGGCGCGGGGCTCGACACCTTCGGATACCGCAATCCGTATCCGGGACTGCGCGTGTTCGAGGTCGATCACCCGGACACCCAGACCTGGAAGCGCGACCGGCTCGCGCAGGCCGGGATCGACATTCCCGAGTCGCTCACCTTCGTGCCCGTCGACTTCGAAACCGACACGCTGGCAGCGGGTTTGGCCGCCGCCGGGTTCGATCGCGACCGGTCCGCGGTGTTCGTCTGGCTCGGCGTGGTCATGTACCTGACCCGGCCCGCCATCGAGGAGACCCTGCGCTTCATCGCCGGACAAGGACGGCCGGTGCACCTGGTCCTCGACTACTTGAGCAGCGGCACCACCGACGAGGAACGCGCGTCGGTCCGCGAGCGCGCGGCCCGGATCGCGGCCATCAGCGAGCCCTGGCTCAGCTACTTCGAGCACGAGGACATCGAGGCGCTGCTGCGGTCCTGCGGCTTCGACACCGTCGAGGCCCGGCCGCTGGCGGAGCTGTTCACCGACTACCTCGGCGAGCCGCTCGCGGGCCAGCCCGCCCGGAACCGGCCCGCGCCGCTGCTGCACGCCGCGGCCGGGGCGTGAGCCGCCGCGCCCACCCGTTTGCCCGGCATTTGCACTGGTAGCCCCGGTGCGGTGGCGCTCGACCGATGTATTGCCCGATCAGCTCCGGACCGGTATTCAGTTCGCTCGGGTGGGTACGCGAGTCGAGGCTTGAAGGTAGGAACCGGTGACCGTCGATCTTCCCGCGGCAGGCCGGGCACCGGGTCCCGGCGGCCGAAGACGGGTCCAGACGCTGCCGCGTCTGCTGGCCGCCGCGGTCGAGAGCAGACCGGACGGCATCGCCCTGCGCGCGGGCGGCCGCTCGCTCACCTATGCCCGGCTCGACGCGTACTCCACCCGGGTGGCCCGGCTGCTCATCGCCCGCGGACTCGGTCCCGGCGACCGCGTGGTGCTGGCGCTGCCGCGTTCGGCCGAGGCCGTCGTCGCGGTCTGGGCGGTCGCCAAATCCGGGGCGGCCTTCGTGCCCGTCGACCCCGCCTACCCGCCAGACCGGGTCGCGCACATGCTCGCCGACGCGGGCGCGGCCTGCGGACTCACCCTCACCGCCACCCGCGAGCGGCTCGGTGACGGGCTCGACTGGCTCGAACTCGATGCCCCGGACTGCCGCGCGGAACTGGCCGACATCTCGGCCGAACCGCTGCACTACACCGACCGCACCCGCCGAGTGCACGCCGACGACATCGCCTACGTCGTCTACACCTCCGGTTCGACGGGCCGCCCCAAGGGCGTCGCGGTCACCCACACCGGATTGGCCGGGCTCTGCGGCGAACTCACCCGCCGCTTCCGGGTCGACCCGGATTCCCGCACCCTGCACTTCGCGTCGCCCAGCTTCGACGCGGCCATCCTGGAACTCCTGCTGGCCGTCGGCTCGGCGGCCACGATGGTCGTCGCGCCCGCCGACTGCTACGGCGGCGGCGAACTCGCGCAGCTGCTGCGGGCCGAGCGGGTGACGCACGCTTTCATCACCCCGGCCGCGCTGGCCGGGATCGATGCCTCGAATTTGCCGGACCTCGCGGTAGTGGTGGCGGGCGGTGAGGAATGCCCGCCGGATCTGGTGGCCCGCTGGTCACCGGGGCGCGGGTTCTTCAATCTGTACGGACCCACCGAGACCACCGTCGCCGCGACCATCAGCGATCCGCTCACCAGCGCCGATACCGTCACCATCGGCGGACCGATACCCGGCGTGACCGCCCTGGTGCTCGACGCCCGGCTGCGGCCGGTGCCGACCGCCGTGGCCGGTGAGCTCTACCTGGCCGGGCCGGGGCTCGCGCGCGGCTATCACCGGCGGGCCGGGCTGACCGCCGCGCGCTTCGTGCCGCACCCGAACGGTAAGGGGGAGCGCATCTATCGCACCGGGGACATGGTGCGGTGGGTGCTCGACCGCGACGGTGTGCCGGGACTGCAATACCTGGGGCGCAACGACTCCCAGGTGCAGATCCGCGGCATCCGGGTGGAGCTGGACGAGGTCGACGCGGTGCTGTTCGCCCACGAATCCGTCGCCTTCGCGACCACGCTGGTGCGCCGGCTGCCCAGTGGCGTCGACGGGGCCGTGTCGTACGTGGTGCCCGTCCCCGGAGCCGATATCGATGCCGCGGCGCTGACCGACCATGCGCGGCACCATCTTCCGCGCCACGCGGTGCCGGCCGCCCTCACGGTGCTCGACCGCCTTCCGCTGACCCCATCCGGGAAGCTGGATCGCGACGCGTTGCCCGAGCCGGTATTCGCCGCCCGGCCGTACCGGCGGGCCCTGACCGCGACCGAGCGGGAGGTGGCCGCGGCCTTCACCGAGCTGCTCGGTGTCGCGCGAGTGGGCGCGGTCGACGACTTCTTCGACCTCGGCGGAAACTCGTTGCTCGCTACGAGATTGGCGGGACGACTCGGGGCCGGCCGGGCCGTCCGGGTGCCTGTGCTGCTGGTGTTCGAGCACTCGACGGTCGCCGCTCTGGCGGCGGCCATCGACGGGCTCGGCACCGGTGACCGGCCCGCACCGGCCGCGCGGTCGCGGCACGGGACGCGGGCTCCGCTGTCGCTCGCGCAGCAGCGCATGTGGTTCCTGGCGCGCTTGGATCCGGAGTCGGCGGTCTACAACATTCCGTTCGCGCTGCGCCTGACCGGGGAGCTCGACGTGGCCGCGCTCGTGTGCGCACTGAGGGACCTGGTCGAACGGCACGAGGCACTGCGGACCGTCTATCCCGAGGACGGTGGCGACGGGTATCAGGACATCCGCCCGGCGGACGCCGTGCCGATCGACCCGGTCGCGGCCGACGTGACCGAGTCCGGAGTGCGGAGCGAACTGATCGCCCTGGCGGGCACGGGATTCGACGTCACCACCGAGGTTCCGCTGCGACTGCGGCTGTTCCGGATCGCGGAGCAGGACCACGTGCTCGGGGTGGTCATCCACCATCTGTCCGCCGACGGCTTCTCCATGGTCCCCTTGACCCGCGACCTCATGACCGCCTACGCCGCCCGCACCCGGGGCGCCGCCCCGGACTGGACACCACTGCCGGTGCAATACGCCGACTACGCCGTCTGGCAGCGCGAATTGCTGGGCGCGGCCGATGATCCCGGCTCATCGCACGCCGAACAGCTCGGTCACTGGCGGACCGCGCTCACGGGGTTGCCGCCCCTGCTGGACCTGCCCGTCGACCGTCCCCGCCCGGCCGTCGCCTCGCATCGCGGTGCGGCACAGCATTTCCGGGTGGACGCTACCCTGCATCGGGCCTTGGCGGAGCTGGCCCGCGCCCGGGGCGTCTCGCTGTTCATGGTGGTGCACGCCGCGCTCGCGGTCGTCCTGGCGCGGCTGGCCGGGGTGGACGATGTGGCCGTGGGCGCGCCCGTGGCCGGCCGCGGGGAACCCGAACTCGACGATGTCGTGGGCATGTTCGTCAATACGCTGGTCCTGCGCACCCGCGTCGACCCGGCCGAGCGCTTCGCCGATCTGCTGGACCGGGTGCGTGACACCGACCTGGCCGCCTTCGCCCATGCCGAGCTGCCCTTCGAACGGCTGGTGGCCGCACTGGACCCACCCCGCACCCAGGCCCATCACCCGCTGTTCCAGGTGGCGCTGTCGTTCCAGGACTTCGGAGATCAGGTGCTGGGACTGCCAGGGCTCACCGTCACCGGAATCGATCTCGGTGAGGCGGTGTCACCGCTGGATCTCCAGCTCACCGTGGTGCCGCAGCAGGATGCCGAAGGTCCCGCGGGACTGCACTGTTCGTGGCGATACGCCACCGACCTGTTCGACGAGAGCACGATCGTCCGGCTCGGCGGGCGGGTTGTCGCCGTGCTGGCCGCCATCGCCGCCGATCCGCACGCGCCCGTCGGCGACCTGCCCTGCACCGATCCTGCCGAACTCGCGGCCCTGCCGACGACGGGTCCGCGGCGCGAGGTGTCGCAGACCTTCCTGTTCAGCGGCTTCGCCGATCGGGCGGCGCGCACTCCCGAAGCGGTCGCGGTGACAGGTGACCGCACCGCGCTGACGTACGGCGAACTCTTCGAGTGGTCGAACCGGTTGGCGCGCAAGCTGATCGCATCGGGTGTCGGACCCGGCACCGTGGTCGGCGCGGCCGTGCGGCCCGGACCCGATCTCGTGATCTGTCTCTACGCCATCGTGCAGGCGGGCGGCGCGTACTTTCCGATCGATCCCGACCAGCCCGCCGAACGCACCGCCGACCTGCTCGCCACGGCGGAGCCCGTCTGCGTCGTGACCGCCGATCTCGTGAATGCCCCCGAGCTGGAGAGCTTCTCGCCCGCGCCGATCACCGACGCCGTCCGGTCGCGGCCACTGCACGAACAGGACCTCGCGTACCTGCTGTTCACCTCCGGGTCCACGGGCCGCCCGAAAGGCGTCGGCATCTCGCACGCCGCCATGGCCAACCACATCGCCTTCCTCACCACCGAATACGCGCTGTCCGAACGCGATACCTACATCCAGCTGGTGTCGAGCACCTTCGACGCCTCGCTCATCGGCTACACCGCCCCGCTCGCGGTGGGCGGTCGCCTGGTGATCCCGTCGCCCGCCCGCCGCACCGATCCGGACCACCTGGCCGACCTGCTGATCCGGCACCGGGTGACGGCTTTCCTCACGGTGCCGTCCCTGCTGCGGGCGCTGCTGGAGTTCGCACCCGACGGCGCGCTGTCGGGCTTGCGGGTGGTGTGCGTCGGCGGCGAGCCCCTGCCCGCCGAGCTGATCGCGCGGTTCCGGGCAGCGAGCCCGGCCCGGTTGCACAACCTCTACGGGCCCACCGAGGCGACGATCTCCATCACCGGCACCGACGTCACCGACCACGACGGCGGCCCGATCTCCATCGGTGCGCCGCACTGGAATTCCCGCGCCTACGTGCTCGACGCCCGACTGCACCCGGTGCCACCGGGCACGCCCGGGGAACTGTACGTCGCGGGTGCGCAGCTCGCCCGCGGCTACCTCGGACGCCCCGCGGGCACCGCCGGCCGCTTCGTCACCGACCCCTTCGGCGGTGCGGGGGAGCGCATGTACCGCACCGGTGACCTGGTCCGCCGCACCCGCGATGGGGGACTGGAATACTTGGGCCGCACCGACTTACAGCTCAAACTGCGGGGTCAACGGCTGGAACCGGGGGAGGTGGAGGCCGCGCTGCGCGCGCACCCGGAGGTGGCCGAAGCCGTGGTCACTATCCGCCGGGACCGGCTCGTCGGATACCTGCGCGCCGTCACCGGTCGCACTCCGTGCCCGGAGGAAGTTCTGGCCGCGGCCCGAAAGCTGCTGCCCGGCTACATGATTCCCTCGGACCTCGTCATTCTGGATGCCTTCCCGCTCGGCTCGACGGGCAAGCTGGACCGCGCCGCCCTCCCCGACCCGGAACCGTCGTCGCGGATGTACACCGCGCCGGAAACGGCCGACGAGCACGCGGTCGCGGACGTCTTCGGCGCCGAACTGTGTGTCGAGCGGGTCGGACGTGACGACGACTTCTTCGCCCTGGGCGGAAACTCTCTGTCCGCCATCCGGGTTCGCGCCGCCCTGGCCGGCCGGCTCGGCTTTCCGGTGTCCCTCACGGACCTGTTCGCCCACCCGCGCGTCCGCGACCTGGCCGCCGCGCTACGGGCGGAGACAACCGTGGCCGGCGGCGGGCCGGACCCGGTGGCGGACGCCGTGCTGGATGTCCGGATCACCGCGGCCGGTCTCGCCCCCCGGCGTCCGGGCTCGCGGTCGGCGGTACTGCTCACCGGCGCAACGGGTTTCCTCGGCAGTTTCCTGCTCCGGGAGCTGCTCGAACGAACCTCCGCCACCGTCCACTGCCTCACCCGCGCACCCGGCGTACTCGAGGTCCGCCGTCGCATCGTCGCCAATGCCGACCGCTTCGGCATCGACCTCGTCCCGCATATGGATCGAATAGTGCCTGTCCCCGGTGATCTCGCGCAGCCCGGCCTCGGCCTGAGCACGAACGAGTTCGCCGACCTGGCCGAGCGGATCGACGCGATCTACCACAACGGCGCGCTGGTCAACCACCTCGAGCCGTACGCCCGCATGCGCGCCGCCAATGTCACCGGCACCGCCGAGATCCTCCGGCTGGCCGCCACCCACCAGGCCACACCGGTCCACTTCATCTCGACGGCCTCGATCTCGAACGGCCCGCTCCCGGACGGCGTGCCCGGCTATATCGCCACGAAATGGGTGGGGGAACAGCTGGTTCGAGCCGCCGCCGAGCGTGGTGTTCCGGTCCGCGTCTACCGCCCCGGCCTCATCACCGGTGATTCCCGGTGCGGCGCGGCCGGGGCCGACGACGCCTGGTGGACGATGCTGCGCGCCATGCTGGTCCTCGGTCTCGCCCCCGAGCTACCCGATGCCGAGGTCGCCATGGTGCCCGTCGATCAGGTCGCCGCCGCGATCGTCTCCGCCGCCCGGAAACCGGCCGAACCCGGTGACGTCGAGACCGTCACCCTGCTGCCGGTCCGGACAGTGTCCCTCGCCACCGTTCGAGACGAAATCCTCTATCACGGTTACCGTCTCGCCCCGGTGGCTCCGGCGGACTTCGCCACGGCCCTGCTCACGGCGGCCGAACGGCCGGACGCGGACCCCCGTTTGGTGCGCGCCGCCGCCCTCAGCGTCAACTATTCGGCCGAGGTCACCGGAACGGCCGCGCGCGATCCCCGTTCGGCCTGTCCCGGAGTCGATCGCCCCATCCTGGCCCGCTACCTCGACTACTACATGAAGACCGGTTTCCTGCCCCCGCCATGACCATTCGCCAGTCGGCGGGCAGGTGCAGCTTGGTGTAGAACTCGCCGGGGGTGCTGGACCGAGGCGACCAGGAACGGGTCCAGTTCCTCGATGACCACGGCGCGCTGACAGGGCTCACTATACAGGTGACTAGTCCGTTACCAATGTGCCATTGACAACTGGCACATTGAATCGCGATGCTGGGCCCATGAGGACGAGGTCAATGGCGACCTTCCCGCCGACGGCGGTCCCCACCCGGGCGGCGACGCGGACGCGAGTCGCGGCCGCGGCGTCGGTGGTGGGGGTACGCCAGGTCAATGGGTGGTTGCCGAACAATCGAATCGGGATCGCGGCCGGGCGCGCGCTCATCGCCGCGATCATGGCGGCGGGCGGCCCCGCCCCGGCGGGGACCTCGGTCACCCCGGTCCGCTCCGGCGGCGTGCGCGGCGAATGGGTCCGGGCCGCCGGTGTGCGGCACGGCGATCGGGCCATCTACTACCTGCACGGCAGCGGCTACGTGGTGTGCTCGGCCAAGACCCATCGCGGACTCGCGGCCCGGCTGTCCAAGGCTACCGGGCTGCCGGTGTTCGTGCTGGACTACCGGCTCGCGCCCGAGCATCCGTTCCCCGCGGCCGCCGACGACGCCGCGGCGGGCTACCGGTGGCTGCTCGAACACGGCTATCGCGCAGGCGATCTGGTGATCGGCGGCGACTCGGCGGGCTGTCATCTGACCCTGGACCTGTTGCTGCAGAACGCGATCGACGGCACCGCGCAGCCCGCGGGCGCCTTCATGTTCTCGCCGCTCATGGATCCCACCCTGACCCTCGCCGAACGCCGCGACCGGGTGCTGCCCGATCCCATGGCCCCGGCCCGCACCGGGCGGCGGCTCATCGAGCTGTACACCGCCGCCGAGCCCGCGGATTCGCCGCGGCTGAAGCTGACCATTCCGGCCGGGACCGTGCTGCCGCCGCTGTTCGTGCAGGCCGGCGCGGGGGAGATGCTCGCCGACGACGCCCGCCACCTGCGCGATATGGCCGCCGCGGCCGGCGTGCCGTGCGAACTGGAACTGTGGCCCGGGCGCATCCACGTCTTCCAGGCCCTGCCGTTGCTGGTGCCCGAGGCCGGGCCCGCCCTGCGGAGCGCCGCCGGGTTCGTGACCTCGGCACTGGCGCAATCGGATTCGACTCCAGGAAAGCGGGTGGGCTGACATGTGGCCGATCGACGAGGTGATCTTCGCACTGGGCGGCAAGCGCCGCTCCCATCGCGCCAAGGCCGTGGTGACCGGCGCGGGCAGCGGGATCGGGCGCGCGTTCGCGCTCGAGATCGCCGCGCGCGGCGGTGAGGTCGTGTGCGCGGACATCGACAAGGACCGCGCCGACGAGACGGTGCGGCTCATCGAGCGCACCCGCGGACGCACGGCGCACGCGGCGTTCTGTGATGTGTCCCGGCGCCAGGATGTGGAGAGCCTGGCCCTGCACGCGGAACTGCTGTTCGGCGGCGCGCCCACCCTGGTGATCAACAACGCGGGTGTCGGAATCGGTGGAAAACCAGTGGGCGACATCGGGTTCGGTGACTGGGAATGGGCGCTGGGCATCAACCTGTGGGGTGTCGTGCACGGCTGCGAGATCTTCGCACCCCAGCTGCGGGCGGCCGGCCGCGGCGGCATCATCAATGTGGCCTCGGCCGCGGGCTTCGCGGCCGCACCCGGCATGGCCGCCTACAACGTCTCCAAGGCGGCGGTGGTGTCGCTGTCGGAGACCATGGCTGCCGAACTGGCGGGCAGCGGGGTCGCGGTGACCGCGCTGTGCCCGACCTTCGTGCGCACCAATGTGGTGACCGACGGCCGGATCACCTCGGGCTCCTCCCGATTGGCGGACGGGCTGATGCGCTGGACCGGGTTCTCGCCCGAGTCGGTGGCGCGCACCACCCTCGACGCCCACGATCGGGGCGCGCTGTACGTGCTGCCGCAGCTGGACGCCCGCGTGGTCTGGCACCTCAAGCGGCACTTCCCGGCCCTCTACACCCAAGCCCTCGGCGTCCTGAATCGCGTCCTGCCGCAGCAGGATGCGGCGGCGACCGGGACGAATCTCCAGAAGACAGGAGTCTGACATGTCTGCGAAAACCATCTCCTTCGACTTCGACAACATGCTGGCCAAGATCAAGTCCAAGCAGTGGGCGCTGGCCGACATCGATTGGGACGCACCGGGCGCCGAGCTCATCGACCCGGCCCTGCACGCCAAGCTGAAGCCGTTCATGGCCGATCTCATGTGGATCGAGAACGTCGGCGCGCGCGGCTTCGCCGCCATGGCCAAGAAGGCCCCGACCCCCGCGCTGGCCGAGATCTACCGCTACTTCCACGCCGAGGAACAGCGGCACGCCAATGCCGAACTCGCCCTCATGCGCCGCTGGGGCATGCTCGAGGGCGACGAGATCCCCGAGCCCAATATCAATGTCAAGCTGGTCATCGACTTCCTGGACAAGTACTCCGACGGCATGTCGCTGTCCTTCCTGGGCACCGTCATCCCCATGCTCGAGGTGGCCCTCGACGGCGCGCTGATCAAGTTCGTCACCGACGAGATCGCCGACCCGGTCGCCCAGGAGGTCTTCAAGAAGATCAACAACGACGAATCCCGGCACCTGGCCACCGATTACGCGGTCATGGAGCTGCTCGGCCACGCCGGCTCCCGCAAGCTGGCCATCGACCTGGTGGGCGGCTGGATCAAGCCGTCGCTGTTCATCGGACTGCTCAGCTACATCCCGCTGCTGAACAAGATGCGCGACAACATCGTCGACATGGGCGTGAGCGAGGAGAAGCTCTACGCCGCCATGGCCCGCTTCAAGCAGGTCGGTGAGCGCGCGCCGATCGTGAACCGGCTGCCCATGTACCGGATCGTCAAGATGCATTCCGACTGGGTCGTCAACCGCGAGCACCCGTATCACCTGTTCGCGGACGTCATGGTCAAGGTCACCGGGGCCATCCCGGACCGCCTGCTGCCCACGCAGCCGACCTGGTCCAAGGAACTCACCTACGAGCCCGTCGCATGAACGCCGTGACCAAGCCACTGGACGTGGCGATCATCGGGGCCGGATTCGCGGGCATCGGCGCGGCCATCCGCCTGCGGCAGAAGGGGATCGCCGACTTCGCGGTCTTCGAGCGCGGCGACCGGGTCGGCGGCACCTGGCGCGACAACACCTATCCGGGCGCGGCCTGCGACATTCCGTCGCGGCTGTACTCCTACAGCTTCGCGCCCAACCCGGACTGGTCGCGGACCTACTCCGGCAGCGCCGAGATCCTCGGCTACATCGACACCATGGTCGCGGATTCGGGCATCGCCCCGCACCTGCGCTTCGGGCACACCGTGACCGGCATCGTGTTCGACGACGAGACCGGGCTGTGGACGCTGTCGTTCGGGGCCGGGCGGCGAAAAATGCGGGCGCGCACCGTGATCCTCGCCTCCGGCCCGCTGTCCAATGCCGGGTTCCCGGATATCGCGGGCATCGACGACTACGAGGGCCACAAGATCCACAGCGCCCGCTGGGATCACGACTACGACTTCACCGGCAAGAAGGTGGCCGTGGTCGGCACCGGCGCCAGCGCCGTGCAGATCATCCCGGAGCTGGTGAAACAGGCCGCCTCGGTGAAGGTCTTCCAGCGCACGCCCGGCTGGGTGCTGCCGCGGGTCAACCGGCGCACCAACGGCCTCACCAAACAGGTGTACCGGCAGCTGCCGGTCACCCAGTCGCTGGCCCGGGAAGCCTGGTTCTGGGGCCACGAGTCGGTGGCGCTGGGCGTGGTGTGGAATACGCCGCTGACCCGGGTCGTCGAATCGGTCGCCCTGATGCATCTGCGGTCCCAGGTGCGTGATCCGTGGCTGCGGCGGCAGCTCACCCCCGATTTCCGGGCAGGCTGCAAGCGGCTGTTGATGAGCAGCGAGTACTACCCGGCCCTGCAGGCCGACAACTGCAAGCTCATCACCTGGCCGATCGCGGGACTGTCCCCGCACGGCATCCGCACCGCCGAGGGCATCGAGCACCGCTTCGACTGCATCGTGTTCGCGACCGGGTTCGAGGTGTCCAAGCAGGGCTCGCCGATTCCGGTGACCGGGCGCGGCGGCCGGGTGCTGGCCGACGAATGGCGCGGCGGCGCATACGCGTTCAAGAGCGTCACGGTGGCCGGATACCCCAACCTGTTCCTCACCTTCGGGCCGAACTCCGGGCCGGGCCACAATTCGGCGCTGGTCTACATGGAGGCGCAGATCGAATACCTCACCGACGCCATCAAGATCGTGCTCGACCGCGGGCTGCGCACGCTCGAGGCCCGGCGGGATCGGCAGGACCGCTACAACCGCGGCCTGCAGCGCCGGTTGACCGCCACCACCTGGAACTCGGGGTGCAGCAGCTGGTATCTCACCGAGGACGGGTTCAACGCCACCATGTACCCGGGATTCGGCAGCCAGTACGCGCGGCAGCTGGCCAGGGTGGATCTGGCGGATTTCCACCTGCGCTAGTGTTCAGAACGGCTGCGCCGAAGTTCCGGCGGAGCCAGGGGGTCGCCGGCGGAAGGGACGGGAACAGAACGAATGGCGGAGTACCGCATCGACGATCTCGCCCAGGCCGCCGGCACCACGACGCGCAATGTGCGCGCCTATCAGGAGAAGGGGCTGCTGCCCACGCCCACCCGCCGCAGCGGGCGCGCGCTCATCTACGACGACACCCACCTGGCCCGGCTGCGCATCATCGACGCGCTGCTGCAACGCGGGTTCACCATCGCCCACATCGCCGACTTCATCACCAGCTGGGAGACCGGCAAGGATCTCACCGAGATCCTCGGGCTGCAGAGCGCGGTCACCGACAGCTGGGGCAAAGCCGAAGAGCCGGTGGCGATCCCGCGCGAACTGGTGGACACCTTCTTCGGCGACACCGAGGAGCACCAGGTCGACTCCGACCAGCTGGCCCGGCTCGAACAGCTCGGCATGGTGCGGCTGCGCGACGAGACCGTCGAGCTCACCCGGCCCGAACTGCTCGGCATCTTCGCCGATCTCAGCTCCTACGGATTCCGGCTGCCCGAACTCATCGATCTGCACAGCGCCATCGCCGAGCGGCTCGAATCCATCGCCCGGCTGATGGTGGTGGCGGCCAAGGACCGCATCGAGTCCGCGCACGGACCCGGATGGCTGCCCGAGACCGACGCCGAGATCGCCGAAACCACCGGAATGCTCAACCATTTCCGGGAACTCGGGACCCGCTCGGTCCGCGACAGCCTCGATCAAGCGCTCGACAAGGTGCTGCACGCCGAACTCGGGGCGTACCTGGAGACGGCCGCCCGCCGCCGCGCGCAGGACTGATCAGCACAGGGCTGGATCAGTCACCACAGCTGGATCGAGTCACCGAAAGCTGGATCGAGTCACCGCAGGGCGGCGCGGGCGCCGGCCGCCTCGAGCTTGATCCGGGCGGCCTCGGCGGCGTCCTTGTCGACCTTCTCCAGCACCGCCTTCGGCGCGGCCTCGACCAGGTCCTTGGCCTCCTTGAGACCCAGCCCCGGGATGATCTCCCGCATGGCCTTGATGACCTGAATCTTCCTGTCCCCGAAGGATTCCAGAACGAGATCGAATTCGTCCTGTTCGTCGGCCGCCTCCGCCGGAGCCGAATCCGCGGCGACTTGGACAGCCACGGGAGGCGCGGCGCTGACGCCGAACTCTTCCTCGAACGCCTTCAGGAACTCCGAAAGTTCCAGCAGCGTCATCCCTTTGAACACGTCGAGCAATTCGACGACGGTCATCTTGGCCATGATGTAACCCCTTGCAACGCTGACCAGGCGATACAAGTAATTCTAAGCGCTGGGGACCGCCAAGGTCATCAGATATTCGCGCTCCCCGCGTGTCAGCGGGCGTGGCGCGCCGTCGGCGATGGCGACCAGGGTGGAAGTCGCGTACAGATAAAGGAATTCGCCGTCGCGCACCTCGTGCCGCAGGGTGAACGACGTGGTACCGAGCTTCTCCACCGCGGAGGTGACGGTCACCGGCGCGGCCCGGAAGACCAGCGGCATGCGATAGCTCAGCCGCTGACCCGCCACCACCACGCGCCACGGACCGCCGTTGGAGTCGTAGCGGTCCAGCAGATCCGCGCGCGCCTCGTCGAGGTACTGGGCGAAGACCACATTGTTGAGATGCTGCTGCGCGTCCATATCGGTGCGGCGCAACTGGATGTCGTAGGTGTGCATCAGGCCTCCAGATCCTTCAGGAGCACGCGCTGGTCCTCGGGCAGCGCGCGGGACCGCTGGGTCTCCTGGTCGAAGGCGACCATCGTGCACACCGCCGTCGAATACACCACGTCGTCGTCGCGGATCTCCTGCTCCAACACGAACGAGGAGGTGCCGACCCGGCTCACCCAGGTCTCGATCCGCACCGGATCGGGCCGATACCGCAGCGGCGTCAGATAGTCGATATCCATCTGCGCGACCACGTTCGCCCCGCCGAATCCCTTCTTCCAGAACAGATCGATCCGGGATTCCTCGAGGTAGCGCAAATGCGCGGCATTGTGCACGTGCCCGTCGGCGTCCATATCGGACCACCGCAGCGGGCACTGGAAAAGGTGTCGGGCCACCCCGCATTCATATCAAGCGGGCGGGGCCGGCAACCTCGCGGCCATCGTCGCGATGGCCGAATTTGCAAGAGTCGTGTCGTTGACGCCGTCGCCCGCGGGCCGCAGGCTGAGGGCATGCGGGTGGTGCTGATCGTGGTGTTCGACGGGTTCCAGCTGACCGATCTGGCCGGGCCCGCGGACGTCTTCTCCGGGGCCGCCGCCCTGCTCGGCGACGGTGGCGGCTACCGGGTCGAACTGGCCGCGGCGCAGGCCGGTCCGGTGCGGTCCTCGTGCGGCATCGAGGTGACCGCGCGGCACGGGCTCGACACCTGGACCGGGCCGCTGGACCTGCTGCTGGTGGTGGGCGGGCTGGCCTTCTGGGCGGCGTCCGGCGACGCCGAACTGGTGGCCGGGATCCGCCGGGTGGCCGCGGTGGCCGACCGGGTGGGCTCGGTCTGCTCGGGCACCTTCCTGCTGGCCCGCGCCGGACTCCTGGACGGCCGCCGCGCCACCACGCACTGGGCGGGCGGCGAGCTTCTGGCCCAGCAGTTCCCGGCCATCACCACCGAACCCGACCGCATCTACGTGCGCGACGGCCCGATCTGGACCTCGGCCGGGGTGACCGCGGGCATCGATCTGGCCCTGGCCATCGTGGCCGCCGACCACGGACCCGAACTGGCCCGCGAAGTGGCGCGCTGGATGGTGGTGTACCTGCACCGGCCCGGCGGGCAGAGCCAGTTCAGCGCGCCGCTCACCGGTAACCCGCCCCGGCGCGATCCGCTGCGTGAACTCCAGGTGTGGATGGAGGAGCATCCGGCCGCGGACCTGTCGCTGCCCGCGCTGGCCCTGCGGGTCGGTATGAGCACGCGGCACTTCTCCCGCGTCTTCGTCGGCGAGACCGGGACCACGCCCGCCCGCTACGTGGAGCGGGTGCGGATCGCTGCCGCCCGGCGGCTGCTCGAGACCACCGACCAGCCCATGGACCGGGTCGCCGCCGCGGTCGGATTGAGCAGCCCCGAGACCCTGTACCGAATCTTCCACCGCCACCTGGGCATTCCCCCGGGCGAGTACCGCGCCCGATTCAAGAACTCCGAAGGAGAGCGTGTCTCATGACATTCCAGATCGCCATCGTGCTCTATCCCGGCATGACAGTGCTCGACGTGGTCGGACCGTACGAGGTGCTGCGCGGCATCCCCGACAGCGAGATCCGTTTCGTCGCAGGGGAAGTCGGCCCGGTGGTGGCCGACAGCGGCGTGCTTGCGCTGGGCGCGACCCACACCTTCGCCGAGACGCCCGCACCCGATCTGGTGCTCGTCGGCGGCGGGGAACAGGGCACCACCGGCGCGATGGCCGACCGGGAGCTCATCGACTGGCTGCGGGCGGTGCACCCGAAGACGCAGTGGACCACCTCGGTCTGCACCGGATCGCTGATCCTGGCCGCCGCCGACATCCTGCGTGGACAGCCCGCCACCACCCACTGGCTGGGCCAGCCCGCGCTCGCGCCCTTCGGCGCCGAATCGCGTCCGCACGACCGCATCGTGCACAGCGGCAAGATCGTCACCGCCGCGGGCGTTTCCGCCGGCATCGATCTCGGGCTGTGGCTGGTCGGCCGGATCGCGGGGGAGGAGCGGGCGCAGATGACCCAGCTCTACATCGAGTACGATCCGCACCCGCCGTACGACACCGGCCACCCCGACAAGGCGAGCGCCGACCTGCTACGCAAGACGCGACTGCTCGCCACCAAACGATCGGCCAAGCCGCGGGTGCCGCTGGAGGTGGCCACCGCCCTGTGGCGGCTGACCCTCAACCGCATGCGGGATCGGGCCGCCGCCACACGCTGAATTCCCGTACCGTCGGAAGGGTGACCGAGCTGCTCGGCGATCACTTCTTCGCCAATCCGCATGCGTACTACCGGCTTTGGCGCGAGGACGGGCCGGTGCTGCGGGTGCGGTTCGGGGACGGCGTGGAACGCTGGCTCGTCATCGGCTACGAGGAGGCCCGCGCCGCGCTCGCGGATCCGCGGCTGCGCAAGGACATCGACCTCCTGGAATCGGTGATCGCCCGCAAGCGCACCGGGCCCTGGGAGGGGCCCCGCACCCACGACGGGCTGCGGCACATGCTCAATGCCGACCCGCCCGACCACACCCGGCTGCGGCGGGCGGTCTCGCAGGCGTTCACCGCGCGGCGGGTGGCGGCGCTGCAACCGGTCATCGAGAAGACCGCGCGAGAACTGCTGGACGCCATGGCCGATCACGACGAAGTGGATCTGCTGCGGGCCTTCGCCGTGCCGCTGCCGGTCGCGATCATCTGCCACCTGCTGGATGTGGACATCGAGGACCAGGGCACCTTCCGGGAATGGACCAAGGCGCTGGTCGGCACCCTGGAACCCGGCGTGGACCCGGCCCGGGCGCACGACGAGATGGTGGCCTTCCTGCGGAACCTGCTGCGGCGCAAACGGGCCGAGCCGGGCGAGGACCTGCTCTCGGCGCTGGTGACCGACGCCGACGCCCGCCTCGACGAGGGCGAACTGATCGGCATGGCACTGCTGCTCCTGGTCGCCGGGCACGAGACCACGGTGAACCTGATCGGCAACGGCATGCTGGCGCTGCTGCGCGACCGGCCCTGGCTGGACCGGCTGCGCGCGGCGCCGGAGCTGATCCCGGCGGCCGTCGAGGAATTCCTGCGCTTCGACGGGCCGGTCGATCTGGCCACCCTGCGGTTCACCGCCGAGCCGATCACGGTAGGCGACACCATCATTCCCGCGGGCGAACTGGTCCTGGTGGCCCTGGCCGCCGGCAACCGGGACCCGGGCCACTTCACCGACCCGCACCGCCTCGACCCGCTGGCCGAGCACGGCGCGCACCTGGGCTTCGGTCACGGCGTCCACTACTGCGTCGGCGCGCCGCTGGCCCGGCTCGAGGCCCGGGTCGCGTTCACCCAGCTGCTCGACCGGTTCCCCGACATCGAACTGGCCGTGCACGATTCGGAGCTGCGCTGGCATCCGAACCCGGTGATCCGCGGCCTGAAGCGACTGCCGGTGCGACTGCGGACGTGAATCCGTGGCCCGCGGTGTGGCTAGCTCAGAGTCTTCAACGCCGCGCCGTCGTACGGCTTCAGCTCGTCGAGCCGCCCCGCCAAGACCTTGGCCGCCCACTCCGGGTCCTGGAGCAGGGCTCGGCCGACGGCGACCAGATCGAATTCGTCACGCTCCAGCCGATCGAGCAGGTTGTCGAGGCTGCCGAGTTCGGCGCCCATGCCGGCGAACGCGCGCAGGAACTCGCCGTCGAGGCCGACCGAACCGACGGTGATGGTGGTCTTGCCGGTGAGTTTCTTGGTCCAGCCGGCCAGGTTCAGGTCCGAGTCCTCGAATTCCGGCAGCCAGTAGCGGCGCGTCGACGCATGGAAAGCATCGACGCCGGCCGCGGCGAGCGGGGTCAGGATGGCTTCCAGCTCCTGCGGAGTCTCGGCGAGCCGCGCGTCGTAGGCGTCCTGCTTCCACTGCGAGTAGCGGAAGATGATCGGGAATTCGGGCGAGACGACCTCCCGGACCGCCGCCACGATCTCGGCCGCGAACGTGGTGCGCGCCACGGCATCGCCGCCGTAGGCGTCGGTGCGGCGGTTCGTCCGTGCCCACAGGAACTGGTCCAGCAGATAGCCGTGAGCGCCGTGCAGTTCGACGCCGTCGAAGCCGATGCGTTCGGCGGCCGCGGCGGCCTCGGCGAAAGCGCCGATGACGTCGTCCAGATCTTGTCGGTTCATCGCGTTGCCGGTGCCCTCGGTGCCGTCGACGCGGATACCGGACGGGCCGACGGCGGGAGCCTCGGTGAAGGGTCCGTCGCCCTGGTTGCGAACCATGCCGATGTGCCACAGCTGCGGCACGATCGTGCCGCCCGCGGCGTGCACGTCCGCGGCCACCTGCGCCCACCCGGCCAGCTGCTCTTCACCGTGGAAGCGCGGCACCCGATCGCTCTGACCGGCCGAATCGTGGCCGACATAGGTTCCTTCGGTGACGATCAGTCCGACGCCGGCGGCGGCGCGGCGGGCGTAGTAGGAGCGCACATCGTCCCCGGGAACGCCACCGGGAGAGAACATGCGCGTCATCGGCGCCATCACGATGCGATTCGGAACGGTCAGTCCGTTCAGCGTGACGGGCCGAGACAGGACCTGAGCCGTGCGGGCGGCGTCGGACGTGGTGACGGTCACGGAACTCTCCTCATGGTTACTTGCCAACCTAGATGGTTGAGAACTTCAAGCATTGCGATAGACGCTAGTGGTGAATATTTGAGATCGTCAAGTTTCTGTGGATAGGCTTGTTCATATGACAGAAGGTCCCCGCGTCGACACCGCTCAGCTCATGGAGCTGCTCTCGGTGTCGCTCGGCGCCTACTACGGCGACTTCACCCTCGCCGCGGCGAGCGAGAACCTCACCGCGATCCAGGGCAAGGCGCTGACCGTGCTGCGCCACGGCCCGATCGCGATGCGCGCCCTGGCCGAGATCATGACCTGCGACGCCTCCAACGTGACGGGCATCATCGACCGGCTCGAGAAGCGCGGTCTCGTGCGCCGCGAGGTCAGCGCATCGGATCGGCGCGTCACGAACCTCGTCATCACGGCCGAGGGCGAGCGACTCGCCGAGACCATCCGGGCGAAGATGCACACCACCCGAGAGGGCCTGGACAACCTCGACGCCGAGGACCGGGACCGCCTGTACGCCTTGCTGAAACGGGTCTTCATCGCCCGGCCCGCCGCTCGGCCGGAGTGACCTGCGACAGCACGCGTTGAGCGATGAGACGGTGCCGCCTCAGCGGAGAGACGGTACCGCGCGAGCGATGAATTTCGGTCGGTGGCGAGGTCTATATCTCTGAACAGACGTTCGAATCATTCATCGAGTCAGAAGAGTTGATCTTTCATGACCGTATTCGCCATCTACGGGGCCACCGGTCACACCGGTCGCCTCGTCGCCGCCGATCTCATCGCACGGGGGAAGGACGTCGTGGTGTCCGGGCGCGATCCGGAAGCCCTGGCCGCCCTGGGGCATTCGCGGGTCATGCCCGCCGCGCTCGACGATCCGGCGGCGCTGCGTGCGCTGGCCGAGGCCGCGGACGTGATCATCCACTGCGCCGGACCCTTCGCCACCACCGGATTGCCCGTGGCCACCGCCGCCGTCGAGGGAGGCTGCCACTACGTCGACCACGCCGTGGAGGTGCACCACGTGAAGCGGCTGTTCGACGACTTCACCGAACCCGCGCAGCGGGCCGGGGTCACCCTGCTGCCGAGTGTGAGTTTCTATGGGGGACTGGGTGATCTGCTCGCCGGGGCGGTCGCGCGCGCGGCATCGGACATCGACCGGATCACGGTGGCCTACCACGTCACCAACTGGATGATGACCCACGGCGCGGTGGAGACCGCGCGACTGCTGTTCGCCGACACCGACCGCATCGGCTACGAGGACGGGCAGCCTCGATACGGATTCGTGGAACCGCGGCAGGCGATCTTCGCGTTCCCACCGCCGGTCGGGCCGCGGCCCATGATCGCGCCGGTGCCGTTCCCCGAGGCCGTCACCGTGCCCCGGCACACCCGCACGAAAGCGGTTGAGGCGCAACTGACCGCGCACACCTTCGCCGAGGATCAGGCCTTCACCAGCGAGCAAGTCGATCCGGCCGCCCGCGCCGACAGCCGATTCATGATCGCCGCCCAGGTGCTCGCGTCCAGTGGCTCGGCGTCCGGGACCCTGACCGGGCGAGACCTGTGGTCGGCGGCCGCGCTGGCCTCGGTGGAGGCGGCGGTGCGGCTCACCGACGGCGCCGTCAAGAGCGGAGTCGCCAGTCCCGCCGAGGCTTTCGAGGCCGTCGGCTTCCTGCGGGATCTCGCCACGCGCGGGGCCTTCGAACTCCGGTTGCCGGAACAAGCGTGAGGAGCGCGACCATGGAACCGATTCTCGTCACCGGCGCGGCCGGAGGCAGTCAGGGCGGCACCGGCCGTCGCGTCGCCGAGACCCTGGTACGCGCGGGCCTGCCGGTACGCGCCTTCGTGCACCGCGACGACGGCCGCGCGGCCGAGCTGAAGGACCTGGGCGCGGAGGTGGTCACGGGCGATCTGCGCGAGATCAGCGCCGTGACACCCGCTCTCCAAGGCGTGCGCCGGGCCTACTTCACCTACCCGGTGACCGCCGGAATGCTCGACGCCACCGCGGTTCTCGCGGCCGCCGGGAAGCAGGCCGGGCTGGAGCGGGTGGTCGCCACCTCCCAGCTCGGCTCCGATCCGCAGGCGGGCACCCCGCACATGCGGCGGCACTGGGTGGCCGAACAGGTCCTCGACAATGCCGGGATCGGCGCGGTGCACCTGCGGGCCGCGGTGTTCTTCGAGAACCTGCGGGTGGCCATCGGAGACCGGGGTGAACTGGCGCTGCCGCTCGGCTCGCGCGACACCGTGCTGCCGCTCATCGCGGGCGCGGACGTGGCGGGCGTCGGGGCCGGGGTGCTGCGCACCGAGGGCCCGGTGGATCCGGTGCTGTGGCTGGCCGGGGAGATCATGACCGTCGGCGAGGCCGCCGACCTACTCGGCGTCCCTTACCGGAACGTGGATCCGGCCGAATGGTCCGCATGGGCCATGACGGTGTACCGCGACGAAGTGGCGGTGGAACACCTGACCCACCTGTGGACCATGTTCGCGGCCATCGGCTCGGGGCACGAGCTGTTCCGGGTCACCGAATCCATCGAGCGCTTCACCGGGCGGCCGCCGATCACCCTGCGGGAGTTCACCGCCGGGGCCTGAGGCCGGTCAGGCCAGCCAGCGTCCGTGCCGCAGCACCCGGCGCAGGCCCAGCTGGTCGTCGAGCACCACGGCGTCGGCGTACATGCCCGGGCGCAGGTCGCCGACGTCGTCGAGCCCCGCCGCGTCCGCGGGGGTCGAGGTGACGGCGGCGACCGCGTCGCGGAGCGGGATGCCGCAGTCGCGGACCGCCCAGCGCAGGCAGTGCAGCAGCGTCGCGGTGCCGCCCGCCAGCGAGCCGCCCGGCACCCGGGCCACCCCGTCGGTGACGGTGACCGGGCGCGGTCCCAGCCGGTACTGGCCGTCGGGCATGCCCGCGGCCTGGGTGGCATCGGTGACCAGTACCACCCGGTCGGGGGCGGTGGCGAAAACGAGTGCGCCGAAA
Source organism: Nocardia sp. NPDC005746 (assembly GCF_040630785.1). Taxonomy (NCBI): domain Bacteria; kingdom Bacillati; phylum Actinomycetota; class Actinomycetes; order Mycobacteriales; family Nocardiaceae; genus Nocardia; species Nocardia sp. NPDC005746. The sequence goes on from NZ_JBEXYE010000026.1 coordinate 41,277, forward strand.
CCGGAGTCGACGTGCACGCCGTCACCGATCACCTCCACGAACGCCTGCCGCTGAGCCGCCGCCACCAGGCCCGCCGCCACCGGGCCGGGCGCGCGGTGATGCAGCGGCGGCATGCCGTTGGCGAGATGGGTGACCAGGGTGCCGCAGCCCTGCGGGCTCAGCGCCGCCCGGAAGCGAGCGAAACTCGAATCACTGTGCCCCACCGCCACCACCACGCCGCTGTCGGCCAATTGTTTGGCGGCGGTGTCGAATCCGGGGCGTTCGGGGGCCAGGGTCATGACCCGCAGTTGACCGTCGGTGGCATGCAGGAGACGGTCGATGAGTTCCGGGTCGGGATCGGTGAGATAGCCGAGATCGTGTGCGCCGCAGCGGGTCTGAGACAGGAACGGGCCCTCGATGTGGACGCCCGCGATCACCCCGTTCGCGGCGAGCCGGCGCAGCATGGCAGCCTGCGCCACCATGGTGTCGGGGGCGGCGGTCACGATGCTGGCGAGCACGCTGGTCGAGCCGCGCCGATGATGGAACGCCGCGGCCTCCTTGGCCTCGGTCGCGTCCTCGGTATCGAAGCGGTACCCGAAACCGCCGTGCGTGTGGATGTCCACCAGACCCGGCACCACCGTGCCCGCGTACACCGGCGGCAATTCTCGGTGCGTGGTGGCCCATTCGGTGGCCGGTCGGACCGCGGCCACCCGCTCACCCCGCACGGTGATCACGCCGTCCTCGAGCACACCCGCGCGGGTCACCACGCGGCCGCGCAGTTCCAGGCCGCGTCGCCCGCTCGCCAGACCCGTTGCCGCGTCAGCCATCACGCCACACCCATCAGCTCAGAATGACCGATCGCGGGACGGTGCGCGGGTGTTCGGTCCTGTCGATCTCCTGTTCAAACGAATCACATTCGGGCGGTCGCCGAGTTAGATTCGAGAGATACCAATCATTCGGCCTGAAAATTGCTCTCTCGAAACCAATTTCGATTCGGCAGACGGCGAATTGAGGGGCGCCGTCTGCCCCTGCACCCACTGAATCGGGCGCCACCCGATTCAGATGGGGCGCAGCACCACCAGGCCCGGGACCGTCGTCAGATACTGGGTCAGCGGAGTGTCGACGACCTGCTCGTTCGCGGCCAGCGAGGACGCGTTGCGGAACATCGGCCCATTCGGGGTGTCGATGAAAATACCCACGTGGGTGACGTCCAGGCCCGCGGCATCGGTGTACGCGCCCAGGAAATCGCCGGTGCGCAGATTGCCGATCACCGTATTGTCGACCGCCGCGGCCGGAACATAGGTGATGTCACGGTCCACCACCGGCAGGCCGGGAAGATAGTTGCCGCCATCGGCTTTCGCGTTCAGATGCTTGGTCACGGTGACCGCGGCGGGTGTGAGGCCGCGCGTGATATCGGTGGCGGCCGTGCGGTTCACCGCCGCCCAATCGGTGAAGAAGTGCTTGCGGCTGGCGAATTCCACCCGCGAATCCGCGTAGCGGGTGGCCACCAGGTTCTGCACGAACTGGGCGCGGTCGGCCGAGCGGCTCAGCGCGTCCACGTAATCGAGATAGGTGAAGCAGTCGACCCGCCGGAAGTCGACCACCAGCTGCTCGGCCCGGGTGGCCGAGCCGATCAGCATGTTCGCCCCGTAAGGGGTGCCGAGGAAGCGGCCGGACAGTTGCGCGATCGCGTCGGTCCGGGCGCCCGGGATCGAGTTGCGCAGCGCGAGCAGCTCGTCCAGCTGCCGGGAGGTGGACTCGTCCAGAGCCGGTTCGGCCGGCGCGGCCAGAGCTGGTTCGGCCGGCGCGGCCAGGGCCTGCGACGGCGGCAGCGCCAACGCCGAAACCAGCGTGACCAGCATCAGCAGTAGCCGGGTCAGTATGCGCACGAGCCCTCCCTCGGAACGAGACTGCCCCTGACACTACCGAGTGGGGCTGCCGTTGGCGTCGAACGTGCCCTGGACCTGGTGCTCGATGTAATCGCGAACAGCGGAAATGGGAGCGCCGCCAACCGATCCGGCGAAGTAGGAACCGGACCACAAGTGTGTCGCCCGCCAGTAGTGACGTGCGAGTTCGGGATATTCCTGCCGCATCCGCCGCGAGGAGACGCCCTTGAGCGAGTTCACCAGCTTCGACAGCGCCACTTTCGGGGGGAAAGTCACCAGCAGGTGCACATGATCGGCTTCCCCGTTGAACTCGACCAGTGCGCATTCGAAGTCCGCGCACACCTGCCTCATGATCTCTTCCATCTTGGGCAGATGCGTGTCGGTGAACACTCGACGTCGATACTTAGTGACAAAAACCAAGTGTGCGTGAAGTGCAAAAACACAGTGTCTACCAGTTCGAATATCGTCAGATACGCGCATAGACCAATGATAAGATTTTGGTGTGCAGCTCCGGTACAACTATCGCGTCTACCCGACGCCGGGCCAGCGGGTAGAGCTGGCGAGGGCGTTCGGGTGCGCGCGAGTGGTGTACAACGATGCCCTGATCGCGCGTCGGGAGGCGTTCGCAGCGGGTCAGCGAGTCAGCGACGCGGAACTATCCAAGCGGCTCACCGCCGCCAAGGCGACTTCGGAACGGGCGTGGCTGGATCAGGTGTCCTCCGTCGTACTGCAGCAGGCCCTCGCGGATCTGAATACCGCCTACCGGAACTTCTTCGAATCGGTCGTGGGCAAGCGGAAGGGTGCCAGGGTCGCGCCGCCGAAGCTTCGATCCCGCAAGGACAATCGGCAGTCGATTCGGTTCACCCGCAATGCACGTTTCCGGGTGTTGGCGAACCGGAGACTTCGGCTTCCGAAGGTGGGAGATGTGCCGGTTCGCTGGTCGAGGGAGTTGCCCTGCGAGCCATCGAGCGTGACCGTGATCAAGGATGCCACCGGCCGATATTTCGCCTCGTTCGTGGTCGACGTCGAGACCGAACCGCTGCCGCCGACCGATTCCGACACGGGCATCGATCTCGGCTTGACGACGTTTGCGGTGTTGTCGGACGGAAGGATCATCGACTCACAACGATTCCTGCGGCAGGCCGAACGCAAGCTTGCCAACGCACAGAAGTCCTTGTCCCGCAAAGCGAAGGACTCCGGGAACCGGGCCAAGGCCCGGATCAAGGTGGCCCGAGCGCACGCGAAAGTGGCCGACACGCGCCGCGATTGGGCGCATAAGCAGTCCACGATCATAATCCGCGACAACCAAGCGGTGTACGTCGAGGACCTGCGCATCAAAGCTCTCGCCCGTACACGTATGGCGAAGTCAGTGCACGACGCGGGGTGGGGAATGTTCATCCGGATGCTCGAGGAGAAGGCCGCACGGTATGGCCGTACCTTCGGCAAGGTAAACCGGTTCTTCCCGTCCACGCAGATGTGCTCGGTGTGTGGTGCGTTGGACGGGAAGAAGCCGCTGCAAATCCGGGAATGGTCGTGTAGGTGCGGCGCCGTCCATGACCGGGACGTGAACGCCGCGCGCAATATTCTGGCCGCAGGACGTGCGGACAGCCCAACGCCTGTGGAGCTGGTGTCAGCCTCGGTTTCGGTCGAGCAACCGGCGATGAAGCAGGAACCCACCGGCAGCGCGGCACAGCCGACGCTGGCCGGAATCCCTATCCTTCAGGGTGGGGAGGACGTCAACCCAGCAGGCCGCCCAGCAGGCCACCCTGCTGTCCGGCTTCCTGCCCGCCGCCGGTCCCGCCGATGAATCCGCCCGGCGGCAGCTCCGACGGCTGCACGATCACGAAACCGCGACCCGAGAACGAGAGCGTGAGGCCCTCACCGGTGCTGCGGCCGATCAGGCGGGCGAAACCCATGGAGTCGTTGCGCTTGATCCCGGTCTGCAGACTCGACGACCACGCCACCGCCGCCTGCGGGTCGGCATAGGTCGGCTGATCGACGTTCAGCACCACCGGCTGGCCGTGAGTCGTGATGGCGATCCGGCCGCGACCGGTGAACACGCAGTTGAAGAACCCGGCATTGCTGGCGTAACCGGCCGCGCCCTGCACCCGCTGGATGTTGTAGGACAGCGAGGAATCGAAGGCCAGCACGTTCGCGCCGTTGATGGTCAGCCCGTCGGTGCCGTCCAGATCCACGACGTGCACATCGGCGGCGGCATTGGCCAGGAACAGATCCCCGCGCCCCTGCACCTGCATGAGCGGCACGCCCTCACCGGTCAGCCGCTGCTGGATGGCCCGCCCGATCCCGCCGGACCCGAGCGCCTTGAATCGCAGATCACCCTGATAGGCCACCATCGACCCGGCCCGCGCCAGCGTCTCCCCGTCGACCGCGACGCGAATCATCTTGCCGCCCTGCTTCTGGATGCCGAAACCGCTGACCTCGGCGTGTTGCGGATTGAACAGCTCGCTCTGCACGGGCGGAACTCCTTGTGATGCGGGTGTATTCGGAACAGGGGCCGCGGGCGGATACGCGGGCGGTGAGAAGGACTGCGGGGCAGCGGGCATCGGCTGCGGAGGCGGTGGCACCGGCTGCTGGTAGGGCTGCGGCGGCACCGGCTGCTGAGAGGACGGCGCGGGCGCCGGCTGCTGGTGGGGCGGCGCGGGCATGGTGGGCGGCGGCATCTGCTGCGGCGCCGGGTTGGGCTGTGTCGGCAGGTAACCCGCGGGCTGGGGCGGCGGCGCGAAGGTGGTCGGCGGGGGAGCCGGGGCGGGTTCCGGTTCGTCGTCGATGTTGACGCCGAAAGCCGCGGCGAGACCCGCGAGCCCGTCGTCGTACCCCTGGCCGACGGCGCGTACCTTCCAGCCGTCACCGCGCCGGTAGATCTCGACGCACACCACGGCGGCCTCGCTGGTCAGGCCGTTCATGGGGAATGTCAGTGTGCCCGCGTCGGATCCGATGGTGGCGGTCAGCGAGCCCGCCGCCCCGGCGAAGGTGGCGGGGCCGCTGCCGTCGAGGCTGGCGGTGATGGCGATCTTGTCCACGTCGGCGGGCAGCGCGGCGGTGATCACGTCGACCATGTCGCCCGCGCCGCGGCCGTGCCGGTACACCACGCCGGGACCCACCGGCTGGTTGAAGAAGATGAAGTCACCGTCGGATCTGACCCGCCCGTCCGCGCCCAGGAGCAGCGCGGACACATCGACCGCGACGGAACAGGTGACGGTGACCGTCATCCGGTCGGCGGGCGCGGGCCGGTTCTCGCCGCGCGCGAGGGCGGTCACCGGTGTCCTCCGCGGTCGGCGCGGACCCGTTCGGGCGATAGACGATTCACGGCATCCAGTGTGTCGAAACTCGGCCGCCAGGGCCATCCGGGGATACCCGGAGTCCGCGTGGCGCCCGGTGCGTCGTCAGGCCGCGCGGTCCGTGCGCTCGGTGTGGTCCGGGTGCGGCAGGTCGGCTTCGTACTGGGCCCGGTGCAGCGCGCAGCGATATTTCGGGCCCGGCTTGATGTAGGCGGGGTCGAGCCGCTGGGTGAAGCTGAGGTTGTCACGCCGCCAGCAATCGATGCACATCGGCTCGGTCATGGCGTCCTCCTCTGTCGTCGCTTCCGCGAAGGGTATGCGGGAGAGGGATTCCCACTCACGGCCTGTTTCGGATATAGGTCCGGGCACTCTTGCGTAACGGATGCGGCCGGTTTGCCGACCGGTCGGTTGCTTAATGGGTGTCACGGGCGCGCCACACGGACGCGATCAGGCATCCCGCGATCACCGCGTACGCGACGACGTAACAGTTCAACAGGATCGGGGAGATGGGCCACGAGGGCGGGAACAGGAACCAGCCGACCACCACCCAGGTATCGGTCCAGTGGTATGCCCACGCGCCGGTCGCCACATAGACGGCACCGGCCGCCGCCCACCAGCGCGGGTCCGACACCGCGCGATGCACCAGGTAGACGAACAGCGGCAGGAACCACACCCAGTGGTGATTCCAGGAGAACGGCGACACCACGCACGAGGTCAGGCCCGCGAGCGTGACGGTCAGCAGCTTCTCGCCGCGCCGATAGAGTTCCGCCGCGAGCAGCAGCCCGCCGATCGCCACCGGCGCGGCCAGCAGCAGCCACAGCCATTGCGGCACTTGGCCACCCGTGAGGTGCGCGATCGTGCCGCGCAGGGACTGGTTGGCGGGCTGGCTATCCGGGGCGATCCGGTCGGACTGGAAGAAGGTGCGGGTCCAGTACTGCCGGGAATCCGAGGGCAGCACCGCCCCGGCGAGCCCGATCGTGAAGACGAAGGTCGCCGCGGCCATCACCGCCGCCGCCCACTGCCGCAGCACCACGAACTGCGCCACGAAATACAGCGGCACCAACTTGATTCCCGCGGCCAGCCCGACCCCGGCACCGCGTATCCGGCTGTTCGGCGGGCGCGAGAAGTCCCACAGGATCAAGGCCATCAGCACCAGGTTGATCTGGCCGTAGTAGAGGGTGGTTCGCACCGGCTCCAGGAACACGCAGGTGGCCGTGAGCAGCGCGCTCAGCCCGGCCAGTTGCCAGGTCAGGCGGTAGCCGAGGACCCACCAGCACGACAGGACGCACGCGTAGAGCACGCCGATGTTCAGTGTCAGCCAGGTATTCGTGACGTACGGCCACGGGATGGCCAGCATCGGCAGGAAACTCAGGGTGGAGAACGGGGTGTAGGTGAAGGACAGCCCGCGATGGGTGGTCTCGGTGTAGAGGGGATGCCCGTTGTAGATCTTCCAGGCGCCGTCGCGATAGACGTGCACATCGAAACCGCCGGCCAGGAAGCCCACCTGGTCCAGCCAAGGGTCGACGGTGGTGAATATCAGTGCCACGGACAGCGCCGCGCCACAGGCCAGCACCCACGCCGTCGTTCGATTCCACGGTCGCGGTGGCGCACCGGAATCGCGCGCCACCGCTTGATCTTTCGATTCGACCACACCGTCTTGCGTTTCAGCACCGATCAACACCCAACCCACCTCAGATGTGCGATACCCCCTCCCGGATGTGCTGAACCCTACCGGCAGGATTTGATGGTTTCGTCACACCACGGTCCCGCCCGGCGGGCCCTGTCGTTTCCCCGCGCCCCAGTGGTTGAAGACCAGGTTCAGCACGAAGACCACGATCACCGCCGAGGTGATCGGGCTGCCCGCGATCATCTGGAAGTCGGTGGGGAACTGCTTGTAGATGTTGGGGGCGACCGCGGGCAGCAGCGCCACCGACAGGGTGACCGCGATGATGAGCATATTGCTGGTCCCCTCGAACTGGACCTTGTGCAGAATGCGCAGGCCGACCGCGGTGACCATGGCGAACATGACGGTGGCCGCTCCGCCGACCACCGGACCCGGCAGGGCCGCGACCACGCTGCCCACCTTCGGCACCAAGCCCAGCGCGACCAGCATGCCGCCGCATGCCGCCACCACCCAGCGGCTGCGTACCCCGGTCAGCCCGACCAGGCCGACGTTCTCGGCGAAGGCGGTGTCGGGAAAGGAGTTCATGAAGCCGGCCAGCACCGCGGAGAAGCCGTCGGCGGCCAGGCCGCGCGCCAGGTCGGGCGGTTCGAGCTGCTTGTCGACCATCTCGGCGACGGCGACCATATCGGCGGTGGACTCGGTGAAGGTCACCAGCATGACCACGCACATGGAGATGATCGCGCCCAGATGGAACTCGGGCGCACCGAAGATGAACGGCCGGGACACGGCGAACCAGCCCGCCGACCCCACCCCGGACATGTCCACCAGATGCATGGGCACCGCGACCAGCGTGCCGATCGCGACGCTGAGCAGCACGGCCAGCTGACTGATCAGACCGCGGCCGAACCGGTGGATCACCACGATCAGCGCGATCACCAGCCCGGCCAGCGCGATGTGCGAGATCTGGCCGTAGTCGGCGGCTTTCGGGTCGTCCCCGGCGATCAGCCCGGCATCCGCGCCGATCAGCGACAACCCGATCACGCAGATCACGCAGCCCGACACCAGCGGCGGGAAGAAGCGCACCACCATGGCGAAGAAGCGGGCGATGATCAAACCGAACACGCCCGACACCAGGATCGCGCCGTACACGGTCGGCAGCCCGGCCTCACCGCCGCCGAACTCCTGCGCGATCAGGATCATGGGCGAGACCACGGTGAAGGTCGCGCCCGCGACCACCGGCAGTCGTACACCCAGGATGCGGCCGATGCCGACCGCCTGAATGATGGTGACGATGCCCGACACGAGCAGATCGGCATTGACCAGCAGGGCGATGGTGTGGGCGGGCAGCTTCAGCGCCCCGCCGACGAGCAGCGGCACCGCGACCGCGCCCGCGTACATGATCGCCAGATGTTGCAGGCCCAGCAGGAACAGCTTGGGTGGCGGTGGTATCTCGTCGACCGGGTGACGGGCCTTGACGAGTCCGGTGGCGGCATCGATTTCGGATTTACGGGAGGGGCGCACTTTTGCGAGAAAGCGCATTTGCATGACAAGCCTCCTGGAACACGTGGATCACCGGCCGGGGGAGGCCGTGACCACGAACCGAATGATGGCGCAGGAAATACCGGGTCCGCAGCGGATTGTTCGATTGTCCAGCCGGTTCGGCGTGGCTCCCGGCCGCCTTCGTATTTTCCTACAGAATCACACGGTCAGCGGCGTCCCGTGTTGACCGAATATCCCGCCGGACGTAGGTTCAGGCCACATAATCCGTGGTCACAGACAGGAGGCGAGCGGATGTCCACCAACTCCGATCTGCGTCGCCTGGCTCATCGCACGGTGTGGGTGCCCGGGCGCGTCGCCCACGGCTGCTGAGCCGGCTTTCTCGACGAGCGGAATTGATCCGCCGACACTGGATAGTGCAATCGACGACGAAAGCGGCCGGCAATGGCAATTTTCATGACGGTGAACGGAAAATCGACACCGATTTCTCCCGCGGCGACGCACACCACCCTGCTGGATTTTCTCCGGGAGCACGGACTCACCGGATGCAAGGAAGGCTGTGCGGAGGGTGAATGCGGCGCGTGCTCGGTCCTGGTGGCCCGGCCGGGCCGGATCGAGCCGACCGAATGGGTGGCGGTCAATGCCTGCCTGACCCCGGCCGTCGCGCTGGAGGGACAGGAGGTCGTCACCGCGGAGGGGCTGGGCACCGCGGCCGCGCCGCATCCGGTGCAGCGGGAGCTGGCGGTGCGCGGCGGCTCGCAATGCGGTTACTGCACACCGGGATTCGTGTGCAGCATGGCCGCCGAGTACTACCGGCCGGATCGGACGGTCACGGACGAGGTGTGCGCGCACGGCGAGACCGGGCCCAATGGCTTCGATCTGCACGCGCTGAGCGGGAATCTGTGCCGCTGCACCGGCTACCGGCCGATCCGCGACGCCGCCTACGCGGTCGGCGAACCGGCCGAGGATGACGCCCTGGCCCGGCGGCGCGAGGCCGACGCGCCGGAACCGGCGGCGACCGACTTCAGTTCCGATGGGCGGCGATTCGTGCGGCCCGCGTCCCTGGCCGAGGCGCTGCGGCTGCTGCGCGACCATCCGGACGCCACCGTGCTCGCGGGCAATACCGACCTGGGCGTGGAGGCGAATATCCGTGGGCGGCGGACGGATTACACACTGGCCGTCGACCGGCTCCCCGAACTGCGGGAGCTGGTGATCGGCGCGGATCGGATCGAACTCGGCGCGGCGCTGACCCTCACCGAGCTCGAACGCGGGCTCGCCGGCCGGGTGCCGCTGCTGTCGGAGTTGTTCCCGCAGTTCGCTTCTCGTCTCATCCGCAACGCCGCCACGCTGGGCGGCAACCTCGGCACCGGATCGCCGATCGGCGACGCGCCGCCGGTACTGCTGGCCCTGGAAGCGTCGGTGGTGCTCGCGGATGCCGACGGGGAGCGGGAGGTCGCACTGGCCGACTACTTCACCGGCTACCGGAGTTCGGTGCGGCGGCCCGGGGAGCTCATCCGTTCCGTGCGCGTCCCGCTACCGCTCGCGCCCGTGGCCGCCTTCCACAAGATCGCCAAGCGACGGTTCGACGACATCTCCAGTGTGGCAGTGGCTTTCGCTCTCGATATCGACGACGGCGTGGTACGGCGGGCCCGCATCGGACTGGGCGGCGTGGCCGCGACACCGGTGCGCGCCTACGCGACCGAGGCGGCCCTCGAAGGGCGGCCCTGGACGGAGGTCGTCATCGCCGCGGCCGCGGACATCCTGCGCGGCGAAGGCACACCGCTCGACGATCATCGCGCCAGCGCGCGATATCGCAGCGCCATGCTGGGCGAGAGCCTGCGAAAACTGTTCTCCGACACCACCGAGACCGCGGGGGTGCTGTCATGAGTCACCTGTCGCGACGACCCGACAATCCCGTCGTGGGGATCGCGCTCCCGCACGAGAGCGCCGCGCTGCACGTCACCGGGACCGCGCTCTACACCGACGACCTGGTGTACCGCACCAAGGACGTGCTGCACGCCTACCCGGTGCAGGTCCCGCACGCGCACGCGCGGATCACCGCCCTGCGCACCGAGCCCGCGCTGCGGGTGCCCGGCGTGGTGCGGGTGCTCACCGCCGCCGACGTGCCCGGCGTCAACGACGCGGGCGTCAAGCACGACGAACCCCTGTTTCCCGACGAGGTCTGCTTCCATGGGCACGCCGTGTGCTGGGTGCTGGGGGAGTCCCTGGAAGCCGCGCGGCTGGGGGCTGTCGCGGTGGAGGTCGACGTCGAACCGCTGCCGTCGATCATCACCATCGCGGAGGCCGAGGCTGCCGGGAGCTTCCAGGGCGTGCAGCCCGAAGTCCGGTGTGGCGACCTGGAATCCGGGTTCGCCGCCTCGGCGCACATCTTCTCCGGGGAGCTCACGTTCTCCGACCAGGAACACTTCTACCTCGAAACCCACGCCGCCCTGGCGCAGGTCGACGAGGCCGGCCAGGTGTTCGTGCAGTCGAGCACCCAGCATCCCTCCGAGACCCAGGAGATCGTGGCCCACGTGCTCGGGCTGCACAATCACGAGGTGACCGTCCAATGCCTGCGTATGGGTGGCGGATTCGGCGGCAAGGAGATGCAGCCGCACGGTTTCGCGGCCATCGCCGCGCTCGGCGCGACCCTCACCGGACGCCCGGTCCGGTTGCGGCTCAACCGGACCCAGGATCTGACCATGTCCGGCAAGCGGCACGGCTTCCACGCGCGCTGGCGGGCCGGGTTCGCCGCCGACGGGCACGTGCTGGCCCTCGATGCCACGCTGACCTCGGACGGCGGCTGGAGCCTGGACCTGTCGCAGCCGGTCCTGGCTCGCGCGCTGTGCCACGTCGACAATCTGTACTCGATTCCCAACGCGCGCTTCCGCGGTCGCATCGCCAAGACCAACAAGCCGTCCAATACCGCCTTCCGGGGGTTCGGCGGACCGCAGGGGATGCTCCTCATGGAGGACCTGCTGGGGCGGTGCGCGCCGCTGCTCGGCCTGGATCCGCGAGAACTGCGCCGCCGCAACTTCTATCGCCCCGGACAATTCACGCCCTACGGGCAGGAAGTGCGTCACGCCGAGAGAATCGCCGAGACCTGGGATCAAGTCCTGGCCAACGGTGAGATCGACTCCCGCACCAGGGAGATCGCCGCTTTCAACGCGTCGCATCGGCACGTCAAGCGTGGGCTCGCGGTCACCGGCGTCAAATTCGGCATCTCGTTCAACATGACGGCCTTCAACCAGGCCGGGGCACTGGTGCTGATCTACAAGGACGGGTCGGTGCTGATCAACCACGGCGGCACCGAGATGGGGCAGGGCCTGCACACCAAGATGCTGCAGGTGGCCGCCACCACGCTGGGCATCCCGCTGCACAAGGTGCGGCTGGCGCCGACGCGAACGGACAAGGTGCCCAACACCTCCGCGACTGCCGCCAGTTCCGGCGCCGACCTCAACGGCGCGGCGGTGAAGAACGCCTGCGAACAGCTGCGGGAACGCCTGATCCGGGTGGCGGCGACGCGGCTGGGCGTCAACGCCTCCGATATTCGCATCGCCGACGGCGTCGCCCGCGCCCTCGGAGCCGGTGCCGAGGCGGTTCCGTGGGACGACCTGGTGCGCACCGCCTACCTGCAGCGGGTCCAGTTGTCGGCGGCCGGTTTCTACCGCACCGAGGGCCTGCACTGGGATGCCGAGACCATGCACGGGTCGCCGTTCAAGTACTTCGCCTACGGGGCCGCGGCCACCGAGGTGGAGGTGGACGGGTTCACCGGCGCGTACCGGGTCCGCCGGGTCGACATCGTTCACGACGTCGGCGACAGTCTGTCCCCGCTCGTCGACATCGGCCAGATCGAGGGCGGTTTCGTGCAGGGCGCGGGCTGGCTGACCCTCGAGGACATCCGCTGGGACACCGGCGACGGACCCGGGCGCGGCCGGCTGCTGACCCAGGCCGCCAGCACCTACAAGCTGCCGAGCTTCTCGGAGATGCCCGAGGAGTTCAACGTCAGCCTGCTGGCGCACGCGCACGAGGAGGGCGTGGTGTACGGGTCCAAGGCGGTGGGCGAGCCGCCGCTCATGCTGGCGTTCTCGGTACGCGAGGCGCTGCGGCAGGCGGCCGCCGCCTTCGGACCGGAGGGGGTGAGCGTGGAACTCGCCGCGCCCGCCACTCCGGAAGCCGTGTACTGGGCACTCGACGCCGCCCGTCGCACCGGCGAATCCGTCATGGAGACAGGCGAATTCGCCGCCGGGGAAAGCGTGCCCGCCGGTGCCTGACCTGACCTGGGTCACGGCCGTCGCGCGACTGCGCGAACGCCGGGAACCCGGTGTGCTGGTCACCGTGGCGACGGTGCGCGGTCACGCGCCCCGCCGCGCGGGCGCGAAAATGGTGGTGGGGCAGAGCGATACCTGGGGTTCGATCGGCGGCGGCAATGTCGAGGCCGTCGCCGTCGAACGCGCCCGTGAGCTGATCGCCCACCCGCCCGCGGAACCCGAGCTGATGGACTTCGCCCTCAACGACAAGGTCGTCAACCAGCACGGCGTGCAGTGTTGCGGCGGCACGGTCACCGTCCTGCTGGAACCGCTGCCGGTACCCCCGGCCGTCGCGATCTTCGGGGTCGGCCACGTGGGGCTGGAACTGGCCCGCATCCTGGCCCGCCACGAACTGGATCTGCACCTGATCGATACCCGGCCGGACATGCTCGCCGCCGGGCGGCTCGCGGCCCTGGACGACGCCATCGCCATGATCCACACCCACCGCGTCGCGCTGCTGCCCGAGGAGGTGCTGGGCCACCTGCCGCCCGGTACCCACGTCCTGATCATGACCCACGATCACGCGGAGGACGCCGCGCTCTGTGACGCCGCCCTGCGCACCGAGGGGCTGGGCACCATCGGGCTGATCGGGTCCCCGGCCAAATGGGCGCGCTTCACCAAACGGCTCACCGCCGAGGGTGGGCACCCGCCGGAAGTGTTGGCGCGCATCAAGACTCCGATCGGGCTGGCCGACATCACCGGCAAGGAGCCCGCGGTCATCGCCGTCAGTGTCGCGGCGGATCTGCTGCGCGCCTTCGAATCCGGCGCGGCCGACTGACCCCGGAGGCGGTCACCGGCGGGGGCGCGGATCTCCCCGGCCGGGGTCCATCGACCAGCCCAGCGTGCGCGGGCCGCCGCGGGTGCCCCACCCACCTCGATCATGAGCCCACCAGATCGCCCAGTGTGAGGCCCGCCGTCACCAGCACCCGCACCCGACGCTGATGGGACTGCTCCTCGGCCGAACCCGGCAAGCGCGATCCCGGGGTGAGGGGCCCAGGGCGGTGGTGTCGTCATCGGGCGTTCTCGCGGCGTCAGCGGTGTCCCGGGAAATTCCGGGACCCGCCCGCGCCCGTCAATGGGTGGCGGCGAGCTCCACGCTGTGGGTGCCCGCGCGACGGCCGGAGAAGACACAGTCGGCCAGCGACAGACCGCTCACGTACGAGTTCGAGCACACGCCGACCGCGGCCCGCCCCGCCGCGAACAGACCCGGGATCGCCGCGCCGGATTCGGTGCGGACCGCACCGGTCTCCTCGTCCACCACCAGGCCGCCGAGGGTCAGCATCGGCATCGGATAGGTGAGCCGCGCCTTGAACGAGATGTCCAGCAGCGTGAAGGGTCCCGAGTGCAGCGGGCGGCGCAGCTCGTCGGGCTTGCCCATCGGGTCGGGCAGCGACTGCTCGATGGCGCGATTGTGCGCGTCCACGGTCTTGCGCAGCGCCGCCGGTTCGATCCCGGCGCGGGCGGCGACCTCCTCCACGGTCCGGCCGCTCACGCTGCCGACCCGCAGCAGCCGCTCGGCCTGCATGCGCTGGAACCACACCGACTGCTCGGGCAGCTGACGGCGCGCCTCGGTGAGCAGCCGGGCATCGGCCAGCAGCCAGGCCTTGTTCCCGGGACTGGTCGCGATGGCCGCGCCCAATGCCGCGCCGTAGCGGGATTCGTCGATCATGCGCTGCCCGTTGGCATCCACGGCGATCGCACCGAAGAAGGCGCTCGACGGGGCGATGAACCGCCAGGTCGACAGCACGTTCATGCGATCGGTGGCCGCGCCCGCGGCCTGGGCCATGGCGATACCGCTGCCGTCGTCACCCGCGGTGCCCAGCGGCAGGCCCTCGGCCCAGGGGTAGTCGGGGGCGTGCCGCTCGACCATCTCGCCATTGGCGATGAAGCCGCCGGTGGTCAGAATGACACCCGAGCGCGCCCGAATGCGCACGGGCACACCGTAACGCCGCTCGATCCGGGCCAGCAGCGCCTGTACCGCCGTGCGCAGACCCTGGTGGTACACACCGGGTTTCGCCGAGATCTTGGCCAGCGCCGCGAACCGGCGTCGCACGGCCAGCGGGGCGCCGGTGATCGTGGTGGCCTCGACGCCGACCACCCGGCCGTCCTCGATCACGAGACTCGTTGCCCTGGTACCGGTCTGGACCCGGACCCCGTGCTTCGCGGCCGACTCGGCGAGCGGCCCGAACAGCTTCTTGCCCGACACCCCGCGCCCGTGCGCGCGATGCCCGCGCTGCCGCGGCTTCGCCAATTCCCGGAAGCCGCCGGAGTTCTCGCTGCCCGAGTAGTACAGGTAGTAGTCGTCGGTGGGGTAGGAGGTCTTGAACGGGCACAGCGACGCCTCGAACGGAACCCCGTGTCCGGTCAGCCAATCGATGAGGGCGGGCGATTCCTCGCAGAACCGGCGCAGCGTCTGCTCGCTCACCGTGTCGCCGACCTCGGCACGCAGGTAGGCGAGCATGTTCTCGACATCGTCCTCGACGCCCGCGGCCCGCTGCACCCAGGTCCCGCCGCCCGCGTACACGATGCCACCGGAGAGCGCGGTCGCGCCGCCGCCCAGGTAGCGATCCAGCGCCAGCACCTCCGCCCCGGACTCCCGCGCGGCCAGCGCCGCCGCGACACCCGCGCCGCCGTATCCGACGACCACCACATCGGCCGAAGAGTCCCAGGTCCGCACCGTTGCGACCACCTTCCCGAGCGAAGAAATACCCAGCGCCGAGAACTATAACTTGTTCTAGTTAGGTGGGTGGTTCGCGGCGAGCCGGTCGCGGCTGACCGAAATGCCGGTTACCGTCGGACGGATGGCCGGCAAGTCAGCCGCCCCGGCGATCGAGCTGCCGGTCGGCGAACACACGGTGCGCGTGTCCAATCCGGATCGGGTCTACTTCCCCGAGACCGGAGCCACCAAACTGGATCTGGTCCGGTACTACCTCAGCGTCGGCGACGGCATCGTCAACGCGCTGCGCGACCGGCCCTGCATGCTGCACCGCTTCCCCAAGGGCCTGCCCGGCGGCAAGGTCCACCAGAAGCGGCTGCCCGGCGGCGCGCCCGACTGGATCCCCACCGTTCAGCTCTATTTCCCCCGCTACGGACGCACGGCCGACGAACTCTGCGTGGAGAAACTCGCCGACGTGATCTGGGCGGTGCAGATGTCGACCGTCGAGTTCCACCCCTGGAACTCCCGGCGCTTCGACACCGAACTCCCCGACGAGTGGCGCATCGACCTGGACCCCATGCCCGACTGCCCGTGGTCGCGCGTGCGGCGGGTGGCCGGGGTGGTGCACGAGGTGCTCGACGAGCTCGGCGCGGTCGGCTGGCCGAAGACCTCCGGCGGCAAGGGATTACACGTCTACGTCCGGATCGCGCCCGAGTACGGCTTCCAGGACGTGCGCCGCGCCGCGCTGGCCTTCGCCCGCGAGGTGGAGCGCCGCGCGCCCGCCGACGTCACCACCGCGTGGTGGCGCAAGGACCGCGATCCGGCACACCTGTTCGTCGACTACAACCAGAACGCCCGCGACCACACCATCGCCGCCGCCTACTCGGTGCGCGGCGTCCCCGAGGCGACGGTCTCGACCCCCGTGCGCTGGAACGAGATTCCCGACATCCACCCCGGCGACTTCACCATGAAGACCGTCCCCGCCCGCTACGCCGACCTCGGCGATCTGCACGCCGGCATCGACGAGGCGGTCTTCGACCTCGCGCCGCTGCTGGAGTGGGCCGACCGCGACAAGATCGACGTCGACCTCGACGAGGACGCCGGCGACTAGAGCTCGTCGGTGCTGATCAGCCCGTCGCGGATGGCGCGTGCGACCAAAGCGGCCTTGGTCGGGGCGGAGCGGCCCACCGCGGCGTACTTGGCGCGGATGCGTTCCAGGTGGGTGTTGACCGTGCCCGGCGTAATGTAGAGCTGTTGGGCCACCAGGGCTTTGGATTCGGTCTGGAACCAGGCGAGCAGGACCTCGCGTTCACGCTGGGACAGTTTCGGGCGGTCGTCGCCGTCGGTGCTCATGGCCCGGGCCATGGTCGGGCTGAGGTAGGGGCGCACCTCGGCGGCGGCGTGCAGGGCGGCGATCAGGTGTTCGCGGCCTTCGGTTTTCGACAGGTAGGTGACCGCGCCCAGATCCAGGCAGTCGCGGACCAGGTGGGGTTCGGTGTGCTGCGAGTAGACGACCACGCGGTGGCCGCGCGCGCAGATGGTGGCCAGTGCGTTCAGATCCGGTGCGCGCTGGTCGAATTGGAGATCCAGGACGATGGCGTCCAGGTCGCCGCGATCGGGGCCGGTGGCGGCCAGGAAGGCCGAGGGGTCGGCGTGGTCCGCGGTCACCTCGAGGCGGGGCTCGGCGGCGGCGCACCAGCCGCGCACGCCGTCGCGGATCAACGGGTGGTCGTCGACGATGGCGATGCGGATCATCGGGCGGTCTCCAGTTCGAAGCGGTGATGCAATCGCGCCCACAGCAATTCGCCCGCGGTGACGACCTCGGTGTGCACGGCGCCGGTGGGGTCGGCGGCCGCGGTGGACAGGGCGGACAGGCGGTCGACGGTATCGGCGGGGCAGTCGCCGAGCGCGCTGACCGTGCAGCCGGTCGCGTCGGTGGTCACCACCACCCGAGCCCGGGAACGACTGGCGTCCAGCATGATCCGGGCCGCGGCCACCAGGTGCCCACGCACCGGGTCCGGCAGCTCACGGCCTGCTTCGGGACGGGCGTCGGCCTCGGCTTCGACGGTGACCGCGACCCCGCGCCGCTCCGCCGCGTCGATGCCGCCGCGCAGGTCGGCCAGCAGCGGATGGCCCAGGCCGTCCTGCTGGGTGAACAGGCGGCGCAGGCGCGCGTACTCGGTGCGCGCGGCCGCCTGCACCGCGGGCTCGGCGGGGTCGAGGGTGCCATCGGCCAAACCCCGCAGCAGCGGCGTGAATTCGCTCAGCAGTTCGCGGTAGCGACGCAGGCATTCCTGTTCGGTCATGTGGCCGACCGCGTCGGCGGTGCGGTGGCGCAGGCGTTCCCGGTGCAGGGCGGCGGCGTCGCGGGCCACACGGTCCAGGGTCGCGGCGAAGCGGGCGGTGAAGAACTGGAGGAAGAAGATGGCCGCGGTGTGATAGCCCAGTACCCGCAGGCTGTCCAGGCCCGGCGCCCGGACCAGGACGAGTGCGCACACCAGCACCCACCAGGCGGTCAGCGCGGTCAGCGACAGTCGCGGCGACAGCCGGAAACCGAGCGCCACCACGGCCCAGCCGGACGCGCCGATCGACCAGTTCGCGCCCGCCAGGACGGCATCCGCGGGCAGCAGGGCGATCAGGGTCAGCGAGGTTGCGATCGCGAGCGCCATGAGCGCGAGCGTCACCGATTCCCGGCGGCGCGGGATCAGCGCGGCCAGCGCGCATCCCACGTTCACCGCCACCAGCATCGCATCGACCGCCGCCGAGGGCGTCGCCGCCGCATCGGTGAGGGCGGACTGCAGCAGGGTGTCGGCGACCGCGACGCCGACGATGCCGTAGCCGAAACTGCGGCCCAGCCGTTCGATGCCCGCGGCCGGGGCGTCGAACGAGTGCTCCTCGGCGGCACCGGGTTCGGTGGTCGGCCAGCTCAGCCGCACCCGTGTCCCGTGGCCGGGGCGGCTGGTGACCTCGGCGTCGCCGCCGACGGCCCGCATGCGTTCGACGATCGAATGGCGGATGCCGTATCGGTCCTCGCCGGGGACGCCGTCGAAGCCGGCGCCGTCATCGGTGATCACCAGCGCGCCCGGCCCGGCGCTGATGTCGACGGTCGAGGCGCGGGCGTGGCGATCGACATTGGTGAGCGCCTCCCGGACGGCGGCGGTCACCGTCCACGCGAGGGTGCCGCGCACGGGCAGCGGGCCCGGGGTGCGCAGGGTGAGGGGCGTCGAACAGCCGTTGCTCACCTCCCTCAGCAGGACCGACAGGTCGGCCCGGGTGTCGTCGCCGGGCAGCGGAATCCCCGAATCCAGCACGGCCAGATCGCGGGCGGCCTGCCGGGCGATGCGGTCCCGATCCCCGGCCGCGCCCTGACCGACCATCAACAGGGTGGCCGCCGCGGTGTCGTGCATGACGGCCCACTGCTCATGCTCGTACCGGCGGCGCGCGGCCGCCACCTCGCTCGCGATCCGGGCGTCGGCGGCGGCGGTCACGGTCTGGTCGTGCACGGTGGCCGCGCCCAGCACCACCCGGCGCACGCCCACCGCCAGCAGCCACTCCACCAGCAAGTAGGCGACGGTCAGATCGGACAGGAAGTTCCACGGGGTGAGCCCCGGCGTGGCGCGATTGGCGTAGTAGAGCAGCAGCAGGACCAGACCGGTCACCGCCGCCGACACCCGCACCCGCTCCGCGATTCCGACCGAGATCACCGTTGCCGCCACGACCTTCACGTCGATGAGGTCTCCGGTCCCGATCCCGGAGGCGGCCACGCTGGTCGTTCCGAGAAGGTAGATGGCCACCACCGCGACATCGGCCGCGGTCCACCCGGGCCCGAGCCGGCGCCCCCACAGCCGGCTCGCGGACCACACCGCCAGCCCCAGCGTGACCGCCTGCCCCAGCCCAGGCTCGACCGCCCCACTCGCCAGATGCACCACCGTCAACAGCAGGCAGGCGGCGTGCCAGAACCGGATGGCCAGCCACGTCGCCTCCTGCGCGACCGCGGCGTGGGTCGGGTCGGCTTCGCGCAGCACCCGGCCACGGTACCGAACCGGATTCGGCCCAGCATCCCATCCCTTCCGGGGGCACGGGTGTCCGTCGAACACCCGACAGACAGACCCGTCCGACTACGGAATCGTGGAGGGCCCGGCAAGGGGTGCGAGGGTCCGTACCGCTGCCGCGGCCGCGGCCGTTGGCGGGCGGGGAGTCAACGGCCGCCGGGTCACCCGGGCCGGCGCGCGCGGAAGGTGACTACGCTTCAGGGTAGGAGCGCGCGCGGAGCGCAGAGCGCGGCGCGCGCGGCCCGGGCGCTCGCTCGCGATCGTCTGGTGGCGGTGGTCGCGCCCGATCATCGGCTCGCGGGTTGATCGGTGGTCGACCTGCGCACCCTGTCCACGGAAGTGTTCGTGGACTTGCCGGCCGGCACGGCGGGACGCATCCAATCCGACCAAGCCTTCGCCGCCGCGGGTCACGATCGTGACGTCGCTTTCGAGGTGACCACGGCCGACTACATCACCCGGCTCGTCGGACCGGGCCTCGCCGTCGCGATGCTGCCCGCCGCCTATGCGCCGCAACTGAGCGGTGTAGTCACCGTGGAGGTCGCCGACGCGCCGCCCCGCGTCGAGTACGTCATCTGGAACCGCGCTGGCAGCACGCCCGCGGCGACAGCCTTCCTCAACCTTGCTTCCCAAGGGCGGGCGTCCGGTGGCCGGTGCGATGCGCGCAAGCCCGCTCTTTCAAGGCCGGGTTAGCGCATCGAGGTTTTGGGGCGGCCAGGGTTGCGGGGTGGGCGGCGTTGCTGCTCGATGTATTGCTTGATGATCGATAGTGGTGCGCCGCCGCAGGATGCGGCGAGGTAGCTGGGGCTCCAGAGGTGTCCGTTCAGGTGGTGGCGATTCGCACGGCCGGTGAATTCGTAGTGCAAGCGGCGGGCGGAGACGCCTTTGAGGCTGTTCACGAGTTTGCTGATCGGGACTTTGGGCGGGTATTCGATCAAGAGGTGGATGTGGTCGTCCTCGCCGTTGAACTCGATCAGCTCGGCTTCGAAGTCGGTGCAGACCCCCCGCATCACCTGTTCACACCTGGTCAGCATGGCGTCGTCGAGGACTCCGCGACGGTACCTGGTAACAAAGACCAAGTGGACGTGGAGCGCGGATACTACTGATCTGCCACGCCTGTATTCGGGTTCGGAAATCATAGGCCAATGATATGCTGGGCGAGTTGGCCTGAATGCTTCACGACCTACTCGAGGGAGGTGAATCGCCGTGTCGATCGTGCAACGTGCCTATCCGTCCGCGGATCTGGTGGAGGTGCTGGACATGCATTTGGGGCACGCGCGCTACCTCTACAACCTCGGGCTGGAACAGCGCGGCTACCATGTCAAAGGCCAGGCGTTCGGGCTGAACGCCGCCCAGCAGCAACGCGAATTGGCCGATGCCCGCAAGGAATTCGAGTGGCTGCGAGCGGGTTCGTCCTCGGTTCAGCAGGCCGCTCTCCGCGATCTGGATCGCGCGTTCAGGAACTTTTTCGACCGTCGTGCCGGATACCCGAATTTCAAGAAACGCCATCGTGGGCGCGAGAGTTTCGTGGTGCGCGATGTGGTCGTGCGTCGGTTGAACAGGCGCTGGGGCGAGATAGCGATTCCGAAATCGGCGATCCGGCTGCGGTTCCGGGTCACGGTCGCCTGGGATCGGATCGCCGCCGCTAAATCGGCGCGAGTCACGTTCGGCAACGGAGTCTGGCACGTGTCGTTCGTAACGGTCCCATCGGGGAAAAACGTTGCGGGGAACGACGCCGTCCTGGGTGTCGATCGGGGCGTGGCCAACTCCATCGCCACCAGCGATGGTGAATTCTCCACCGCGCCTGGATTATCGGAAGCCCAGCAGCGCCGCGCGAAATCGCTGCAGCGCAAGCTGGCGCGCCAGCAACGCGGCTCGCGGGCTCGGGAGGAAACCAAGCGTCAGCTGGGCAGGCTGCGTCTGGTCGATCGTCGTCGCAAGACCGATTGGGTGGAGCAGACCACCACGCGGCTCGTTCGCACCTACGACGGGTTCGCCCTGGAGAAGCTGCCGATCAAGAACATGGTCAAAAAGCCCGCGCCCAAGCCGGACCCTGATCAACCGGGCGGGTATTTGTCCAACGGTCGTGCGGCCAAGCGTGGTCTGGCGCGGGGGATCATGTCCTCGTGCTGGGGCGAGTTCGCGCGCAGGCTGGGTGATAAATCAACCGTGGTGTTCGTGCCCGCGGCGAACACTTCCCGCACATGTGTGCCGTGCGGCCATATTTCGGCCGGAAACCGTCAGAGCCAAGCGGTATTCCGGTGTGAGAACTGCGGCCATGAAGCGCATGCCGATACCAACGCGGCAATCAATATCCGAGATCGAGCATTCTCAGAACCCGAGGACATCGGGGGATCGGGTGTGGAAGTCTCCTCCACGGGAGCAGCACCAACCAGTGGGTTAATCGCAAGAAACACCCCACTCCCTCTTGCTCGAGAGGGAATCCCGGCCTTTCAAAGCCGGGAGGATGTCAATACGCTTCTCAGTAGGAGCGGGGAAGCGGAGTAGCCGAGCTGAGGCGACACACCGGCGCAGGAGGCGCGGGATGGAGTGGTTCAGCGCACCGGAATACTGGCTCGCGCGACAGGTGGTGACGCGCGGGGTGGCCTTCGTCTATGTGATCGCCTTCGTGTCGGCGGCCCGGCAGTTCCGGGCGTTGCTCGGGGAACACGGCATGCTGCCGATCCCGCGCTGGGTCGCGCGGCGGTCGTTCCGGGCGACGCCGAGCATCTTCCACCTCTATTACTCCGACCGGTTCTTCGCGGCTGTGGCCTGGGGTGGCGCGGCGGTGGCGGCGGCGCTGGTGTGCGGGGCCGCGGATCTGCTGCCGCTGTGGGCGGCCATGCTGGTGTGGCTGCTGCTGTGGGTCCTCTACCTGTCGATCGTGAACGTGGGGCAGGTCTGGTACTCGTTCGGCTGGGAGTCACTGCTGCTGGAGGCCGGATTCCTGGCCGTGTTCCTCGGCAACGACCGGGTCGCGCCGCCGGTGCTCGTGCTGTGGCTGGCGCGCTGGCTGGTGTTCCGGGTGGAATTCGGGGCCGGGCTGATCAAGATGCGCGGCGATCGGTGCTGGCGGGATCTGACCTGCCTGTACTACCACCACGAGACCCAGCCGATGCCCGGTCCGCTGAGCTGGTTCTTCCACAATCTGCCCCGGCCGCTGCACCGGGTCGAGGTGGCGGCCAATCACGTGGCCCAATTGGTGGTGCCGTTCGGGCTTTTCGCGCCGCAGCCGGTGGCGAGCATCGCGGCGACGATCATCATCGTCACCCAGACCTGGCTGGTGTTGTCCGGGAACTTCGCGTGGCTCAACTGGCTGACCATCATCCTGGCGTGGTCGGCGATCTCGAATTCCGCCGCTGCACTGGTGTTCCCGGTGTCGACGCCGACCGATCTCGCGGAGTCCCCACTCTGGTTCACGGTGCTGGTGTTCGCGTTCACCGGCGTCACGCTGACGCTCAGCTACCTGCCGGTCCGCAATATGCTGTCGCATCGGCAGCGAATGAACGAGTCCTACAACCCATTCCACCTGATCAACACCTTCGGCGCGTTCGGCGTCATCGACCGCATCCGCTACGAGGTGGTCATCGAGGGCACCGACGAGGCGTTCCTCACCCGCCATACCCGGTGGCGTGAATACGAATTCAAGGGCCAGCCCGGCGATCCGCGCCGCATGCCCCGCCAGTTCGCCCCGTACCACCTGCGCCTGGACTGGCTGCTGTGGTTCGCGGCCCACTCCTCCGCCTACGCGCGACCGTGGTTCGAGGGCTTCCTGCGCCGCCTGCTGCGCAACGACCGTGACACGCTGCGCCTGGTGCGCCGCAACCCGTTCCCGGACGACCCTCCCCGGCACGTCCGGGCGCTGCTCTACGAGTACCGCTTCACCGGCCCACGGGAACTGCTCGAAACCCGGGCCTGGTGGGTCCGCGACGTGGTCGGCTCGTACGTGCCGCCGCTGTGACCACGGGCTCCTCACCCAGCTGGGCGCGCAGTTCGCGGCGACGGTCCGTGCCGACACCGCGGCGATCGCGATAGGTGATCGCGCCTTCCATCGCCCAGAGCATCTCCAGGTCGAGGCCCTGCACCTTGGCCGCGCGCATGCGGCGGTAGGCCTCGACGGGACCGATGGCGGCGAGGTCGTCGAGCGTGGTCACGTCCGCGTGGGCCAGCATGGCGGCCGCCGCGGCCCCGAGCTCGTAGCCGCGGTCGCGCCACACGCGAATCCTCAGATGGGCTTCGCCGCGGACTGTTTCGGCTTCCCGCCAGATGGCCGGGCGCAGCACGTCGGGGTCGACCGGGCCTTCCTGCCGCGAAAGCACGTGCGCGCGAGCCCGACCGGCCACGGTCACCATCGGCCGGAAGCGGCGGAAGATCTGGATCTCACCGTCGTAGCCCCCGTCGTACGGGCCGAGGTAGGTGTAGTCGGTGCCGTACGGGCCGGACGCGTCCAGCCCGGTGGCACTCAGCGCCCAGGCGCGGGCTTCGTCGGGACTCGACGGGGTGAGCACGACCAGCCCGTGACTGCGGGTGACGCGGCCGCGATGCCGCCGGTGGTGGTACCGGCTCCACCAGCCCTCCAGGGCAGCCGGTTCCAACGTCCGGTCCAGCCCGAAGGTCTGCCACCGCACGGTGCCGTCCGGCTTCGACAACGGCAACCGCCGCTTCAGCTGCCCCGCGGTCCGATCATCGAACGGCGTGCACCAGCCCGGCACCACGAGGATCGGATCGGGCGGCTCGGCATCGAATGGATTCGGGGTGAGGAAGGCCCGATCGATGAGCACGACCGTCCCCGGGCGAGCCTGATACGACAACCCCCACAGCAACCGGCCCAGCAGCCGCGAACCGTGATCGTCCGACAGCACGTGCCAGGTCTCGTGAAACCGGTTGGTGCTGAACCGCGCCCGCGTCCCGGGCCGCAATGTGATCACCGTGTGGGGACGACCGGGCGACCGCACCAGGTGCCGGTGCAGTTTGAGGCCGTCGGTGATGGAACGGGCCGTACTCGTGCGCTGCTGCTTCATCGGGTTCTATGACGCCATAGCGGTGCGCCCCGGATCAACCGGATTTCGACGGGGTCGGTTTGATCGGTTTGTTGCGCTTCGGCCACCGTGTGGGTTCACGTCGGCAACTATTCAGCGAATTTTATGGAGCGCTGCCTAGCGTGCTTGATATGACGCCGTCGAATAACGAGCAGTCGCCCTCCGACGATCGTGGTTCCGATCCCCGGACCACCCGTGGCAAACTCTCCAGGCGCTCTATCCTGGGTGGCTTCGCGGCCGCGGGCGTCGGCGCCGCCGCGGTCCCGTTCCTCGCCGGGTGCGACAAGTCCTCCGGTGACGGCCCTCCCGGCTACGGGACCGGCATCAACGAGGGGTTCGACGGCAAGATCGAGCTCGACGTCCGTGATTCCACACCGGATTGGAAGCCGTTCGAGCTGAAGAAGGCCCCCGACGGCGCGCCCAATGTGCTGGTGGTGTTGTACGACGACACCGGGCTGGCCTCGTGGTCCCCCTACGGCGGTCGCATCAATATGCCGACCCTGCAGAAGCTGGCCGACAACGGGCTCACCTACACCCAGTGGCACACCACCGCCCTGTGCTCGCCCACCCGCTCCACCATGCTGACCGGGCGCAATCACCACGTGAACCGTTTCGCGTCGATCACCGAGGCCGCCAATGGATTCCCCGGCGCGGCGGGTCGTCTGCCCGCGCAGTGCGCGACGGTCGGTCAAGTGCTGCAGGACAACGGCTACAGCACCTTCTGGGTCGGCAAGGACCACAACGTGCCCGAGGAGGACATCTCCCCGGGCGGCAACAAATCCGAGTGGCCGACCCAGATGGGCTTCGACCGCTTCTACGGATTCCTCGGCGGCGAGACCAACAACTGGTATCCGGACCTGGTGGAGGACAACCGGTTCATCGAGCAGCCCTACGGTCCCGAGCAGGGCTACCACCTGTCCAAGGATCTGGCCGACAACGCCATCAAGATGCTGCGTGACCAGCGCTCGAGCAACCCGTCCAAGCCCTGGTATCTGTGGTTCTGCCCGGGTGCCAATCACGCGCCGCACCACAGCCCCACCGAATACGCCGAGAAGTACAGGGGCAAGTTCGACGACGGCTACGAGGCCTATCGCGGATGGGTTCTCGCCCGCATGATCGACAAGGGCATCATGCCCAAGGGCACCGCGCTGACCCCGCTCAATCCGCTGCCGAGAGACGTTGCGGTGGACGTGGACGCGGTGCGGCCGTGGGAGTCGCTCAATGCCGACGAGAAGCGGCTGTTCTCCCGCATGGCCGAGGTGTTCGCCGGGTTCTCCGAGTACACCGACGCCCAGGTCGGGAGGATCGTCGAATACCTCGAACAGACCGGCCAGATGGACAACACGGTCATCTTCTACTGCGCCGACAACGGCGCCTCCGGGGAAGGCTCCCCGAACGGCTCGGTCAATGAGAACAAATTCTTCAACGGCTACCCCGACGACCTCGCCGAGAACATGCGGTACATAGACCGGCTCGGCACCCCCGACACCTACAACCACTATCCGACCGGCTGGGCCGTGGCCTTCTCCACCCCATTCCAGATGTTCAAACGCTACGCACAGTACTCCGGCGGCACCTGCGATCCGCTGATCATCCACTGGCCCAGGGGAATCAAGGCCAAGGGGCAGATCCGACACCAGTACCACCACTGCGTCGACATCGTGCCCACCATCCTCGACGTCACCGGTGTCTCGATGCCCGAGCAGTACCGCGGCGTCAAGCAGTACCCGATCACCGGCGTATCCATGCGATACACGTTCGACGACGCCGACGCCGCGACGAAGAAGCAGCGCCAGTACTACGCGATGCTCGGCACCCGCGGCATCTGGGAGAACGGCTGGAAGGCCTCGGCGGTGCACGCCGCGATCAGCGGGAAGGGCCAGTTCGATCAGGACAAGTGGGAGCTCTACCACGTCGACGAGGACCGCTCCGAATCCAAGAACCTGGCCGACCAGCACCCGGACAAGCTGAAAGAGCTGATCAACGCGTGGAACGAGGAGGCGAAGGACAACTATGTCCTGCCGCTCGACGATCGCACCGCCGTCCAGCAACTCGGTGTCGAACGTCCCCAGGCCGAACCGCCGCGCGACCGATACGTCTACTACCCCGGCACCTCACCGGTTCCCGAGGGCGTCGCGGTCAATATTCGCGGCAAGTCCTACAAGATCCTCGCCGCCCTCGACCTCGCACCGGACGCGCAAGGGGTCATCTTCGCGCACGGTTCGCGTTTCGGCGGGCACGCCCTGTTCATCAAGGACGGCACCCTGCATTACGTCTACAACTTCCTCGGCATCGCGCCCGAACAGGACTTCGTCGCCGCGGCGCCACTGACCCCGGGCAAACACACCCTCGGCATGGAATTCGCCCGGGAGGGCGCGGGCCCGAACGGCGAATCCCTCGGCGCCACAACGCTCTACGTCGACGGTCAGCCCGTCAACAAGGGTCCGATGCGTGCCCAGACCGGCAAGTTCAGCCTCGCCGGTGACGGACTGTGTGTGGGTTACGACAGCGGCGACAGTGTGTCCCTCCAGTATCGGACCCCCGGAACCTTCACCGGCGGAACCATCGAGAACGTCACCGTCGACGTGGGCAAGGAGTCCTACACCGACCTGCAGAAGGAGGCGGCAGCGGCGCTCGAGCGCAACTAGCCGCCCCCAACCGGTCAGGCGGTGACGCCGGCGCTGCCGTTCTCCAGGTGACCGGCGAAGTGCCTGCGCCAGTTGCCGTTTCCGGACGCGGTCAGGGTCAGGTCGTACCAGCCCTGGTCGAGCGGGGCGGCGAAGTCGCGGGTGGCTCCCGCGTCGACGGTGCTGCGGGAGCCGCCGACATCGATCGTCGCCGCAGCGGAACCGGAATTGCGCACGGTGACAACGAAGGTCGGACTGGACGCGGTGCCGCCGATGGCCGCCGTGGCGGTCAGTCCGGCGTCGCCGTCGCCCGAGGCCTCGGCGACGAAGCCGTTGGGCGCGTGGACGGCGAAGTCGTAGGAGCCGTTCACCGGGAAGCGCTCCTCGGCGGTCGCGCCGGGCGCGACGACCGTCTGCCGGATCGAATTGCTCTGGTAGGCAAAGGTTTGGAAGGGCATGGGGACCGAGCCCTGATTGCCGAGGCGGATGGACGCGTTCGCGCCGGAGACCTCGATCCAGGCCAGGGGCTGGTAGGGGAGTGGCCGGGCCTTGGCGCGGCCGGGCTCCTGGACGGGCATCTGCTGACCCGCCGGCGACGGCGGGACCGGCTTGGGCAGGTTCTTCTGCCCGGCGGCGCGAGCGCGCTCGGCATTGGCGTCGGGCAGCGTCGGGATGCTGGTATCGCGGCGGCTGAAATCGAAACAGCTGGTGAGGTCACCGCAGACGTCGCGCCGCCAGGCGGAGATATTGGGTTCGGCGACGCCGGTCCAGGCTTCGAGGAAGCGCAGCACCGACGTGTGGTCGAACACCTGGGAATTCACGTATCCGCCGCGGCTCCACGGGGAGATGACCAGCATGGGGACGCGCGGGCCGAGGCCGATGGGGGCGTTGCCGCTCAGCCCCGAGGCCGCCTTGGTGATCAGGTTGCCGATGCTCGCCGAACCCGAGCTCGAGCCCAGCGTCGCCGAGCCGGAGCTCAGGTCGCCGCCGATATCGCCCGCCGCGGGCAGGATCTCGTCGAGGGTGCCGGGCGGCGCGGTCGGGGGCACCATGTGGTCGAAGAAGCCGTCGTTCTCGTCGTAGTTGACCAGCAGGACGGTGGACTCCCACAGTTTCGGGTTGTCCCACAACGCTTTCAGGACACGCTGGATGTAGGCGGCGCCGTCGGCCGGGCGGTAGGCCGGGTGCTCGGAGTAGCCGGCGGGCGCGACGACCCAGGACACCTGGGGCAGGTTTCCGCTGGCGCAGTCCGAGATGAACTGCTGCAGAACGTAATCGATATTGCTGCCGTCGACGCCGGCCGGCGGGGGAGTCATGCCGCCCGCGGTCACCATGGCGCGGTCGGCCAGCTGCCGGACGGCGGGATCAGTGGATTTCGCGGCATTGTGGTAGTTCTGGAACAGCCACAGCGGGTTGTCGCCGTAGTCCGCGAGGAATGGGCCGCCGCTGTGCGAGTCGGCGTACACCTGCCACGAAATCCCGGCCTGCTGCAGGCGTTCCGGGTAGGTGGTCCAGTGGAAGGCGGGCCGATAGTCCGGCGGATTGGCCACCGCGGGTCCGCCCGCGCGCCCGCCCGGGTCGATGGTGCCGGTCCAGTGATAGAGCCGGTTCGGGGTGGTCGGGCCCTGGATCGAGCAGAAGTAGTGGTCGCAGATGGTGAACGCGGACGCCAGCGCGCGATGGAACGGGATGTCGGCCTCGGTGAAATAGCCCATCGTCATCTTGGACTTGGCCGCGATCCACGAGTGGTACGCGCCGTCGGCCCACGCCACGTGGGTGGTGTTCCAGTCGTGCGCGAGATCGCCCATGTCCTGGCCGTCCACACGGGTGGTGTCCACATGCCAGGGCAGCAGGAATCCGGTGCTGCTGAACGCGTCCGGCTGCTGGAAGGCGTTCCGTTGCCCGCCACCGCCCGACCCGCTGCCGCTCCCGGAGCCGGACCCGCTGCCGCTGCCGCTGGCCGAACCGCTGGCGCTGCCGGTGCCCGCCGACCCACTGCCCAGGTCGGTGCCGGGCCCGCCGGCCAGCACCGCGTCCATGGCGGCCTGCAGCACCGGGTTGTAGCCGCCCGCGGGCAGGCGCACGGCACGCTTGTCACCGAAACCCCGAACGCCGCTCATGGTTCCGAAGTAGTGGTCGAAGGACCGGTTCTCCTGCATCAGGATCACCACGTGCTGCACCTGATCGAGGCTGCCCGAGCGGCCCGGTTCCGCCAGCGCCTCCGCCATGCCCTCCGGCAGCCCGGCCACCCCCGCCGCGCCCGCCGCGCCGGCGGCGAGCATGCCGCCCAGCACCTTCCGCCGATTCGCCGTTCCGAATCCACGCCCCATCAGGAATCTCCATTCAGCATGTCGGTCAACACTTCCGACTCACGTCCCGTCGAGGTCTCGGGGACGCGCCGAAGGATGCTATGGCACCGCCGCGATCGGGCGGAAACACTGATTTCGGGGCAATTGACAAGTGCTGGTTGTCGATGGCGAATCGGCCCGCAGAAGTTGGCCGGCTGATCATCTTCGGGTCATGCGGGGGTGTCAGGGTGGCCGGGTGGGTATGCAGACACAGCCGCGGCCGGTGCGGGTGGTGCGCTGGTTCCATGCACTGTGTGACGGGTTGGTCGCGCTACTGCCGGGGCGGCTGCGCGGCTTCGTGGCTCCCACCTTCGTCGGCTATCTACTGGTGAGCGCCTTCACCTTCGGCGTGGACCTGCTGCTGCTCACCGCGCTGCACGCGGTGGCGCCGCTACCGGTCGCGGTGACCGTCGCCTATTGCACCGCTTTCGGATTGAGCTACCTGCTGAACCGGGTCCTGAACTTCGAATCGCATGCCTCGGTCGGCCCACAGCTGGCCCGCTACATCGTGGTGGTGGTCGTGAACTACCTCGCGTTCATCCTCGGCGTGACGAGCGGCGTCGCGGCGCTGGGCGTCGACTACCGGATCGCCCGCGTCGTGGGCAGTCTCGGCGAGGGGCTGTTCATGTACGCGTCCATGCGCTGGATCGTCTTCCGGACCAAGACCGCACCGTAGCGGTTCAGAGGAAGGTGCCGCAGGTGGGCCAGGCGCCCGGACCCTGCCGGGCGAGGACGCGTTCGGCGACGCGGATCTGCTCCTCCCGGGTGGCATCGGCCGGATTCCCCCTGCCGCCGTATGCCTGCCATGTGCTGGGGCTGAATTGCAGGCCGCCGTAGTACCCGTTTCCGGTGTCGGCGGTCCAGTCCCCGCCCGCCTCGCACTCGACCACGGCGTCCCAGTCGTGCCGGGGCCGGGCCTCCGCGGTGGCGGATACTGCGCAGGTCAATGCTGTGAAACCAAGTGCGAGAGCGAGGGTGCGGGTGGGTCTTCGAAACTCGTGCTGTCCGATCATGGCGTATCTCCGCCCTGGTAGACGAACGCGCGGGCAACAATCAGACGATGGTAACTGAATATTCGCTCATTATTGGAATTTGAAGTCCGCGGGATCCGGTTCGGCCAGCATCGACTCCATGGTGGCGCGGTCGAACGGCAGCAGGTCGATACTGCCGCCCTCGGTGAAGTACCAGGAGTTGCAGCCGGTGTTCCACACCGTCGGGCCCATGGCTTCGGCCACCTCGGACTCGAAACGGTCGGTCGCCTCCTCGGTGACCTCCACGGTGTCGAATTCGCCCGCGCTCCACCGCTGGATCCAGCGGGTGATGTAGCGCGCGGTCACCTCGGCGGCGTGGTGCAGCGGGATCGAGCCGGTGGGGGAGTGCGGGCCCAGCACGGTGAACAGGTTGGGGAAGCCCGGGATCGCGGTCATGCGGTAGGCGCGCGGTCCCTTCGCCCAGGCGTCGTCGATCGAGACGCCGTCGCGGCCGGTCAGATTCATCGGCCGCATGTAGTCGTGGGCGCGGAAGCCGGTGGCCAGCACGATCATGTCGACATCGTGGTGGCGGCCGTCGGCGGTGCGGATGCCGGTCGGGGTCACGGCGTCGATGCCGGTGGTGACCAGCTCGGCATTGCGGGCGCGCAGGGCCCGGTAATAGGTCCCCGACAGCACCTGGCGCTTGCACAGCGGCTCGTAATCGGGAGTGAGCCGCTCGCGCAGACCCGGTTCCAGGACCTGGGTGCGCAGGCTCAGGCGGGCGTACTCCTGCACCGCGCGCCGCCGCCAGCTCGGGCGGGTGACTACGTCGGTGAACAGCCGCGCGCCGGTCATCCCCGCTCGGTAGAGCGCGCGATTCACCTGTGGCAGCCGCTTGAGCGCCGCGCCGACCAGTGCGGGCTGCGGGATCTGCATGGGGGCCCAGATCACCCACTGCGGGCTGCGCACGAAGTGGGTGATGCTCGCGGCCCTCGGCTGCAGCGCCGAAACCACCTGGACGCCGGTCGATCCCGTGCCGAGCACCGCGATCCGCTTGCCGTCGGTCTCCACGGTGTCGTCCCAGCGCGCGGTGTGCACGATGGGGCCGGTGAACTCGGACAGGCCCGGGATGTCGGGCACGGCGGGATGATGCAGCACACCGGTGGCGGCGATGACGAAATCGGCGGTGTGGCTGCTGCCGTCGGCCGTCTCGACCCGCCAGGCGGAGCCGGAGAACGTCGCGGCGACCACCTCCGCATTCACCCGCAGGTGCGGCCGCAGACCGTACTGCTCCACCACGTCGGCGAGGTACCCCTGAATCTCCGGGCCCGGCGCGAAGATGTGCGACCAGTCCGGCTTCGGCGCGAACCCGAACTGGTACAGCTGCGAGGGCACGTCGCAGGTCAGGCCCGGATAGCGGTTCCAATGCCACACCCCGCCGACGTCGGAGCCCTTCTCGAGGATCGTGAAGTCGTGGAAACCCTTGCGCTGCAGGGTGATAGCGGTGGCGATTCCGGACACGCCGGCGCCGATGATCACGATCCGAGGCTGCCGCGGCGCGCCCATCCCAACCTCCTTGTTGGATACCCGAAGAACTCAAATACTGACGGTATTTGGAATCGCCGGGTAAGTCAATCGGCGGGCCGGGCGCCCTGGGTCAGGCCAGCAGTCTGGCGCGTAGCGCGTCGATGGTGGCCTGATCGAGGCCCAGGCCCTCGCGGACGTAGCGGTCGACGCTGCCGTAGAGGCGGTCCACCTCGGCGAAGGCCGCCTCCAGCCACGACAGTTCCACCGCGGTCGGATCGCCGGTCACCGTGTTGGTGGCCAGATAGTCGGCGTTCACCACGTCCCGGGGCACGCCGAGGAGGGTGAGCAGCACCGCGGTGGCCCAGCCGGTGCGGTCCTTGCCCGCGGTGCAGTGGTACACCGTCGCACCACCGGTGTTCGCGGCGATCGACCGGAACAGGGTCGCGAAGGCGACATCGGAGCCGTGGAAGTTGACCATGAACGGGTACCCGATCGACTGGCCCATATCGGAGGAGCCGTGCAGTAGGCCGTCGATCACGGCGCGGGTCAGGGTGATCGGCGGGAACTCGTGGAAGGCGATGCCGCTGTCGAAGCTGACCACGTCGGCCACCTTGTACTGCGCGCCCGTCGGCACCCGGTCGGGCGCGCTGCCGCGCTCGGAACCGTTGCGCAGATCCACATCCAGCGTCACCCCGGCGGTGGCCAGCGTGACCAGGTCGGCGTCGGTGAGCCCGGACAGCCGGTTGGAGCGGAAGGCCACGCCCGTGCGGACCGTGTGGCCGTCGGCGGTGCGGTAGCCGCCGATATCACGGAAGTTGCGCGCGCCCGCGAGCCGGATGGCGGTGGAGGCGGGCGCGGGCAGGGCCGAGACCGGGTCGTCGACCGCGGCCGAGCCCGACCCGGCCGAGCCCGAGGAGCCGAGACCGCCCGCGCCGGAACCGGATCCGGAGGCGATATCGCTGGGCTGCGCCGTCGCGGGAGACGCGCCCAGAGTCGCGCCGAGGGTGATCAGGCCGGCGAGCGCGACCGCCGCGACGTCGAGACGGGGCTGGGTGCGAGAAGACATGGGGGACCTGCTTGCGGTGCGGGGAGAACGGGGATCCGGGTCCGTCAGGACTGTTTGATCGAGTACGAGCCGGTAGCGGTCCCGGTCAGCTGCCAGCCACCCGGCACCTGGGTGAGGGTGAGGCCGGAAACATTGGCGGACTGGAGGTTCGGGCGCGCGGTACCGGGGTACCAGGCTTCCACACGGCCGGTTCCCGTGCCACTGAAACCGGCGGCGGTGACGCTCGACAGGGCGCCGGGCACGGCGCGCGGGTACGCGCGCGACAACGGCCGGGCGTACCCGGCCGCCTGGCCCTGCGACGCGCCCGAGGGGCAGGCGATCCGGTTGAGATTGCCTTGCGGCTTGCCGGTATTGCCGTCGCGCACCGCGTGCGGATCCCCGCACGCCTGCTTCCAGGACCACCAGGTGCCGCCCATCCGGTTGGCGTCGAGCTGATCGAGGAACCGATCCACCTTGGGCGCATCGGAACCCGGGTCGCCGAACCAGCCCCATTCGCCGGTCCACAGCGGCGCACGGTATTTGGCGGCGGCGTCGAGCCCGATCTTGAAGCCCAGCTCGATGCTCGGGAAGGCGTTCACGACATTGATGGACTCGCTGTACAGGTGCGGCGAGAACACCGCCAGCGGATCGGTGATGTAGTGCGCGGGCGGCGTGGCGTCGATGCCGAGGGCCGACCAGATCGCGCTGGGCTCGAAGATGGCCAGGTGCGGCGCGCTGCCGCGTTCGGCCTGCCGGATGGCGGCGATGACCCGCTGGTAGTACTTGCCGAGCTGATCCGCGGCCGAGAACGGGTCGCGCAGACCGGGATTGGGCTCGTTCAGCAGGTCGTACCCGGCGATGGCGGGTTCGTCCTTGAACTCCGCGGCCAGCTTGGCCCAGGTGTTCACCAGATGCCCTTGGATGCCCTGGGTGTCGTCGTAGAAGTTCTGGAAGGCGCGGGCCACCGCGGGCGCGGTCTCGCGGACCCCGCCGAAATTGCAGGTGGTCCAGCCGTCGGTGAGGGTCGCCCAGGCGGGCGCGCCGTCCCAGCCGATGCCGGGCTTCATGAAGATCGGGCACCCCTGCCCCTGGGGTGAGCCCACCGCTTTGCCCCACGCGTCCTGGTGCATGTCCAGCACGGTGTAGATGCCGTTGGCCTTGGCGTCGTCGACGGCGGTGTGGATGCGGGCCAGGTAGGCCTGGTCGAACGCGCCGGGCGTGGGCTCGAGCGCGGACCAGGCCAGGTTCAGCCGAACCACATTGAAACCGAGCGCCGCCATCTGTTCGAAGTCGGTGCGATCCAGCGGCGCGACGGTCGGCAGCGGCTGGTCGTTCTGCGCATAGTCGTTGAGCTGGTTGACATTCGCGCCGCGCAGCAGCACCGTGCGGCCGGTGACATCGGTGATGGCCCCGTTCGAGACGGTGAGCTGGGGCAGGGTCCAGCCGCCCGGTTCGGCCGCCGCGGGCTGGGCCCCGAGAGCGGTGCACACGAGCGCCGTCGCGACGGCCAGGATCCGACCTCGATTCAACATGCGGAAAACCTAACGGCTCCCGCGGCGGCCACGGAAACACCTGTTCGCGGCCGATTCACTTGATCAGCTTGTGAATGTTCGTCCAGTCCCTGTCCCGCTGAACGAGACCCATTGGACTGTTTCCTGTGCGGTTCCCGCCGGTTCATTCGCCCCGCGTAGATCTGTCGGCGATCAACACGCGATTAGGAGTGAGTCAGTTGTCAGTTTCATGGCGTCGTACCGCCGTCGTCGTCGCGCTCAGCGCCGGGCTGTTCGCGAGCCCGCTGCTCGGAAACATCGCCGGCGGTGAGCTGTCGGCGCTGCCCGTCGCCGCCGCCAAGCCCAGCACCGCCGTCGCCGACGCGCCGCACCTGGGCAGCGTCGACAATTTCCGCGATGTCGCCGGAACCGGCGCGGGCTACGACGCGCAGGGCAGCCACCACGTCAACAAGGGCGTCTTCTACCGTTCGAACGCGCTCGCCGCCAACGACGCCGACCTCGCCACCCTGAATGGCCTGCACCTGACGGCCGTGTACGACCTGCGCACCAGTGGCGAGATCGCCACCAAGCCGGATCGCGTTCCGGCCGGCGCCTCCTACACCAATATCTCCATCCTGAGCGGCGACGTCTCCGGTGGCATGGGGAACCTCACCAGCCCCGAGGCCGCCCGCGAAGCCATGCGAGCCCTCAACCGCCAGTTCGTCACCGGGGCCTTCGAACGCGCCCGCTTCGCGGAGCTGCTGACCCAGCTCGCCGATCAGCAGGGCCCGGCCGTATTCCATTGCACCGCGGGCAAGGATCGCACCGGCTGGACGTCCTACCTGCTGCTCAGCCTCGCGGGCGTCGACCAGCAGACCATCATGAACGATTACCTGCTCACCAACGAGTACTCGGCCAAGTCCATCGCCGCCACGCTCGCGCAGATCACCGCCGCCAAGGGCGCCGCCGCGGCCGCCATCTACCAGCCGTTGCTGGGTGTGGAGGCGAGCTTCCTGCAGGCCGGCATCGATCAGCTCGTGGCCGACTACGGCTCGGTCGACAAGTATCTGAAGGACGGCCTGGGCCTGAAGGGCCAGACCATCGAGCAGCTGAAGCACAAGCTGATCCAGAAGTAGCCCATTCCTTCCGGTTGGTTCTGAAAGGTCCTCCGAGGCAGCGGCTTTCGACCGTGAGCTTCCTCACGGTGAACGGTTCGGCCTCGGAGGACACAGCTTTACAGCCGGTCATCGGAATGCCATCGTCCCGACACCGCCCCGGCACCACCGGCGCGAAGACTGTTCTTCGCACCCGGCGCCGGTCGTCGAGCCTCCACTTCGCCCGGTGTCCGCTCTCGACGCGACCCTCCGTTCATGCCCTCGCGTCGGCCACGGACCGCGGACACCTCGGCGCCGGGTGCGCCCCCACCGCGCGTCCGGAGGTCCCGATGTTCGAATCGTGCTGTTCCCCTCACGAATCGGCGCACTTGCTGCGCGCCCGTTACGGCCTACCGGTGCAGCTCTACGCCGACCGTCCGCTGATCACCGTGGGCGCCGCGGTCGAGGCCCTGACGGTGCCCGAACCCCTGGGCCGCCGGGTGCTCGCGCGCCTGGACTGGCTGCCGTCGGCTCCCGTCATCGCCGACCCGCGCGACCGGCGCTGGACCTTCCTGGTGACCCCGCCACTGCCCAATCACCCTGTGCCCCAGCGACTCCGCCTCTTCCTCCAGTCCCACGCGGTGACTGTTCCCGAGCGCGGCAGCCGGATCCTGTTGCCCGCCGACGATCGGCCTTCCGGCTGGCACTGGGCGAACGAACCCGAACCGGGCCGGTTGCGCCTGCCCCACCGCGCCATGGTGCTGGCCGCCCTCCGGCTGTCCATCCTGGAGCGCCCCGACCGCCTGCCGGCCTGACCGCCCGCGCCGGGCGTCCTGCGATCATGTACCCATGAGTAACTGGCTGGAGACGTCCGGCGGCGACACCGCCCGCCCCCTCGCCCAACCGGTACCTGGCGTGCGCGAGGTGCGCTTCGGCCTCGCCGAGCTGCGCGCCGACGACGAGCGGCCGGGCGGGTGGCTGCTGAGCGTCAACGGCATCGCCCAGTCCTACGTCGATCTCGACGATCCGACCTACCTCGAGCTCGAATACATGCGCTACATGGGCTATGTGGTCGATTCCCTGGAACCCGCCGATGCCCCGCTGGACACGGTGCACATCGGCGGCGGAGGCGGCACCTTCCCGCGCTACCTCTCGGCGGTCCGCCCCGGTTCCCGGCACCTGGTCATCGAAGCCGACGAGGCGCTGGCCCGCTTCGTCGACGAACGCCTGGGCCTGCGCTCGGTCCCCGGCGTGGAACTGCGCATCGGTGATGGATCGACCGAGATCGCCACTCTGCCAGCGGATTCCGCACAGCTGGTGGTTGCCGATGCCTTCGAGGGCCTGCGGATGGCGGCGGGCATCACCGGCCCCGCGTTCACCTCCGAGGTGGCCCGGGTCCTGCGGCCGGACGGGGTCTATCTGCTGAATCTGGTGGGTGCTCGAATCCAGCTGGACGACATCCGCTCGACCTTCCCCTACCGTGCGCTGCTCGACGGGGACGTCTTCGCGGGCTACCAGGGCAACCGCGTCCTGGCCGCGAGCCGAGCGCCGCTGCCCCTCGACGCGCTGTACCGCCAAGCGGAACGGGCCTTCCCGCCGTTTCGTGTCGTGGCCGAAGGCCCCGAAACCCGTCCCTAGCGGCGCTGGGTGGCGAGACGAGCAGGGATCAGTGTCGGCACCGTCGATCGCCGGGGGCTCAGTCCGGTATCGACGGTGCCGACTGGAAGGCGGGCTCCGTCCCGGGTCACAGTCCGGTGCGGAGCCCGCCGCTGTCGAGCATTACGCCCGCGCCGAAAACGCTAGGAGGCAAGGCATCTGAAGTGAAATCAATCTTTCGGGTGTAGTCACAACCTCGAGTTGTGATTGCCCGGGACCAGCCGATCAGAGGTGGGGCGGCACCGTGCAGTCCGCGAAATCGGGTTCCTGCAAGAGCTTGACCAGCTCCGGGTGGGTGTCGCGGATGCCGCGAGCCACCTCGACGAACGACCGCACCAGCGCCGACTCCTGGGCGCCGCGCCAGCCGACCGCCACCTCATTGGGCGGGACGTCCGCGACCGGAAGCAGATGCACGCCGGGGAACGGGATCCAGCGCGCGCAGGCCACGGTGAGGACGACACCGACCCCGGTGGCGACCTTGTGCAGCTCCTCGAGCAGCGAGTTCGAGCGCGATATCACCGGGGCCGGAGCGCCGCCGCGAAAGGCGTCCAACTCCCAGAACGCATTCCACACCGGATCGGTGGTGGCGGCCCCGAGCAGCGGCTCGTCGAGCAACTCGTGCGCGTAGACCTCGGCGCGACCGGCCAGCCGATGACCCGTGGGCACCATGACCATCAGCGGTTCGGCGAACAGCGGCTCGAAGTCGACCCCCGCGTCGACGAACGGGCGGCGCGCGAAGGCCACGTCCACCGAGCCCGTGGCGAGTCCCGCCGAGGGGTCCTCATAGGTGAAATGCCGCAACTCCACGGTGATCCCCGGGTGGCGGTGACGGAAGGCCGACAGGATCGGCTCGGTCAGGGTCAGGGCCGCGCCCTCCAGCGCGCCCAGGACCAGTCGGTCCTGCTCACCGCGGTGCACCGACCGCGCCCGCTCGATCGCGACGTCCAGGCCGGTCAGCGCGCTGCGGACATCTTGTAGAAAGACCGCGCCGGCGGCGGTCAGCTCGACATTGCGGGTGGTCCGGGAGAACAACACCACGTCCATCGCATGCTCGAGTTGCTTGATCTGAGTGCTCAAGCCCTGCTGAGAGACATGCAGTCGCTGCGCGGCGCGGGTGAAGCTCAGCTCTTCCGCTACCGCGATGAAGTATTGCAACTGGCGGGTGTGGACTTCCATGAGGCGCAGTCTAGGTCGATGGGCGATGCGAACCGAACTCTATCGCGGAACCGACCGCGCATTGACAAATCGGCCTTGTGAATTGCTCATGAACAATGATTTCTCTTCGCTTCCTGGGTGTTCTAGCGTTTTCGATGGGCTTTTAGCTCGGGCGAGCGCGGCGACAGGAAACGATGATGAATTGGACTGCCCTGGTGGGTTCTCTCTATTCGGCGCAGTACACCGCCTCGGAGCGCCTCGCGGAACCCGGATTGTCGATGCCTCCCAATCCGCCCGCGTCCGTGGAGGCCGTCGCGGCTGCCGAGCGGCGCCTCGGGGTGTGGTTCGACGCCGAGTTCCGCCAGTTTCTGCTGACCTGTGACGGGTGGTCGCGCTACGGGACGGTTCAGCTCTTCGGTGTCGGTGATTTCGCCGCCGGGGAGAAATGGCGGCGGGATTCGGCCTGTGCGCAGCAGTACTTCGATACCGGGGCGTCGGGCACGCTCATCGTGCCCGAGGGGTATCGCCGGGTCCTGGTCGGCAAGACCCTCGCGGCCCAGCGGTTCATCGTGATGCTGTTCCCGACCGGACCGGGCATCGGACCGGCCGCCTGCTGGGACTGCATGGCCGGCATCGACCTCCGCTACCCGAGCTTCGGGGTGTGGGCCGAGCTCGAGGCGTCCGCGATCTCCTACGCCCTGGGCGAGGAGATCGCGGACCGCAGCTGCCCGCGGTGAGCGGCGCGGGCAGCGGACGGAGCGCGGATCAGGCCAGCAGTTTGGCGCGCAGCGCGTCGATGGTGGCCTGATCCAGGCCCAGCCCGTCGCGCACGTACTTGTCGACGCTGCCGTAGAGCCGGTCGACCTCGTCGAAAGCCGCCTCCAGCCACGACAATTCGACCGCCTTCGCGTCGCCGAGCTGCTTGTTGCTGGCCAGGAAGTCGGCGTTCACCACATCGCGGGGCACGCCCAGCACGGTGAGCAGGACGGCGGTGGCCCAGCCGGTGCGGTCCTTGCCGGAGGTGCAGTGGTACACCGTCGCGCCGCCGCTATTTCCGGCGATCGAGCGCAGCAGGGTGCCGAAAGCGACGTCCGAGCCGTGGAAATCGACCATGAACGGGTACTGGATCGACATCTTGAGATCGGACGAGCCGTTGATCAAGCCGTCGATCACGGCGCGCCCCAGCGTGATCACCGGGAACTCGTGGAACGAGATACCGCTGTCGAAGCTGACCACGTCGGCGACCTTGTACTGGGCCCCCGTCGGTACCCGGTCCGGCGCGCCGCTGCGCTCGGAGCCGTTGCGCAGATCCACATCCAGCGTCACGCCCGCCGTGTTGAGCTTGGCCAGATCGGCGTCGGTGAGCTTGTCCAGGCCGTTCGACCGGTAGACCAGGCCCGTGCGGACTGTGCGTCCATCCGCGGTGCGATAGCCGCCGATATCGCGGAAGTTGGTGGCGCCGTCGAGCCGGATCGCCGTCGTGGCGGGCGCCGGCAGGGTGGACACCGGGTCGTCCGCCGCCGCGGAGCCGGACCCCGCCGACCCCGACGACCCGAAACTGCCGGAGCCGGAGCCGGATCCGGAGGCGACATCCGCGGGCTGCGCCGTGGCGGCGGCCGCGCCGAGGGCGGGGCCGAGCGCGATCAGGCCGGCGAGGGCGATGGTCGTGATGTCGGCCCGGCGGGCCCGACGTGGGGACATGTCTACCTACTTACTGTGGGAATTCGGAGACGACTGTTTCTCACGAGAAACCTAGCGGGACAAACGATCCGGGCGGAAACAGAAGTTCCGGAGTCATTGACAAGGCGGGGTTGTCAATGACTCCGAAATTAGGATTTAAGTTCTCCGCCATTGTGCTCTAGCGTTTCCGGGCGTGAGCGGAAGCTCGAATTCTTCACGGGCTCACCGGTAATCGGTTCCGTGTTTCTCCGGAACTGTTGGAAGGAATCATGCGTAAAACATCGAATATTGCCGCCGGAATCGCGGCGACCGCACTGGTGATATCCGGAGCGGGAATCGCCCTCGGTTCCGCGACCGCCGCCGCCGACACCACCTTGTCGGGCTGCGTCCAGCAGCAGCACGTGGACTACAACCCGGGTATCAGCAGCGTCTGGATCACCCACACCTACGACAAGTCCATCAATGTCACCAGCGCGGCGGCCGGCACCCTGGTGACCTACAAGGTCGTGGTCGGGACCACCAGCATCGGCAACCCCTACATCAACTCGATCACCGACTATCCGCCGCCGGGCTTCGACAAGCCGGTCAAGGCCGTCGTCACCGCCTACCACTTCGGTCAGGGCGAGCAGCCCGCCGAGGTGACGCCCGAGCCGAACAACGGCGGCTGGAGCGTCAACAGCACCGGCTGGTTCGTCAACTCCGGCAACCCGGTCACCGCCGAATTCACCTACAAGGTGCCCGCGTCCATCACCGACGGCCAGCAGGTGATGAGCGGCGGCATCAGCGTCGGCGGCACCGTCGGCTCCGGTTCCGACCAGCCGAACATGAGCGTCTGCTTCACCGGCCGCGGCGCGAATCCCGGTGAGGCGCTGCTCGGCAGCCTCGACCAGGGCGGCCTCGGCTCCTCGCAGAACCAGCTCAGCTCGACCGGCTCGGTGACCGACACCATCACCAATGTGATCCGCCGCCTGATCGGCAGCTGATCGGCATCGGTCCGATTCTCCTGGGCCGTGGTGCGCGCGCGGCCGCCACGGCCCAGGACCTTCACCATCGTTCCAAGGAGCAAGTCGTGTCGCCCAGGCGGAGTTTGGCGTCGCTGATCGTGTCGTGCGGTGTGGCCGCGGCCCTGTTCCAGGTCGCGCCCGGCGCGCTGCAGGTCTCCCGGGCCGAGACCGGAGCCCATCTGGATCACATCGATCGCGCGGGGCAACGCCAGCAGATGGTCTACGTGTATTCGGCTGCCATGCAACGGGTTATCCCGCTGCAGGTACTGGCCGCCGCCGACGCGACCACCCCCAGCCCGACGCTGTACCTGCTCAACGGGGCGAGTGGCGGCACCGACGTCACCAACTGGTACAGCCGGACCGACATCGTCTCGTTCTTCTGGAACAAGCGCGTGAACGTGGTGACACCGGTCGGCGGCGAGTTCTCCTATTACACCGACTGGCAGCGCGACGATCCCGCCCTGGGCCGCAACCGCTGGGAGACCTTCCTGACCCGGGAGCTGCCGCCGATCATCGACGCCACGCTGCACACCTCGGGCGTCAATGCGATCGCGGGCGTGTCCATGTCGGCCACCTCGGCGCTGGATCTCGTATCCGCCGCGCCGACGGTGTACTCCGCGGTCGCGGCCTACAGCGGCTGCGCCTCCACCTCCGACCCGGCCGGTCGCGCCTACATCCGGCTGGTGCTGGGCCGCGGCGACGGCAACCCCGCGAACATGTGGGGGACCGACGACGATCCGGCCTGGCGCGCCCACGACATGATCCTCAACGCGGACACCCTGCGCGGCAAGGCGATCTACCTCTCCAGCGGCACCGGGCTGTCCGGCCCGGCCGAGGAGCTCGCCGGGCATTCCGCCCCGGACGAGATCGCCACCAAAGCGGGACAGATGGTGGTGGGCGGAATGATCGAGGCCGCCACCAACTCGTGCACCCACCGCCTCGCCGATCGGCTGCGTGAACTGGATATTCCCGCCCAGGTCGACCTCCGGCCCGTCGGCACCCACACCTGGCACTACTGGCAGGACGACCTGCACAAATCCTGGCCCCTCCTCGCTTCCGCGCTCGGCACGGAATAGCCAGGGGCCGTGCCCAGAAGCACGTCGAGCAAGAGAGCATGGAAACGACAGTGAGACACAGGAACGGCCGGATCGGGTGGATGGCCCGATCAGTGGCCGCGGCGGCCGCCGTGGTGGCCGGATGCACGCTGGGCACCACGGCCCCGCCGGCGATCGCCGCGCCCGCCGCCCTTTCGCCGGTGCACGTGGACGGTTCACAGTTCGTGGACTCCTCCGGGCGGGTGATGCTGCTGCACGGCGTCAACAACGTCGACAAGGAACCGCCCTACTTCACGCCGGGAACCGTCCTGGACGCCCGCGACGCGGAGGTGTTGTCCCGGCACGGATTCAACACGGTGCGGCTCGGCGTCAACTTCGACGGGCTCATGCCGACCAAGGGCGTGGTCGACACCGCGTATCTGGATCGGGTCGCCGGGGTCGTGGACACCCTGGCGCAGTACGGGATTCACACCGTGCTCGACAACCACCAGGACGGATTGTCGAGGATCTGGGACGGCAACGGCTTCCCCGAATGGGCGATCCACGCCCGGCCCGCCGCCGGTGAGAACAATCCCGGATTCCCGATGTTCTATCTGATGCCCAGCATGAACGCGGGCTGGGACGAGGTCTGGAACAACACCTACGGCGTCGTCGACTACCTCGGCCAGGCGCTCGGCGCGCTCGCGGAGAAGATGAACGGCCACCCGGGCGCGATGGGCATCGAGCTGCTCAACGAGCCGTGGCCGGGTTCGGCGTTCCTGTCGTGTTTCCCCAACGGCTGCTCCGGATTCGACGCCAAGTACCAGGGCGTCATGCAGAAGCTGACCGACGCGGTACGCGGCCGCAACGGCGACATCACGGTGTTCTGGGAGCCCAACGTCACCTGGAACGAGACCATGCCCACCAACCTGGGCAAGAACCCGCCGATCAGC
The DNA here is from genome assembly GCF_040630785.1 of Nocardia sp. NPDC005746. Taxonomy (NCBI): domain Bacteria; kingdom Bacillati; phylum Actinomycetota; class Actinomycetes; order Mycobacteriales; family Nocardiaceae; genus Nocardia; species Nocardia sp. NPDC005746. The sequence goes on from NZ_JBEXYE010000026.1 coordinate 84,200, forward strand.
GGCCCCGGCATCGCCTTCGCTCCGCACGACTACTGCATCCCCAGCCAGCTGGCCACCTACAGCGGCCTCCCCACCTTCCTGCGCGGTCTGTGCCCGCTGCAGCAGGGCAAGACCTGGGGCAATATCGACGCCTTCACCCATCGCACCGGAATCCCCTCGCTGGTCACCGAATTCGGAGACGGCGACGCGTCGGTGCTGGGCAACACCCTGATCAACGCCGACGATCGGTTCATCGGCTGGCAGTACTGGCACTACAACGGTGGCGACCCGTTCTCCGGCGACATCGGCAGCCAGTTGGTCCGCACCTATCCGCAGGCCACTTCCGGCACCCCCGGCCGCATGATCTTCGACACCGGTTCCGGCGACTTCGCCTACCGCTACACCCCGCGGTCCACCGGCAAGCCGACCGAGATCTACGTCTCGGATCTGCACTACCCCAACGGTTATCAGGTGCGAGTCGACGGCGGCACGGTGACCTCGGCGCCCGGGGCGCGCGTGGTGACCGTCGAGGCGAACGCCTCGACACCGGTGTCGGTGTACATCAATCGGCCCGGCTCCAAGGGCGCGTCCGTGCCCAACGGTCCGGTCGGGACCGGCTCGGCGTCCGGCTCGGCCTCGGGCTCGGCCAGCGGTTCGGGCGGATCGGGCTCGGCCTCCGGCTCGGGCTCTTAGAGAAAGGAATCCACCATGACACTTCGATTCACCGCAGGGGCCACCGCCGCCACGGCTCTGGGGCTCGGAGCCCTGACCCTGTTCGGCGCCGGGTCCGCCATGGCCGCCCCCGGCACGGTCACCTGGACCGACAACGGCACCGTCTACAACCGCACGGTCAGCAACACCACGCCGTCGGTGGGTGAGAAGATCACGATCACCACGAAATTCGAGCGCACCAACGCTACCGACGAGCAGATCAACTGGCTCAAGGACTGGCACCCCACCTGCCTGACCTACGTCACCGATTCCGCCAAGATCATCGACTCCGCCGGAACCCACGGCGTGGAGCCGTACCTGGAGATCCGGCCCGATTTCATCGCCGGCGACTTCACCGCCACCAGCTACAAGGTGATCATCAAGAAGCGCCTGGGTGACGTGCAGCCCGCTACCTTCAGTGCTCAGTACACCGTGGGAGCCGACTGCGCCAAGGGCGCCGCGATGACCACCGGCGTCGAATACCTGTCCAGCCTCGGCCACCATGCCAACTTCAAGACCCAGGGGCCCTCGATCACCGTCGGCGGCACCCCCGGCGGCACCGGTGGCACAGGTAGCGCCGACGCGCTCCCCGGCGGCCTCGGTTCGCTCCTGAGCGGGTTCGGCTCCAGCCGCTAACACCGCGAGTTCTCTTGGCGCAGGCCCGGAACCATCAGGTTCCGGGCCTGTGTGCGTTGCCGTCGAGACCGCACGCGAAAAAGCGGCGCCGAGTCGTTGTTGTTTATGGGCCCCCTTTGGGGTTTTCGCCCCGGGGTCC
>NZ_JBEXYE010000027.1:0-82560 GCF_040630785.1 Nocardia sp. NPDC005746
CGCTGCCCGGGCAGCGCGGCGTCGTCGTATATCCGTGTCGAGGCTACTTGCCCTCGTCCTTGACCGGGTTGCCGTTCGCGTCCAGCTTGGCGTTGAGGCCCGCTTCCTGACGCTGCTGCGGCGTGATCGGGGTCGGCGCGTCGGTCAGCGGGTCGACGCCGCCGCCCGACTTCGGGAACGCGATGACCTCACGGATCGAGTCCACCCCGGCCAGCAGCGCGGTGATGCGGTCCCAGCCGAAGGCGATGCCGCCCATGGGCGGGGCGCCGTAGGAGAAGGCGTCGAGCAGGAAGCCGAACTTCTCCTGCGCCTCTTCCTCGCCGATGCCCATCACCTGGAACACCCGCTCCTGCACGTCGCGGCGGTGGATACGGACCGAGCCGCCGCCGATCTCGTTGCCGTTGCAGACGATGTCATAGGCGTAGGCCAGCGCCGACGCCGGATCGGTGTCGAAGGTGGCCATGTGCTCGGGCTTGGGCGAGGTGAACGCGTGGTGCACCGCGGTCCAGGCCGAATAGCCCAGGGCCACATCGCCGCTCGCGGTGGCGTCGGCGGTCGGCTCGAACATCGGGGCGTCCACGATCCAGACGAAGGCCCAGGCGTTCTCGTCGATGAGACCGCACTTGCGGGCGATCTCGCCGCGAGCCGCGCCCAGCAGCGCCCGGCTCGACTTCTGCTCACCGGCGGCGAAGAAGACACAGTCGCCCGGCTCGGCGCCGACCTGCTTGGCCAGACCCTCGCGCTCGGCGTCGGTCAGGTTCTTGGCGACCGGGCCGCCGAGGGTGCCGTCCTCGTTGAAGGTGATGTAGGCCAGGCCCTTGGCGCCGCGCTGCTTGGCCCACTCCTGCCAGGCGTCGAACTGGCGACGCGGCTGCGAGGCGCCGCCAGGCATGACCACCGCACCGACATAAGGAGCCTGGAACACACGGAAGGACGTGTCCTGGAAGTACTCCATCATCTCGGTGATCTCGACCTCGAAACGCAGGTCGGGCTTGTCCGAGCCGTAGCGGCGCATGGCCTCGGCGTAGGTCATGTGCGGGATCGGGGTCGGGATGTCGTAGCCGACCAGCTTCCACAGCGCGGTCAGGATGTCCTCGGCGAGCAGGATGACGTCCTCCTGCTCGACGAAGCTCATCTCGATGTCGAGCTGGGTGAACTCCGGCTGACGGTCGGCGCGGAAGTCCTCGTCGCGGTAGCAGCGCGCGATCTGGAAGTAGCGCTCGATGCCGCCGACCATGAGCAGCTGCTTGAACAGCTGCGGCGACTGCGGCAGGGCGTAGAACTTGCCGGGTGCCAGGCGGGCCGGAACCAGGAAGTCGCGCGCGCCCTCCGGAGTGGAGCGGGTCATGGTCGGGGTCTCGACCTCGATGAAGGCGTGCTTCGCCAGCACCTCGCGGGCGGCGGAGTTCACCTTGGAGCGCAGGCGGATCGCGTGCGCCGGGCCCTCGCGGCGCAGATCCAGGTAGCGGTACTTGAGGCGGGCTTCCTCACCCGGCTCGTCATCGAGCTGGAACGGCAGCGGCGCGGCCTCGTTGAGCACCTCGAGCGCGGTCACGTTGACCTCGATCGCGCCCGTCGGCAGGTTCGGGTTCTCGCTGCCTTCGGGACGGTTCTCGACCACGCCGGTGATCTTCACGACGAACTCGTTGCGCAGCTTGTGGGCGGCCTCCGCGGGCTCGCCTTCACGGAAGACGGCCTGGGCCACACCCGAAGCATCGCGCAGATCGATGAAGATCACGCCACCGTGGTCTCGCCGCCGGGCCACCCAGCCGGTGAGGGTGACGGTCTGACCGGCGTGCTCGCTTCGCAGCGAACCAGCCAAGTGGGTGCGCAGCACGGGATTCCTTTCGACGGGACTCGAAGCACCGGTGCGGGTGACCAGGTGCAGACCCATCGTAGAGAGACACGTGGGGCGAGTGGAAACCGATATCCGCTCGCCCGTGTCAGAGTGATACGCATGACCTTCAACGAGGGCCTGCAAATCGACCCGAACCGGGTGAGCGGCGGCGGAGGACCCGGACTGGGCGGCGGCTTGGCTCTCGGCGGAGGCGCGCTGGGCATCATCGCCCTGATCGCGTCCCTGCTGCTCGGCGGCGATCCGGGCAGCATTCTGGGCCAGTTCACCGGCGCGGACTCGAACGCCAAGTCGGGCACGGCCACGACCCCCGACCATTGCAAGACCGGCGCGGACGCCAACAAGTACGTGGACTGCCGGGTCATCGCCACCGTCCAGAGCCTGGACAATGTGTGGGGCACCGAGCTGCCCAAGCAGACCGGCCGCAAATACGTGGCGCCGAAGGTGACGCTGTTCTCCGGCGCGGTGAACACCGCCTGCGGGCGCGCGTCCTCGGCGGTGGGCCCGTTCTACTGCCCCGCCGACCAGACCGCCTACTTCGACACCAGCTTCTTCCAGGAACTGGTCGACCGCTTCGGCTCCAGCGGCGGACCCCTGGCCCAGGAGTACGTGGTCGCCCACGAGTTCGGCCACCACATCCAGAACCAGCTCGGCGACATCAACAAGGCCCAGCGCGACCCCAAGGGCCCGACCTCCGGCGCGGTCCGCACCGAACTGCAGGCCGACTGCTACGCCGGCGTCTGGGCCGCCTACGCCGACAAGCTGCCCGCCCCCGGCGGCGGCCAGCCCTTCCTGAAGCCGCTGACCGACAACGACATTCGCGACGCGCTCTCCGCCGCCTCCGCCGTCGGCGACGACCGCATCCAGAAGGCCTCCACCGGCCGCGTCAACCCCGAAGCCTGGACCCACGGTTCCTCGGTGGAACGCCAGAAGTGGTTCCTCACCGGCTACAAGACCGGCCAGGTCAAGGCCTGCGACACCTACTCCGCCCAGGACCTCGGCAACCCGCCCGCCCTGCGCTGACCCCTTCCGACCCGAGGTCCCCGTCCGTGTCGGCCGCGGACCTCGCTGTTTTCCCCACCCGATCGCCGCTGACAGCAGCGGCGGCGGGTCGCGCTGGTCGCCGAGCGCGACGAGTTCGAGCAGCGCGCCCAGCACTGTCGCGCTTGGCAACCAGGATCACGTGCCCTGTCGGTGCGACCGCCGGTGAGTTGCCGCCGTGCTGCGCTTCACGTGGTGATCCAGCAGAGGACAGTGGCGGTTTCCACGCGATGTCGGATGTGCGCGTCGAGCGGCTCCGCCACAGGCGAATTCGGGCGAATCCCGCGCGCCGTGTCACATCCCGGCGTGCCGTCGGCGTGGCGCTTCGCGCCGGGATGGGTGTGCGGCCACAATCTGCGGGCGGCGGGCGGACGCCCGCCAGGGAGTTCGGAGGGATGCGATGGGAACAGCAGACTTCGGCGCGGGATCGGGCGCCACGGGTCGGCGGCGAGGGTCGCGGGCCGCGCTGACCGCGGCGGCGTGTGCGGTGTTGCTCACGGGCGCGGGCGGATTCGCGGGAGTGCGGCCGGCGGCCGCCGCTCCCCCCGCGCTGTTCACGCTGACCGCTCTGCCCGCGGGCTGGCAGACCCGGACCGATCTGCGGCCCTCCCTCGAGGTGCAGCCGGACGGGCACGCGGTGAAGCGGTCCGATCCGACCGCGCAGCCGGTGAACGGGAAGGTGCCGGCCGATGTGCTGACCGCGGCGGCGACCGAGATGAAGGCGCTGGTCACCGTCGATATGGGGACCCCGGAGGCCACCGACAAGGGCACCTCGATCATCGATTACATGCCTGAGCACCGCGACCAGGATCTGCATCTGATCGTGTACGCGCCCGAGATCACCGACGGCCTCAGTGACGAGCAGAAGGCGTCCCGCAAGCGCTTCGACGATCTGTTCCAGCGCCTGCTGAACGCCTTCACTCCGGCCTGAAACTCAGCCGACCGTCCAGGTTTCGTTGCCGGTGAGCAACTCCTGCAAGGAGTCCGGGCTCACCGGTTTGCGTTCGACGGCGGTGCCGAGCTGGGCGCGGACGCCGTCGTCGTAGGTGGGGCGGGTGACGCTGCGGAAGACGCCGGTCACCACGTGGGTCAGGTCCTGGTCGGACAGCCGCGACAGCGCGTAGGCGTATTCGGGCTGGTCGGTGTAGGCGTCGTGCACCACGATGTCGGATTCGGCGACGCCCTCGGCGCGCGCCGCCTTCAGACCGAAACCGTCACGGACCACGGCGAATTCATTGTCCGCGCCGAAGCGGATGGGCTGCCCGTGCCGCAGCCGGACCAGATGCGATTCGGCGTTCTCGCGGCGCAGCGCGTCGAAGGAGCCGTCGTTGAAGATCGGGCAGTCCTGCAGGATCTCCACGAACGCGGTGCCGCGGTGTTCGGCGGCGGCCCGCAGCACCTCGGTGAGCCCGGCCCGGTCGGAGTCCAGGGCCCGGGCCGCGAAGGTGGCTTCCGCGCCCAGCGCCACCGACAGCGTGTTGAACGGATGGTCGATGGAGCCCATCGGGGTGGACTTGGTGACCTTGCCGGTCTCCGATGTCGGCGAGTACTGGCCCTTGGTGAGGCCGTAGATCCGGTTGTTGAACAACAGGATCGTCATGTTCACATTGCGGCGCAGCGCGTGGATGAGGTGATTGCCGCCGATGGAGAGCGCGTCACCGTCGCCGGTCACCACCCAGACCGACAGGTCGGGCCGGGTGACCGCCATCCCGGTGGCGATGGCCGGGGCGCGGCCGTGGATGGAGTGGATCCCATACGCCTCCAGGTAGTACGGGAACCGGCTCGAGCAGCCGATCCCGGAGACGAACATGAGGTTCTCGCGCTCGAGGCCCAGCTCGGCCAGGAAGCCGCGCACGGTGGCGAGGATGACGTAGTCGCCGCAGCCGGGGCACCAGCGCACCTCCTGATCGGAGGTGTAGTCCTTGGCCTTCTGCGGGCCCGCCGCCTGCGGCACCCCGGACAGTCCGGTGAGGCCCAGATCGGTTCCCACGAGCAGGTTTTCGAGAATGGTCATGCCTTGCCCCCTGGGGTGCGGTAGGTCGCGCGCGCCCGTGCGGCGAAGGCCTTGTCCTGCTCCATCTCCGCGATGGAGCCGTCCAGGGCCGCGTCGATGACGCCGACCAGTTCCTGTGCTTGGAAGGCGGTGCCGGCCACCTTGGTCCACGGCTGCACGTCGACCAGGTAGCGGGCGCGCAGCAGCATGGCCAGCTGGCCGCCGTTCATCTCCGGGCAGACCACGGTGCGGTAGCGACGCAGCACCTCACCGAGATTGGGCGGGAAGGGATTCAGATGCCGCAGGTGCGCCTGTGCCACCGGCACCCCGCGCCGCCGCGCCCGCCGGCAGGCCTCGCCGATCGGACCGTAGGAGCTGCCCCATCCGATGAGCAGCAGTTCGGCGTGGCCGCCGGGATCGTCCACCGCCAGGTCGGGCACCGCGATGCCGTCGATCTTGGCCTGCCGCAATCGCACCATGAGTTCGTGATTGGCCGGTTCGTAGGAGATATTGCCGCTGCCGTCGGCCTTCTCGAGCCCGCCGATGCGGTGCGCGCGGCCCGCGGTGCCGGGCACGGCCAGCGGCCGGGCCAGGGTCTCGGGATCGCGCGCGTAGGGCTGGAACGAATCGTCCTGCGCGCCCGCGGGTTCGAAGGCCGGGTCGATCGGGGCGAGCTGCTCGACCCGCGGAATCGCCCACGGCTCGGAGCCATTGGCGATGGAACCGTCCGACAGCAGCAGCACCGGTGTCCGGTAGGTGAGGGCGATGCGGGCGGCCTCCACGGCGGCGTCGAAGCAGTCCGCGGGCGATCGCGGCGCGACCACGGGCACCGGGGATTCGCCATTGCGCCCGTAGAGCGCCTGCAGCAGATCGGCCTGTTCGGTCTTGGTGGGCAGACCGGTGGACGGGCCGCCGCGCTGCACGTCGATGATCACCAGCGGCAGTTCGGTCATGACGGCCAGGCCGATGGTCTCGCTCTTGAGCGCCAGCCCGGGACCGGACGTACTGGTCACCCCGAGTGCCCCGCCCAGCGAGGCACCCAGGGCCGCGCCGATTCCGGCGATCTCGTCCTCGGCCTGGAAGGTGGTCACGCCGAAGTTCTTGTGCTTGCTCAGTTCGTGGAGGATGTCCGAGGCCGGGGTGATCGGGTAGGTGCCGAGGAAGACCGGCAGCCCGGACAGCTGCCCGGCGGTGACGATGCCGTAGGCGAGCGCGGTATTGCCGGTGATCTGCCGGTAGGTGCCCGCCGGGAGCGTCGCGGGGGCCACTTCGTAGGTGGTGGCGAACGCCTCGGTGGTTTCGCCGTAATTCCACCCTGCCCGGAATGCGAGGATATTTGCTTCGGCGACGTCGGGGGTGGCGGCGAATTTCTCCCGCATGAACTGTTCGGTGCCGCCGATCGGCCGCCCGTACATCCAGGACAGCAAGCCGAGCGCGAACATATTCTTCGCGCGCTGCCCATCCTTTTTACCCACACCGGTCGGTTCGGTTGCACCGAGCGTCAAGGACGTCATCGGCACCCGGTGCACCACGAAATCGGTCAAGGTGTCATCGGTGAGCGGATCCCCGGCGTACCCGACCTTGGCCAGGGTGCGTTTGGTGAATTCGTCCGTATTGACGATCACTGTCGCCCCGCGCGCCAAATCCTCCAGATTCGCCCTCAGCGCAGCGGGATTCATCGCCACCAGCACATCGGGCTGGTCACCGGCGGTCAGGATGTCGTAGTCCGCGATCTGGATCTGAAACGACGACACACCAGGGAGCGTGCCCTGGGGTGCGCGGATCTCGGCGGGGAAATTCGGTTGGGTGGCAAGATCATTGCCGAATGCGGCGGCCTCGTGCGTGAACCGGTCACCGGTGAGCTGCATGCCGTCACCGGAGTCGCCCGCGAAGCGGATGACGACCCGTTCCAGTTTCTCCACCGCCAATTTCCCTGGGCCGTCGCCGTTTCCGGCCGTCGCAGAGTCGTCATGCTGCACGGTGTCCTTCGAATGAGCCATGCGCGTGCATCACTTCCTCGTCAGATGTGAGGTACCAACGCCAAACTACTCCGCAATATTCGCGACACACCCGTGAAGCGCAATGGTTTCGATCAAAAGAACCGCCGTCAGGCGAACAACGCCAACTGCGGGTCGGGCGTGTGCGATTCGACGGCGCGAACCTCGGGCTCGGCCGGTCGATCACGGTTCAAACGGTGTTTCTCCAGCAGCGGCTCGATGCGGCCGCGTAGCCACGCAGAATACTCCGGTGTCACCGAAGTTCCCCGACCATACAGTTGCCGGTAGCGGCGCAGCAGCGCCGGGTGGGCCTCGGCCAGCCAGGCCAGGAACCAGCCGCGGGTGGAACCGCGCAGATGCATGGGGAACGCCGTGACCCGGGCCGCCCCGACCTCGGCGATGGCGGCGAAGAGCGCGTCCAGATGCGCCTGGGAGTCGGTCAGATACGGAATGACCGGAGCTACCATGACATTCACGGCGAATCCGGCATCCGACAGGGCGCGCACCAGTTCCAGCCGCGCCCGGGGTGACGGCGTGCCGGGCTCGAGCCCGCGATGCAGTTCCTCGTCCAGGATGGCGATGGACACCGCGAGTTCCACCGGCACCTGCCCGGCGGCCTCGACCAGCAGCGGCAGATCCCGCCGCAGCAGGGTGCCCTTGGTGAGGATGGAGAATCCGGTCCCGGATTCGGCGAGCGCGGTGATGATGCCCGGCATCAGCCGGTAGCGGCCCTCGGCGCGCTGATACGGATCGGTATTGGTGCCCAGCGCGACGTGTTCGCGCCGCCAGGACCGTTTGTGCAGTTCACGCCGCAGGATCGGGACGACGTTGGTCTTGACCACGATCTGGGAGTCGAAGTCGGCGCCCGCGTCGAGATCGAGGTACTCGTGGGTGCCACGGGCGAAGCAGTAGCGGCACGCGTGCGAGCACCCGCGCATGGGGTTGATGGTCCAGCTGAACGGGAGGGTGCCGCTGTCGGGCACCCGGTTCAGCGCACTCTTGCAGAGCACCTCGTGGAACGTGATGCCCTCGAACTCGGGTGTCTGTACGCTGCGTACGAAACCCGCACGTTCGAGCCCGGGGAGCGCGCCGTCATCGGCGCCGAGGGTTTGCCTTTGCCAACGCACCACCCCAGTCGAACATGTGTTCTAACGAGTGTCAAGCAATCTTCTGCGTGTCGGCCTCGATCGGCCGCCCGTTGTAGAAGGCGACCAGGTCCCGGATGGTCTGCTCGGCGGGCCGCGGACGGTAGCCGAGTTCCTCGGTGGCCTTGGTGTGCTCGACGATCGGGGCGGCCAGCAGCGCGCCCATGGCCGCCTTGGAGATGCGGTCGCTGCCGAAGGCCTTGGCCACCGGCTCCATGACCGGCATGCAGGCGTTGATCACCTTGGCCGGGATCGCGAAGGCGGGCTTCATCTTCCCGTTGACCTCGGCGGCGGTGCGGGTGGCCTGGAACATGTCGGTGAAGTGGCCACCGAGCAGGTAGTTCTCGCCGGTGCGGCCACGCTCGCCGGCCAGGACCAGGCCGGTGGCGACGTCGCGCACGTCGACCAGGTCGAAGCCGCCGCTGATCATGACCGGCACCCGGCCGCGGGCGGCGTCCCACAGCGTGGTGTTGATGCGCGAGGCGGTGTTGTCGATCGGGCCGTACACGCCGGTCGGGTTGCAGATGACCGCGTCCAGGCCCTTGTCGATGACCGAGCGCAGCTCGATCTCGCCCTGCCACTTGGACCGGTCGTACACCGGCAGATCCGGGTCGATCGATCGCGGCGAGCGCTCGTTGATGACGCCGCCGCAGGAGTACTGGTTGAACGCGTGGATGGAGCTGGTGTGCACCATGCGGCGCGCGCCGACCTCGAGCGCGGCCTCGGCGACGACGCGCACACCCTCGGTGTTGACCCGCCAGGCGACATCGTTCTTGTGGGCCAGGGTGATCAGCGCGACCAGGTGGTAGACCACCTCGGCGCCGTCGAGCGCGGACCGCATCGAGACCGGATCCAGCACGTCACCGTTCACCCAGGTCACCCCGGGCTGGGTGGCACCGGCGACCCGGTCGATGGCGGTGACCTCGTGACCGCGATCAGTAAGCAGGCGAAGCAAATTGGTGCCAAGGAACCCGGCAGCGCCGGTGACTGCGACCTTCATGGTCAGAAGAATATAGAACTTGTTCTAATTTGCAAGAACGGTCACATCACGGGCGGGATGCGGACGACGTCGCGGTCGGGATGCGGGCGGCGTCACGGTGCCGACACGCCCGGTGGCGCCGCGCGGCGGCACACATCCCTCGGCGTGGGCGCGAACGCCACGCCGGACTGGACTCTCGACGGTATATATTCGGCCTTCGCATGTCCACGACGCTTGGGGGAGCTGATATGGCCGATCTTTCGGTCGACACCGTCGCGGTTCGCGCCTTCGCGGCGGCCCAGGACGGCGTGGCCGCCGACATCGCCGCCCAGGGCGGTCTGGACACCGTCACCCACGTCGCCGCCATGACCCCGGTCTTCGGGCTCATCGGCGCGGACTTCCTGGCCGGTTACGCCGTCGCCGAACTCCTGCACGACCGCGACATCACCGCCCTCGCCGGCCGCTTCGCCGAGCTCGGACGGGCCGCGTTCGGTTCGGCAGCCATCTACGAGCGCATCGACGCCGACTGCGCGGGCGGGCTCGGCGCGGTCGCCGGGCAGATCGGCGACCAGGTATGAGGCCGCTCGACTCCGGCGTCATCGGAGCCGCCCCTGCCGGTCCGGACTTCGGCGTGCTGGGAGCGCTTCGCGTGGACGTCGTCGCACCCGGCCCGATTCCGGATTTGCCGGTGGGTGTGCTGCCCGCCGATGTGCCGTCGTTCGAACCGCCCGCGTTCGTGCTCGCGCGCAAGGAGGGCGACCAGGGCGGCCCACCGGTCGCCGGTGTACCCGGCCCGATCCCCGGCGGCGGGTCCGAGCCGAGAACCCTCGGCGGCGTGATCGCACCTGCCCTCGATGGCGCGTACGGCGTGATGGCGGGTGCGCAGGCCGCCCTGGGTTCAGCGCAGGACGTTCTCGGCTCGGCGGGGACCGCGCTCGGTGGTGTGCAGGCCGCGGTCGACGGGGTGCCCGCCGCGCTCGATGCCGCGCAGGCAGCGTTCGCGCGGGCCGCCACGGATCTGGTCGCGCCCCTGCCGCCGCTGCCCGCTGATCCGGTCGGCGATCTGATGAAGGGCTTGGCGCTGCCCGCGATTCCGGGACTGGACGCGCTGTTCGCACCGTTCCTGCAACTGCTGCGAGCGTTCGGCACCGGCGTGCCGGGCCGGCTGAGTCCGACCACACTGCTCAGCACCGGGTCGAAGGCCATCGAGTCCGCGATGCTGGTTGGCAGCGGCGCGCTGCGGACGGTCGAATCCCTGTGGCAGGGAGAGGCTTCCCAGAGCGCTCAGGCGTCGGGCAGGCGGGCCGGGGATCACGGTCTGGAGACCGCCAAGCGTGGGTTCGCCCTGTCGGCGATCACCGATCAGGCCGCTGCCGTCGTTCGGCGCGGCAATATCCAGCTCAGCGCCATCGCGCAGGCTTTCGCCACGGAGGCCACCGCGCTGGCCCCGCTGATCCTGACCCCGCTCGGCCAGACCACCCTGATCGCTTCGGCCACCCGGCATCTCGGGGAGGCCGTGACGGTCGTGAACACCGCGCACGGCGAACTGTCGGTCTGCACCGCACAGGTGCAGGGGCTGATCGGGCAGCTGGTCGGGCTGGGCGGCGGCCCGGATCCGGCCACGGTCGCTCAGGCCCTGGTCCAGAATGTGGCCCGGCCGCTCCTGGAGCAGGCCGAGGACTTGCTCGAAAGCGGTTTGCCGGCAGCGACTTCCACGCCCGACGATCCGTCCCGATCGAATTCTCCGGGCGAGCTTCCGGATACTTCCGCGACCGGTGTCGGCGGGGGTGGTGGCCTCGGACACGGCGGCGGCGCGGGCGGTCTCGGCGCCGGCATGCCGTCGGCTCCCGGCGGGCCGGGCTCGTCGGTGCCTGGTGGAAGGATCACCAATCCCGCGAATCAGTTCGGCGTGGGCGCGGGCGGCGTGCCCGGTCCGGGTCTACCCGCCGGCTCGGGCTTCCTGGGCTCCCCCGCCGTGGCCGGTGCGGGCAAGGGCGGTGCGGGCGACGCACCGCACGGCCGGACGGTGCAACCGCACCGAAGTCCCACGGCCGAGAGCGAACTCACCGGCAATCTGGGCACCGTCGCCCCGGGAGTCCTCGGCGATGCCGAGGATCCGGCCGACGCCGAGCTCGATCAGCTCTGAGACAACCCGATCACTGACAACCCGATCACTCCGGAAAAGGGTGATGCCGCGGTGATCTGGACGGGTACCCAGACCACCGCGGCATCGGTGGAGACCGAAAGCGGATGTACACCCCGCGGGCTCGGCCACCGTTTCAGGGCGCGCCGGCGCACGCCGCGGTGGGTTACACCGCGGTCGGGCGCGCCTGCGCGTCGACTCCGCCGTCGATGACGAACTGGGAACCGTGGATGAATCCGGCCTGCGGACCCATCAGGTAGACGATGAGCGAGGCGATCTCCTCGGCGCGGCCGTTGCGGCCGATCGGGGAGACGAAGTTGCGGATGGCGTCGCCGTAGCGCGGGTCGTCGAGCCCGGCCTGCAGCAGCGGGGTGTCGACGCTGCCGGGGGCGACGGTGTTGAGGCGGACGCCGGCGGCGCCCCACTCGACAGCGCGCTCGCGCACGGCCACGGTGACGGCGTTCTTGGAGGCTGCGTAGGCGTAGCTGCCCGCGTAGTCCCCGGCCTGGGCGAAGGCCTCGGCCTCGGTGCCGGAGGCGATCGGGTTGTCCTCCCACTTGATATGGGTGGAGGCGACGGACGAAACCACCACGGCCGCAGGGTTCTCGCCCTTGGTGAGGGCGGGCAGCAGCGCGTCGAGCAGGGCGACGGTGGCCCGGTAGTTGATCTCCACCACCAGGTTGGGATCGGGCACCTGGGGGCCGACGCCGGCGCAGAGGATCAGGCCGTCGAGGCTGCCGCCCGAGCGCTCGAGCACCGCTTCGACCGCGGCGTTGCGGGCGTCGGCGTCGGTGAGGTCCACGGTGATGTCCGCGTTGCGCAGGTCGATGCCGATGATGTCGTGCCCGGCGGCACGCAGGGCGGCGGCGGTGGCCGCGCCGATGCCGGAACCGGAGCCGGTGATGGCGATGGTCATGGGGCGATTAGAACAAGAGGCAGAACAATCCAGCAAGCCCCGGTCGCGGATCATCTCGGCTAGCGGGACAGTGGCGGCGGGGCGTCCGGCGGGTGGATTGACTGTCCGGATCGCCCCGGAACTGATGCCTTTTGGCGAGGGTGGCGCTAGCATCAGTCGCAAAACTAGAATCGGTTCTAGTTTTTTGGCACTTGCTCACTGTCGAGAGGACGATCGATGCGCTTCACCTACGCGGAGGCGATGACCAACCCGGATTACTACATCCCCCTCGCTCAGGCTGCCGAAGCCGCCGGGTTCCACAGCATCACCGTGGCCGACAGCATCGCCTACCCGGCCGAGTCGGATTCGAAGTATCCCTACACCGCGGACGGCAATCGCGAGTTCCTCGACGGGAAGCCGTTCATCGAGACCTTCGTGCTGTCGGCGGCCATCGCGGCGGCCACCACCACGCTGCGCCAGACCCCGTTCGTGCTCAAGCTGCCGATCCGCCCGCCGGTGCTGGTGGCCAAGCAGGCCAGCTCGCTGGCCCGGCTGAGCAACAACCGCTTCGCGCTCGGCGTGGGCATCAGCCCGTGGCCGGAGGACTTCCAGATCATGGGCGTCCCGTTCGAGAAGCGCGGCAAGCGCATCGACGAGTGCATCGAGATCGTGCGCGGTCTGTCGACCGGTGAGTACTTCGAGTACCACGGCGAGTTCTACGACATCCCGAAGATCAAGCTCACCCCCGCCCCCACCGAGCCGCTGCCGATCCTGCTCGGCGGCCACAGCGACGCCGCGCTGCGCCGCGCGGTCCGCCTGTGCGACGGCTGGATGCACGCCGGCGGCAATGCCGAGGAGCTGGACAAGTACCTGGCCCGGATCGACGAGCTGCGCGCCGAGCGGGACCACAAGGGCGACTTCGAGATCCACGCGGTCTCCTACGACGGCTACACCCCCGACGGGGTGAAGCGCTGCGAGGAGAAGGGCATCACCGACCTGATCGTCGGTTTCCGCAACTCCTACGCCAAGGAGCAGGACACCGAGACCCTGGAAGAGAAGATCACCAAGATCAAGTGGTACAGCGACAACGTGATCGCCAAGCTGAGCTGAACTCTCCCGCTGAGCGGGGGCTGATCACGCCTTCTTCGCGAAGCCCAGGTCGATCACGGCGTCGCGTTCGCCGACCAGTTCCGCGACGCTGTGATCGATTCGGGTGCGGGCGAATTCGCCGATCTCCAGGTCCGGCACGATGGTGTACTCGCCGTCGGCGCAGGTCACCGGGAACGAGCTGATCAGTCCCTCGGGCACGCCGTAGGAGCCGTCCGAGGGCACCGCCATCGAGGTCCAGTCGCCGGGAGCGGTGCCCAGCACCCAGTCGTGGATGTGGTCGATGGCGGCGCTGGCCGCGCTCGCCGCCGAGGACGCGCCGCGCGCGGCGATGATGGCGGTGCCGCGCTGCTGGACGGTGGGCACGAATTCGCCGGTCACCCAGGCGGGATCGTCGATCACGGTGAGCGCGTCGCGGCCGCCGACGGTGGCGTGCGCCAGGTCGGGGTACTGGGTCGCGGAGTGGTTGCCCCACACGGTGATCCGCGCGATGTCGGCGGCCGCGGCCCCGGTCTTCGCGGCCACCTGCGCGATCGCGCGATTGTGGTCGAGGCGGGTGAGGGCGGTGAACCGTTCGGCGGGAACGTCGGGGGCATTGTTCATGGCGATGTAGGCGTTGGTGTTGGCCGGGTTCCCGACCACCAGCACCCGGACGTCATCGGCGGCGTTGGCATTGATGGCCGCGCCCTGATCGGTGAAGATCGGGCCATTGGCGGCGAGCAGGTCCGCGCGTTCCATTCCCGCGCTGCGCGGCCGCGACCCCACCAGAACGGCGATGTTCGCGCCCTCGAATCCGAGCCACGGGTCGTCGGCGATATCGATTCCGGCCAGCAGCGGGAACGCGCCGTCCTCGAGTTCCATCGCGACGCCTTCGAGCGACCCGACGGCGGCGGGAATCTCGAGCAGCCGCAGGCGCACCGGCGTGGACTTCCCGAGCAGGGCTCCGGAGGCGATGCGGAAGAGCATGCCGTAGGCGATCTGCCCGGCGGCTCCGGTCACGGTGACGGTCACTGGCGCAACGTTGCTCACGGCGATCTCCTCGCGATAGCGGCTGATCTCTCTTCGACCCTATCGACGCTCACCGCGCGTGAGGCGCGGCCGTGAGCAACGGAACACCGGCCGCGAGCTCACATCACAGGCCGCTACCAGGCCCCGGCCGCCGTCGGAGTGCGCGACCGGCGATCACCGCCGGGTGTACCGCGGCGTCCATCCGCGACGGCGGCCCACCCCGACCCGAGGGCCGCGGCAGCGTGCGCCGTCGTGCCGCGGGGGTAGTCGGTGATCGATGTCCGGTCCGCGTCGCCTCAGCGGGCGAGGTCGGCGATATCGGAGTCGGCGAGGACGATCGGCCCGGCCTCGTCGCGGGCCCGCACCAGCTGGACCGCACGGTAGAGCGGGCGTTGCTCGGCATTGGCGTCGCGGGCCTCGGCGCGCAGTTGCTGGACCAGCAGCCCGGAGATGGCCAGGGCGGCGGCGAGCGGGCATCCGGCCAGGGCGTCGGCGAGTTTGCGCAGGCCCAGAATGTGGAGTTCGCGGCCGCTGCCGGAGTCGCTGTAGATCGCCAGCGGCACGACCTGAACATCGGGGCCCGCGGTCGCGCGCAGCACGATGCGGCTGATCTTGCCGGGGTGGACGACGATCTCCACGGCCGTGGCCGCGGCCAGGTCCAGGTGGCGTTCGCCGCGCCAGGTGCGGGCGTGGATGACACTGCCGGACACGGTGATCCGGCGGCGTTGCACGGCCATGGCGTACAAGGCGGTCGGTGCGCCCAGGACCAGACCCGCCGCCAGCGCGGTCGGCCAGTGCACGAACAGCGCCATCAGCAGGCCGACCCCGATGCCGATGCCGAGCGCGGCGAGGGTGAGTTTGCGCAGCGCGGGGGCCAGCAGTTCGGGGGCGATCAGGTCGAGGCCGACCTCGCCGGATCCCGGCGTCGATTCATGAGTCACAGCGGTGCATTCGTCCAGGTCTGTAGGGTTCGCGCGGTCCGCCGGCGGGCACCGGCCCGTGCGGCGTGCGCGGGTATGTCAGCTGGCCTCTACCTCATACCCCGATTCGCGCACCCGTACGCGGATTCGGCGGAGGTTCGCCGGGCCGTAACAATGCCGCACCGCCAGGTAACAACGATGCCGCGCTGCCCGGTGGCACTGCCGCGCCCGGCGCCGAGAGCGCTCGTGTCGCAGCCAGGCCAGCCGGTCGACGACATCCTTGGTGGTTCACAGCCGCTGATCGCGACCCGGACCGGCCGTGGGGCCACGCCCGCCACGGCCACGGCGGGCGCGGCAGCCGGTTGTCACATCGTGCGGCGGCGGAGCAGGTGCCGTCGTGCGGCGGGAGCGGGCGGCGAGACCCAGCGCATCTCGGTACTGCCGGGTCCCGCCTACGCGATCAGTCCTGTTCGCCCGCAAGAGCGGCCGCGACCTGGACGACGGCCTCGTCCAGCGGGATCTGCCGCTGTTCGCCACTGCCGAGGTCCTTGAGCCCGATCTCGCCGTCGGCGACCTCGCGGTCGCCCAGGACCAGCGCGAGCCGGGCGCCGGACTTGTCGGCGGCCTTCATCGCGCCCTTCATGCCGCGCCCGCCGTAGGCGAGGTCGGTGCGGATTCCGGCCTGGCGCAGGTCGGCGGCCAGCACCACCAGGCGCTGCTTGGCGACGTCGCCGAGCGGGATGCCGAAGACCTGCACGCGCGGGGTGTGGACGGCGGTCTTGCCCTCGGCCTCGAGCGCGAGCACGGTGCGGTCGACGCCGATGCCGTAGCCGATGCCCGACAGCGCCTGCCCGCCGAGTTCGGCCATCAGCCCGTCGTAGCGGCCGCCGCCGCCGATGCCGGATTGCGCGCCGAGCCCGTCGTGCACGAATTCGAAGGTGGTCTTGGTGTAGTAGTCGAGGCCGCGCACCATGCGCGGGTTGACCACGTACGGCACGCCGAGCGCGTCGAGGTAACCGAGCACCTGCTCGAAGTGGGTCTTGGCGGATTCGGACAGGTGGTCGATCATGAGCGGCGCGTCCGCGGTCATCTCCTTGACCTCGGGACGCTTGTCGTCGAGCACGCGCAGCGGGTTGATCAGCGCCCGGCGGCGCGTCTCCTCGTCGAGCGGGAGCTTCATGAGGAATTCCTGCAGCAGGTCCCGGTACTGCGGGCGGCAGGTCTCGTCGCCGAGCGAGGTGATCTCGAGCCGGAAGCCCTCGAGGCCCAGGTTGCGGAACCCGGCGTCGGCGATGGCGATCACCTCGGCGTCCAGGGCCGGGTCGTCGATTCCGATGGCCTCCACGCCGACCTGCTGCAACTGCCGGTAGCGGCCCTTCTGCGGGCGCTCGTAGCGGAAGAAGGGCCCGGCGTAGCAGAGCTTGACCGGCAGTGGGCCGCGGTCGAGGCCGTTCTGGATGACCGCGCGCATGACGCCCGCGGTGCCCTCGGGGCGCAGGGTGAAGCTCTCGCCGTTGCGGTCGGCGAAGGTCCACATCTCCTTGGAGACGACGTCGGTCGACTCCCCCACACCGCGCGCGAACAGGGCGGTCTCCTCGAAAACCGGCAGCTCGACATGCCCGTATCCGGCCAGTCGCGCGGTCTCCACCAGTCCGTCACGGACGGCGGCGAACTCCGCGGAGGTGGGGGGCAGATAGTCGGGGACCCCCCTCGGGGCACTGAAGCTGCTGGTCTTGGTCACGATTGTCAAGTTTCCACCACGGCCGCGCGACAAGTCCAACCGGTTACCGGCCCGGCCCTCATATGTAGGTTTTTCTCAGCGAATGCAGGTAATGTCTGCCGCGGCCGCTGGGCTGACGGGCTCGTTTGTGCTGACGGCCCAAGTCTGTACAGACATCAGATACCGACCGTTCACGGAGGGACAGTTAGTGCCGAGCAATGAACAGCGACGCGCTGCGGCGAAACGGAAGCTGGAGCGTCAACTCGAGAACCGGGCCCAGCGCGCGCGCAAGCGCAAGCAGCTCACCATCGCGGCGTCGGCGCTGGGCGTCGTGGTCGCCGTGGCGGCCGGTGTCGGCATCTACTTCCTGACCAAGGGCGATGACAACAGCAGCAACAGTGCGAAGGCGTCCGAGACGCCCGACGCCTCGCTGACCGCCGCTCCCCCGCCGGCCGCGAAGGCCAAGCCGGCCTCGGTGAGCTGTGAGTACCGTCCGTCGCAGAAGCCCGCCGACAAGCAGGTGAGCGCGCCGGGCACGGCCAACATCACCGCCGCCGGTCAGGTGAAGGCCACCATGGACACCAATCAGGGCCCCATCTCCATGACCCTGAATCCCGGCGAATCCCCCTGCACGGTCAACAGTTTCGAGTCGCTGGCCAAGCAGAAGTACTTCGACGCGACCAGCTGCCACCGCATGACCACCGGTAAGGGTCTGCAGGTGCTGCAGTGCGGCGACCCGTCCGGCACCGGAATGGGCGGCCCCGGTTACGAATTCGACAACGAGTACCCGACTGACCAGTACGCGGCGACCGATCAGGCCGCGCAGTTCCCGGTCGAGTACAAGCGCGGTGTGCTGGCCATGGCCAATGCCGGCCCGGGCACCAACGGCAGCCAGTTCTTCCTGGTCTACGGCGATTCCCAACTGCCGCCGCAGTACACGATCTTCGGCACGGTCGACGAGGCCGGGCTGGCCACCCTCGACAAGATCGCCAAGGGCGGCGTCGCGGGCGGCGGTCAGGACGGCAAGCCGGCCATGGATGTGAACATCCAGTCGGTCCAAATCAACTGACCAGCATGGTATTTCGGCCCCGGCGCGAATCGCGCCGGGGCCGTTGCTTTTCCGGCGAAAGTCTCGGGAAGGTCCCGTTGAACCTCTCGCGTAAGGCTTCCCTAACCAAAGAAAATCCTGAGTTTTCCCTCACCTGCCGGAATTGTGCGATATATGCTGGATCGCGACGCGCGCGTACGGCGGTTTCAGAGTTTTCGCTGGTAATCTCGTAGAACGGAGTACCAAGGCGAAGTAAAGCCCACGGGCAATCCCCACTCGGGCCGCCGCTTTGCCCCATGTTCTCCGGGTGTCCGCGTTTGCAGGCGGGACGACCTATGCGCAACCACCGTTCGTGTAGCGATGTCCGTGACGAAGCACCATCATCCATAGTGATCCAACTGCAGCATCGGGGAGCAGGCAATGGCCGAGGAACTCGACGACATCGGCCGCGAGACGGCGGCGATGATGAGGCAAATGTTGCAGCTCGCGACACTTGTCGCGCTGCGCACCCGGGAACGTGGCCAGAAGGAAGCGGAAGCGCGTGTCAGGGTCACCGAGGCCCGCCAGAAGGAAGGCCGTGAGCGCCGGTTGCGTGAGGCGGCCGATGCCAAGGCCCGCGATCCGCGTAACCGTGAACTCTCGCGAATCCTGGAGCGCCCCACGCTCGAACGCGGCGGCGTCTCCCTCGAGAAGGATCGCTTCTCGGCGGCGACCGAGGCCTCCCGCATGGCCGCGCAGCAGGCCGGTCGCGGTGGCGCCCGGTACGACTCGGTGGAGCGGCGAACCGCTCTGGCCCAGCATCTTTCGCGCATGGGCATCTCGCCGGAACTGCAATCGGTGCGCATGCTGATGGAAGTCGGTCAGGCGCAGTCCGCTCAGGACGCCGTGCGGATCCGCGAGCAGGAGGCGGCTCAGCGTCGCGTCCGCGAGCAAGAAGCCCACGAGCGGGAGCGCGAACGCGCCCGCTCGCGCGAACGAGTCTGAGTACCAGTCGTTTCGGCTGTTGTGATGTGTACCGTGGCGGATCGCCTTGCGATCCGCCACGATCCGTTTCCGGGGCCTAGAGCGGGAACTCGCCCATGGTGGGATTGCTGAACAGGCCCTGCTGCGGCGACTTCAACGGCAGCGGCGTCAGCATGTCCTTGTGCCCGTTGCGCACACTGCAGTACTTGAACGGGCCCTTGGGGTCGAACAGCTTCGCCATGTGCGGGTCGGCGTGGTCGAGGAACCACACACTCAGTCCGGTCTTGCCGTCGTGGCGGAAGTGTTCCCACGCCCGCCACATGGCATCCAGTCGCGCGACCGCCTCGGCGTGCTTCCACCATTCCGGACACCACACGGTGTCGCTGATGTCGGTCACCTGCCGGCGGTACACCAGACTCAGGTAGTTCTCGACGAACTCGACCACGCTCTGGTAGACCATGCGCTGCGGCTCGTCGGGACGACGGCCGCGGGAGTCGTCGAAGGGGAAATTGTCGGGGTGCTGCTCGTCGCTCACAGCGGTCGGACCTCCTTGGGAGCCGCGACATCCGGGATTGTCTCTTTGATCAGCGCGGGACTGGTCAGATCATCGATGGTGGTCTTCTTCGTCGGTGACGGGTCGTGCGCCTCGATGGAACGCTCCACCGCGGCCGCGTCGGCGCCCTCCCACCACGGGACGGTGCGCAACAGCACCGCCGGTGTGCCGGAGGAGAACAGGATCGCGCGCCCGCGCGGCAGGGTGGCCAGGGCGTGCGCGTTGAAGGTGCGCGAGGAGCTCAGCGAACGCGAATAGCTCTTGCCGCCCTTGGATTCCGACACCGACTGCGCGATCGAGTCGTAGTCGCCGATGGCCTCGGAGCGCTGTTGCAGGAAGGCCATGTCGTCGATGCCGCTGCCGATCACCTTGATATTGGCCGCGCCCCAGAGCGCTTCCATGCCGTCGGGTCCCCAGCAGCGCGCGCCCTGGGCCCAGGACTGCAGCACCGTCATCACCACGATGCCGCGAGATCCGAAGTGGCTGTACTGCTTCGGCAGATCCTTCCAGCGCACCACGTTCGCGGCCTCGTCGAGCGCGGCCAGCAGCGGCACCGGCAGGCGGCCGCCGGGCGAGCGGGACGCCTTGTGGGTGGCGACCTCGATGACCGCCGCGGTCAGCGCGCTCACCAGCGGCGCGGCCGAGCCCCGGCCTTCCAGGGACAGGCAGTACAGGGTGCCGTTGCCCTCCAGGAAGGCGAGCTCGTCGAAGGGTTCGCGGCCGCCGTTGGGGATGATCCACGGCTGGATGTGCGGCAGTTTCAGGCAGCGGATCATGGCCTTCGCGCCACCGAAGATGCCGTCGCGGGTACGCACGTCGAGGTTGTACTGCCCGGCCAGGCCCTCGGCCATGTAGTGCTTGGCACTGCGGCGCAGGATTTCCACGGGCGTGGTGTCGAGTGGGTTGTTCACCCATTCCCACGCGCGCAGGATATTGCTGCCCTCCAGGCCCGCGGCCAGGAACAGCGCCGCGAGCAGGTCCTCGGCTTCGGGGTCGAAGTAGGAGTCGGCGCCGCCGCCCGCCGAGGGGCTGCCCTCGGCGTCGGAGAAGTGCCCGGCCAGGCTGACCGCGCGCACCTCGGCGCCGGGGCGGTGCACGTCGACCCAGGCCAGCGGATCCCAGTACCACTGGGGTTCCTGCTGGGCCTGCCAGTCGTGCGAATCCGGGGCCACGCCTTGCGGATCGAAGACGAAGATCGGGGAACCCTTGCCCGCGCGCACATCCCGGGTAGCGTCGACGACGTCACGCTTGTTGGAGGTGACGACCACCGGGCCGATGGCGGCCAGCACCGCCGGGATGACCCGGGAGGTGGTCTTGCCCTGGCGCGGTCCCCAGATGTCGACCTGCAGGTCCTCGTAGGAGCCGTACATCATCTCGCCGTCGGCGACCGACATGCCGATCGGAATGCCCGGCACCAGTGCGTCTCCCGGCCGCATGAGCGATCCGGGGATGACCTTGTCGCCGGTGAGGTGGGTGTGCAGCGGGACGCCCATCTTCCCGGCCTTCTCCCGCACCCCGGCCAGGGTGAGCGCCTTGATCGCGCCGCCGGACCCCATGTGGTCGGCCTTGTCGTCGATGGCCAGGCGGCCCTTCTTCGAGGTCTCGGCGCGGTGGCGCTTGTAGAACACCCAGCCCGCCGTCCCGGCGACCACCAGCACCACGATGACCGTGGCGGCTGTGGGCCAGCGCACCTGGCCCTTGATCAGGTTGACGACGATGGCGATCGGGTTGATCGGCAGGTTCTGGCGCGGGGAGCTGAGCAGATTGCCCAGTTGTACTGCCAGCCACAGGGTTCCGAAGATATAGAAACCCGCGTACACGAGGTGCAGGGTGCGGTCTGGACCCGGATCGGCCGGGTCCTGCACCGGTGTCTTCGCCATCTCTATCCTCCTGGGATGACCTGTGAGTCGTTGCCACTCAACGGAATTCGTCCAGCAACCAGCTACCGTCGGGGCCACGCACGACGGTGGCGACGACCGTGGCCGGGGGTAGCTTTTCCCGCCTGCCGTCCGGGTGGACGACCGTCTGCTCGATACCGATCTTGTACTGCTGCCGGTTCGGGTCGGCGCCCGCGGGCGCCTTCTCGCCGGAGGCGAACGCGAACGCCTCGACGTGCGCGTTCTCCTTGGCCCATTCGGCCCACCGCAGCGTCGGGCGCGGTGTGTCCACGGCGGTGGACGGATTGTCCAAGGTGCGGATCAGGGTGGGGCCCAGCCATTTCCGAGCGCGTCGCAGTGCGTCGCCCTCGGATTCGGTGGCCGGGTACCAGGTGTAGATCTGCTGCAGCGCCGCCACCGCGACCCCGTCGGGGGTGGTGGGGTCGGGCGCGGGCGCGACCTCCAGCAACCGGGTGGTGGTCGTGGGTGCTTGCCCGGCAGGCGGATTCGAGCCGCCGCCGTTCGAGCCGCCGCCGGAACAGGCGGTGGCCAGCATCGTGACGCTCACCACCAGCATCACCACCCCAATCGGACCACCCTTCCAGGCTAGTCTCCGGGTCCGGCGCGCGCGCCATACCAGCCGGTTTCGGTGCTCGGCGTGTCCAGCCCCGTTGCGGCCGTTCGGGTCTTCGTCGCGGCAGCGGCTCATGTGCCGCGCTTGGCGTCGTGGAGGGTTTCCACCAGCGAGCGATTCATCTCCGCGGCCGCGGCCAGCTGTTGTTGCAGCAGCGCCACCTTGCGGCGCAGCGCGACCGCGTCCATGCGCTCGAGGCCGGGGGTCTCGGCGGCGCGCACCCAATTGCGCACCGAATTGGTGTGCACGCCGATCTGTTCGGCCACCACCCGGCATGCCTCGGATTCCGAGCGCAGCTTGCCGGTCAGCGCGATGACCTGTTCGACCGCGGCCTGCCGGACCTCCGGCGACACTCTTCGATACGACCGGTGCGGCATCATGCGGCGCTCCCCTCGTCCGAGCCGGACTCCGTGCCCGCGCCGCGCGTGGCGGTGGTCTCGGTGAATTCGCTGAAACGCTGGTTGGTGTCGTGGATTCCGCTCTCCCGCTCGGAGAGCGTGAACTCCATCTGGAACGGGATGCCGGGGCGGCGGTCCTCGCCGATCTTGAGCAGGAACTTGCCGGTGCCGGGCGCGGGCGGGCGTTGCTGGCCCGGCTTGAGCGCCTCACCGGTGAGCGCCTGCGGCGCGGACCAGCTGGTCACCATGTCCTCCTCGGCGGAGGTGAACGGCACGGTGGAGTCCAGCCGTGCGATCTCCTCGGCCGGCAGCGCGCCGAAGATCTTGGCGCGGGCCCGTTCCAGGAAGCCGAGCGCCTTGGCGATGGCGGCCTCGGAACCCAGCGCCTGCAGGTCCTTGATGGTGTGGCTGATCATGATCAGCGAGGTGGCGATGCCGCGCTGCAGACGGGTGAGCTCGTCGACGCGGTCGACCATGAAGTCGCCCAGGCCCAGCACCTGCCACAGCTCGTCCATCACGACCTGGAAGTAGCGTTGCGGGCCCAGGTCGGCGTCGGCCAGCACGTGCGCCGCCTCCACCGAGGCGAAACCGTCGGCCCAGCAGGCCAGCATGACCGCGGCCTTGAGCTTCTTGTCGCCGGTGGGGATGTGGGAGACGTCGATGCAGACCGCGGTCGCGCCGGTGTCGATGGGAGTCGTGGTCTGGCCGTTGAAGATCGCGCCGAACGGGCCCTGGGTCAGTGCGCGCAGGGAGCGACGCAGTTCCTTGATGGCGTCCGCGTACTCCTCGATATCGTCCGCGCCCGCGTCCAGGCGCAGTTCGTCGCCGCCGGCGACCACCACATCCAGGAGATCCTCCATGATCGGCGGATTCTCGGGGGTGAAGGTACTGCCGTCGCGGTAGAGGATGCGCAGACCGGTCGAGATCAGGGTCTCCTCGAAGTCGCGCACGCGCTCGCCGCGCACCAGCTCCACCAAACCGGCGACCAGGGTGACCTGGCGGGCCCGCATCTCCTGCATGACCTGCGTCTGGAGTTCGGGAAAGTCGTCGAGCCGCGGCACGATCGAGCCCAGCACGCCCGCGGCGAGCGGGTTCAGCTTGCCGTGCCCGTAGCCCAGATCGATGACCTGACCGCCGACCAGCTCCACCAGCTTGCGGTAGTCGGGCTTGACGTCGGCCAGCACCAGCGGCGTGATGCCCTGCGCGACACCGCCGAGCACGATCCGGCGCACCAGCGAGGACTTGCCGAAACCGTTGAGGCCCAGGACGAACAGGCTGGGCGCGGTGATGAAACTGCCGCGCATGAACCAGTTCATCGGGTCGAAGCAGACCGGAGCGCCGGTGTGCAGGTGCGAGCCCAGCGGGGTGCCGATGAGCGGCGCGCCCGCGCCGACCGACCACGGCCACAGGCCCGCGACCTGCGCGGTGGTGGCGCGATACTCGACGGGACGGCCGACCACGTTCATCCGCCCGCCGCCCGCGCCGATGTACCCGCGATCGGTGAGTTGCGCGGTGGTCCGGTCGAATTCGTCGAAGCTGCCGTACTCGATGCGCTCGGCCCGCGCCGCGAAGTTGCGCCGCCGCAGGTCGTCGGTGTGCAGCCGGAAGGTGGCCCAGGCCGCCTTGATCCCGTTGCCCTCCCGCGCGGTCACCTCCAGCTTGGCCCGCTGGGTGTCGTCGAGCAGCTTGGGTCCGGACTGCTTCTTCTTGGCCGCCGCCTTGCGCGCCGCGGCCCGCTTGGCCGCCGCCTCCCGCTCGGCCTGATCGAGGTCCTTGTCCCGCTTGTTCTTCCGGAGTCCGCCGCGCCCGCGCTCCTCCGCGGTGGACCGCTCGGGGCGGCCATTGCGCGTGGGCCGGTTGCGCGCCGGCCGCTCCCCCGCGTCGCTCTCGGGCCGCGCCGATCGCGTTCGCCCGGGAGTTCCGGTGCGGCCGCCCAGATGCACCCGATCCGCGTCGGTCGCCCGGCCGCGTCCTTCGGACCCGCTGCCGCGCCGCGCATCCCGCTCGCCGTCACCGCGCCGCGCGTCCCGGTCGCCGGTGGCGCGCCGCTCGCGCGGGAGGTCACCTTCGCCGCGGCGGTGGCCGTCGGCGCCGCGGTGAGCTTCGGCCGTGCGGTGTCCGTCGGCGTTGCGGCGGTCACGTCCGGGATCTCCGTCGGCACGCCGACGTTCACGCCCGAGTTCGCCTTCCACGCCGCGACGTTCACGGCCGGGGTGTCCCTCGCCCTCACGTCGGTCACGGCCGCTGCGCCCGTCGCCGTCGCGCCGTCCACGCGCGGAGTCACTCGCGGCGCTCCGGCGGTCACGCCCGTCACCGCTCTCGGCAGCGCGCCGGGAGCGCCGGGGATCTTCGTCGCCGGGACGTTCACGCTGTGGACGCTCGCCGGTCTCCGCGCGGCGCGCGGTGCCGCGGCCGGGCTCGACCTCACGAGTCCGCTTGCGCTCCATGCGATCCCCCTCGGTTCGTTCCGGCCCGCGTGCCCGCCCGCGCTCCGCGGCCACGGAGCCCGCGCCGCCTTGCACAGCAGCACCCGGATCCGGCGCGTCGCGCACCGCGAGCTCGCGCCCACGGGAAGCAGCGTCACGCGAGGACGTCTCGGACGCGCGGCTGTCACCGAGGGCCGCACTCGAATCGGTGTTCTCGCCACCGGGTTCGAGGGCGGGCAGAGCCGGAAGCCGCCGCTTCGGCGACGTACCGCTCCGTGCTACGGCGATGTCATCGCGACCGGTCGCTTCGACCGCTCCGGCAGCCTCCTGCGCGCCACGGGTCACCGTTGCCGTCCGGGATTCCCCCGGGCCCGGACGACCTGCCTCCGCGCGCACGCCGCCCGGCTCGAACTCACCGCGGCCCGCCGACACACCCGTTTCCCCGGCGCGATCGCCGAGACCGGGTGCGGGAATGACCGATTCGGCACGATCGGCCGACGCCCGGCCGCTGGTCGAGTGGGACTCCGAGTCCCCGGGCCCCCGGCCGGGGACTCCGGGCTCCGAGCCCCGGACCGGATCGTCCTGTCGTGCACCGAGAGCCGCGTTGTCCCAGGCCCCGGTGTCGGCGCGGCGCGCCTCGCCGGCGTCTCCGTCGGCACCGGACCGCGCCGCGGTGTCCGCGAACTCCGCCGAGTAGTCGATCGGAGTGTCGCGGCGGAGCATGCGGCGGTCCGGGAGGGTGCCGCGGCGGGGGCGGTGCTCGTCGCGCATGACGCGGGAGCCGGTGGGCGGGTAGGGGTCCGCGTCGTCGTAAGCGTCGGCGGGCGCCTGCTCCCGCCGCGAGCCGCGACGCGCAGGGGGTGGCGCGGCGTCGCGTTCGCGGACGGGCGGGTCGAGGTCACGTGACATGGTGGGTTACCCCGCGAGTGCTTTCGGGATGGTGGCGTGTTCGGGGAGGATCACCCCGCAGCCGAGGGAGGCCGCGAAGGCCGCGGCCTGATAGCGGTAGCAGCGGCGGATCTTCAAGCGGGCCTGGGTGGACAGGTCCCGGGTGATGGACTCGATGCGGGGCAGGTCGCCGCGCAGCGGTTCGGTGATGGTGACCAGCGCGCCGAATCGGGTGACGCCGTGGCCGCGGGCCTGCTCCTCGCGGGCCTGCTGGGTGGCGCCGACCCGCAGGGTGGCGGCGGCGGACACGACGCCGCGCTCGGATTGCTGTGCGACGAGGGCGTTCTTGTAGTCGTCGTCCACGATCTGGGCGGCGTCACCGGCCGAGTGCGGGCGGTAGACGATGGTGATCCGCTTGCGCGGCACCTCCGGATTCGGCGCGAGCAGCCGCTGCAGCACGCGTTCGTCGACCGCGCCCTCGGGGGCGGTGTCCATCTCCCAGGTGACCGAGCGGCCGCCGTCGTGGATGAAATGGTCCCAGCGCTCCTCGTGCGAGACCGGTCCGGCATCGGCCCAATCCAGGCCGTGCCCACCGGGTTCGCCCGCGGCCACCTCGAGGTCGGCCTGCGCGGCCGGGTCGTAGCTGCGGCGGATGAAGGAGATGATGTCGTCGGCGGCCATGGGCTGGCAGCGCACGCCCGCCTCGGCCAGCGCCGCGCAGATGCCGGGCAGGCGGCGGCCGATCTCGACCGCCTCCTCCGCCGGATTCTTGCGCCGCTCCGCGGTGGTCGCCTTGAAGGTGATGGCCACCCGCGGCAGCAACTGCACCCGTTCCTGCGGCAGTTCGGTGGCCAGCTCGTACATGACCTGCTGGGCCAGATCGGGGGCCTCGGGCCGGGTGATGGCGGAAACCTCGGTGAGCAAACGGTTTCCGGTCTCGGGCACGGTGTCGATGACCGGCACCACCGCCACGATGTCGGAGGTCTGGCCCAGCGAGGCCAGGAAGGTGCCCCACGCGCCGACCCAGCGGTCGATGACCGGCTGGTCGACGGCCTCGTGGCCCTGCGGCCAGGCCCGCAGCACGACCGTGTACTGGGCGAACTGCGGTAGGTGGATCATGCCGAAGCTGTAGCCGCCCGCGTCGATGCCTTCGTACAGGCGCGACGGGGCCATCAGCCCGGGCAGCCGGGTGACGCCGCCCGGGATCCGCGAGAAGCGCCCGCCCCGGTACACGTGCTCGCCCTTGGACCGGCCGCGCAACCAATGGAACATCATCAATCCGTTCTCGTAGCCGGAGCGGCCCCCCGTCCGCCACACCAGTGGAACCATCACGACCGTGCCGATGCCCGCCACCACGGCGGCCGGTTGCGGACCGGCCACCAGCGCCGTCAGCAGCGCCGTGATGACGACGGCGAATCCGACCACGGTCTCGCCCCAGCGCAGGCCGAAAAGGCCGGCGCTGCGGGGCTTCTGCCACAGTCCGTACGAGCGCCGCTCGTAGGTGTCGGTCATCGTCATCGCGGGATGGTGCTCCTGCCGAGGTCGGGTGCACGGTTGGCCCAGCGGTCACCGGCGACGTCGCCCGCGGTCGATTCGGCCTTGCCCAGCGAGGCGGTCGCCGCCCGGGCCTGCGCGACCCGGCTCGCCACCGCGGACGCGCCTGACGGTACTGCGCCGCCGCCCCCTTGGGCCGCAGGACTCGCGGCCGCGCCGCCACCGGCGGGACGCGGCGGCGGGGTCGGGCGCGGCGCGCCGCCGCCCGGGCCGCCGCCGGGACCGGGCCGGGGCCGTCCGCCCCGGCCGCCGCCGACATATCCGGCCGCGCCCGGACCCGCGACCCCGCGCGGGGCCACCGCGCGCGAGCCGACCGCGCCGAGCGCCGCGATACCGACCAGGGTGCCGGTGGTGGCGGCCAGACCCGAACCGCCGGAACCGACGATGGCCACCTCGCCCGCGGTCGCCAGGCGCATGAGCGCGGGCAGCACGAACGCCACGGTGCCCAGCAGCACGATGGCGACCAGCATGCGCTGGGCCTCGTCGGCGTCGGGCAGGTTCGCCGTGCCGGTGCGGTCGTCGGTGACGCCCGCGGTGGTGAAGGCGATCATGTAGACGATCGCGGCCACCGGCTTGTACAGCATGAACGCGATGATCCAGCGAATCAGCTTGTTGTACGACGACATTCCGATGCCGGTGCCCGAACCCGCGGCGGCCAGCGGCAGCACGCCCGCCGCGACCACCAGCATGCCCTGGCGCACGATGGCCAGCACGATCTGCGCGAGCGCCCCGAGCAGACCGACGATGGCGATGATCAGCACCAGACCCGGCGAGAACGCCTGCAGCTTGGAGGTTTTCACCATCAGCTCGGCCATGTTCTTGGCATTGCCGTTGGTGGAGTCGTTGATCACCCACTCGGAGAACTTGTCCGAGGCCTGGGTGGCGGCCACGATCACCGCGCCCAGCATCCAGGAGCTGAACACCACGCGGGCGAACATCCAGAACGAGTCCGTGGCCTGGTCGACCGCGGCCCCGCGTCTGGCTCGCGCCAGTTTCAGGCCGGTGAGTATCACCGAGGTCATCAAGAACAGGATCTGGACTTGATAGGTGTAGTCGTTGATCTTGGTGAATAGCGTTCCGGCGTCGCTGACTCTCTCGTTCGGGATTTTCATCCAGAACGTGAGCGCCAGGATCAGCGCCTCACCGAGACCACTCATCAGCGAGTCCACGACCTTGCCGAAGGTGGAGTCCCACGCCTTGTCGCGCACGGTGTTGGCCACCTCGTTCGGGTGGGTGGCGACATTGCCGGCCTTGCACGCGGCCGAGGCCGCGTCGCCGAGCGAGATGCCGGGCACGCCCAGTCCGTCGAGGGAGTCGTGTAATTCGTTGCAGGCCTGGTCGAAACCGTAGGTCTGGCCGTAGGCCACCGTCGGGGTCGCGATCATGACGGTGAATACGACCGCGAGAATCGTGACTAGCCGCCTCAGCATGTGGTCCACCTCTCGATGGGTCGCGATGCCATATCTTCTTCTGTCACCTGTGGAGCTGTTGTCGTCACCAACGGGTCCACCCCGCCAGCGAATCCACGTACTCGGTCTGCGAAGTCCGCGACGTGGAGGGCTTGAGCCGCCAGTCTCCGGCGTCCCAGACCATGATCAGGCGCACCGCCGCCCACAACTGCCGGCCGTCGACGACGGGCCCGCGCGCGGCCAGCCGCACGATGGCCATGTCGTCGGCGTAGTTCTCGACCTGGAAGCCGTCGGGGGCGACCAGGTAGCGGGTCACCTTCTCGGGCTGCTGTTTCGGCAGCCGCTGATCGGCCAGCGCCTGGTCGTAGGCGGTGAGCTGTTCGGCGGGCACACGGACCTGCCGCACGTACAGCTCCCGGTCCGCGGGCCGGGCGTTGAGCCGGTAGGTGATCTGCGCCGCCGCCAGGGCCGCGCCCTGCGGGGTGTGCGAATAACCCACGGCCAGGCCGTTTTCCAGGCGAGCCGGGCCGTCGGAGGTGGAGAAGGGGACCGACGCCCCGTACACCCGCTGCCAGCCGTGCGGATCGGTGATGCCCAGCGGGGCCGCGGTCAGCCAGTCGGTGTCGGTGGCCTTGCGCTGTTTGCCGGGTACCTGCGGCAGGGGCTGGCCCGCCGTGTTGTTGGGGATGTCGATGCGGCGGCCGAACAGATCCACCTCGGGTGAGGCGAATCCGGTGGCGCCGGTGTCCGAGGTCGCCGGCGTCGCGCCGGGGTCGGGTTTGGCGCTGGGCTTGGCGTCGCCGTGCCCGAAATAGACCACCAGACCGGCGATCAGGATGACCGCCACCAGGGCGGCCGAGGCGATCACGCCGAACGAGACGCCGTCGCGCTCGGGCGACTCCTTCTCGCTCATCGCAGTGCCTCCACGGTGTCGTTGACAAGAGCATGTGTGCGGGTGGTCAATTCAGCCGACCGGCCCCTCAGGTCGGCAGCAGGGCCAGCGCGATGCCGCTGGCCGAGGTCGCCATGATCGCGCCCAGCAGGCTCATCACCACCCCGTGCGTCGCCTCGTTGGCCGCCAGGTCGCCGCGGAACGCGTACCACAGCCGGCCCGCGGCCAGGATCATCCAGGCCAGGCAGAACAGCAGGACGCACCACAGCAGCCAGTCGATGAGCTGCATCATCGGCCGGAGCACATCGGCCGGCATCTGTTTGTAGGCCAGCACGGCCACCGCGTCCGCGCGGGTGGAGAGCGCGGCATGCAGGGCCTGTGGCACCAGCGCGGCGGGCATTAGGTGATCACTGCGTTCATGATCGTGCCCGCGCTGGTCGCGACGATGCCTCCGATCATCGCGCCGGCCACCATCTTCGGGGACTCCAAACCGCCTCCCGTCCACTTCTCCCAGGCGAACCGGCCACCGGCGTAGGTGATGCCCAGGATTCCCGACAAAAGTACGAACCAGGTGAAGTACCGAACCAGTTTCAGCAACTTGTCCGACGCGGGCGGCGCCTCGGGGGTCGGGTTACCGACCTGGGCGAGGATCTGACCGTACGCGTCATGTACGGCGAGGAGCATGCTCATTGTCTGTCCTTCTCCAAAAGCGAACTGCTAGTAACAATCTCGCCGATCACCGGCCCCGCCGTCCAACCGGAGGCGGCGCCTACTTCGGAAATCTTTCCAGCACAATGCAATCCAAGGGTGTTCATGATCACTCCCCCCGGTCCGTGAACACGTCACGGGGGGAGTCGAGCGCGTCCTGGGCGGCGGCCACGATGCCCGCGCCCAGGTCCCGCACAGCCTGCGTAACCTCTTCCAACGGATCGGGTTTGCGCTTGCGCTGCACCGGCGGCGGGTCGCCGGGCGACCAGACGGGCAACTGGTCGGCTTCGACCAGCGTCCACTCCTCGTGCCAGGGCAGCTGCCACACCTGACCGGCCAGCGAACCGACCACGTCGCGGTAGCGGCGGATCTCGGCGGGCATCCGGCCCGGGCGCGCGGCCACGGTGATCAGCCCCAGCACCTCACACGGACCGGCCAGTCCGGCGTGATGCTGGCGCAGCAGGTCGTGGGCGCGGGTGAGCCCGGCGATGGTCTCGCGGGCCACCAGCACCACGAACGGGGACTCCCGTTCGTAGACGCCGGGCCAGCGCCGGTACGAATCCGCCGCCGGCGCAAGCACATGCGCGAGCGTGGTCGCACCCGCGCCCCCGTGCACGCCGAGCAGCCACACCAGCGGCGCCCGGCCGCCACCGGGTACGGGTCGGTCCCACAGGGGTGCGCGGCGGGCTTCCGGCGGTGGCACCACACCGGCCGCGAAAGCGGCCCCTGAATCGATGTTCCGGTCGGCGGATCGGCGTTCCTTCATGGCTGCGGTCATGATGCCACTCCAGCAAGCAGGCGGCGATACGCGCGGCGTGTCTCGGCGGCCAGCTCGCTGTGCCGCACCAGCTCCCCCCGCGCGAGGTGTGCGTCATAGGGTATCTCGACGACCTCGTTCACCCAACCGTCCAGATGCTCGCGCAAATGTTCAGCGATTCGAGAATCGCTGCCCGGCAACTGATGTGAGACGACGATCGTGGTGTCGCCGACAATTCCGTCGCCGGGGCCCTCGCCCTGCCCGCCGAACTGATCGTCGAGCCACTCCAGGGTGACGCGCAGCCGGTTGGCGGCGTCCACGCGCGCCGGAATCGCCAGCACCAGTGCGATATCGGCGTCTTCGAGCAGCGGGCGCAGGTGCCGGCTGGCGATCGGATTGCCGCCGTCGTAAACCGGGGTGTACCCGGACTCCCCGAGGGCGCGGGCGACGGTCAGGTAGGTGGCGCGGCGGCGCAGCGGCGCGGGATCGCGCCACAGCAACCCGATTCCGGATGTCGCCCGCGAGAGGCACTCCTTGAGCGGCGCGGGCTCGTCGTCGCCGCGGCCGTAGAGCCAGGCCTGCAGGCTGATCGGGCTCAGATGCTCGTCAGCGCCCCGCAGCGCTAGGTCGCTGCCCGCGAAAGTGCCGTCCACGGCCACGGTTCGGTCACCGGCGGCGCCCAGCTCCCCCGCGATGCCGAGCGCGGTGGTCGTCGTCCCGGCACCACCGCAGCCTCCCACCACCAGAATCGGGCGCGGGGCGGGTCCGGACTCGCCGGAATCGCCACGGCGCTTGCGCAAGCGCACCACCGGAGTCTTGGAACGCGCGGCACGACCCGACGATTCGCCCACTTCGGGCACATCGTCGAGCCAGCGGCTCCAGTCCTGATCCATTGTCTCCGCTCTCTTCTTATCCGGCCGGAACGCCCGCGGTGGGTCCATGGTCGCCGATGATCGCGGGGGCCGTCATCTCGTTGTACGCCGCCGCGACCGCGATCGGGTGAGAACCGGCGCCGGCGCCGGGTTCGCCGAGGGATTGCGCCGAGCCGCCATGGGAATTCAGCACATACAGGGCAACCCCACCGACGATGGCCAGCAAAACAATGGCAACGATCAGGAAGGCGAGCGTGAGCAGCCGCCGATCCGGGAGGCGTTGGGCGAGTGCGGGTTCGGGGACCTCGAAGGTCTCGCGCCACTGCGCGATGGTGTCGATCGCCGGGATGGCGGGTTCGCCACTGTCCGTGGGGAATTCGATCACGGTGTTCCCGCGGTAGCGCGGCGGCGTGTAGGGGTCGGTCTCGCCGGTCCCGGTCATCCAGTCCGACCAGGTGCCGTCGAAGCGATTGTGCCGCAGCACCGATTCGGGGACCGGCGGCAGTTCGACCTCGGGCTCGGTGTCGTGAATGTAGTGCGGGAAGCGGGCCGGGCCGGCGCTCTCGTCGAAGGCGGGCGTCTCGGGGGCCGCGTCGCGAGCGGGCGGTTCGGGGGTGGCCGGGTCGAGGGCCGGGTACCAGCGCGACTGTTTTTTGTACGACTTCAACATTCCCGCTGCGGGCACGTCGCTCGGCATCGTCTGACCCTCTCGGCGGTCGGTCGTGGCTGACGGTGTTGTTGTCGTCGGTGATCGGTGGTGCCGGGTGCGTCCGCCGGTACCACGTCGCCACCGGCTCCGCGTCCGAACGGTCCCGATCGGAAATTCTCTCGCATGAACAGGATTCCAACGACTCGACGCGCCGGACGACACACCGTTCAATCCGCGCGTGCGCGCGAGTAGCAGGGTTCGTACGGTCTCGTGAACGCCACGCCGACGGGGCGGTCTTCCCTGCGATCCGAGCGGAATCTACATTAACAAGACCAAGAATTTTGGAGGTTTTGTGAAGACAGCAGATATCGTCGCGGTTGTGACCGGCGGCGCGTCGGGACTGGGCATGGCCACCGTGCGGGAACTGCACTCGGCCGGCGCGAAGGTCGTTATCCTCGACCTTCCCTCGTCCGACGGCAAGGCTTTCGCCGAGGAACTCGGTGAGCGCGCGGTGTTCTCCCCCGGCGACGTCACCAGCGAGGCGGACGTGAGCGCCGCGCTGGATGCCGCTCAGGCGCTCGGCACCCTGCGAATCGCGGTGAACTGCGCGGGAATCGGCAATGCCGTCAAGACGGTCGGCAAGCAGGGCGCGTTCCCGCTGGAGGCCTTCTCCAAGATCATCAACGTTAACCTGATCGGCACGTTCAACGTGATCCGCCTGGCCGCCGAGCGCATGTCCGCGGTCGAGGAGGCCGACGGCGAGCGCGGCGTCATCGTCAACACCGCCTCGGTCGCGGCGTACGACGGCCAGATCGGCCAGGCCGCCTACTCCGCCTCCAAGGGCGGCATCGTCGGCCTGACCCTGCCGGTCGCCCGCGACCTGGCCTCGTACAAGATCCGCGTCATGACCATCGCGCCGGGCCTGTTCCACACCCCGCTGTTCGCGACCCTGCCGCAGCAGGCCATCGACGCGCTCGGCGCGCAGGTGCCGCACCCCTCGCGCCTGGGCGACCCGGCCGAGTACGCCGCCCTGGTCCGCCACATCGTGGAGAACCCGATGCTCAACGGCGAGGTCATCCGCCTCGACGGCGCGATCCGCATGGCCCCGCGCTAATCAGCGGGCAGCGGCGCCCGGCGCGCCGCGAACACGCCAACGGCACCGGCGCGAGCACATGCTCGCCCGGTGCCGTTCGCGTTCCGGATCAGGAGCAGGCCGCCGGCTCCATCTCCCAGGGCGCCTGCGGGAGCACCGCACCGGTCTCCAGCAGCGATTTGAGGTTGGCCAGGACCGCGGGCCAACCGCTCGAAATGCCTTGCAGCATTTCCTGGTTCGGAAGGTTCTCGTGGGTGACGGTGAGCCGCACGATGTCCTGGTGCGGCTCGATCGAGAAGGTCACCACCGACGGCGAGCGCTCCTCCTGCGGGGAGTCCTCGAAGGTGACAACCAGGCGGTTGGGCTGGTCGGCCTCGAGTACCTTGCCGACGACGTCGAGCTTGTCCGAGCCGTCGACGCGGCGGTGCTCCCAGCGCGAACCCTCCTGCCAGTCGGACACATTCGCGTGTCCCCAGTACTGGGCGGTCAGGTCGGCGTCGGTCAGGGCCTTCCACACCTGCTCGGCGCTGGCCCGGATATAGGTGACGTAGACGTAGTTCGGCACGGTGGTGGTCATGGCGTACTCCTCTGCCTGGTCTTTGATGGCGCGCAGGACGTCCAGCCGGGGTCGGTCGAACACGGAGATCCAACGCTGTTCGATGTCGTGAATCGGGGTCGGATTGATGTAGTGCACCCGTTCGCGGCCGCGGCGTAGCACGGTGACCAGCCCCGCCCGCTCGAGAATGTCGAGGTGCTGGGTCACCGATTGCCGGGCCATCGCGACCCGTTCGCACAGTTCCCGCAACGTCTGACCGTTGTGTTCACGCAGCCGGTCGAGCAGCTGCCGCCGAGTGGCGTCGGCCAGGGCCTTGAAGACCGTGTCCATGTCGGGTTCGGGTTGCACGGCTCAAATTATGCAGGCATTTACCTGCATAAGTCAACGGGGGTGCCGCACGCGCCGGAGCGCACCCCCGATTTCGTGGGAATTTCGTTCTCGGGCATGACAATCCGCGTCCGAGCGGTCAAGATGGTCAACGGCCTTCAGCCGAACCGACATCGTTGTCTCTTCAGCGCCTCCTGCCGTGGCGCGGACAGGAGTGCCCGTGGCGACCACGCCGCAGCCCTCACACCCCGTGCCCGCGGGCCAGGATCCCGCATCCCCGGTGCGCCCGGCATCGTCAGTGCGCCCCGCGTCCTCGGTGATCGTGGAGACGATCCCCCCGGCCCGCATCGGGACCCGGCTCGTGCACCCCGTCCTGCGCACCACGCTCCAGCAGTTCCTGCGCGCCGGAGCCTGGGTCGCCGACCTGGGACCGCGTCCGGCCAACCTGATCTTCCGGGTGACCCGGCTGTCCGAGCAGCCCGCCCGGGTCATGGGCACCCCGCGCGGCACCCGCCGCGAAACCCTGCGCTTCGAGCACTTCGAGGCCGAATGGCTGTGGAGCGCACCGGTTCCCGATCCGCGCGTGGACCGCGACGCCGCCATCCTCTACCTGCACGGCGGCGCGTTCATCGCGGGCGGCCTGCACAGCTATCGCCGCCACACCGCGCGCCTGGCCGCGCTGAGCGAGTTGCCGGTGCTGACCGTCGACTACCGCCAGCTGCCCGACGCGCACCCCAACGAGAGCCTCGCCGACGCGCTCACCGGGTACCGGCATCTGCTCGACGAGGGCTTCCCGCCGGAGAAGATCATCGTGGCCGGCGATTCCGCGGGCGGCGGACTGGCATTGCGGCTGGCGCTCACGCTGCGTGAGCGGGAGCTGCCATTGCCGGTGGCGCTGTCGGTCACCTCGCCGTGGGCCGATTTCGACTCGACCGCCCGTCTCGCGCACCCCAACAGCCGCGACGACGCGGTGCTACCCGCGCTCGGACCGGACATGGTGGTGCGCCGCGGTATCGCGGTGGACGGGGAGCTGGATCCGGCGTGGTCGGTGGTGAATCACGACTTCACCGGTCTGCCACCGATTTTCCTGCAGGTCGGGTCCCGGGAGATGCTGCTGACCGACGCGCTCGCGGTGGCGCGCCGGGCCGAGGCGGCCGGGGTGTCGCTGCGCCTGCAGATCCGGCCCAGCGCGCCGCACACCCTCATCCACCTGGGCGCGGATCTGCTCGCCGACGGCCGCGACGCCGCCCGCGACGCGGCCGAGTTCCATCGTGCGATGATCGATCCGGGTCGCGTCGGCCGCAGCGCGGCCTGACCGCGAGTATCAGCGGCGGCCCGAACCCGCGATCCGAGAGGCTCCGATGTCCCAGCCTGACAGCGCTTCCCGCCCCGCGGTCCTGGTCACCGGCGCGGCCGCCGGGATCGGCCGCGCCATCGCCGCCCGCTTCGCGCGGGAGGGCTGGACGGTCGGTCTCTATGACATCGACGCCGACACCGTGGCCCGTACCGCCGCGGAGATCGGCGGGCACACGATCACCGGCGCGTTCGACGTCACCGATGCGGCGGGCTGGGATCGGGCGCTCAAGGAATTCGCCGGGGCGACCGGTCGTCTCGATCTACTGGTCAACAACGCGGGCATCCTGGTGTCGGGGGCGTTCGGCGATATCGACGTGGACCGCCAGCACCGTGTGGTGGACGTCAATGTGAAGGGCGTCCTCAACGGGTGCCACACCGCGCTCCCCTATCTGCGCCGGACGCCGGGCAGCCGGGTGATCAACCTGGCGTCGGCGTCGGCGCTCTACGGACAACCCGGGCTGGCCGTGTACGGAGCGACCAAGGCCGCGGTCCGCAGTCTCACCGAGGCCCTCGACCTGGAGTGGCGGCAGTACGGGATCACGGTCAGCGATCTGCTGCCGCTGTTCGTGGCGACCGACATGATGACCGAGGTGAGCCGCGGCTCGAAATCCGCGACCACCCTCGGCGTGCGGTTGACCCCGCAGGATGTGGCGGAAGCGGTGTGGCGGACCGCGTCCGGCCGCGGACCACTGCGCGGCCCGCACGTACTGGTCGGACTACAGACCAAACTCACCGGTCTGGCGCAGCGATTGTCCCCGCCGTTCGTGACGCGCCCGATCGTCGGCTGGATCAGCAAGGCCGATTCGCTGCACTGACCGCGCTTCAGAGCGCGACCAGGTCGCCCACGATGAAGATGATCAGGCCGACCGTCAAGGTCAGCGCGCCCGCCAGACCGAGTGGCATGGTCTTGGCCTTCTCCGCGAATTCGTCCTCGACCCCGGTCAGCCAGTTGATGGTGTCCTTGGCGGCGATGAACGCGCCCGAGGCCACCACCAGCGAAGCGGCCGTGATGTTCCAGCCGTCGGGCAGATCCGACAGCCGGGCCGCCCAGACCAGGCCGAGCACCAGCGCACCCTGCAGAATGGCCCCGACGTGGGCGACATTGACATAGCGGGGTGCCGGTGGATTGCCCTCGCGCTGCCGCAGCGCGACCAGGGGATATCCCAGGAGCGTCCCGTAGGTGAGGGTCAACAGTCCGCCGATGATGAGGATCTTGTCCGTTGCCGCCATGACGACCCCTTCCGGATGGCTTCACGATAGGAGTGCCCGTGCGGGGCCGCGGGGGTTCACCCGAATCGATGCCCGACCTTGATCCGGGTCAGCCGGTGGCGGTCCTTCCGATCGTCGCGGTCCGGGCTGCCAGGGCGAATCGCAGTTCGCTGCGGCGGGCGACGGACAGTTTGCGGTACACCCGGGTGAGGTGCTGCTCGACCGTGCTGGTGGTGATGTCGAGGGTTTCGGCGATATCGCGATTGCGATTCCCGCTCGCGGCCAGTTCGGCGACGCGCCGCTCGGCCGGGCTCAGGGTCTCGAAGCCGCTGCCGCCCAGCGTGTCTCGCGGTCCTGGTCCGGAGTCGACCTGCAGTCGGGCCAGGAGCGGTTCCGCGCCGGAGGTTTCGGCGAGCCGCGCCGCCTCGCGCAACGGCGGGCGCGCTCGATCGGCCTCCCCCAGCGCGCGGTAGGCGGCCCCGAGATCGGCCAGCACGGTGGCCAATTCGAGTTCGTCGCCGCCGGAGCGGGCCAGGGCGGCCGCGCGCCGCAGCAGGGTGACCCGCCGCAGCGGGTCGCCGGTGGCGGCCAGCAGTCGCAGCGACACCCCGCCGCTGTGATGCCGTTCGGCCCCGCCGATCGCGTCCAGGTGCCGGGTGGCGAGAGCGCGGGCCTGCCGCGACTCCCCCGCCGCCAGGCTCACTGCGGCCAGGTCGTTGCGCCACGGTGCGAGCCACGCGAAGTCCAGGCCCCACTCGGTCATGAGCCGGCCGCAGCGGCGGAAGTGGCGTTCGGCCTCGTCGAGCAGCCCGATGGCCAGGCAGTGCTCGCCGCGGGCGCGCAGATAGCCCAGCGCGAAACGGGTTTCGAACACCGCGCGCGGCAGCGGGCGTTCCAGTTGGGCGGCGGCCTCCACGTGACGCCCCTGCGCGGTGAGGGCGCGCACCAGCACCGCGACCGCCCGGCCGAGCCACACCCCGAGCTGTTCGGCGGGCAGCAGGTTCAGCGCCGCGGCGGCGTGCCCGGCGGCCTCGGCCGGATTGCCTTTGCGCAGCAGCGTTTCCGCGCGGGCCGTGGCGAACAGCGCCTGCCAGGTCGGGGCGCGCCGCGCGGTCGCCTCCGCGAGCAGCGACGCGCACCAGGCGTCGGCGGCGTCGAGGCGGTCGGTGTGCAGCAGGCAGTCCACGGCGGCCACCAGCACTTCGACGGTGTCCGGCGCGAGGCGGTGCTGGGCCAGCATGCGTTGCGCCGCCGCGGCGGTCTCCTCCGGCGGACGCTGATTCCACAGGCCGTCGAGCAGGGCGGCGGCCTGCCGGTGCGCCGAATCACGCTGCGGCGCATGCGGACCGGACGCCGCGCGGCGGGGCGTGATCCGGGGAACCGGAGACCCTTTCGTGGCCCGCGAGCTCGCGGGATCGGCGTGTCCACCCGAGTGCGCGTTGTGGTGTGCGATGGCGGGCGCCTGGGAGCCCGACTTCGCTCCGCAGCTCGGTGCGGCGAGCAGCCAGGAGTGCCGCTGGGCCTGGACCGGGTGGGTGTAGCGCAGCCACGCGCCGAGGAACTCGAGCCGATCGCCGAGCGCGGCGTCCACCTCCCGCCGCAGCCGCAGCAGGGCGTGGTCGGCGTGCAATATGTGACCGTGCCAGAGCATCTGCAGCACGGTCATCGGGAGCTCCGGGCACGGCACCCGCCCGGTGCGCAGCGCCGCCTTGAGCCGCCCGAAGTTGCGGGTGCGACCGGACGGATTGATCCGCCATTCGACCGCGACCAGCTTCGTCGCGATCCCCGCCCGCTCGTCGGCTCGGCGACTGGCCCGATAGGCGAGCTCCAAATAGGTTCCGGCACTGTCCCATTCGTCGGCGTCGAAGGCATGGTCGGCGACTTCCAGCAGCACCTGCGCCGCCCAGGACCCGCGCGTGTCCCCCGCCGCGACCAGGTGCGCCGCCACCACCGCCGCCGGAAACCCCTCCCGGCACAGCAGTTCCGCCGCCGCCGCGTGCAACGCCCGCCGCTCCTCCTCCGGAAGCTCACGCAGCACCAGCGCCGCCATGTCCGGATGCGGACGACACTCCCCCACGATCAGCCCGGCCCGCACCAATGCCGCCGTCACCGCCCGGATCTCGCCCACGCCGCGGCCGAGCAGCGCCGCCACCCGGCCCAGGGAAGCATGATCGCCCAGCACCGCCGCCACCCGCGCCACCCGCAGCCGCTCGGTCTCGGCCGCCTTCGACCGGGGCACGGAGGCGTTCACCCGCCCGGCTCGGGCAATCGCCGGAACCGCGGTGGTGGACCGTAGCTCGCCCGAATCCGTCTGCGCGCCGGCCGCATCCGGCCGCGCTCGCGTCGCCGCCGGGTCGACCCGGCCCGCGGTCGTGCGGATGACGGGCGCGCCGCTCGTTCCGCCACCGGCCCCCACCGGTAATCCCCCTCGGTCCCGTGCGACCGACCGTGCCATCTGAGGTCCCTTCACCGAATCGCGGGCGCCCGGCTGTCGGACATGGCACGGCGAGCTTCGGTGTGCGCGAGCGGCATCATTGCAGCGAGGGCGTGTGGACGCCCAGGATCAGCCGGGGCACAGCGGGTTTCGAAATCTACTGCCAAACAGTGTATTTCACTTTCCCCTAGGAGGTGGGGGCGAGCACTCGCGGACGGTAGACCAGGGCGGCGGCCGCGTCGCCGTCCACGCCGAGGAACACCACGGACCGGGCCTCGTCGAGCATGCCCTGGCCCGCCGCGCCCAGGTAGGCGTGCACCGGGCACGCCGAGTACGGGTCGCCCGCGAAGGGATCGATTCCGGCCACCGCCGCCGACGGCACCCCGACCCGGTAGGCCACGCGCTCGCGAAATCCGGCGACCGGGGCCGGGGCGAGCAGCACCGCCGCGCCGGTCGCGAAGTCGCCGGGCTCGAGGCCCTCGCCGGAAAGGCATTCCCGCAGTATGGTTTCGGCGAGGTCGAGCGGATCGGAGGTGGCGGCGCGCACGGTCAGCGCGCCGCGGCCCGCGGTTCCGGCGGCCTCGAGGTCGGCCCACGCGGTCGGGGTGAGCGGGCCGCTGTTCCCCGTCGTGTAGAGGCGGCCGAAACCGCCCGCGCCACCGTCGGCGCGCAGCAGGATCGCCGCACCGCTGGCGGTGTACGGGAAGTCCTCACGGCCGCGTTCGGTGGTGGGGTGGGTGTCCCCGGCGACGATGAGCGCGTACTCGACATCACCGAGCCCGGTGAAGCAGTGCGCGGCCATGAGGGCGTGCAGCACCCCGGTGGCGCCGTTGAGCAGATCGAAGGAGAAGGCGGGCAGACGGCCGGTCTCGTACTCCAGACCGACCTCGAGGCGCTTCTGGATCAGTGCCGCGACGGCGGGTTCGGCGATATTGCTGTCGCGGAACACCCCGGCATTGATCACCAGGCCGACCCGGTCGGCGGAGATCTCGGCGGCGGCCAGCGCCTGCCGTCCCGCGCGGGCGGCGAGTTCGAAATAGCTTCCGGTGTCGGCGTCGGTGCACACGGCCGCCGAAACGATTGCGGTGTTCATGGATTCAGGCCTCCAGCCGGGAGATCGTCGCGGCGAGGTGACCGGAGACCACCCCGGACGCCTCGGGGATCAGCAGCACCTTGGAGCCGCGCGGAATTCGCCCCTGCGCCAGATGTTCGCGCAGCACCAGGAAGTGGGAGGTGGACGCGGTATTGCCGTACTCGGCGTAGATATTGAGCGCCTGCGGCATGGGGGTGTCGAAATGGCGTTCGGTGAGCGAGCTGATGTACTCGATGGCCGGGCCGCTGAACTGGTGGTGGATCCAGTAGTCGTATTTCTCGCTCTCCCACGCTCGGCCGGTCTCGAAGAGGAAGTCGGCCATGCGGGAAATGCCCTGCAGGAATCGTGATTCGCTGGCCAGTGCCCGGTTGTCGGTGTACATGGCGATGCCGGTGGTCTTGTCACTCGGCATGCCGATGCAGTGTTCCGCGCCGGCCGAGGTGGTCATGAGTTCGATGTAGTGGATCTCGTCGTCATCGTCACCGCGGTCGTCGACCACCACCGCCACCGCGGCGTCGCCGACGGTGAGCGCCGCGAACTGCGGGTCGTAGGGCTTGGAGATCTCGCGGGTGGCGGTCTCGGCGATGGGGGTGATCTGCTCGCCGCTGACCACCAGGCCGCGGCGCACCACGCCGGCCTTGATCATGCGGTCCAGCACCAGCACGCCGGTGATCATCCCGGCGCAGGCGTTGGACAGATCGAAGTGCAGGGCCTTGCCCGCGCCGATGGCGGCGCCCAGCTGGGCGGCGAACGACGGGGCGAAGCAGTATTGCCCGGGCGCGGTGAAGCGGGTGATCGAGACCGAGATGATCACGTCCAGATCCTCGGCCGTGTAGCCGGAGCGTTCCAGGCAATCCTCGATGGCCCGCTGCGCGAGCACGAAGGAGGATTCGTAATCGCCGGGGTCGCTATTGTGCACGCGGCGATTCTTGATTCCGGTAATTCGTTCCAGATCCAAGGCCCGCGGTACCGACAGGGCATTGATGACTTCTTCGGTGGAACGGATGGTGCTGGGTGTATACGCGCCAATGGATTCGAAGCGTGTACGCATGTGGCCCCCTGCTCTCTCGGGTGATTTCCGTAGGCCCCGATGCCGAGTGGAAAGCTACCGTACGGAGGGGTGGACGGGAGGTGGGCGTTGATCACGGATCAGCCTGTTGTACACAGTATTTCGAATCCGCGTAGGGGTGGGATAGGGGGTGCGGAGTAACCGGTGTCGGTACCGCGAGACACACTAAAATTGTTGTCCATCAAAGGAATTCGAATCAATACGGCTGGCGGCCACGGTGAGCCCCGTGTAGCCTCACCGACATATTTCTCGCATTCCTCGACAATTCCCTGGGGGAAGTGTGTCGCATTCCTTGCCCACTGTTTATTGGCGCGCCCTCGATCGATTCACCGATATCGTTTCCGAGCATCCTTCCCGGGCGGCGGTGATCCACGCCGAGGGCCGGACCCGGGCCGGCCTGCCCGACTACCGGCAACTCACCTACGCCGAGCTCGACGCCTGGTCGGACACCATTGCCGAGCGGTTCCTCACGGCCGGGGTGGGCGCAGGCGTGCGCACCATCGTGCTGGTGCGACCGGGGCCGGAGCTGTACGCGGTGCTGTACGGACTGTTCAAGATCGGCGCGGTGCCGGTGGTGATCGACCCCGGCATGGGGTTGTTCAAGATGCTGCGCTGCCTGCGCGCCGCCGACGCCGAGGCGTTCGTGGGGGTCACCGAGGCGCAGGCGCTGCGCATCGTGTTCCGCGCCTACTTCCGCAAGGTGCGGGTGGCGGTCACCGTGGGCCGGTCCTGGTGGCAGGGACCCACCCTGGAGAGCTGGGGCCGCACACCGGCTTCCGCCCTGCCCGAGCGCGAGCCCGCGCCCGATGACGAGCCGCTGCTGATCGCCTACACCACCGGCAGCACCGGGCCCGCGAAGGCGGTGGTGCTCACCCACGGCAATCTCGCGGCCATGATCGATCAGGTGGACGCCGCGCGCGAGCATGTCGCGCCGGAGACCTCGCTGATCACCGCGCCGGTGGCGGGCATCCTGGAACTGTTGCTCGGATCCCGGTGCGTGCTACCGCCGTTGATCCCGTCCAAGGTCGGGGCGACCGATCCCGCGCACGTGG
The DNA here is from genome assembly GCF_040630785.1 of Nocardia sp. NPDC005746. NCBI lineage: Bacteria > Bacillati > Actinomycetota > Actinomycetes > Mycobacteriales > Nocardiaceae > Nocardia > Nocardia sp. NPDC005746. The sequence continues at coordinate 42,621 of NZ_JBEXYE010000027.1, forward strand.
TGGACGCGGTCGAACGGTTCCAGGTGCGGACCATGTTCGCCTCCCCCGCCGTGCTGATCCCGCTGCTGGACCACATCCGCCGCACCGGGGCCGCGCTGCCGAGCATTCGCAGCGTCTACTCCGGCGGCGCGCCGGTGCCGGACAGCTGCATCGCCGGACTGCGCGAGGTGCTGCCCGCCGACGCCCGGGTGTACTCGGGATACGGCGCGACCGAGGCGCTGCCCATGGCCACCATCGAATCCCGGGAACTGCTGGGCGAACTCGTGGCGCAGGCCCACACCGGGCACGGCGTCTGCGTGGGCGCGCCGGCGCTGCACGTGCGGGCCCGCATCATCCCGATCACCGATGATCCGCTGCCGGACTGGCCGGATGTCGAGGGGCGGGGCGGCCTCGCGGGCCCGCTCGGGATCGGGGAGCTGGTGGTGTCCGGGCCGAATGTCAGCACCCACTACTTCTGGCCGCCGACCGCGGACCGGGTCGGCAAGATCGCCGACGACGAGGTGATCTGGCATCGCACCGGCGATCTGGCCTGGCTCGACGACGCGGGACGAATCCGGTTCTGCGGCCGCAAGAGTCAACGCCTGGAGACGGCGCGCGGTCCGATGTTCACCGTCCAGGTCGAGCAGGTGTTCAACACCGTCGCGGGCGTCGCCCGGACCGCGCTGGTCGGCGTGGGCACGCGCGGCGAGCACCTGCCGGTGCTGTGCGTCGAACTCGAGCCCGGCGCCGACCGCGACGCCGTCGAGCGCGAATTGCGCGGGCGGCGCGACGAATTCGAGATCACCAAGCCGGTGACGGAGTTCCTGTTCCATCCCCGGTTCCCGGTCGACATCCGCCACAACGCCAAGATCGGCCGCGAACGGCTGGCGGTATGGGCGGACAAGCAGCTCGGACCGGGGGCGTCATGAAGGTCTTGGTGACCGGAGCCTCTGGGTTCCTCGGCGGTGCGCTGACCCGCCGCCTGGTCGGGGACGGCGAGCACGAGGTGTCGATTCTGGTGCGGCCCACCAGCGATCTGCGCGACCTGACCCCGGTCCTGGACCAGGTGGAGCGGGTGGTCGGCGATCTCGGCGATCCGGCGTCGCTGGAGCGGGCGGTCGCGGGCGTGGACATGGTGTTCCACAGTGCGGCCCGGGTCGACGAACGCGGCACCCGCGCCCGCTTCTGGGCCGAGAACACCACGGCCACCGCGCGTTTGCTGGCCGCGGCCGCCGCCGGTGGCGCGCGGCGGTTCGTGTTCGTGTCGAGTCCGAGCGCGCTGATGGATCGTGACGGCGGCGACCAGATCGATATAGACGAGTCGGTTCCGTATCCGTCGCGCTATCTGAACCACTACTGCGAGACCAAGGCCGCCGCCGAACGCCTGGTGCTGGCGGCCGATGCGCCCGGCTTCACCACCTGCGCGCTGCGGCCGCGCGCCATCTGGGGCGCGGGCGACCGGTCCGGACCCATCGTGCGGCTCCTGGAGCGGGCGGCGGCGGGGACCCTGCCGGATCTGTCGGGCGGGCGCGGCGTCCACGCCTCGCTGTGCCACGTGGACAATATCGTCGACGCCATGGTCAAGGCCGCGGGCGGCGAGAACGTCGGTGGCAGAGCGTATTTCATCGCCGACGCCGAACGCACCGAGGTGTGGGGGTTCCTGGCCGAGGTCGCCGCCGACCTCGGGTATCCGCCGCCGGGCCGGGCGCTGGACCCGCGTCTGGTGGCGCTGGTGGTGTCGGTGATCGAGAACCTCAGGCGGGTCCCGTATCTGGCCGAGCACTGGACCCCGCCGCTGTCGCGCTACTCGGTGGCGGTGCTCACCCGCACCGGCACCTACGACACCTCGGCCGCCGCCCGCGATTTCGGATACCGGCCCGTTATGGACCGCGACACCGGCATGGCCGAACTGAAATCCTGGATCCACCGCACGGGGGTGATCGCCGGATCCACCCACTGACCAGCGTTCGGGCGCTCTCCGCGAAACCTTGTGTTACGCGCGGTACCGGCTACCATGGCTTGGATACAGCGCAGTACCGCACTCAATGAGGAGAGCGCCCGATGCCGGCATTCGACTATCACGGCGTATCCGTCGCCTACGACCACGCCGGATCCGGCGATCCGATCCTGTTCCTGCACAATATCGGCGGCGACCGCCACATCTGGGCCAACCAGACCCGGGCCCTGGCCGCCACGCACAGCGTCTACGCGCTGGACCTGTTCGGCTACGGCGACTCCGACTCCCCCACCAGCGGTTATACCGTCGCCAACTACGTGCGCCTGGTCTCGGAGTTCATCAGCGCCCACGATCTCACCACTGTGACGCTGGTCGGCAACTGCTTCGGCAGCGCGCTGTCGCTGCTCTACACCCGCGCCAACCCGCAGAACGTGCGCGCCCTGGTGCTGTGCAGCCCGCTCACCGCGGCCACCCTGCGGCCGACACCGACCGGTTGGACCGCCCGCGCCGCGTCCCGCATCCCGCTCGACTCCGTCGCGAGCGCCATCCGCCTGCCCGGCGTCGCCGCCAACCTCGTGGTCCGCGAACAGCTCGGCCCGCGCGGCCGCGCCATGACCTCCCCGTCGTTCGCGGCCCTGCGTCACCGCTGGTCCGAGCCGCGCCGCCTGTACCCGCCCGCCGCCATCGCGCGCGATCTCCCCACGCTGGCCACCCTCGACACCTTCCACCCCTCCCTCACTTTCCCGCCCATCACCACCGTCTGGGGCGAGAAGAACCGCATCCTCTCCGCCGCCGCGGGCGCCCGTCTCAACGAAACCCTCCGCCCGGCCCACGCCATCACCCTCCCCGACTGCGGCCACCTGATCATGCTCGAGCAGCCCGAAACCGTCACCGCCGCAATCCGTTCGGCCACCACCACGGCCCTCGCGGGCTGAATCGACCAGAGCGCGGGATCCGTTCAGCCGTCTCCGGCCGCGCGGCGAAGGAGCGCGGACAGTTCGCGCATGCGGTCGACCAGTTCCGGTGGTTCGATGACCCGGAATTCGAAGCCGAAGCCCGCGACGTAGACGGCTATCGCGTCGAGGGAGTTCGCGCCCGCGTGCAGGACGCAGGTGGTCGCGTCCACGGCTTCGAGGACGCCGACCGTCGGGGAGATGAGGTCGGCGGCCCGATCGGCGGAGGTCAGCAGGGTGATCCGGGCGTGGTAGCGGTAGGGCGCCGAGGTGACGCCACGCGAAACCTGGTCGGCGGGGTCGGGGGCCTCACGCGGGGTGAAACGCGGGCCGGTGGGGATGCGCGGGGTGAGTCGGTCGACGCGGTAGGTGCGCCAGTCCTCGCGGTCGACATCCCAGCCGGTCAGGTACCAGCGGCGACCGTGGTGCACCAGACGGTGGGGTTCGGTTGTGCGGTAGGAAGTTTCGGTGCCGGCGTGGGTGCGGTAGTCGAAGCGCAGACGGTGCTGGTCGCGGATGGCGGCGGCGATGGTGGTGAGGGTGTCGGGGTCGACGCGGGGGCCGCCGGAGGGGACCGACACGGTCGCGTCCTGGAGGGCGGTGAGGCGGTGACGCAGCCGCGACGGAAGCACCTGTTCGAGTTTGGTGAGCGCGCGCAGGGAGCTTTCCTCGATGCCCGCGATGGTGCCGCCCGCGGCGGTGCGCAGGCCCATGGCGACCGCGACAGCCTCCTCGTCGTCGAGCAACAGCGGCGGCACATTCGCGCCCGCGCCCAGGCGGTATCCGGCGCAACCGGGTGTGGCGTCCACGGGATAGCCGAGGGCGCGCAACTTCTCGATATCGCGGCGCACGGTGCGCACGTCCACCTCGAGCCGGGCGGCCAGATCCGCGCCGCTCCATTCGCGCGGGGTCTGCAACAACGACAGCAGTCGCAGCAGTCGAGCCGAGGTTTCCAACATGAATCCGATTCTTCCCGACAGCTAGGGCAGAACCTGTCCTAACCGGCTCGTAGCGTTGTTCTCATGAGCGAACAGGTCACTCCCTTCCGCATCGACATCCCTCGGACTCAGCTCGACGATCTGCGGCGGCGGCTCGAATCCGCCCAGCTGCCCGCCCCGCTGCCGGGCGACGACTGGGACACCGGCGTGCCCGTGCACTGGCTGCGGGAACTGGTGGAGCACTGGCGCACCGGATACGACTGGCGCGCGGCCGAAGCAGAACTCAACCGGTATCCGCAGTTCCTCACCGAGATCGAGGGGCAGCGGGTGCACTTCCTGCACATCCGCTCGGCCGAACCGGGCGCGGTGCCGCTGCTGCTGACCCACGGCTGGCCCGGCTCGGTGGTCGAATTCCTCGACGTCATCGGGCCGCTCACCGATCCGGCGGCGCACGGCGGCGACCCGGCCGACGCGTTCCACCTGGTCATTCCGTCGCTGCCCGGGTTCGGGTTCTCCGGGCCGGTCGCCGACACCGGGTGGACGCGGGCGCGGATCGGCCGGCTGTGGGCCGAGCTCATGCGCCGCCTCGGCTATGAGCGCTACGGCGTACAGGGCGGCGACATCGGCGGCTCGGTCAGCCCCGAAGTGGCGCGGTCGGCACCGGACAAGGTGATCGGCGTGCACGTCAACGGCGGCACCAATCTGCCCCCGCAGTCGGCGGTGAACGACCTCGACGAACTCACCGACCTCGAACGCGACCGGATCCGGCGGATCCAGGCGTTCATGCGGGAGGAGTTCGGCTACATCGCGATCCAGTCCACCCGGCCGCAGGCGCTGGCCTACGGCCTGGTGGACTCCCCGGTCGGGCAGCTGGCCTGGATCATGGACAAGTTCCGCGAGTGGACGCATCCCCGCAATGTCGTGCCCGACAAGATCATCGACCGGGATCGCCTGCTCACCAATGTGATGCTGTACTGGCTGACCGGCACCGCGGGCTCCGCCGCCTACGTGGGCTACGCCCAGACCGGCGAATGGGGCGCTCCCGCAACCAATTCCGGTGTCCCGACCGGCGTCATCGCCTTCGCCCACGATGTCTGCATCCGGCGCTACTGCGAGCCGTCGAACACCATCACCCGCTGGACCGACGTCGACCGCGGCGGCCACTTCGCGGCGCTGGAGGAACCCGAGATCCTCGTCGGCGACATCCGCGAGTTCTTCCGCGACCTGCGCTGAGCGCCGGGACCGGAATCCGGTGCGGTCCGGCCGGATTCAGGGCACCAGTGGCCTGACCTGCTCGGCGGCGAAGCGGACGAAGCCGACCAGGTCGGGCTCGTCGCCGGTGGGTTGCAGCACGACACCGGTGGCCCCGGCCTCGGTCCAGGCGATCACCGCGTCGGCGATGGCCCGGGCGTCCCCGCCAACCCCGATCCCGGGGATGGTGTCGCGGTTCTCGGCCCGCAGTTCCGCCGCCACCCGGTCGGCGGCTCCGGGCCCGGTGGCGGCCAGTAGGTACACGACGATCGGATACGGATGCGCCGCCATGGATTCCGGCCGGGCGGCCCGCACGATCCCGGCAGCCGTGCGGACCCCTGCGGCAGGGGTGGAGCTGGTGAGGATCACCCCGTCGGCCGCCGCGCCCACCAGTTCGAGGGTGCGGGGCCCGGTCGCCGCGGCCAGGATCGGCGGCGCGGCGGGCGGGGGCCAGTCCAGCGCGACGTCGTCGAGCTGAACATACCTGCCCCGCACGGAGATTCGCTGCCCTGCCAGCAGGGCCCGCAAGGCCTCGAGGTATTCGCGCAGCAGCGTGATCGGCGAGGCGACCCGCTCCCCCACCTGGCCCATCCAGTCCTGCACCCCGTGCCCCACACCCCAGATCCCGCGCCCGGGGAACATTCGTTCCAGTGTGGCCAGCTCCATGGCGGTGATCGCGACATTGCGCAGCGGCACCGGCAACACCCCGACGCCGATGCGCACGCGCTCACTCCAGGCCAGTGCGGCCGACGCGGTCGCGATCCCGCCCTCGAGGAAACAGTCCTCCCACAGCCACAGTTCTTCGAGCCCCGACGTGTCGGCGGCCCGCACCACCTCCCGCAGCCGCTCCGGCGGTTGCTGCGGCCGGAACACCACTCCCAGCGTCGTCATCCCCCATGCCTACCACGCGGGCGGCGGAAACGACTGCGGCCCGGCCCCATTCGAGGGACCGGGCCGCGGGGAAGTTCGGCTCAGCCGAAGTGGCAGACGTAGTGGACCGGCTCCACGACCTCGATGACGAAGCTGGAGTTGCCCGGGACGGAGAAGGACTCGCCGCCCTTGTAGGCGACGGCCTCGGTCTCACCGGCGAGGGTGACGTTGCACTGACCCTCGAGCAGCTCCATGATCTCCGGCGCGCCCGTGTTGAAGGTCAGGGTGGCGGGGAGGATGACACCGACCGACTTGCTGGTGCCGTCGGCCAGCTCGATGTTGTGGCTCACACACTTGCCATCGAAGTAGACGTTGGCGCGCTTGGTGACGGTGACATTCTCGAACTTCATGCTGCTACGGAGTCCTTTGCTCGGATGGGGACCCGCCTGGCGGGCGGTCCGGTTCGCGCCGATCGTACCGGTGGTCTCCGGGCGATCGTTCAGTCGGGCAGGACGCCGGCGCCCGCGTCGGCCAGCGCGTCCAGGGCCGCGACCGCCAGCGCCCGGCCCTGCTCGATGATCGGGGCGGCGCGATGGAAATCCATGGTGCCGCAGACGTTCTGCGGCACCGAGATCACCAGGTCGGGCGGGTGGGCGGCGAGATGCTGGCGGGTGATGGAGGCCAGCATCAGATCGATCGCCCGCTGCGCGACATCGGTGGCGCGCACGCTGCTCAAGGCGGGCGGCTGCTCCTCGACGGGCGCGTCCGGGGTGCGGCCCAGCCTTTGCGCGGACGCCCGCCACCACTGGGTGAACCAGTTGGTCCGCGGTTGCGCCCGGTCGTAGGCGGGGTCGGGCGGACCGGACAGGTCGACCCCGATGAGCAGGTCGGCCGATCCCAGCGCCATGGTGGCGACCACCGGCAGCGGATCGAGGACGCCGCCGTCGACGAGGACGTGCCCCTCACGCAGCACCGGGGTGATGAAGCCGGGGATGGCGATCGAGGCGCGGATGGCGGCGTCGAGTTCACCGTCCCGGAACCAGGTCGAGCGACCCGTGGTGATGTCGGTGGCGACCGCGATGTAGGGAATCGGCAGGTCCTCGATACACAGTTGGCCGAGCATCTCCCGGATCCGGTCCAGGATCTTCCCCGCCCGGATCACCCCGGGCTCGCTGAACGCCGGATCCAGCAGGCGCGCCACCTCGAACTGGCCGAGAGTCGTTGCCCAGGAAGTGAATTCGTCGAGCTTGCCCGCCGCGTACAGCCCGCCGACCAGCGCGCCCATCGACGACCCCGCCACCCCGATGATCTCGTAGCCGCGTTCCCGCAGCTCCGCGATCACGCCGATGTGCGCGTATCCGCGTGCCCCGCCGCTGCCCAGGGCGAGGGCCACCCGCTTGCCGGTCGGCACCGCGCCGCCCATGGGCATCGCGCCGATCGGCGCGGTGCTGCTCGTCGGCACCGAGTCGCTGCTCGTCGGCACCGAGTCGTCACGCGTCGCCATGGCGTTCTCCCATCTCGACGGCGACCGGACCGACGGGCTTGGGCTGTTCCGGCCGCCAGCGCCGCACCAGGTAGACCCCCAGGGCACAGCCCGCCGTGATTCCCAGCGCCGCGTAGGCGGGCACCGGTTCGTGGGGTACCTGCGGCAGTCGATACCAGTGCGGTGAATACCCGATCCGCCCGAACGGCCTGCCGCGCAACGCGACCGCCGCCGACGGCACGAACAGCGCCGACAGCGCGACCACCACGCTCGTCGCGCGCCGCGGCAGCGCGGACCCGAGATTGCCGCCACCCACCAGGCTGATGGCCACCACGCCCAGCACCGCCCAGGTCGGATTCGCGATTCCGGTCACCGCGAGTAGCGCCGCCACGGCCGCCAGCACCGCCGACGCCGCGATGGCGACGTAGGGGCGCGGCCGCAGCCAGGCCACCAGCAGTCCCGCCGCGACCGCCACGTCGATCAGCAGATTCGGCCAGCCCGGACGCGGCACGGTGACCACCGCGGACGCCGCGGCGGAGCAGGCGACCAGCAACAGCAGCAGCACGCCGTCACGGCCGGGCAGAATCAGCGCGGCCAGGAACGCGCCGACGATCACCAGCGCGACACCCGCGACGACCACCGCGACCCGGTCACCGCTCTCGGCGAGCCAGCGCGAGGCCCGAGCCAGCGTGAACACGGCGACGGCTCCGGACAGGATCGGGGCCAGCGAGAAGTCCGGTCCCTCGCCGGGCATCGGCCCGATGTGATCGCGGGCCGGAAGATTCGCCGCCACCAGCGCCAACGCGACCAGGATCAGCCACACCGGCGGCGCACCGCCGAACAGGCGGTCCAGGGTGCTCGACCACCGATCCTGGTCCGGGGGCTGGGCGATATCCCCGAAGATCACCGAGCTCAGGCAGCCGAACAGATACGCGCCGCCCGCCAGGGACGGCGTCCACACCACGGGTGCGAGGCAGCCGATGATGACACCGGCGCACAGCGCGTCGACGTAGTTGACCGTGGTCAGCGAATCCATGCCGACCCCGGACATACCCACGTGATTGACCAGGATGCCCAGCAGCGCGACCGCGACCGCGTACCAGGCGGCACGGTTACTGCGGACGCTCACCACCGCGGCCGCGCAGATCACCGCGACCATGGCACCGGACTCCATGGCCGGCGGCACGCTGCGCACCATGAGGTCGACCTGCTGGGGTGCGGAGGTGAACCAGCCGTAGCTGACGGGCATCATGATCGCCAGCCCGGCCGTCGCGGTGGCGGCGTAGACCGCCGCGAACCGCACCAGCGCCCGCCACTCCACCATGTCCTTGACGGTACGGCGATCAGCGAACAGCCCGCAATCCGACTCGCAGACGCGCCGGACCGGATGGCGGGCGCTATCGTTCACCTATGTCTGCTGCAACTGAGAATGTTCGCGTAGATAGTGAGTTCGCACCCCTACGGACCGTGGTCGTCGCCCAGAGCGAATTCCGCGCTCCGGACAACCAGGAGCTAATCGGCCACGAGATGCCGGTGGAACCGGCCGCGGTGGGCGTCCTCGACGTGGTCTGGGGCAAGACCTTCGGCGAGGTGTACCCCGACAAGCAACGCGCGTGGGAGGCCGAACGCGAGGAGCTGGCCGCGGTCCTGGAACGCCACGGCGTGGAGGTGCTGCGCCCGCGCCTGTTCACCGCCGCCGAGAAGGCGGCCGCCGGACCCGAGGGCTACGCCAACTTCTTCGTCCGCGATCCGTGGTTCACGGTGGGCGAGAACGTGATCGAGGGCGTACTCCAGTTCCCGCACCGCCGCCGCGAGGTGCTGCCCAGCCGCGACCTGCTGCTGGCGCGCGTGATGCCGGCCGCCGCGCACTACGTCTCGCTGCCGCAGCCGGGCATCGGCCATCCGGGACCCGGTCCGTTCCTCGAGGGCGGCGATGTCCTGGTCCTCGGCAAGCAGGTCTTCGTCGGCCTGTCCGGGATGGCGAGCAACGCCCTCGGCTACAACTGGCTCGCGAAATACCTTCGCCCCCAGGGCTTCACCGTGACCCCGGTCCGGATGCCCGAACACGTCCTGCACCTGGACTGCGCCCTGGGCCTGGTCCGCGAGGGTCTGCTCATCGCCTGCCCCGACCGCCTCCCCGACGGCTTGCCCGCGGCGCTGCGCGAGTGGGAGCGCATCGAGGTCACCGAGGACGAGGCCGCCGCCATGGCCACCAACGGCCTGCCCATCGACAGCGAAACCTACATCACCGACCCGCGATTCGACCGGGTCGGCACCCTGTTGAAGGAGCGCGGCATCACCGTCGAGTACATCGATTTCTCGGTGTCGCGGCTGTTCGGCGGCGCGTTCCGCTGCTCCACCCAGCCGCTGCTGCGCGCCGAATGACCGCTCCCCCACCCCGTTTCGAGGCGGAGGGCGTCAGGCGGCGGAGGTCACGCGGTAGACGTCGTAGACGCCTTCCACATTGCGGACCACATTGAGCAGGTGCCCGAGGTGCTTCGGGTCGCCCATCTCGAAGGTGAACTTGGAGATGGCGACTCGATCACCGGAGGTGGTGACCGCGGCCGAGAGGATATTGACCTTCTCGTCGGCGAGCACCTTGGTGACGTCGGAGAGCAGGCGGGTGCGGTCGAGGGCCTCGATCTGGATGGCGACCAGGAAGACCGACGACGGCGACGGCGCCCACTTGACCTCGATGATGCGTTCGGGCTCCGAGCGCAGCGAGTCGGCGTTGGTGCAGTCGGTGCGGTGCACGCTGACCGCGCCGCCGCGGGTCACGAAGCCCATGATCTCGTCGCCGGGCACCGGGGTGCAGCACTTGGCCAGCTTGGAGACGGTGCCGGGCGCGCCCGGAATCTCCACGCCCGCGTCCCCGGTCGTGCGCTGGCGGGCGGGCACCGTGGACGGCGTGGACCGTTCGGCCAGTTCGTTCTCGACATCGCTGACACCGCCGAGCTGGGCCATGAGCCGCTGCACCACATGGTGCGCGGACACCTGGTTCTCGCCGACGGCCGCGTACAGCGCCGAGATGTCGGTGTAGTGCAGTTCGTGGGCGAGGGCGCTCATGGCGTCCACGCTCATCAGACGCTGCAGCGGCAGGCCCGAGCGACGGACCTCCTTGCTGATGGCGTCCTTGCCCGCCTCGAGGGCCTCCTCGCGGCGTTCCTTGGCGAACCACTGCCGGATCTTGGCCTTGGCGCGCGGGGACACCACGAAGTTCGACCAGTCCCGCGAGGGTCCGGCGTTCTGCGCCTTGGAGGTGAAGATCTCGACGACCTCACCGTTCTCCAGCTGCCGTTCCAGCGCGACCAGACGTCCGTTGACGCGCGCGCCGATGCAGCGGTGCCCGACCTCGGTGTGCACCGCGTAGGCGAAGTCGACCGGGGTCGACTTCTGCGGCAGCGTGATCACGTCGCCCTTGGGGGTGAACACGAAGATCTCCGGCGACTTCAGGTCGAAGCGCAGCGACTCCAGGAATTCGGCCGGGTCGGCCGCCTCCCGCTGCCAGTCGAGCAGCTGACGCATCCACGCCATGTCGTCGACTTCGGTGGAGTCGTTGGAGTGCTTGCCCTTGGTCTCCTTGTACCGCCAGTGCGCGGCGATGCCGAACTCGGCGGTCCGGTGCATGTCCTGGGTGCGGATCTGCACTTCCAGCGGCTTGCCGTCGGGGCCGACCACGGTGGTGTGCAGCGACTGGTAGACGCCATAGCGCGGCTGGGCGATGTAGTCCTTGAACCGCCCGGCCATGGGCTGCCACAGCGAATGCACGACGCCGACCGCGGCATAGCAGTCGCGCACCTCGTCGCAGAGGATGCGGATGCCGACCAGGTCGTGGATGTCGTCGAAGTCCTTCCCCTTGACGATCATCTTCTGATAGATCGACCAGTAGTGCTTGGGGCGGCCCTCGACGACGGCGGTGATCCGGCTCGACGCGAGCGTGTTGACGATCTCGGCGCGCACCTTGGCCAGGTAGGTGTCGCGGGACGGCGCGCGGTCGGCGACCAGGCGCACGATCTCGTCGTACTTCTTGGGGTGCAGGATCGCGAACGCGAGGTCCTCGAGCTCCCACTTGACCGTGGCCATTCCGAGGCGGTGGGCCAGCGGCGCGATCACCTCGAGGGTTTCGCGCGCCTTCTTGGCCTGCTTCTCCGGCGGCAGGAAGCGCATGGTGCGCATGTTGTGCAGCCGGTCGGCGACCTTGATCACCAGCACGCGGGGGTCGCGGGCCATGGCGATGATCATCTTGCGGATGGTCTCGGCCTCGGCCGCGGCGCCCAGATTGACCTTGTCCAGCTTGGTGACGCCGTCGACCAGGTGGGCGACCTCGGTGCCGAATTCGGCGGTCAGCTCGTCGAGCGAGTACCCGGTGTCCTCGACGGTGTCGTGCAGCAGGGCGGCCACCAGGGTGGTGGTGTCCATGCCCAGCTCGGCCAGGATGTTGGCGACCGCGAGCGGATGGGTGATGTACGGGTCGCCGGACTTCCGGAACTGGTGCTGGTGCTTCTCGTCGGCGACGTCGAAAGCCCGTTGCAGCAGAGCCAGATTCGCCTTCGGGTACAGCTCGCGGTGCACGCTGGCGAGCGGTTCCAGGACCGGCTTGACCGCCGCGATGCCGCGCTGCCCGGTCATGCGGCGGGCCAGGCGGGCGCGCACGCGGCGGGAGGCGGAGGTGGGGACGGCGGTGGTGTTGCGGGCGGCGGCCGCGGACTGTGCGTTGGCCGCCGGGGTGGCGGATCCTTCCTCGGGCGATTGCCCCGAGTTCGCCTTCTCCAGATGCTGTGTCATGCCACCTCCGCTCGCGGCCTCGAAAGGAAAACCATATCGGACCGTTCAACCACCCAGATCATCCACTTTAGTCCTGGAATCGGATCGCGACCGGGGCAGCGTCCACCGCCGGTGCCAACCGCTCCGGAGCGATGAACGATACCCGTCCTGCTCACTGTTCGCTCGGACTCGCCGCGAGCCCGTCGCGGGTCAGTTCCAGCCGTCGTGTCACCCCGATGCCGGCCAGGAATCTCGGGTCGTGACTGACCACCACGAGCGCGCCCTGGAAGCTCGCCAGCGCCTCGGTGAGATGCGCGAGGCTGGGCAGGTCCAGGTTGTTGGTCGGCTCGTCGAGCAGCAGCAGTTTCGGCGCCGGGTCGGCCAGCAGCAGCATGGCCAGCGCCGCCCGCAACCGCTCCCCGCCCGAGAGCGCCCCGGCCGCGACGTCGGCGTCGGCGCCGCGGAACAGGAACCGGGCCAGCTGGGCGCGGATCCGCTCGGGTGCGGCGTGCGGCGCGGTGGCCGCGACGTTCTCGAACACGGTCTTCGATTCGTCGAAGACGTCGAGGCGTTGCGGCAGCATGCGCCACGGCACGGCCGGCCCCTCTTCCTGAATGCGGTGCAGCAGCGTGGTTTTGCCGATGCCGTTGCGTCCGGTGAGCGCGATGCGTTCGGGCCCGGTGATTTTCAGGGTCACGGTGGGTCCGCACGGCAGTCGCGCCTCGGTCAGGTCGAGGACGTCCTGGCCCGGGTAGAGCCGGGTGCCGGGCAGGTCGACACGGATCTCCCGGTCGTCGCGCAGCCGGTCCTGCATGTCGGTCAGATGATCCTTGGCCTCCTCGACCTTGCCGATGTGGTTGTTACGCAGCTTGCCCGCCGACACCTGGGCCTGGCGTTTGCGTTCGCCCATGACGATCTTGGGTTCGCGTTTCTGGTCCCACATCTTCTGCCCGTACCGCTGGCGGCGGTCGAGTTTGATGCGGGCTTCGACGAGTTCGCGCGACTGCTTGCGGACATCGCTGCGGGCCTCCCGGATGGCCGCGCGGGCGGCCTCCTGTTCGGCGTCGATGATCCGTTCGTAGTCGGTGAAGTTGCCACCGAAGATCCGCACCTCGCCGTGCCGTAGTTCGGCGATGGTGGTCACCCGGTCGAGCAGTTCACGGTCGTGGCTGACGGTGAGCACGGTGCCGGGGAACTGGCCGACGACCTCGTAGAGCCGCTCGCGCGCCACCCCGTCGAGGTTGTTGGTCGGTTCGTCCAGCAGCAGCACATCGGGTTCGCGCAGCAGTTCGGCGACCAGGCCGAGCAGCACGGTCTCCCCGCCCGACAGGGTGTCCAGGCGACGGTCCAGGTGCGCGACATCGCCTGCGACGTAAGGCAATCCGAGCCGCCCCAGCAAGGCCACCGCGCGTTCCTCGATGCCCCAGGCCGTGCCGACGGTCTCGAAGTCGGTATCGTCGCCGGTACCGGATTCGATGCGGTGCAACGCCTTCCGGATATCCGACAGCCCGAGCACCGCGTCCACGCGCTGCCCCGCGGCGAGTCCGAGATCCTGACGCAGATACCCGAACCGCCCCGGAATGGTCACCGAGCCGCGCTGGGCGCGCAATTGCCCGGTGAGCAGGCGAAACAGGGTCGATTTCCCCGCGCCGTTGGCGCCGACCAGGCCGACGTGACCCGGCCCGAACTGGGCGTCGAGTCCGTCGAACACAGGGGTGCCGTCCGGCCACGCGAAGGTGAGATCGGAAACAGAAATAACAGGCATAGACATGCGGGCCTCCCGAGAGTGAGCGAATGCGGCGCGCGAATGCGGGCCACTCGGCGATCACCTCAGAAGATCAACGGCATGTCTCCGATCAGACGGGAATGAGAACCGAACTACGGTAACCGAGATCAACAGGCCGGAGCAAGAACATATTTCGTGAGCCGAGTCTCAGCGCACGTCAGCGCGCGGTGAAGCGCAGATACCCGAGCGCCGCCAGCGCCAGCACGGCCGACACACCGAACATGACCGTCACGCCGTGCCCGAGGGCGACCCCGCCCAGCAAGCTCCCGGCCCCGATGCCGAGGTAGATGCAGGAGGCGTTCAAGGCCACCACCAGCCCGGATTCCGCGGGAGCGGCGGCGATGAGCCGGTGCTGTTGCGCGGGCGTCTGACACCAGGTCGCCGCACCCCAGCCGAGCGCCAGCACACCGATGAGCACGGGGAGACGCGTACCCGTGGCGGCCAGCACGCCCATGACGCCGAGGGAGAGGGCCATCAGCGCGTACCCGGCGGTGAGCACCGGGATCGGGCCGAACCGATCGGTGGCGTAACCCGACGACAGATTGCCCGCGACCGCTCCGACCCCGTACAAGCCCAGCACCCACGCGGTCGCCGAGGACCCGATACCCAAGGCCCCCAACGCCGGAACCGCGTACGCGTACACGGTGTACGCCGCGCCCATGCCGAACAGGGTGAGCGGCAGCACGGCCACCACCGATCGATCGCGCAGCACCGCCAGCCGAGTCAGCAACGGCACCACCGGATTTCCAGGCAGCGCGGGCACCCACGCCGCGACTCCGGCCGCGGCGACCGCGCACACGACCGCGACCCCGATCAACGCCGAGCGCCACCCCATCCGCTCGGCCAGCAGGTCGCCGAGCGGCACGCCGAGCGCGGTCGCGACGGTCAGACCGCCGACCACGACGGCCAGCGCTCGCGCCCGGGCCTGCGGCGGGACGAGCGCCGAGGCCACCGCCGCCGCGTTCGGGGTGAAGGCGGCCGCCCCGAGCGCGGCCAGGATCCGGGTGGCCAGCAACATCCAGAACGCCGGCGCCGCCGCGGAGCCGAGGTTGGCCAGGGCGAGCACCAACAGCGCCGACACCAGCAGCGTCCGGCGCGGCAGCCGCGCGGTCAGCGTCGCCAGTACGGGCGATCCGAGCGCGTAGGCGCCGGCGAACACCGTCACCGCCAGTCCCGCACTCGCGAGCGAAACCCCCAGCGTCCCGGCCACATCCGGCAGGAATCCGGCCAGAATGAACGAGTCCGTTCCGACGGCGAACGTCCCCAGCGCCAGAATCCCCGTGCGCCGCAATCCGTTCCACGACCCGGTGCCGCCGCCTCGCCGGGCCGCGCCACTGCCGACCGGCACGTCATCTGTCGAACGTCGCGCGGCAGAACCGTCGACCGCAGCATCCACTGTCCAGGCGGTGGCCCGCCCAGCTGGACCTGATGCTTCACCAAACGGGACACTGATCATCCCGAATCTCCTTCCGAAAAACCCGGCGCGAGGCCGGGTCGGTTTCTTGCGGACGCGCCGAGCGGTCAGCCTGTCCTGTTCTCATAGAAGCGGCGCGTGTACTTCGACGCGTTGGCCGGGGTACCCGCCATCACGTCGGCCACCGTCTGCGCCGTCAGCTCCCGCCGCCAGGCCAGTTCGGCCCGTCCCATCGCCGCGGCGATGCCGCACGGTTTGGCGAATTCCTCACCGCCCCGCGCGGCTCCCGCGCCGCGGCGGCGAATCTCGGTGCACCGGAAGGCTTCCGTGCGCCCTTCGACGGCGGCCACCACATCCATCAGCGTGATCCGTTCGGGCGCGCGCGCCAGCCGGTATCCCCCGCGCGCTCCGGGCGTGGACTCGAGGATCCCTTCCCGCACGAGCGGCTGGAGCCGCTTCTTCAGGTACTCCGGCGGCAGTTCGAAGATCTCGGCGAGCCGGGCGGTGGCGATCGGCGCGTGGTCGTCGAGCCAGGCCAGGGCCACACAGCAGTGCAGCCCCCATTCGACGCCTTCACCCATCAACATGAATAGGGATAGTACATGTCCCGATAACCCCGGCCAACCCCGTTCAGCTGCCGATGCGGCGAGCCTTCATGCCATTGGCGAGGGGCACCTCGCCGACCTTGCCGCCGGCTTCGGCGTGCAGCATGCGGCCGCCACCGGTGTAGATGCCGACGTCGGAGGGCCCACGCGGCCCGAACGACCCGAACACCAGGTCACCGGGCTTGGCCGACAGCAACGGCACCTCGACGCCCTGTTCCCACTGCTGTTCGGCGGTCCGCGCCAGGGTGATGGTGCTGCCGCTGCCCGCGAACACCGCCGCCGCGGTCAATCCGGCCTGGTCGAAGCCGCCGTCGCTGGGCCCGCCGGGTCCGCCGCCGCCGAACACGTACGGCGTACCGATCCACTGCTCACCGGCGGCCACGATCTGCGGCCCGAGATCGGCCCGTGAGTCGGCCTGGAACCGGCCCTCACTGCCCAGGCTGCGGAACCCGGGTTCGGCGGCGAGGATGCGCGCCACGTAGGGCCGGGTCTCGGTGTAGTGCCGCGAGATCTGGTTGGGCATGCCGCCCGAGGCCAGTACCGCGCCCTCACCGGCGTTGTAGGCCGCGACGGTCAGCGCGGTCAGGTCACCGGACACCGTGCCCGCGGCCATCCAGCCCTCGATGGTCTTGGCGATGGCGCACATGTAGCGACCCTGCCCGATGATGGCGTCGGCCGGATCCAGCACGCTGGCATAGCCTTTGCCGTCGGCGTCGATGACGTAGGGCTGCCCGTCGGGGGCGAGGGCGCGGGCGGTGCCGGGCATGAACTGGGCGATGCCCTGCGCGCCGTCCGGGGAGACCGCGTCGGTGCGGAACCCGGATTCGGCCTGCCCCTGCGCGGCCAGCAGTGACGCGCCGATCTCCGGGCACAGCGAACCCGCGCGCCGGTACCAGATCTCGAGTTCGGCGGGCACCTTCCCGGAGGCGAGATTGCCGCCCGCGGTACCGAATCCGTTCTCGCAGTACGGCCCCGAAGGCGCGGGGATGCTGCCGCCGGCCAGCCACGGCATCGGGTCGACCTGACGCCCGCCGGTCATGCGCCCGCCCGGAACCAGCTCGAAATGCAGGTGCGCGCCCGAGGATTCGCCATTGCTGCCGACATCGGCGATGTGGCGGCCCATCTGCACGATGTCGCCGGTGCGTACGAAGATGCCGTTCGCGTACATGTGCCCGTACACCGTGGAGTAGCGGCGGCCGCTCTCGTCGAGGGAGTCGATGACCACCCAGTCACCGAAGCCCGAGGCCGCGCCCGAGGCCACCACCAGACCGTCGGCGGCCGCGTAGATGGGGGTGCCCGCGGCGGCGGCCATGTCCACGCCGAGGTGCGCGCCACCGCGCGCACCGAAGGTGTCGGAGATGGTGAATGTGCCTGCGGCGAGCGGGTATTGGTGGCGTCCGGTGCCGGTGAGGCTGCCCGCCTCGTTCACCCGGCCGGGTGCGGCGGCCATGGAGGCGTTGGCGGGGGCCGGCACGGTCGAGGTGGGGGCCGCGTCCTTGACGGTGACCAGCACCCGGTCCAGGCGGTTGCGGGCCGCGTCGCCGCGATCGCCCAGCGGCGTCCACTGGATCCCGGCGGCCGCGCCGGGAGTCCAGCTGCGCTGCTTCCAGATCAGATAGTCGACGCGGAAAGCGGCGGCGTTCTCCTGGAGGAACGACACGATGGCGTCGCCCTTGCCCGAATCGCCGCCGACGATGAATTCGACAGCGCGCCCGGCCTTCAGGTCCGGGGTGGCGTCGTCGTCGACCACGCCGCGCATGTCCATCATCCCGAACCGGGCCACCGTACAGCGCAGGACGCGCAGCGCGCCCTCCTGGAGCCCCGCCTCGACGGGCGAGCCGGTGGACGGGCAGCTGGGTTCGGTGCGCGCGGAGGTGAGCGCGGGGATGGCGGGCGAGCCGGGGCCGCAGCTGGTCTCACTGGCGGGCAGGATGATGACGAGCAGCAGCGTCATCATCCCCAATATCAGGCAGATCGCCCCACCCACGAGGTACTTGGGCCTCACGCCCGAAAGCTCCCGGCCGCCGCGCTGATCACTCGGACATCATGCCATGGCGGACACGCGGTTTCACGGACGTCCGCATCCGTCACACCCGTCGTGCGTGTCTCCCTCAAACCGACCCGCGTGTCTGTTTCGACGGGTGAAATGCGGGCACTCCTCGGATATGCCGTACGTTGCCCGCAATGAAGTCCGCGCCGCTGGCATCATCAGCGGCGTCGGCGCGCTCTTCGCCCTCATCGAGGGCGTCTACATCCTGCTGCTGGTCTTCGAGGCGGACCAGTCCAACAAGTTCTTCGGCTTCATCAAGCGGCTGGCAGAACCGCTCGCGCTGTTCTTCCCGGGGTTGTTCCACACCAGCAATGCCGACTTCAACATCATCCTGGACTACGGCCTCGCCGCGATCTTCTGGCTGGTGGTCACCGGATTCGTGGCCCGCATCATCGCCCGCTGACCGAGCGGCGTTGCGGGGACACGTCCCCGCAACCCGATCTCCAACCCCGCGGCGGCCGCGGGGACAACACCTACTCGGGCGACATGACGGGCGGCACACCCACGGTCGCGGGGAAGGAAAGGCTCCGGCCTGGGCGGATCAGAGCTTGACGATCGAAGTCACCGGGTAGTCGCCCTGCCGTTCGCGGCCGTTCAGGAAACCCAGCTCCAAGACGACTGCCGCTGCCGTGACCTCGGCACCCGCGGCGGCGAACAGCTCGGCTGCGGCCGCCAGGGTGCCACCGGTGGCCAGAACATCATCGAGCAGCAGCACTTTGCGGCCCTTCAGGTCGATGCCATCGGCCGGGATTTCCAATGCGGCGGAGCCGTATTCGAGCGTGTATTCGCGGCTCAGCACCGGCGGCGGCAGCTTGCCCGCCTTGCGGACCGCGACCACGCCGGTGCCGAGGATGGCGGCCACGCCCGCGCCCAGCAGGAAGCCGCGCGCGTCGACACCGGCGACCAGGTCGGCGTCGGGGGCGCAGGAGGCGAAGCAGTCGAGCACGGCACGGAAGCCCGCGGAGTCGGCGAACACCGGAGTCAGGTCCGCGAAACGCACGCCCGGCGTCGGGAAGTCATCGTGCCAGCGGGTCAGCCGCCGCACCGCTTCCTCGGCCCGGGCGGCCCGCTCCCCCACCAGTTCGGCCGTCTCCAGCATCTCGTGCTTGCTCATCTACACCCACTCCTCGTTCACCACGCCGGTCCGGCACAACTACCGTTTCAGTACCCAGCGATCCATATTCCAGCCCGCGCCCGCCTTAGTGGCGCTGGCGATCCCGTTCTCCATGCCGTTGCCGAACCCGATGGTGCGGGGGGAGGCGAACAGCGGAATCGACGGCATCTCGCTCCAGAGCAGGTTCTCTTGCTCGTTGAGCAGATTCAGCACGGCTGTCGAGTTGTCCTCCGCCGCAAGCTGATCCGCGATGGCATCGTAGCGGCCGTTGCCGAACCGCCCGAAATTCAGGCCTGCGCCGGTGCGCAGCGCGGCGATGGCGTCGGTCGCGCCGAGCGTGCCGGAGGGGCCCGGCATGGCGGCGCTGCCGCCCAGGATCGCGTCGACCTTGCCCTCGGTGAGCTGCGCGGCGGTGAAATCCGGTGCGCCCGCGTCGATCACGTTCACGCCGGCGGCCTTGCAGGCGTCGGCGATGGCGGCGACCATGGCCGCGCGGCGCTCGTCGGGCTTGACGTAGCCGATCCGCACGGTCTGGTTGGCCACGCTCGAGGACGCGGCGGCCTGGGCGGCGGTGCCGTCGCCCTTGTACTTGTCGCCCGCGCCCGAGATCGACTGGTAGTACACCGAATCCTGTTGCACGGTCCGCGAATTCAGCGGCCCGGCGCCCGGGCCGATCTTCACGGTGTAGTCCGGGTGCCCGAACTTCTCGAACAGCGCCTGCCGCGGCACGCAGGAGGCGAAGCCGCGCCGCGCGTCCGCGCGGTCGAACACGCCGCCGGTGGCGAGCACCAGCTGCTCGACACCGCGACCGGGCAGATTCTGGCTGTGAAAGCTGCCGAGCCCCACGTCACCCAGCGATCCCGCGCCCACGTCCAGCACGCCGATCGAGTTGTCCGACACCTTGGACTTCAGGTCCGAGTGCCGGTCCCAGACCACGATGCGCCCGGTCCGGGGCTGGTTGCCCCACCACTTCTCGTTCTTCACCAGGACCAGGCCGTCCTTGTCGGTGAAGGAGTCGATCCGGTACGGCCCCGACGACGGCAGCACCGTGGCGTCCACCTTGCCGGGGGTGAGCTTCCAGCCGTTGTTCCAGAAGTCGGCGACCCGCTCCAGGGTGGGCTGGTCGCCGGTCTGCACCGGGGTCACCACGTTCGGGATCTTCACCTGGGTGGCGACCACGTGCGCGGGCATCAGCTCGGCGGCGTTGAACAGCGTCTTCCACGCCGAGTAGTGCTTTCCCGGCCGGAACAGCACGGTGGCGTCCTTGGATCCGGGCTGGCAGTCGACGCGTTCGATATCGCGGTAGCCGTCGGTACCGGCCGCCTCGAACAGCGGGACCGGGCCGCCCGGAGCGGGCTTGGTGAACCGCCCGCTGCGCGCGGCCCAGGTCAGCACCAGGTCGTCGCAGGAGGTGGGGATGCCGTCGGAGTAGACGCCCTCCGGGTTGAGCCGGTACTGGATGGTCTGGGACTCGCCCGGCACCTCCTTGGCGGTGCCGGTGTCGGTGTCGGCCACCGGCTGCCCGTCGGGCCCGGTGTAGAAGAACCCGGTCAGCACCCGCGAGAACACCGCGGCCGCACCGCTGTTCGCGCCGAGCGCGCTGCCGCCGTTGTAGGAGGCGACGACCGCGTCCACGCCGTACCCGATGGAGGGCACCTGGTTCTTACCCGCGCAGCCCGCCAGCGCGCCGGCGGCGAGCGTGCCCGCCATCAGCGCGACGACGGTCCGGCGCACGGTCGTGTCGACGGCGGTCCGGCGCACAACCTTCTGGTCTTGCTTCACCCGCGAAACCCCCTGTGCGCCTAGTGCCGTCGCTGCTGTCGTTTCCCACTCGGCCGGGCGCCAGGACGCGGCGCCCGGGTGCCCTGGCTACGCGGCCCGTGCTCGCGCGCGGCGCCGTTGGCGTCCGAACCGCGACCGGCGACACCGGCCGCCGCGCCCACGCGGGCCCGGCCGCCGCCCGCGCGGCGGTTGAGCACCTTCTTGGTGTGCGCGGCGACCGGACCCCAGGTCTCCTTGAGCGACACCAGGATCGGGACGGCGAAGAAGATCGAGGAGTAACCACCGACGATCATGCCGACCAGCTGCACCAGCGCCAGGTCCTTGAGCGTGCCGACGCCCAGCAGCCACACCGCGATCACCAGCATGCCGATGATCGGCAGGATGCCGATGACGGTGGTGTTGATCGATCGCATCAGGGTCTGGTTGGCGGCGAGGTTCGCCTTCTCCGCATAGGTGTGCTTGGTCAGGTGCAGCACGCCGCTGGTGTTCTCCTCGACCTTGTCGAAGACGACCACGTTGTCGTAGAGCACGTAGCCCAGAATCGTGAGCAGACCGATCACCGCCGCGGGCGTCACCTCGAATCCGACCAGCGAGTAGATGCCCGCGGTCACGATGAGGTTGAACAACAGCGAGGCGATGGCCGCGAACGACATATCGCGTTCGAAGCGGATCGCGATGTAGAGCATCGTCAATCCGACGAACACCACCAATGCCAGCAAGGCCTTCTGGGTGACTTGGCCACCCCAGGTCTCACTGATCTCGGCCACGCTGATCGCGTTGCGGTTGGGCTGTCCGCTGGAGTCCTTCGGCTGGAACGAGTCGTACAGCGCGTTCTGCAGCTTGTCGGCCTGCTCGACGGTCAGCGAATCCGACCGGATCTGGATGGTCGACGACGAGCCCGAGCCCACCTTCTGCACGGTCACCGGGTCGTGGCCGAGCGCGGACCGGTAGACATCCTCCACCTTGGAGGTGGTGA
Organism: Nocardia sp. NPDC005746; assembly: GCF_040630785.1. Lineage (NCBI taxonomy): Bacteria > Bacillati > Actinomycetota > Actinomycetes > Mycobacteriales > Nocardiaceae > Nocardia > Nocardia sp. NPDC005746. The sequence continues at coordinate 64,543 of NZ_JBEXYE010000027.1, forward strand.
CGCTGTCCGAGGCGGGCAGCTGGATGCGCGAACCGCCGGCGAAGTCGATGCCGAGGGTGAACCCCTTGAACACCATGCTGGCCATCGCGATCGCGATCAGCGCGGCGGCGATGCCGTAGTAGACCTTGCGCTTGCCGACGATCTCGAAACCGCCGGTACCGGTGTAGAGCCGCTCGAACAGGCTGTGCCGCTTGTCCGCGGGCGTCGCCTCGTAGTCGAGCTCGGAGTCGGAATCCACCACGATGGGTGAGGACTTGGCCATGATCACGCCTCCTTCACCAGAACGCCGCCGGTGGCCTTGCGTTCCTGTGCCAGCTCTGCAATTGCGCCCAGGCCGTTCACCGACGGCTTCGCCCAGAACGGCGACCGCGAGACCAGCATCATCAGCGGCGCGGTCACCAGGTACAGGACGATGACATCGAGGACGGTGGTGACACCGAGGGTGAAGGCGAAGCCCTTCACCTGACCCGCGGCCAGCAGGTACAACACCGCGGAGGCGATCAGCGAGACCGTCTTACCCGAGAGGTTGGTGCGCTGGGCGCGCTGCCAACCGCGCGGCACCGCGGAACGGAAGCTGCGACCCTCACGCATCTGGTCCTTGATGCGTTCGAAGAACACGACGAACGAGTCCGCCGTCATACCGATACCGATGATCAGACCCGCGATACCGGCGAGGTCGAGGGTGAACCCGATCCAGCGGCCCAGCAGCACGATCAGCGCGTACACCGCGACACCCGCCGCGAGCAGCGAGAAACCGGCCAGGAAGCCGAGCATGCGGTAGTAGAGCAGGCAGTACAGCAGCACCGCCACCAGGCCGATCGCGCCCGCGATCAGGCCCGCGCGCAGCGAGGACATGCCCAGGGTCGCGGAGACCGTCTCGGCCTCGGAGGTGGTGAACGACAGCGGCAGCGAACCGTACTTCAGGGAGTTCGCCAGCTCCTTGGCGGTGGTGGCGGTGAAGTTGCCGCTGATCTGGGTGCTGCCGCCGAACTGGTTGCCGGACTCGACCCGCGGCGCGCTGACCACCTTGGTGTCGAGCGCGAAGGCCAGCTGCTTGTTGAGGTACTCGTTGGTCAGCTTGCCCCAGGCGTCCGAACCGCTCGACTTGAACTCGACGTCGACGACCCAGCGGCCCTGACGCGAATCCAGCTGGCCGGTCGCGTTCTTGATCTCCTGGCCGTCCAGCTTGGACTTGTCGAGGAGGTAGACCTCGGTGCCGTCGCTGCTGCAGGCGACCAGGGGCAGGTTCGGATCGTCGTTGCCCTGCAGCGGATCCGGCTTGGTGCAGTCCATGGTGGCCATGGCCTGCAGCTGCGCCGTTTGATCGGTGCTCTGCCGCAACGCCTTCGCGGCCGCGATCTCCTGCTGCGACTGCTGCGGGCTCGGCGCCGGGGTCGGGGACGGGGTGGTCGGAGCCTGCGCCGGGAACACCCGGTTCTGCGGGACCGTCGCCTCGGTGGTAGCCGCCGCCGACGTGGTCGGCGCGGACGAGGTGGTCTCGGGCGTCACCGTGCTGGGCGCGGCCGGGGCGGTGGTCGGGGTGCCCGCGGGCGGCTGCTGCGGCTGCGTCTGCTTGCCGACCTGCGGGGCGGTCACATTGAGCACCGGGCGCACGTACAGCTTGGCGGTGGTGGCCAGTGACTTCGCCTGCGCGCCATCCTCGCCGGGGACCGTGATCACCAGGTTGTCACCCTCGATGACGACCTCGGAGCCGGCGACGCCGAGTCCGTTGACGCGCTTCTCGATGATGTCCTGGGCCTTCTTCAGGCTGTCCTGGCTGGGCTTGCCGCCGTCCGGGGTGCGAGCCGTCAGGGTGACCCGGGTGCCGCCCTGCAGATCGATGCCGAGCTTCGGGGTGTGGACTTTGTCGCCGGTGAAGAAGATCAGGCCGAACATCAAAGCCACCAGCGCGGCGTAGACGCCGAGCAGGCGCAATGGATGCGCCGTTCCCTGTGAAGGTGGCACAGTACTTATCTCCTAGGCGGGATCGAGGGTGGAACTAGCGGGTACACACCGCAGCGCCACCGGCCGCCGGTGTACGTCGAGTACAGCCCGGAGCGGCCGATGGCGCCGGATGTGTTCAGTCCTTGGTCAGCCGCGGCGTGTCGTCGGCGGCTTCGGAGGCGGCGTCCTCGGCCGCGGCGGTGCCGTTGGCCGCAGCGGCGGCGGTGCCGTTGACCGCGGGGGTGGCGGCGGCGTCGGCCGCAGGGGTGGCGGCGGCGTCGGCGGCGGCCGTGTCGTCGGCCTCGTCGTCGTTGCGCACCTCGAGCACCGACTTGCGCAGCCAGGTGGTGACGACCTCTTCGGCGATCTCCAGATCGACGGTGGCGTCATCGAGTTCGACCACGGTGCCGAACAGACCCGACGTGGTGACCACCCGGTCGCCGACCTTCAGGGCGTCCTGCATGTCGGTCACCTTCGCCATCTCCCGTTTCTGGCGGCGGACGCCGAGGAACATCGGGATGAGCAGGGCAACCAGCAGCAGTGGCAGCAGAAGATCCATCGTCGAAGTCAGCTCCTGGTCAGTGGTCAGACGGTTGTTTCCCGACAGTCTGCCAGTAATCCCTGAGAGAACGCGCGGCGACCTGTCCCAGAGTCCACCCGTTTTCGCCCAGGGCTGATTCCCCGGGCCGCGCGGTCGGCCCCCGACTGTGCCGACCGCGCAGTCTCACTCAGGCCGGCTGTTGTCCATAGCTGTAGTCGTCCAGCGGGAAGCTGGACGCTTCGCGGTGGGCGTTCAGGGTGCTTGTCGGGCGCAGCAGGGCGGCCTCGCCGTGCTGGTTGAAGTAGTAGCTGCGCGCGGTCGAGCACTGGCCGCCGTAGAAGACCGAGGAACCGAGCTTGTCGGTGACGCGGTCCAGGAATTCGGCGTTGGCGCGCTCGGTGACCTCGAAGACCTGCTCGCCGCGGCGGAACATCTCACCGAACAGCCGCGTCATGTGCTTCATCTGCGCCTCGATGGTGGTGAAGTACGACAGGCCGCTGTAGGAGTAGGGGCTGTTGAGGCTGACGAAGTTGGGGAACTTCGGCACCGTGATGCCCTCGTAGGCCTGGAAACGGTTGTCGCGCCAGAACTTTCCGAGGTTCACCCCGTCGCGGCCGATGATCTCGATGGCCGGGAAGTTGACGTCCCACAGGTTGAAGCCGGTGGCCAGGATGAGGGTGTCGACCTCGGTCTTGTGGCCGTCGGCGGTGACGATGCCGTCGGGCTCGATGCGCTCGATGGAGTTGGTCTCCAGGCGCACGTGCGGCTCGTTGAAGGTTTTGAAGTACAGGTTCGAGAAGGTGGGCCGCTTGCAGCCGAAATCGTAGTCGGGCGTGAGCTTCTCGCGGGTCTGCTTGTCACGGACCTGGGTGCGCAGGTGGGCCTTGGCGAGCAGTCCGGCGGCCTTGTTGAGGGGCTTGGCCTGCTTGAAGTGCAGCACGCCGACCACCATGAGCGCCTCCAGCATGGCAGTGTTGATCAGGCGGGCGGCCTTCTGGGTGGCCGGAACTCGCGCGAACAGCTTCTGCACCGAGGGCGGGATGGGGGCGTCGACCTTGGGCACCACCCAGATCGGGGTGCGCTGGAAGACGGTGAGCGCCCGCGCCTTCTCGGCGACCTCGGGGATCAGCTGTACTGCGGTGGCGCCGGTGCCGATGATGGCGGCCTTGGTGCCGGTGAGGTCGAAGCCGTCCTCCCAGGCGGTGGTGTGGATGATCTTGCCCTCGAAGGTGTCGATGCCCGGGAACGGCGGGGTGTAGGGCTGCGACAGGAAGCCGGTGGCGGCCATCAGGTAACGCGCGGTGAGGGATTCACCGTTCTCGACCGATACCACCCAGTGCTGCTGCTCGGCGTCCCAGCGGGCGCCGCCCACGGTGGCGCCGAAGCGCATGCGACGGCGCAGGTCGTACTTGTCGGCGACGTGTTCGGCGTACTTCTTGAGCTCCGAGCCCGGCGCGAACAGCCGTGACCAGTTCGGGTTGGGTTCGAAGGAGTACGAGTAGGTGACCGAGGCGATGTCCACCGCCAGGCCCGGATAGTGATTGACGTGCCAGGTGCCGCCGAGGTCGTCCTCGCGCTCGAGGATGAGGAAATTGCCCAGGCCGAGCCGATCCAGCTCGATCCCCGCACCCATACCGCCGAAACCCGCCCCGACCACAATGGCGTCGTACTGAGGTGCCACGCCGAACCTCCCGCTGAGCTGTGTGTTCTACAAAAACTGATTCACCTGTCACGGAATGACATCTCATTCCGTTTGTGATCACCGTATCATCGGCCTGGTGACGAAGCCATCCTCGAGAATCGAACGGCGCAAGGCCGAACTCCGCCGGGAGATCATCGACACCGCGTTCGCGTGTTTCGCCGAGAAGGGCTACCACGCCACCGGCATCGCCGATATCGCCGCGGAGCTCGGCATCGGGCACGGCACCTTCTACCGGTACTTCGAGAACAAGCGCGACATCATCGACCACGTCATCGACGACCTGGCCGCGCGGATCATCGAAGCGCTGGGCACCGACAACGCCCCCGACGCGGCCGACAGTCTCGAGGAGTACCGGGCGCAGGTGGACCGGATCGGCGACGCGCTCAACCGGATCTTTCTGGAGGACCGGCGGGTGGCGCAGCTGCTGCTGTTCCAGGCCACCGGGATCGACTCCGAACTGACCGAGCGGCTCTACGGCCTGCTCGACACCGCCGACGCCCTGACCGCCGGATACCTCGAGCACGGGGTCGAACACGGTTATCTGCGTGCGGATCTCGACACCGTGAACACCGCGCGCGCGGTCACCGGCATGCTGCTGGCCGCCATCGTGCACGGCATCCGCACCCCCGACCCGCAGGCGGTGGACGATCTCAGCCATGCCATCCGAGCGCTGCTCATCGACGGCGTGCGCAAGCACTGAGGCGGCGATCCGGCAGGCGCTGACACCCGTGTACAAACAGACCAGTATGTCCAGTGCGGCTGGATCCGCAAGGGGCGGAAGTAATTCGGACACGAAGCTCTTGGCACAATGGCGCGAGTGACCCCCGAGGACGTCCGCCGCCGCCGGTTCGGCCCCGCACCGCACGGGCCGCACGGCTACCACCCCGCCCAGGTGGACGCCTTCTGCGCGCGCATCGCCGACACCATGGCGGGCCACGACCATCTGACCGTCGCCGAGATCCGGCTCGTCGAATTCGACGGTCCCCCAGCCGGGCAACACGGTTACGACATCGAACAGGTCGACGATTTCCTCGACCGGCTGTGCATGGAACTCGAGTACCTACGCCTGGGCCGTAGCCACCAACCCGTGCGCCGCACCCACGACCAGCTCACCCCCGACGACGTCCTGAGCATCCAATTCTCCACTCCCCCGGCCGGTTTCCGCGGCTACCGCGCCGAGGAGGTGGGGGCGTTCCTGGTCCGTCTGGCCGCCGCTCTCGCCCATCAGAGTCCCCACGGCCTCACCCCGGACGAGGTCCGGACGATCACCTTCCACCTCGCCCCCCTCGGCGCTCCCGCCTATCACCTCGACGAGGTCGACGCCTTCCTCGACCTGGTGGTCCAGCAGCTGCGCCAGTCCGACAACCGCGGACCCTCGGTACCCGGCCCGGAGTCGAGCACCCCTACCCGCGAACGGTCCGCGCCGTCGCTCGAGTGGTGATCGACGCGGCTCCAGCGGTGATCGACGGTCGCAGCTGCGCCCAGGGCGCGGCGCGTTCGATGGCGGCTGCCAGCCGCAGGACGGTCCCATCGGCCAGGTGGCGGCCGATGATCTGGAGCCCCACCGGCAGCCCGGCGCCGGTGCGGCCCGCCGGAACACTGATGGCGGGCTGACCGGTGAGGTTGGCCGGATAGTTGAAGCCGATCCAGGCCGACTGGGAAACCGGTGTGCCGTCGATGGTTCCGGGCCCGTGCGCGCCGACCGGGAAGGCCGCGACGGCGGTGGTGGGGGTGATCAGGACATCGAGATCGCGCATGAGCCGGGCCATCGCGTTGACCAGGGCCTTGCGCGCGATATTGGCGTCGGTGAAATCCTGCGCGGTCCACGGCCCGCGCAGCCAGGCGACCAGGTGCGGGGACATGCGATCGGCGTGCCGGTCGGCCATGGCGCGCATGCCGCTCAGGTCGGTCTCGGCCATGATGAGGGCGGAGAACGCGGCGGCGGGATCGGACCAGCCGGGTCGCACCGCTCGCACGTGGCAGCCGAGCTGCCCTTCCACGACCTCACGCACCGCCCGTTCCACCACACCGCGCACCTCGGGATCGACCGGCAGGTAGCCGAGGTCGGGGCTGAATCCGACGCGCAGCCCCGCCACGGTGTCGGGCCGTTCGCCGCCGTCGCGCGCCGCGGCGATCCAGTCCACGTCCCCGCACGGAATCGAATGCCGATCGCGCGGGTCGGGGCCCGCGAGCACCGACAGCATCAACGCGGCGTCGGCGACGGTGCGGGTCAGCGGGCCGATATGTTCGATGCTCTCCCAACCGGATACACCGGGCAGCCGTTCGTCCCGGCAGCCCGGGTAGACGGGCACCCGGCCCATCGACGGCTTCATTCCGACCAGCCCGCACAGCGCGGCGGGCGCGCGCACCGAGCAGCCGCCATCACTGCCCAGCGCCACCGGTCCGAGCCCGGCCGCGACGGCGGCGGCCGATCCCGCGCTGGAACCGCCCGGGCTCGAGGCGGTGTCCCAGGGATTGCGGGTGGCGGGGAACAGCGGGTTCAGTCCGCTGGCGCTGTAACCGAATTCCGAGGTGTTTGTCTTGCCCAGGCAGATCGCGCCCGCCGCCAGCACCCGCTCGACGACGATGTCGTCCTCGTCGGGAATGTGATCGCGATACACCCAGGACCCCGAGGTGGTGCGAATACCCTTGGTGGACAACAGGTCCTTGATTCCCAGTGGAACGCCCACGAGTGGTCCCGGATCCCGGCCGCGCACCAGGTCGTCCGCGATCAGCCGCGCGCGCCGCCGGGCCGGCTCCGGGGTCGGGGTACAGAAGGCGTGCAGTAGCGGATCCATCTCCTGCATACGATCGAGTACCGCCTCCGTCAGCTCGACCGGCGACAGCTCCCGCGACCGGATCCGGGCCACCAGCTCGGTGGCCGGAAGGAAGCACAGTTCGTCGCGTTCAGCGGAATTCACCGCGCCTCCTCAGACGGCGACAGACGACGGCGCGGGCGTGGGCGCCGCGGCCGGCAGTAGTGCGGTGGCTCCGGCGTACACCGCGGCGGCGGTGACGAATCCGATCACCGCGTCCACCGAACCCGGCAGGTGATAGTGCGCGAGACCCGCCGCCACCGCTCCGATCCCCCACGCCGCGAAGGCGATCGGCCGCACCCGGGCCCGCTCCGGCTCGCGACGCCGGGTCAGCACGTAGTCGACGATCAGCACCGCGCCGATCGGCGGCACCACCACACCGAGCAGCACCAGCCAGTTGACGATGTGCGCCCAGACGCCGGTCAGCGCCACCACGGTGCCGATCAGGCCCAGCGCCGCCGCCAGCGGCCGCATCCGCAGGGGCGTGATCCCGGCCCAGCCCACCGCGCCGTTGTAGAGGCAGTGCGCCGCAACCGATCCCAGGTTCGCGAAGACGAACAGCACCGACAGCCCGGTGATGAGCGGCCCGTGCCCGGCCAGCAGACCCAGAAAGGCGCCGCCGTCGTTCGCCGGGTCGGCGGCCCCGCCGATCGCCACCACCAGACCGCCGATGAGGAAGGCGATGGAGTTGGCGAACGGGAAGGCCGAGGCCGCCGCCACCAGCCCCGCTCGGCCGTCGCGGGCCCAGCGGGTGAAATCGGCGGTCATGGTGCCCGAGTCGGCGAAACCGCCGACCACGATGCTCACGCACGCCCAGAACCCGAGCGGGCCGCCGCCACCCGCGTATCCGAACGCGCCGGACAGCGAATGCCCGTGCCCGAGGCCGTAATACAGCGCCAGACCGGCCATGACCAGAAACAGCGGCGTCCCGATCAGGCCGATGAGCGAGAGCGCGCGGATTCCCGCGAGGGTGAGCAGGACGAAGCACACTCCGCCCAGCAGCCCACCCCACGTCGGACTCCACCCGTACAGGCCTTCGAGGGTGGTGCCGGTCAAGCCGACCTGATAGGAGAACCAGCCGATCACGACGGTGGCCAGGAACCCGACCACCACGGCGCGCCCGCGGTCGCCGAACGCGTGCCGGGCCTGCAGCGAGAAGTTCCGTCCGGTCTGCCCGCCGATCCAGCTCAGCGTGCCCACGTAGCCGAACAGCAGCAGGTTGCCGAGCAGGATCGCCAGCAGCCCGCGACCCATGCCCTGGCTGTACACGATCAGTCCGCCGAAGACCGCGTTGCCCAGGCACATCGGGAATCCGGCCCAGACCGCGGCGACCGAGAGCAGGCTGCGACGGGCCGCGGCCGGGACCGGTTCGTGCTCGTACTCGTGATTCGACATGGTTCTCCGCGACCTCAGCCCTGCTGCTTCAGACCCTTTGCGGGGTCGATGAATTCGTTGGTGACCAGATCCTTGGCGGTCAGGTTGCCGGGGACTTCCCGGCCCTTGGCGCGCAGCAGCGGGGTGACCTGGGCGATGGCGCGGGTGACGCGGTCGAGGTCGAAGTCGCCGAGGGTGTTGCCGGGCCCGTTGGCGATGATCTTCTCCTTCAGCTGCACCTTGACCGAGTCGGTGTTGCCGCCGGCGGTGATGGGCGGACCGTCCGGAATACCCTGCGCGATCTTCAGCAGCGCCTGATTGGTGGGTTCGGGGTCGGTGGCGTAGTCGATCTGGGCCTGCTGCAGCAGGGGGACGAGCTTCTGCAGGCAGGGACGCAGCTTGTCGAGTTCACCGGAGCGGACCGACCAGGCGTGCGGGTAGCTCTCGTATCCGGCGTCGGCGACGAGCAGGTGTCCGGTGGGCTCGAGCCAGCCCTTGACGTCGTGCTCCCAGCGGTAGGGCTCATTGGAAACGTAGCCCTGCTGCATGACGCGCCCGTGTTCGGCGACGAAGCGGCTCGGCGTGCCGTCGTAGGAGGCGTCGGCCTGTTCCTTCTTCACGTCCCCGTTGGCGATCAGGTAGTCCATGTAGATCTTGCCCTCGGAGTACAGGATCGGGGCGTTGGTGGCGGCCACGTCCTTCCACGAGTTGACGGTGTAGGTGGCCGGATCCCACATGACGATCTGCGGGTTCTTCTGCAGGGAGGCGAAGACGCCGGTGAGCGGGAACTTGGCGGCGGCGCGGACCTGCTCGTCGGTGGGGACCAGGCCGAGGGTGATGGAGGTGTCCTGGTACATCTGGGCGGGCACCGGCTGCCCACCCAGGAACGGACCACCCAGTCGCACTTCGACATTCACGCCGGTGTCGCCGAGCGGGCCGGAGTAGGCGCCCTTCTTGGCGTCGACAGTGCCGTTCGGGCCGACCAGCTGATACGCGGCGGCGCGTTCGGGCGTCGCGAACCAGTCGGTCTGGATCACGACGGTGGACGGGCACACACCGGCCAGCGCGCCCTTCCCGGTCGGGGCGGGAGTCGATGCGCCGCCACTGCAAGCGGCGGTGAGCAGGACGCTACCGGCGAGCGCGGCAGCAGCGAGGACACGTTTCTTCACGAGCATTCCTAGGGTTGGGCACAGTGGGGTTGAGACACGGTGGGGTTGAGGCACGGTGCGGTTGCGACACCGCGGGGTTGCTAGCTGCGGGCGCGCTTGCCGTGCGCGCGGTCGACGCGTCCGGCGAGGAAGTCGAAGATCCAGAACAGGATCAGGCCGACGAGGGAGGACAGCAGGAGCGCGGTGAGCAGTTCTTCGGTGGCCAGCCGCTGCCGGTAGACGTCGATCATGCGACCGATGCCCGGATTGCCCTGGCGGAAGAAGAAATCCGCGACGATGGAGCCGATCACGGCCATACCCGCGGAGATCTTGAAGCCGGAGATCATGGCCGGGAGGGCGGCGGGGAGTTGGAGTTTCAGCAGGCGCTGCCACCGGTTGGCGCCGTGCAGGGTGAACAGGTCATGCTCGGAGGGCTGCACCGATTTCAGGCCGAACAGCGTGTTGGTGATGACCGGGAACAGCGACACCATGACGCAGACGATCACCCGGCTGCCGAACTCGTAGCCGAACCAGAATCCGAACAACGGCACCACCGCGAGCACCGGAATCGTCTGCAGGATGACCGCGTACGGGTAGAGCGAGTACTCGGCCCAGCGGGCTTGGCTCATGATCACCGCGAAGGTGACGCCGAGCACGATGGCGATGGTGAGGCCGACCAGCGCGATCTGCACGGTCGCGCCCAGCGCCTGCAGGATCTCGGCGCGGGTGGCGGCGTCGAGCAGCCCCTTGGACACCACCGCTTCCGGCGGCGGCAGCAGGAACCTGGATTCCGGCGCTATCAGGAAGTGGCTCGCGATCGACCACGCGGACATGACCAGCACGAACACGAAGACCGGCGCGAAGACCCGGACCGGTGCTATCGCGAAGGGCCAGCGCGGCTTCCGGATTCGACGCACGGGCTGCCCGGCCGCTCCGGGCGTGCTGGTCGCCTCGGATACCGTGGCCGCATCGCCGCCATCGGGCGACGTCGTCGGGTCATCGGCCGCGCGCACCGCCGTCGGGTCGCCCGCCTCGGATGCGGCGATCGGCTCGTCCGACCCGGACACAGCGATCTCGCTGTCCGCGGCCGCGGTCATGCCGCCCTCCCCAGCGTCTGGACGGTACCCCGCTCGGCGTCGTGCAACGCCGCCGAGACCTCCGCCGCGACGGCGCCGAACTCGGCCGTGTACCGCAGCTCCGGCGAGCGCGGAAAGTCCAGCGGCACCGCGATATCGGCCGCTACGCGTCCGGGCCGCCCGGTCAGCACGATGACCCGGGTCGACATGAAGACCGCTTCGGCGACCGAGTGGGTCACGAACACCCCGGTGAATCCCGAGCGCCGGTACAGCCCGCTCACCTCCTCGTTCAACCGTTGGCGCGTGATCTCGTCGAGAGCGCCGAAGGGTTCGTCGAACAGGAACAGTTCGGGCGCTCCGGTGAGGGCGCGCGCGATCGAGGTGCGCATCCGCATGCCGCCGGAGAGCTGTGCCGGCTTGTGGTTCTCGAATCCGGTGAGCCCGACCAACTCCAGCGCCTCCTGCGCCGCGGCCCGGCGAGTCGTCTTGTCCACGCCCGCGAGTTCGGCGGGTAGTTCCACATTCCGCAGCACCGACCGCCACGGCAGCAGGGTCGCCTCCTGGAAGACGTAACCGAGCTTGCCGGTGGCGAGGGAAATCGTTCCGGCGGTGGGCTTCTCGAACCCGGCGGCCAGTCGCAGCAACGTGGACTTGCCGCAGCCGGAGGGACCGACCAGCGAGACGAATTCCCCGGGCCGGATGGTGATATCGATGCCGTCGAGCGCGTGGGTGCCGTTCTCGAAGGTCAGGCCGACATGATGAAAGACCAAGGCCTGGTCGGTGTATACGGTGCCAGCGGGGGCGGTGGCATTCGCGCTCGCGGTGGCGTCCGTATTCCCGTCCGGGCCTTGGCCTTTGACGGTGGTTGAGGCGGTGGTGCGCATGTTCACATTTCTATCGGCGGCTCGTTGCCGAATGCGGTCCAGGCGATTACACCCTTGTTTCGTATACGATCAGCGTGGATCAGTTGGGGGTCAGTTGCCGAGCAGGCGACCGTCCCGCGCGACCACACGGCCACGCTTGACCACCAGCGAGCGTCGCGGCACGGAAACCACGGCGGCAGCGGGTGTTTCGGCGTCCACCGTGAACAGGTCGGCGGTCGCGCCCTCCCGCAGCCCGTAGTCCTCGATCCCGAGCAGGGCCGCTCCCCCGTAGGTGCCCGCAGCCAGGGCCAGTTCGATGTCCTCGTCGAAGACCAGGCGATCCCGGAACGCCACCTGCATGACCCGGCGCAGCATGTCGCCGTCGCCGTAGGGGGTCCACAGGTCCCGGATGCCGTCATTGCCGAGGGCCAGCCCGGCCCCGGCGGCATGCATGACCCGGACCGGCACCACGGGCGCGCTGCCGACCGCACAGGTCACCATCGAAACCCCGGCCTCGGCGAGGCTTTCCGCGATCCGGCGCTGTTCGCCCGGCTCCAGCTCGCCCATCGCGTAGGCGTGGCTGATGGTGACCCGCCCCGCCAGACCGGTGGCCTTCGTGCGAGCCACGATCAGGTCGTACTGCCAGGCGCCGAGCGCGCCACGGTCGTGCAGGTGGATGTCGATGCCCGCCCCGTACTTCTCGGCGAGGTCGAACAGCACATCCAGCTGCCCGGCCGGATTCCCGTCGTACCCGGCGGGATCCAGCCCGCCGACCACCTCCACGCCGTCGGCCAGCGCGGCTTCGAGCAGTTCGGCGGTGCCCGGCCGGGTCAGCAACCCGCCCTGGGGGAAGGCCACGAGCTGGACCTCCACCCGATCGGCGTGCCGGGCCGCTGCCGCCCGCACCGCTTCCACGCCCCGCAACCCGACTTCGGGATCGATGTCGATGTGGCTGCGCACATGTGCGGTCCCCGCGGACACCATGGCACCCAGCAGGTTCGACGCGTAGTCGGCGCTCGGCAGCCCCAGTTCGTCGCGACGGCCCTCACCGTTGGCGATCCGCCCGGCGAGCGTGCCGCCGCCGGTGTTCGGCACCCACGGCCCGCCGTACATGGTCTTGTCGAGGTGGCAGTGCGAGTCCACCAGGCCCGGGAGCACCAGCGCCCCCGCGAGATCCACGGACTCGACGCCGTCGGCGGTGAGCCCGTCCCCGATCGCGGCGATCCGCCCGTCGCGAATCAGGATGTCGGCGACCGTGACCGCTGTACCGGGCGTCCAGGGCCGGCCGCCGCGGAGCAGAAGATCGTTCATGAGATGCACCACCTGTGTCGTAGGAGAGGGAGAACGGAGTCGGGGCGGAACAACGTCAGGACAGCAGCATGGCCGCGCCCGCCCCGACGCCGAACACGATGACCACCGCCCGGAAGGCCCCCGGCCGCAGCCGATCCGCCACCCGGGCGCCGACGACGCCGCCGAGCAGGCAGGCCGGGGCGAGCACCGCGACCGCCCACCACTCGACCGGCCCGAACAGCGCGACCGCGATCACCGCGGTACTCGACACCGTGAGCGTGAGGAGGCTTTTCAAGCCGTTGAGCCGGGTGATCGAGGCATCGATCCCCAGGGCCAGCGCGGTGAGGAGCACGATCCCCATGCCCCCGTTGAAGTACGCGCCGTAGGCCGCGCCGAGGAACACGCCCGCGAACAGTCGCAGGCGTGAGTCTCCGCCGTGCTCGGACAGCTTGCGCGACACCAGCGGCTGCGCCGCGAACAGCGCCGTGGCGGCGAGAATCAGATAGGGCACCAGCGCCGCGAAGACCTTGGGCGGTGCGGCCAGCAGCGCGATCACCCCGCCGGTCGCGCCCACCACGCCGGTGAGGACCAGCCCCGGGACCAGGGTGCGGTGTTCGTCGAGCCGCTTGCGCAGCGCGGCGGCCCCGCCGAGATATCCGGGCCAGACCGACACCGAGTTGGTGACCGTCGCCGTGACCGGCGGCAGCCCCGTGGCCAGTAGCGCCGGGAACGACAGCAGACTGCCGCCCCCGGCGATGGCATTGCAGACGCCCGCCCCTAATCCGGCGGCGAACAGGAGCACGAGATGCGCGGGATCCATGAGTTCCTTCCGAACAGAATGGCCGCATCGTATACAAACCGCCGCAGGACGGCGACCCGAAACCGCTGTGGCGCAGTCGGACCCGTGAATACGACGGCCGTCCAGTGACTTTCGGGCGGATACAGTAGATTTGCCACATCCCGTCGGCCGAGGCCACGATGGATCGTATGCAACTCCCCGTTCCACCGAATCCCTGATGAGGCTGCCGTGACCAGCACCGCCGGGCGTATGACACCGCAACAGCTGTGTCGCGCCATCCGAGACGACATCATTCGCGGCGCGTACGCCCCCGGCCAGCGCCTGACCGAGGACGCGCTCGCGGAGAGCTACGGGGTGTCCCGGGTGCCGGTCCGGGAGGCGCTGCGCACCCTGGAAGCCGAGGGTTTCGCCTCGTCACGGCCCTACGCAGGCGTTTTCGTGGCGGCACTGACCGAGGACGAGGCCGCGGACCTGCTGGAGATCCGGGCCCGCCTGGAACCGCTGTGCGCGTCCCGCGCCGCCGTCCGGCGCACCCCGGAGCAGCTCGGCCGCTTGAAGGAGCTCACGGCCCTCGGCCAGGACGCCGTGCGCGCGGGCCGCCTCGACGAGCTCGCACGCCTCAACAGCCGCTTCCACGAGGTCCTCGCGGAGGCGTCCGGGAGTACCCTGCTCGCGCAGCTGATCATGCAGCTGAGCTGGAAGATCGCCTGGGTCTACTCGGTCGAACTCCCCCGCCGCGCGACCGACTCCTGGCACGAGCACGAACAGATCTGCGCCGCCCTGGAAACCGGTGACCCCGACCGAGCCGCCGCCGTGGTCACCGCCCACATCGCCCACGCCGCCACCGCCTACCGGTTCCGCCAGCGCGCCGAAGACCCTGCGCCACAGCCCGGTTCGGCTCCGCGCGCTTCGTAACACCGGGGAAGCAATTACCGCCCCCGAACGAAACACGGCTCTCGTATACAAACGGAGTCACTTTCGTTCCGGGAGGTAGCCATGACGGATTCGACTCCGCACCAGGTGGATCTGCTGCTGCGGGCCGCCCGCATCGCCGACGACGCGGACCTGGTCGACATCGCGATCTCCGAGGGCACCATCGTCGCGATCGGCCCCAAGCTCCCCGAGCGCGGCACCGAGGAGATCGACTGCGCCGGACGCGTAGTCATCCCCGGCCTCGTCGAATCCCACGTCCACCTCGACAAAGCACTCCTGGACGCCGAGAAATCCAACCCGGACGGCACCCTGGCCGGAGCCATCAGCGTCACCGCCGAACTCAAACGCGGCTTCACCGTGGCCGCCATCCGCGACCGGGCCCGCCGCGTACTCGACATGGCGATCGCCAACGGCACCACCGCCATTCGTGCTCACCCCGACGTCGACCCGATCGTCGGCCTCCGTGGCGTCACCGCGTTGCTCGACCTCCGCGAGGAGTACCGAGACCGCCTGGACCTCCAGATCGTCGCCTTCCCCCAGGAGGGCATCCTCCAATCCCCCGGCACTCTCGACCTGCTGCGCGAAAGCCTGCACGCGGGTGTCGATGTACTCGGTGGCTGCGCGTACAACGAGCGCACTGTGGAGGACTGCCGCCGCCACATCGACCTCATCTTCGATCTGGCCGCCGAATTCGATGTCCCCCTGGACATTCACGCCGACTTCGCCGACGACGCCACCGATCCGCGGTACGCCATGGCGGACTACATCGCCTCGGTCACCGAACTCACCAGCCGTCATGGTCGAGTGACGCTGGGGCACATGACGTCTCTCGCCGGTCGGTCTCCATCGGATCGTGCGCGGACACTCGAGCGTCTCGCGTCTGCCGGGATCTCTGTGGTTCCGCTTCCTGCGACGGACATGCATCTGGGTGGTCGGTCGGACGTCGCCAATGTGCGTCGTGGGATCGCGCCGATTCGGGAGCTGTGGGAGGCGGGGGTCACCACTGCGTACTCGTCCAACAACATTCGGAACGCCTTCACTCCATATGGGAATGCCGACATGCTCGATATCGGGCTGTTCCTGGCTCAGACCGGGCATCTCTCGGGGCCTGAGGACATGAATCGGATTCTCGGGATGGCCACTACCGAGGCTGCGCGGACTATCGGGATCGCGGATCGCTACGGCGTGCGGGTGGGTGCCCTGGCTGATCTCGTTGTCCTGTCGACCTATCGCGTTGCTGACGCTCTACTCGACCGGCCTGATCGGAACTATGTGTTCAAGGGTGGGCGGTTGACGGCTCGGACCACTCGGAATCGGGAGCTTTTCGTACCTTGAGCTATCAATCCTGAGAACGAAACTTAAAGACAAAGACACTCAAAGACAAAAGACTAAAGTGAGGGGCTGGAATGTTCTCGGACAGTGAGGGTTTGATTTCTCAGGCTGTTTTGTTCCGTGCGAACCAGGCGGACTCTACTTCGTTCGGCGTGCGGTAGTCAATCGCGGAGTGGAGTCGAATCTGGTTGTACCGTAACTCGATATAGGCGGTGATGTCACGGCGGGCGTGTTCGCGGGTCCGATAGTGGGTGCGGTGGACGCGTTCGTTCTTCAGGGTGGCGTTGAACGACTCGGCCCAGGCATTGTCGAAACAGGTTCCGGTGCGTCCCACGGAATGTCGGAGGCCGAGTTTCCGAACGGCTCGACGGAATTCGGTGGACAGGTATTGGGTGCCGCGGTCGCTGTGGAAGATGGTGTCCCCGGCTCGGATCGGAAGATTTCGTGCCGCCATGTTCAGGGCGTCGACAACGAGTTCGGTCTGCATGTGGTCGGCCATGGCGTAGCCGACCACTTTCCTGGAATAGCAATCCAGGACGGTGGCCAGATACAGCCAGCCCTGGCGGGTGCGGATGTAGGTGATGTCGCCGACCAGTTTGCGGGCCGGCGCGGTGGCGGTGAAATCACGGCGAACCAGATCCGGGTGGCCGAGCTGGTCGGCGGCAAACGGTGGTGGGGGCCGGAACGGGCGCGGCTGACAGGCAACCAACCCCAGTTCACGCATGATTTTCCGGATCGTATCCGGGTCTGCCGATACCTTCCGGCGGGCCAGCGCGGCGTGGACACGTCGATACCCGTAGGTGCCGTCGGAATGGGTGAAACACGACCGGACCTCGACCTTCAACCTCTCCCGGTGGCGGTCGGTGGCCGAGGGCGCGCGGTGACGCCAGGCGTAATAGCCCGACCGCGACACCCCGGCCCACCGGCACATGTCAGCGATCGCGTGATGGCCTTCTTCGGAAGCGACGAACGCATATTTCACCGCTACAGGTACTTCTTCGCGAAGAAGGCCACTGATTTTCCCAGAAACTCGTTCTCCTCCCGCAGTTTCCGGTTCTCCTCCTCCAACACCCGCAACCGCGACCGCTCATCGGTCGACAAATCCGACCCGGTCTCACCGCTCTCGACCCGGAAGGCGTGAACCCAATTCCGGATCGTCTGCTCGGTCACCCCGCAATCACGCGCCACATCGCCGAACGACCGCCCCTTGTCCAGCACCTCCCGAGCAGCCGACTCCCGGAACTCCGGGCTGAACTTCCGCGATTTCCTCTGCGCCACAAGCCACTCCGTTCAGTCACCCAATCCTAGATTGGGACACTGTCCGAAGAACATCAGGCACCTCAAAAGAGATCAAAAGATAAAGACGCCTGGAGAAGGAAGAGAGGGCGGCCGAGTTTACGAGGCGCCTCACCCACCAGCCCCCACCGGTGAGGACAGGAGAAGGAAGAGAGGGTGGCCGAGTTTACGAGGCGCCTCACCCACCAGCCCCCACCGGTGAGGACAGGAGAAGAAGGAGAGGCTGGCCGAGTTTACGAGGCCCCTCACCTACCAGCCCCTCTAGGTTCGGCCGTGCGTCGTCCCGGCGTAGGGGAAGAGCGGCGGGTGGGCTTCTCGAAGTGGCTTGTTGTCCAGAGGTCTTCGGGTCTTTGTCTGGAGAAGGTGATGCGTGCAGTCCGCGGGCCGGGATCGGCGGGGACGGCTCCCAGCCCGGCGTCAGCCCAAGTCCGGCAGGGCAGACGAGGCAACCACACTCCGCGTAGCCTTGCGCACCCCAGTCAGACACGAACGGCTCGGATTCGACGACACCCGTGAACGCCACGTCCGGCAACTCGAATCGACCGCAGTGGCGATCGCCTGCCCCACGTGATGACGCTCGTTCACGCGCGGTGTGCCGGTGGGATCAATACTCTTCGGAGCAATCCACCCAACCCGGCCCGCATGAGGTGAGTCTTTACCCATCACAACGGTTTTCCAGCCATCAGGGCCATCATTGATCAACGCGTGACAGTGATCGCACGCGAACGCCAGATTGTCGACATCGGTCGGCCCACCCTTGACCCAATCGGTGACATGGTGGGCCGCGCACATACTGGCTGGCTGCTCACACCCGGGCGGGTACATCCCTTGTCCCGGGCCAGGAGTGCCAATCGTTGAGCTTCGCCGGCGGTGCGGCGGGAACGTTGCAGGTAGAGCGGCATCC